>NZ_WNKS01000049.1 GCF_009720655.1 Rhodoblastus acidophilus | reverse complement strand
GTCTTAGGCATGGAGAGGCTGAAAGGATGTTCACAGTGGAACTCTATGCGAAGATCAGATGCGCCGTTTTGACGGACGGCATGAGCCGCCGGGAAGCGGCGAAGCGATTTGGCGTTCATCGCAACACGATTTCGAAGATGCTCCAGTTTTCGATTCCGCCCGGCTATCAGCGGCGAGAGCGGCCTGCTTCAAAGAAGCTTGGTCCGCACATGGCGTGGATCGACAAGGTCCTTGAGGACGATCGCAGCGTTCATCAGAAGCAGCGCCACACCGCGCATCGGATTTTCGACCGGCTGCGGGAGGAAGAAGGATTTTCCGGCTGATACACGATCGTGCGCGAGTATGTCGCCCAGGCGATGCAGCGCGCCCGCGAGATGTTCGTGCCGTTGAGCCATCGTCCCGGCCACGCCCAGGCCGACTTCGGTCAGGCGGACGGCTATATCGCGGGCAAGAAGGTCCGGTTCCATTATCTTTGCGTGGACCTGCCACACTCGGACGGCTGTTTCGTCAAAGCCTATCCCGCCGAAACGGCCGAGGCTTTTTGCGACGGCCATGTTGCGGCGTTTGAGTTTTTCGGCGGCATGCCGCAGTCCATTTTATACGATAACACCCAGCTCGCAGTCGCCCGGATCGTCAAGGGCGGACAGCGGCTGCGCTCGCATATGTTCGCCGAACTTCAAAGCCATTACCTCTTCAACGACCGGTTCGGTAGGCCAGGCAAGGGAAACGACAAGGGCAAGGTGGAAGGGCTGGTCGGCTATGCCCGGCGCAACTTCATGACGCCTTTGCCGGTCGCGGAGAGTTTTGCCGCGCTCAACGCGCGCTTTCTCGACGCCTGCGTCAAAAGGCGCGCGGCGGTCTTGCGCGGCCACACCACGACGATCGCGGAGAGAATGCAGGCGGACCTCGCCGCGTTCAAGGATTTGCCGGCTGCGCCCTATGACGCATGCCACAAGGTCGCCACGCGCGTCTCGTCCCTGTCGTTGGTGCGTTACCGCAACAACGACTATTCGGTTCCGACGCGCTATGGCCATCAAGAGGTCCTGGCGAAAGGGTATGTCGACAGGGTCGAGATCGCCTGCCGCGGCGAAACGATCGCCACCCACGTCCGCAGCTACGACAAGGCGGATTTTGTTTACAACCCGCTGCATTATCTGGCTTTGCTGGAACACAAGAGCAAGGCGCTCGACCAGGCCGCGCCGCTCGACGGCTGGGCGCTTGCCGAATGCATTCATCGTTTGCGGCGGCTGATGGAAGCGCGGATGGGCAATCCCGGGCGCCGCGAGTTCATCCAGGTGCTGCGATTGATGGAGAACTTCCATCAGCATCAGGTCGAACAGGCTGTGACCGAGGCGCTGCGTCTTGGCGCCATCAGCTTCGATGCGGTGAAAATGCTGCTGCTGGCCAGATTGGAGAACCGGCCTGTCCGGCTCGATCTGACGTTCTACCCTTATTTGCCCGCAGCCACGATCGGCGCGACAGATCCGAGCGCCTATCTCGGACTTCTCGCCAACGCCGCTCCAGGACCGGCGAGCGCGGGAGTTTCCCCATGACGATGCCGCAGGATCCGACCTCGCCG
>NZ_WNKS01000048.1 GCF_009720655.1 Rhodoblastus acidophilus | reverse complement strand
AAGAACGAAGCGATCAGCACGTGGATCAGCGGCTTGCGGTAACGCCACAACGACGGCGCAAACCAATGGAAGCCGAATGTTTTCGGGTCGATCCCGGCGCCGAAACGCCGGCGCGCCACCAGGATCAGCAGCGGCTCGATCTCGGCGATCAGTTCGTCCATCGCGACTTCGCGCGCGACATGGGAGACGGGATCGACAATGCGCCACCGGCCGTCAGGCGTCTTGCCGGCGAACACGCTGTAGCAGCCGGTCTTCAGGCGCAGCAGGGCGGGGACGGGCGCGCTGGCGAGCCGCTGCGGCGTGGGATGTTCGATGACGCGCGCCCTGAGACCGATGCGCGCCGCGCCGCGCACAATATCCCTTGGCGTTTCCTCCGGCGTCGCTATTGCAAGATCCTTGGCGAGATGGCTCGCGTCGGCGGAGATGCGATAATAGGCGGCGACGCCACACAAGGCCAGAAGCCCGGTGTGGACAGGCGTTTCAACTTTCGCCTCAGCTGTCCGCGCGTGGGCAAGTTGTTCCGATTCCGGCAAAAGATCTTGCTGAATATTCATTGTCAGCCTGCAGTCGAGCCCGTGAGTGGGGTTTGCGTCAGCCGGCCACCCAATGCTCACACACTCATTAGGAATGGAGCACAGTTCTATTGTCAACACGAGGGGCGGGAGGCGTTTGTCGCGCGCGTCAATGGCCGTTAGCGTTTAGATCAAGGTTCTCCGATGATCTCGCAAGAGGCCGACGTGGACAGGACAGATCTTTCGACCAGGTCCATGATGCGCTCGGCAAGGTCGGTGGAGTCGATCGGCTTGCGCACAGGGTCGACTGTTTCATGCGCGGCTTCCGCCATGAACGATGTCGCGGCCTCCATGGCGTTGCCGGTGATCAGGATCGCGGGCACGCGAGGCCTTGCGGCTTGCGCCGCCTGGATCAGTTCGACCCCGCTCGTCCGCGCCATGGTCAGGTCGGTGACGAGGACATCGATATCGAGATTTCCGCCGATCAGGCGTAGCGCCTCCGTGCCGTCCGCCGCCTCCACAACCCGAAAACCATGGTCGGCGAGTTCGGCCGAGGCGCGGGGCGGTCCGGCAGGGAGTCCCTGCCGCAATGCTGGATGTCGATCTCGCGGGGGCTATGCGAATATCGCAGTCGCAGACACCGGCGCGGCCATGGACGTGGCGCCTCTCGCTTAGCCCATGGAGCCATTTCTCAAGACTAAAGAGCAAGGGCCGGGGACGGGGCTGTAACCGCCGATGGCGCGCGGCCTCGCCCAGCAAGTCGGGCGGCGTGCGGCTCCTGCCGCTTGCATTAGGGTCACAAACCGGGCTGGCGCGGCGCCCTCGGCGGACCAACTCCGGAAGTCGTGGAGGAAAACGCCATTTTGAGCGACCGTGACAAGCAGCAAAACACGCAGGAGCGGAGCCAAAACATCGAGCGGCTTCAGTCTGAGCAGCACGGCGACGAGGAGGGGGGGCGCCGCTTGAGCGTGACAGCGCCGGTCGACGGCTGTCTCCCGGCGCCGAGATTGCGTCGCCGCCGGATCGGCTTGGTTAAGTCTTTGTTTTCACGGCGACACGTTGGCGGACCGCTCC
>NZ_WNKS01000047.1 GCF_009720655.1 Rhodoblastus acidophilus | reverse complement strand
TTCGGCTTCCATTGGTTTGCGCCGTCGTTGTGGCGTTACCGCAAGCCGCTGATCCACGTGCTGATCGCTTCGTTCTTCGTTCAACTCTTCGCCCTGGTTTCACCGCTGTTCTTCCAGGTGGTGATCGACAAGGTGCTGACGCATCGCGCCTATTCGACCTTGTTCGTGCTGGTCGGCGGCCTCGCCATCATCGGGCTGTTCGACGTCGCCCTGCAATATTTGCGCAGCTACGCGCTGTCGCACACCACCAATCGCATCGACGTTGAATTGGGGCAGAGGCTGTTTCGCCATCTGGCGCGACTGCCCGTCTCCTATTTCGAGACCCGGCCGACGGGGCAGACCGTGGCGCGCGTGCGCGAGCTCGAGACGATCCGCGCCTTCCTCACGGGACAGGGGCTGTTTTCGGCGCTCGACTTGCTGTTCACCTTTGTCTTCATCGCGGTCCTGTTCGCCTATTCCTGGAAGTTGACCCTGGTCGTGCTCGCGACCATTCCGCTCTATCTCGGCATCGCCGCGATCGCGCGCCCGCTGCTGCGCGAACGCCTCAACGAGAAATTCAATCGCGGCGCCGAAAGCCAACAGTTTTTGGTCGAATCCATCGTCGGCATGCAGACGATCAAGGCCGCGGCGGTCGAGCCGGTCGTCGGCAAGCAGTGGGAGGAGCGGCTCGCGGCCTATGTGCGCTCGGCCTTCGACACCACCATGCTCGGCGCCAAGGGCCAGAACGCCATTCAATATGTCAACAAGCTGTCGAGCGCCGCCCTGCTGCTGTTCGGCGCCAAGGCGGTGATCGACGGCGATCTTACGGTGGGCGAACTGGTCGCCTTCAACATGATCGCCGGGCAAGTGGCGCAGCCGGTGTTGCGGCTGTCGCAGCTCTGGCAGGATTTTCAGCAGGTGCAGGTTTCGGTCGAGCGTCTCGGCGACATTCTCAACAATCCGCCGGAGCCGACCCCCGCCACGCGCGCGCAGCTGCCGCCGCCGCGCGGAAAAGTCGAGTTCCGCAACGTGTCGTTCCGCTACCGGCCCGATGCGCCGCAAGTGCTCAAGCAGATTTCGCTGCGGGTCAATCCGGGCAAGGTGATCGGCATTGTGGGGCCGTCCGGCTCGGGCAAATCGACGCTGACCAAGCTGATCCAGCGCTTCTATATCCCCGAGGAAGGTCAGGTGTTGCTCGACGACATGGACCTGTCCCAGGTCGATCCCGCCTGGCTGCGCACCCATATCGGCGTGGTGCTCCAGGAAAACCTTCTGTTCAACCGCTCGATTCACGACAATATCGCGCTGGCCAATCCGGCCATGCCGCGCGCGCATGTGATGGCGATGGCGCGGCTTGCGGGGGCGGACGAATTCATCGCCAAGCTCCCCCAGGGCTATGACACGATGATCGAGGAGCGCGGCGCCAATCTGTCCGGCGGCCAGCGCCAGCGCATCGCCATCGCTCGGGCGCTGGCCACCAATCCGCCGATTCTGATTTTCGACGAGGCGACCTCCGCGCTCGACTACGAGAGCGAGCGCATCGTCCAACAGAACATGCGCCAGATCGTGAAAAACCGCACCGTCTTCATCATCGCCCATCGCCTCGCCGCCGTGCGCGATTGCGACGTGATCATCGGCATGGTCGACGGGCGCCTTGTCGAGGCGGGAAGCCACGACGAGTTGCTGAAGAACCCCAACGGGCTCTATGCACGCCTGTGGGCCATGCAAAACGACCGGAACACGCCATGAACGC
>NZ_WNKS01000046.1 GCF_009720655.1 Rhodoblastus acidophilus | reverse complement strand
TCCAGGTTCGCCTGTTGAATCAAACAAAAGCCGATTCGGGAATCCGCCGCCGAGTCAGTCTCTCGGAGACTTGGTATTAGTGTCGGTCCGAAAAGAAGTTGAATCGGCTGAATCATTTGTGATTCAGAGGTTGCGGCCTGATTCTGGAGGGGCCGCCGATGTGGACCACCGAGAACCGCCCGAAATATGCCCGCGACAAACTGCGTTATCCCAGCGATGTCACCGATGCCGAATGGGAGCATATCGCGCCACTGATTCCGCCCGCCAAGCGCGGCGGTCGCAAGCGCTCGGTTGATCTGCGCGAGATCGTCAACGGGCTGATGTACGTTTTGAGCACAGGTTGCCAATGGCGCTACGTGCCGAAGGATCTGCCGCCGCGCAGCACGCTGTTCGACTATTTCGATCTTTGGAACTGGGACGGCACGCTCTATCGCATTCACCATGCGCTCTATGTGAAATGCCGCGAAGCGATGGGGCGTGAAGCCAGCCCAACCGCCTGCGTCATCGACAGCCAAAGCGTGAAGAGCGCGGAAAAAGGGGGCCTTGCGTCGATCCGAACGGCTACGACGCGGGGAAAAAGATCAAGGGCAAGAAGCGCCATATCCTCGTCGATACGGTAGGCCTGCTGCTGCACGCCGTGGTTCATCCCGCCGACATTCAGGACCGCGACGGCGGCGGTTTGGTTTTATCGACCCTGTTCGGGCTCTATCCGTTCTTGAGCAAACTCTTCGCCGACGGCGGCTATCAGGGTCCAAAGTTCAAAGCGGCCCAGAAGAAGGCTTTGCCGTTCGTCACGACCGAGATCGTGAAGCGCTCCGATCAGGCGGAAGGCTTCGAAGTCATCCCGAGAAGATGGGTTGTCGAGCGCACCTTGGCGTGGCTCGGACGATGCCGAAGGTTGGCGAAGGACTTCGAAAACCTGACGCGAAACGCCTTGGCGTTCATCCGCCTCGCCTCAATCCGCCTCATGCTGCGAAAGCTTTGCTTGCCAAACTAAACTTCCCGGACGGACTCTTAACGGTTTGTTGCACGGCACGACCCCGGCTGCCCAAATTCGTGGTGTCGCATGTTAAATAGATGGGCCTATCAACAAACTCTTCTGTGCCAGCAATTACCGCATCCAACAAATTTTTAAACTTCTGCTCTTGCAATACGGGGGGGCGCTGGCTGCGTCCGTCGAAGTGTCGCTTCGCAGCGACCTTCAGATCCGCTTTATCTATATTCAAGGCTGCTGAGAACTCGTTATCCAACCAAATATCGAGTTTCTGCAATTGCTGAGGTTCCGTTATTAGATAGCCGAGTTCGGACCAGCCACCCAGTTCCAAACCCTCGAAATTTAACCCATTCGCGGAGGCGTTTGCTGATCCGACAACGGCGGCGTTGTCAAAGCGGAATACCTTGGCGTGAAGCCGAGGAGAATGTCGGACGGAGTACCCCTGTTCAATTAACCGCTTTATTTCTTTTGGATTCGTTCCGCCCATGGTCAGATTGCAAATTATTTCGTAGTTTTCTGGGTGTTCTATTCCGAGGGATTTTATTGCTCCATCCCCCCAGAAAGCAACAGCAACACGGTTGCTTGCTGAGTTAGCAAGATTACTCCTAATGCATTCAAGATAATTTGCTCCGTACAAAATCATTTGACGCTCCTCGAACTGTCGCAATGTAACTACCCACGGTCGAATCCCGCGAAGTGACTTTTCTGGCGCGGCGGCTTTGGCCGCGTTCGCCTGGTGTCAGTG
>NZ_WNKS01000044.1 GCF_009720655.1 Rhodoblastus acidophilus | reverse complement strand
GCTTCTCGTCCTCACCGGCGCCGCCGCCATCAACGGAACCGGAAACGCGCTCAACAACACGATCAGCGGCAACGACGGCGCCAATATTCTCAATGGCGGCGGCGGCTCTGACATCCTGATCGGCGGCCTCGGCGACGACACCTATGTCACCGATGGTGGCGACACCATCACCGAGGCTGCGAATGCCGGAACGGACACGGTGCAGAGCTCCGTCAGCCTGACGCTCGGGGCGAACCTCGAAAACCTGACCCTCACCGGAACCGCCGCGATCAACGGAACCGGCAACGCGCTGAACAACACCATCACCGGCAATGCCGCAGCCAATGTCCTGAACGGCGGCGCCGGCGTGGACGTGCTGATCGGCGGCCTCGGCGACGACACCTATTACGTCGACAATACCAGCGACGTGGTCCGGGAAGTCTCCGGCGGCGGCGTCGACGTCGTGATTGCCTCGGCGACCTTCTCGATGGCGGGGCAGAACATTGAAAATCTGACGCTGACCGGCTCCAGCGCGATCAACGCCACTGGCAATGGTCTCGCCAATCATCTGATCGGCAACGCCGCCGCCAACGCGCTCAACGGCGGCGGGGGCGCTGACGTCATGGAGGGCGGTCTCGGCAACGACACCTATGTCACCGACGGCGGCGACACGATCATCGAAGCCGCTAACGCTGGCACAGACACGGTGCAGAGCTCGGTCACCCTGATGCTCGGGGACAATCTCGAAAACCTGACCCTCATCGGAACCGCCGCGATCAACGGAACCGGCAACGCGCTCAACAACACGATCACCGGCAATGCCGCCGCCAATGTCCTGAACGGCGGCGCCGGCGTGGACGTGCTGATTGGCGGCCTCGGCGACGACACCTATTACGTCGACAATACCAGCGACGTGGTCCGGGAAGTCTCCGGCGGCGGCGTCGACGTCGTGATTGCCTCGGCGACCTTCTCGATGGCGGGGCAGAACATCGAAAATCTGACGCTGACCGGCTCCAGCGCGATCAACGCCACCGGGAACGGTCTTGCCAATCATCTGATCGGCAACGCCGCCGCCAACGCGCTCAACGGCGGCGGCGGCGCTGACGTCATGGAGGGCGGTCTCGGCGACGACACCTATGTCACTGATGGTGGCGACACGATCACCGAGGCGGCGAACGCCGGAACGGACACGGTGCAGAGTTCTGTGAGCCTGACGCTCGGGGACAATCTCGAAAACCTGACCCTCATCGGAACCGCCGCGATCAACGGAACCGGCAACGCGCTCAACAACACGATCACCGGCAATGCCGCCGCCAATGTCCTGAACGGCGGCGCCGGCGTGGACGTGCTGATTGGCGGCCTCGGCGACGACACCTATTACGTCGACAATACCAGCGACGTGGTCCGGGAAGTCTCCGGCGGCGGCGTCGACGTCGTGATTGCCTCTGTGACCTTCTCACTGGCGGGGCAGAACATCGAAAATCTGACGCTGACCGGCTCCGACGCGATCAACGCTACCGGAAACGGTCTCGCCAATTATCTGATCGGCAACGCCGCCGCCAACGTGCTCAACGGCGGCGGCGGCGTTGACGTCATGGAGGGCGGCCTCGGCGACGACACCTATGTCACCGATGGCGGCGACACGATCATCGAAGCCGCTAATGCTGGCACAGACACGGTGCAGAGCTCGGTCACCCTGACGCTCGGGGACAATCTCGAAAACCTGACCCTCACCGGGACCGCCTCCGACGGAACCGGCAACGCGCTGAACAACACCATCACCGGCAACGCCGCCGCCAACGTGCTCAACGGCGGCGCCGGCGTGGACGTGCTGATCGGCGGCCTCGGCGACGACACCTATTACGTCGACAACGCCGGCGACGTGGTCAAGGAAGCCGCTGGCGGGGGCGTTGATACCGTGAACGCCTCGGTGACCTTTTCTCTGGCGGGGCAGAACATCGAGAATCTGACGCTGACCGGCTCCGCCGCGATCAACGCCACCGGAAACGGTCTCGCCAACCATCTGATCGGCAACGCCGCCGCCAACGTACTTAGCGGCGGCCTGGGCACCGACACCCTGGAGGGCGGCCTGGGAGCTGACAGATACCTCTTCAACACCACGCTGAACGGCGTGAGCAATGTCGACACAATCGTCGGCTTCTCGGTGGTTGACGACAAAATCGCGCTTGACCACTCGGTATTCGCCAGCCTCACCACGCTTGGAACCTTGTCGGCGGACGCGTTCTATATCGGCGCCGGTGCGCATGACGCCACCGATCGGCTCATCTACAACGCCGGCGTCGGCGGACTGTATTACGACGCCGATGGCAACGGCGCCGGGGCGGCGGTTCAGTTCGCAACGCTTTCGACGGGGCTCAACACGCTCGCCAACACCAACTTCGTGGTGGTGTGAGGCCGCTGAGCAAAGGAGCGGAGCCGGCGCCGCTCTTGAGCGGACGCCGCGCTTAATGGCGGCGACATTTGGTGTTGACGAGCTGTGTTGGCGGCAGTGCGCGCGGGCGTGGATCGAAACGCATCCTGCGCCCCAACGGCGCGCTCGCGCCGCTGCGCCGCCGTTTTTCCCGCGTTTGGCCGCTGCTGTCAGCGCCGCTTGCTGCGTTGAGCAGCGCCTCAGGCGACGGGATCGACGAGATAATGCGAGCACATTTGCAGGAACCGCCTGTTGTACTTGCGTTCCTTGCCGACGAA
>NZ_WNKS01000042.1 GCF_009720655.1 Rhodoblastus acidophilus | reverse complement strand
AGGGTCAGGTTTTCGAGATTGTCGCCGAGCGTGAGGCTCACCGAGCTCTGCACCGTGTCCGTTCCGGCATTCGCCGCCTCGGTGATGGTGTCGCCGCCATCGGTGACATAGGTGTCGTCGCCGAGGCCGCCGATCAGGACGTCAGCTCCACCCGCGCCGTTCAGCACATTGGCGGCGTCGTTGCCGGTGATGGTGTTGTCTAGCGCGTTGCCGGTTCCGTCGGAGGCGGTCCCGGTGAGGGTCAGGTTTTCGAGATTGTCCCCCAGCGTCAGGCTCACAGAACTCTGCACCGTGTCCGTTCCGGCATTCGCCGCCTCGGTGATGGTGTCGCCGCCATCGGTGACATAGGTGTCGTCGCCGAGGCCGCCGATCAGCGTGTCGGTCCCGCTGCCGCCGTTGAGCACGTTGGCGGCGTCGTTGCCGACGATCGTGTTGTTGAGCGCGTTGCCAGTTCCGTTGATCGCCGCGGTCCCGGTGAGGGTCAGGTTCTCGACGTTCGCCCCGAGCGTCAGGCTCACAGAACTCTGAACCGTGTCCGTGCCGGCATTCGCCGCCTCGGTGATCGTGTCGCCGCCGTCGGTGACATAGGTGTCGTCGCCGAGGCCGCCGATCAACGTGTCCGTCCCGCCGCCGCCGTTGAGCACATTGGCGGCGGCATTGCCGGTCATCGTGTTGTTGAGCGCGTTGCCGGTTCCGTTGATCGCCGCTGTTCCGGTAAGGGTCAGGTTTTCAAGGTTGGCGCCGAGCGTGAGGCTCACCGAGCTCTGCACCGTGTCCGTTCCGGCGCTGGCGGCTTCGGTGATCGTGTCGCCGCCATCGGTGACATAGGTGTCGTTGCCGAGACCGCCGATCAGCGTGTCGGTCCCGCCGCCGCCGTTGAGCACATTGGCGGCGTCGTTGCCGACGATCGTGTTGTTGAGCGCATTGCCGGTTCCGTTGATCGCGGCGGTCCCGGTGAGGGTCAGGTTTTCGAGATTGGCGCCGAGCGTCAGTGTGACCGAGCTCTGCACCGTGTCCGCGCCGGCGCTGGCGGCTTCGGTGATGGTGTCGCCGCCATCGGTGATAAAGGTGTCGTTACCCAGCCCGCCGATCATGACGTCCGCGCCGCCGGCGCCGTTGAGGATGTCGTCGCCGGCGCCGCCGTCAAGGATGTTGGCGAAAGCGTCGCCCGTCAGTTGGTCGTTGAAACCCGACCCCGTGAGATTGGCGAAATTTTTGAGCGTGTCGGTCCCGGCCCCGCCGGTGTTCTGCGCGGCAGTGGTCGCCAGGTTGACCGTCACGCCGGCCGTGGCGCCTGCGTAGGACACCGTGTCGCCCTCACCGCCGCCATCGAGGACATCGTTTCCGGCGCCGCCCTCCAGAACGTCGACGCCACCCAGGCCATAAATCGTGTCGGCGCCCGCGCCGCCCCTCAGTATGTCGGCGTAGCTTGAACCGGAAAAAACGTCCGCATTGGACGAGCCGGTAACCGTCACGCCCGCCGTCAAGCTGTAGCCATCCACATTGACGGAGTCGGCGCCGGTCACGCGGCTGGTGAAGTCGATCGCGCCGCCGGCGCCGCGCAGATAGACCTGGATCTGCGTGGTGGGATGGCCGCTGTCGATCAGGCTGGAGAAGGCGGAGAGCTGCGCCGTCGTGGCGTAGACAGAATAGGTGTCGAGCACTTCGACATTGCTGAAGCTGTAGCTGCCGAGGTCGTAGGACTTGACCGTATCGGTCTCGGTTCCGCCGTCAATCGTTCCGGCGCCGCCGACGTTGAGCTGGAAGGTGTCGGCGCCGGCGCCGCCGTTGAACGTGTCGGCGTCGCCGCTGTAGCTGTCGTTGAACGTGTCGGCGCCCGCGCCGCCATTCAGAACGTCGTTGAACTGCGAATCGTTAAACACGTCGGCATTGGACGAGCCGGTGACTGTCGCGCCCGCCGTCAGTCCGCCGTCCGAGATGTTGACGGAGTCAGCGCCGGTCACGCGGCTGGTGAAATCCACCACGCCGCCGGCGCCGCGCAGGTAAACCTGGAACTGCGTCGTGGCGCTGCCGCTGTCGATCAGGCTGGTGAAGGCGGAGAGCTGCGCGGTGGTGGCGTAGACGGACCAGGTTTCGAGCACCTCGACATTGCTGAAGCTGCAGCCGCCGAGGTCGCTGGATTTGACCGTGTCGGTCTCGGTTCCGCCATCCACCGTTCCGGCGCCGCCGGCGTAGAGCAGGAAGGTGTCGGCCCCGGCGCCGCCGTTCAACGTGTCGGTGTCGTTAGCGGAGTTGTCGTTGAACGTGTCGGACCCCGCGCCGCCGTTCAGAACATCGTCAAACTGCGAGTCGTTGAGGACGTCGGCGTTGGAGGAGCCGGTGACCGTCATGCCCGCCGTCAGCCCGCCATCGGCGACGACGACGGAGTCGGCGCCCGTCACGCGGCTGGTGAAGTCGATCGCGCCGCCGGCGCCGCGCAGGTGAAACTGGATCTGCGTCGTGGCGGCGCCGCTGTCGATCAGGCTGGAGAAGGCGGAGAGCTGCGCGGTGGTGGCGGAGACGTCGTAGGTGTCGAGCACCTCGACATTGCTGAAGCTGTAACCGCCGAGGTCGTATGCCTTGACGGTGTCGGTGTCGGTTCCGCCATCCACCGCGCCGGCCCCGCCGTTGAGCTGGAAGGTATCGGCGCCGGCGCCGCCGTTCAGCGTGTCGGTATCGCCACTGTGGTCGTCATTGAACGTGTCGGCGCCTGCGCCGCCGTTCAAGGTGTCATTAAATTGCGAATCCCTGAGCGCGTCGGCATTGGACGAACCGGTGACCGTCATTCCCGTCGTCAATCCGCCGTCGGAGACGTTGACGGAATCGGCGCCGGTCACGCGGCTGGTGAAGTCGATCGCGCCGCCGGCGCCGCGCAGGTAAACCTGGAACTGCGTCGTGGCGGCGCCGCCGTCGATCAGGCTGGTAAAGGCGGAGAGCTGCGCCGTCGTGGCGAAGACGAAGTAGGTGTCGAGCACCTCGACATTGCTGAAGCTGTAGCCGCCGAGGTCGTAAGACTTGACCGTGTCGGTGTCGGCTCCGCCATCCACCGCGCCGGCGCCGCCGACGTTGAGCTGGAAGGTGTCGGCGCCGGCGCCGCCGTTGAACGTGTCGGCGTCGCCGCTGTAGCTGTCGTTGAACGTGTCGGCGCCCGCGCCGCCATTCAGAACGTCGTTGAACTGCGAATCGTTAAACACGTCGGCATTGGACGAGCCGGTGACTGTCGCGCCCGCCGTCAGTCCGCCGTCCGAGATGTTGACGGAGTCAGCGCCGGTCACGCGGCTGGTGAAATCCACCACGCCGCCGGCGCCGCGCAGGTAAACCTGGAACTGCGTCGTGGCGCTGCCGCTGTCGATCAGGCTGGTGAAGGCGGAGAGCTGCGCGGTGGT
>NZ_WNKS01000041.1 GCF_009720655.1 Rhodoblastus acidophilus | reverse complement strand
TCCGCCTTCATCGCCAAATGGAAGCGCGAAACCGGCGACGACCTCTCCATCCAGCAGTCGCACGGCGGCTCCGGCAAGCAGGCGCGTTCTGTCATCGACGGCCTCAACGCCGACGTCGTCACCCTGGCGCTCGGCTCCGATGTCTCCGCCGTGGAAAAGGCCGGACTGATCAATCCAGGCTGGCAGAACAAATATCCCGACAACGCCGCGCCCTACACGTCCACGATCGCCTTCCTCGTCCGGAAAGGCAATCCGAAGGGCATCAAGGATTGGAGCGACCTGCTGCGCCCCGACGTGCAGGTGATCACCGCCAACCCCAAAACCTCGGGCGGCGCACGCTGGGTGTTCCTGACGCTGTGGGGCGCGTTCGGCAACGCCAGAACCCACGATTTCTCCACGGCCGAGGGCCAGGCGGAGGCGCAGGCCGCCATCGCCGCCGCCAAGGATTTCCCGATCTATAATGACGAGGACGCGCGGAAAAAGGTCGCGGAAATCTTCAACAAGCACGTGCCCGTGCTCGACACCGGCGCGCGCGGCTCCACCGTCACCTTCGCGCAAAAGCAGATCGGCGACGTGCTGCTCAACTGGGAAAACGAACTCTGGCTCGCCAAGGACGAGTTCGGCCCGGAAAAATTCGACATCGTCTATCCGTCAAAATCAATCCTCACGGAGCCGCCGGTCGCCGTCGTCGACAAGGTCGTGGACCAGCGCGGCACGCGCAAGGTGGCGGAAGCCTATCTGTCCTTCCTCTATTCGCCGGAAGCCCAGGACATTGCGGGACAGCTGCACTATCGCCCGCGCGACCTCGCCGCGCTGTCCAAATATGGCGCCGACCTGCCGAAAATACCGCTGTTCACCAATGACGAGACCTTTGGCGGCTGGGGCAAGGCGCAAGTCACCTTCTTCGGCGACGGCGGCGTGTTCGACCAGTTCTACAAGCCGACGAACTGATCGTATGGCGCGCCGGCAGAGCCTCCCCGCCGGCCGGCGCGCAGCTGGAGTCCCCCTATGACCTTTGAAACGGAATTCGCCCGTGAGCCGGCGGCGCCCGCCCCGCGCGTCCGCGGCATTTTTCGAACCCGAAACACCCGCGTCATTCCCGGCCTGCCGCTGACGCTTGGCTACACCCTGTTCTATCTCTCGGCGCTGGTGCTGCTGCCGCTGGCGGCGCTGGCGCTGAAAGCCGGGCAGATGAGCCCGGCGGAATTTTTACGCGTGATCAGCGATCCCGTCGTCACCGCCTCGCTGCGCCTGACCTTCTTCGCCTCGACCACCGCCGCGCTGATCAACGCCGTGTTCGGCCTGATCGTCGCCTGGGTGCTGGTGCGCTACGATTTTCCCTTTCGCCGGCTGTTCGACGCCATCATCGACTTTCCCTTCGCCCTGCCGACGGCGGTGGCCGGCCTGACTTTTGCTAGCCTGTTCCTCAAGGACGGCTGGCTCGGCGGTTTTGGTCCGCGTCTGGTCGCTGGCGTCAACACGCTCGCGGCATGGCTGGGCGCCGGACCGTTGCTCAGTCCTGGCGCGCTGGACTGGCTGACCTTTCCCTACACCGGCCAGACCGCCGGCATCGTCATCGTGCTGGTGTTCGTCGGCCTGCCCTTCGTCGTGCGCACGGTGCAGCCGGTGCTGCTGGAATGGGACCCGGAATTCGAGACCGCCGCGCGCAGCCTTGGCGCCTCGCCCCTGACCGTGTTTCGCCGCGTGATCTTCCCGGAAATCCTGCCGGCCTGGGTCTCCGGCGTGGCGCTGGCCTTCGCCCGCGCCGTTGGCGAATACGGTTCGGTCATCTTCATCGCCGCCAACATCCCCGGCAAGTCGCAAATCGCGCCCTTGCAGATCGTCACGCGGCTCGACGATTTCCAATACGCGCAGGCCGCCGCCATCGGCATGGTGCTGCTGGCGATCTCGTTGCTCGTCCTGCTCGTCATCAACGGGCTCGAATCCTTCTCCCGCCGCCATGAGCGGACGGCCTGACCCGGAGTTTTCGAAATGGCCGGAGCGCCCATCGCCAAGACCGTCCTGACCTCAGCAAAACCCACGCCGCCGGCCCACCCGGTGGTGCGCGCGACGCTGATCCTGCTGGCCGTGTCCTTCCTCACCATCTTCATCCTGCTGCCGCTGATCAATGTCTTCGTCCAGGCCTTCGCCAAGGGTTTTGACGGCTATCTCGCGGTGTTCTGGCCGCCCCAGCCCCCCGAGGGCGCGACGCTCACCGCCGTCCAGACCCGAAAGCTCGCGGAGGCCGCGGTGCAAACCTCGCGCACCTGGAGCGCGATCGGCCTCACCCTGGGGGTGGCGGCCATCGTCGTGCCGCTGAACATCGTCTTCGGCCTCGCCGCCGCCTGGGCGACCACCAAATTCAATTTTCGCGGACGCGCCCTGCTGCTGTCGCTGATTGATCTGCCGTTCTCGGTGTCTCCCGTGGTCGCCGGTCTCGTCTTCGTGCTGCTGCTCGGCCGCAACGGCATTTTCGGCGACTGGGCGACGCATCTCACCTGGCCGGACCCGTTCTCGCTGCGCTGGGTCGGGTTCGAGCACGGCTTTCCGCTCGCCTTCGCCCGCGATTTTACCGGCGTGATCTTCACGCCGCTCGCCATCGTGCTCGCGAGCATTTTCGTCACCTTCCCCTTTGTCGCGCGCGCGCTGACGCCACTGATGGAATCGCAGGGGACGGAGGAGGAGTTGGCGGCTTTGTCGCTCGGCGCCTCGGGCTGGCGCACCTTCTGGAAGATCACAGTGCCCAATGTGAAGTGGGCGCTGCTCTATGGCGTGATCCTGTGCACGGCGCGCGCCTTCGGCGAGTTCGGCGCGGTCTCCGTGGTGTCTGGCCATGTCGACGTCAACGACACCATGCCGCTGCGCATCGAAAAACTCTGGAACGAATACAACAACCAGGCGGCCTTCGCTGTCGCCTCCGTGCTGGCGCTGCTCGCCGTCTTCACCCTGATCGCCAAGACCGCGATCGAATGGAAGACCGCGCGCGACCTCCAGCAGCAGCATCAAGGACAGGCGCAATGACCATCGAAATCCGGGATATTTCGAAGAGCTACGGCGACAACCCGATTCTCCGCAACATCGACCTGAAGATCAATTCCGGCGAGTTGGTCGCGCTGCTCGGGCCGTCGGGCTCGGGCAAGACCACGCTGTTGCGGGTGATCGCCGGCATCGAACAGGCCGACGTGGGGTCCGGCCCCGTGCTGTTCGACGACGTCGACGTCTCCGACGTCGATCTGGGCAAGCGGCGCATCGGTTTCGTCTTCCAGCACTACGCCCTGTTCAAGCATCTCGACGTCTTCGAAAACATCGCCTTCGGCCTCCGCGCCAAACCGCGCCGCGAGCGGCCCAATGAGGCGCAGATCCGGGAGAAGGTGCAGTCGCTGCTCGACCTGATCCAGCTCGGCAATATGGCGCGGCGCTATCCCTCGCAGCTCTCGGGCGGCCAGCGCCAACGCGTGGCGCTCGCCCGCGCCCTGGCCGTGGAGCCGCGCGTGCTGCTTCTCGACGAGCCGTTTGGCGCGCTGGATGCGACGGTTCGCAGAGAGTTGCGCCGCTGGCTGCGCCGCCTGCACGACACCATCCACGTCACCACGATTTTCGTCACCCACGACCAGGAGGAGGCGCTGGAAGTCTCAGACCGCGTCGCGGTGATGAACGCCGGCCGCATCGAACAGTTCGCCCCGCCGCAGGACGTCTATGAAAAACCGGCGAGCCCCTTCGTGTTCAAGTTTTTGGGCAATTACAATCTGTTCAAGGGACGTGAACACGGCGGAGACGAGGCGCTGGTGCGCCCCCACGACATCGTCATCCATCGCGACCCAGATAAGGCCGGC
>NZ_WNKS01000040.1 GCF_009720655.1 Rhodoblastus acidophilus | reverse complement strand
GCCTTGCCAAACTGCGAGGTGGCCGTCGGCGCTGACGGTCTGAAAATGGGTGACCGGTCGAGCCGCACCGCTAACGGTCCATCCGCCTTGCGGCGTTTGTGGGAACCTCCAAACGTCCGGGTTTCCTGTTGAATCAGACAAGCCGCGGTTCGGGAATCTCAAGCCGAGTCAGCCATTCCGGGACTTGGTATATTGCGACAAGGACAATTATCCTCGATCACGCCCGCGAAATGCAGGTGGCGAGTTTGTGACACTTACATTTGATCGTTGCGGAAGCTATGGGGAAGCCCACTGTAGCCGTGACATTAATCGTAAAGTGCGGATTGTTTCGGAGCGCCAGGCTAGAAGGAGAGATCTGCGATGAAGACGGGCATCGTTAATTTTGATTCTTTCATGCCGAAATTCTGGGACCGGACGCTGGGTGAGCGCGCATTCCGATACGATGCTTTCATTAGCCACAACCGAGGTGACAAGTACTCTGCGAGCCTTGTACAACGTCTCGTTGAGAGCAACGCCAGCGTTTGGTATGACAACAATGCGGATATCCGGGATAAGAAGATTCAAGCAGCCGTCAGCAACGCGCTGAGCAACTCGCGATTCGTGCTGGTTTGTATCGACGCGGACTTTCGTGACTCGCCGTGGTGTCAGGCCGAATACCTGCCAGCTCTTGAGACCGAAAAGAATTCCGACGCAGCAAGGGTCATCGTCGCGCGCATGACGCCAGATGCGCCTATCCCAAATGTCCTCCAGGCGACGACGCGCATCGAATGCAACGAACATGGTCAATTCAAGAATTTACTCGACGCGGTGACCGCAGGAAACCGCGTTCAGTCCTTGCGCGCTCTGCTTATAGACGGGCCGTGTTCGGCGTCGTCTACGCATTTTACACCGGCGGAAGCTGGTCGAGTTGCTGAGCGCGGACCGTTTGCCGGAGGAACGAGCAGGAATTGTGGACGCCCGCACATTCCGAATCAGCCCGGCATCACCACGGTGGACGTCGATGCGCGATACCAGGATTGTTTGAATGAAGATGCGACCTCAACGAAGCACAGCGAGGTACTCAAGTATCTGTGGGAGGTTGCCGTTGCCGACCCAAAAGAAAGACACCCGCAGGCTTTGATGGCTGTGCGGCAGCGGCTCATGGAAAAATTGGATTCCGCCGAATTAAGTGAGACGCAACGATGCTTTGCTTTGACCGCAGCGTTGTTTGTTTGCGAAATGCCCGATTCTGGTGATAGGGCGGACGGGTTGAGGATGTTGCTTCACCTCTGTGAAGCTGACGAAGCTCGGCATATGAGACTGCGGACCCTCATGACATTAGCTAGCGAGCCTGATGATAGTATTATCAGTTTATGCTTCTGCTGGCTGGAGCGTGTCTGGCCTCGGCTAACCGCCGAGGAGCGTGCTTATGGCGACCTTCTGGCACTTCGCGATCCGGTCTATTTAAGGCTTTACTATCCTCTGAGTCCATTTATCAAAGACCTGTCGTCGGCAGTTCGTGTGAAGATTTTCGCTGGCGGTCTGGAAATGAGCAGTCTTCCTCTTGGCGAAAGTATGTTCATCTTTGAACAACAAGTTGATTACATTCTGGAAAACTTTATCTCGGTTGCGAGATCCTCAGGCTTTGATGGGTTGCGAGGGATCATGGGGATCAGCGACCTCGAGGTCGTTTTGCGAGACCTCGACGCAATGGTCTTTGATCGCACCGGCCAACCTCGGGCTGGCGTCGATGTAGTAGCAGAACGGTATGCTAGGCTGCTGGGTCGTATTGTGCTTACAGCTAGTACCAACAAGGGGTATCCGTTGTTTTTGATGAACGACTGGGTTTTCGATTTTGTCCTCGTCCCTTTGCTTTGGTGTTCCACCATCGCCGGTAACGATGTGGACGCGAAAGAATTCTATCTAACAGCCTGCGATGTAATGAGCAGCAGCAAAAGGAAAGAGGAGGTCCCTGGATACAAACGGACGCTTGCCACCTTCAAGGACTTCAAAAGCAAACGGGACTTTCGCATCGAGACCACGTAGTGGTGTCGCCCCACGTGAAAAAAATCGCCACTTCCAAGTCGGATGCGGCAAATCTGCATGTCCAGTTCGATGAGGGCGTGGCGAAACGAAACTATGAACGAGTCACAGAAACAGACATGCTCGGCCTAACCGAACGTCACTGCGTGCCACATCCCGACTCAACCAAGCCTCGACCTTCGAGAAGCCTAACATCGGCTCGGCATAACGGGCCGCAGTTTCCGAACTATCAAGAAGGCTAACGGCGGAATATGGCGAAGCAATCGTGGCTGTCGGTGGTTGCTGGTCCTCGCATCCACCCTCGTGGTGTCGAGAGAAGCGGAACCCGCGGCTTGGTCCGCGCCATCACCGAAATTACCCATTTCGGTGCCGTCGAGGGGAAACGAACTGGCGCGTGAGGAAGGGGCCTTTCGACGCAAAATCATTCTCGTCTTATTTCAATGATATACCGGTTCGTGTCTTTATTCGACGTGGGGCACCAAATCAGCATCCACAATCGTCCGAAACCGTCCATAACTGTCTGAGAAACCCAAGGAAAATGCGGGTTTCCTGCCTTCTTGCTGTCCGCAACCGTCCTAGGCGGCGTGCTGGTATCCACGAAAATTGCTGGTACATTTGCTGGTACGTCGCGGATGCCAGCAAGGCGATGCCAGCAAAACAGCGCGGGTGATACCAGCAATGCCGCTCACCGAATTGGAAATCAGGAACGCCAAGCCGAAAGAAAAGCCCTACAAGCTGATGGATAGCGGCTGGCTTTTTTTGCTGATCGCACCCGGCGGCTCGAAGCTTTGGCGCTTCGGCTATCGGTTTGCCAGCAAGCAAAAAGTCATGGCGTTGGGCGCCTATCCTGAAACCGGCCTGAAGGACGCGCGGGCGAAGCGCGACGAAGCCAAGGCGGCGCTCGCCGACGGCATCGACCCCGGCGAGCAACGGAAGCGTGACAAGGCGAGGGCGGCGCTGTCGAAGGGAAACACCTTCAACGTTGTTGCGGACGAATTGCTTGCGAAGAAGCGCCGCAACGGCAAGGCGGCGACGACACTGGACAAAAACGAGTGGGCACTCACCTTTGCCCGCCCAACGCTGGGCGATAGGCCGATAGCCGAAATTGATGCGGCTGAAGTTCTGAACGTGCTGCGGCAGGTCGAAGCGCGCGGCAAGCATGACACGGCGGTTCGGTTGCGCGCCCTGATCGGGCAGGTTTTTCGCTATGCCATCGCGACGGCGCGCGCGGAGAACGATCCGACATTCGCGCTCCGGGGCGCGCTCACCACGCCAAAAACGAAGCATCGGCCCGCGATCATCGATCCGGCGGAGCTTGGGGCTTTCCTGCGGACGCTGGACGGCTTCACTGGCCAGCCGGAAACCCTTGCCGCGCTGCGGCTCCTGCCATTGGTCTTCACGCGCCCCGGCGAACTGCGGATGGCGGAATGGGCGGAATTTGATCTGGAAAAAGGCGGTTTGGACGATACCCGCAAACCGAACGAAGATGCGGCGAGAGCATCAGGTTCCGTTGTCGCGGCAGGCGCTCGCCATCCTGTCCGGGTTGCACGCACTCACGGGGGCGCGGCGCTTGGTTTTTCCCGGCCTTCGTTCTCCCGAAAATCCGATTTCCGAAAACACACTGAACGCGGCGCTGCGGCGGTTAGGCTATTCGCATGACGAACTGACGGCGCGCGGCTTCCGCGCGACGGCTTCAACCCTGCTTAACGAATCGGGCAAGTTTTCAGCCGATGCGATTGAACGCGCCTTGGCGCATCAAGACCCCGATCCCGTCCGCCGGGCCTATGCGCGCGGCGCGTTCTGGAAAGAGCGCGTGGACATGGCCCAATGGTGGGCGGATTATCTGGACCGGCTCAAGGCGGGCGGCGAAGTCGTTCCGCTGAAACGAAAGGCGGAATGAAGATGGCCGCAACAATCCACCAATTCAGCCGCGCGGCGATCATGCGTCGCGCTTGGCAACTTGCCCGCCAGCGGCGCGAGGATTCCGCCCGCCGAACCTTCGACCTTGGCGCGAGCATTGTCGGCGCTCGCGTGATTCACGCCAAGATGTCAATAAGCGTGGAATCTGGACCCCAGTTTGCATGCAATGGGCCCCCCTTGGTTCATACAGCTGCTCAACGACAGCGCGCGCCCGGGCGGAGCTGGCCGGGGTTGCGCAGCCCGGGCGCGCGCGGCGGCGTGAGGCCTGCGGTTGAAGTCAGGACCGGTTCTTGAAGCGCCAGCTCTCGTTGCCGGTTTCGACGATGTCGTAATGATGCGTCAGGCGGTCGAGCAGCGCGGTCGTCATCTTGGCGTCGCCGCCAAAAACGCTTGGCCATTCGCCAAAAGCGAGATTGGTCGTCACGATGATCGAAGTGCGCTCATAGAGGCGGCTGATCAGGTGGAACAGCAACTGCCCTCCGGCCTGGGCGAAGGGCAGATAGCCGAGTTCGTCGAGCACGACGAAGTCCATCCGGCACAGATAGTCGGCCATGCGGCCCTGCCGGCCGGCGCGGGTTTCCGCCTCAAGTCGGTTGACGAGATCGACCGTGTTGAAGAAGCGTCCGCGCAGTTTGGCGCGGAGGCAGCTGCGGGCGATGGCGATAGCCAGATGCGTCTTGCCCGTGCCGGTTCCGCCGATCAGGACGATGTTGCGCTGCTCGGCGACAAAGCCGCCGCGCGCCAGGTCGCGCACCAAAACCTCATTGACGGCGCCGCCGGCAAAATCAAAATCGTCGAGGTCCTTGGCCAGCGGTAGTTTGGCGATCGTCAGCTGATATTTGATGGAGCGCGCCTGCTTCTCGGCGATCTCGGCTGCCAGCAGATCGCCGACGACCTGCGGAGGCTCATGCTGGCGCTTGATCGCCTTGGACATGACGTCGTCGTAGGCGGCGCGCATGCCGAACAGCTTGAGTTCGCTCATGAAGTCGAAGATTTGCGTGCGTTCCATCAGTGCAGCCTCCTCAATCGATCGTAGCGGGCGCAATCGGCTTCCGGCGGGCGCTGGAGCTTGAGCGCGTCGGGCGTGGCGATGGTGAGCGGCGGCGGCGGATCGCGGCGGCGCGCCAGAATGTTGAGAATGACGTCGGCGGAATGGACGTTGTCGGCGAGCGCCTCGGCGCAGGCGGATTCGACCGCCGCCAAGCCGTCGTCGAGCGCGGCCGCGAGGATCTTCACCATCTGCCGGTCGCCGTCGTCGGAGCCGGCGAGCTTTTTGCGGATCTGTTCGATCGCTCCCGGCAGCAGCCAATCCTTTAACGGCGCGCCGTTGCGCAGCGCGCCCGGCTTTTTCGCCAGCACCGGAACGTAACGCCAGGGATCGTAGGCTGTCTCGCCGCGGCCGAAGCGGCGCTGATGTTCGCCGACAATCATGCCGTCCTGGAGGATGATGACGCGGTCGGCGTAGGCCTGGAGTTCGACAGAACGGCCGACCGCGCTGGCGCGCACGGAATATTTGTTGTTGTCGAAGCGCACCAGGCAGGTTTACGACACGGGGCATTGAGTGGCGTGGAAACCATCGAAGCGGCCCCGCGCCTGGACAAGCTTGGGCCGCTCATCCTCGGAAACCTCGAAGATCGTCTTGTCGACGATCTCGGGATGCTTGTGCGCCTTGGCGTAGGCGACGCATTTGTCGAGCAGCCAGGCGTTCAACTCGTCCAGGTTCTTGAACCTCAGGCGCGGCGTGAAGAACCGCTCGCGCACCAGGCCAACCTGGTTTTCGACCTGGCCTTTCTCCCAGCCCGAGGCCGGCGTGCAGGCGACGGGATCGACGAGATAATGCGAGCACATTTGCAGGAACCGCCTGTTGTACTTGCGTTCCTTGCCGACGAA
>NZ_WNKS01000003.1 GCF_009720655.1 Rhodoblastus acidophilus | reverse complement strand
AGCTCGTCGACCAACCGTGGCGCATCATGTCCATCGGACTCCGCGATTGGGCGCATGGGTTCTGATCAGCGAGACTTGGTATAAGAGGCGCCTTCATTCCTGTGTTGATGCATGGGTTTAAGCGAGACCTCGCAACGGATTCAGACCCTTGCCAGTTTCGCCGATAACCGCGGCGGGCGC
Source organism: Rhodoblastus acidophilus (assembly GCF_009720655.1). GTDB lineage: Bacteria > Pseudomonadota > Alphaproteobacteria > Rhizobiales > Beijerinckiaceae > Rhodoblastus > Rhodoblastus acidophilus_A. The sequence continues at coordinate 391,899 of NZ_WNKS01000003.1, read as the reverse complement.
CATGTGCGGTCGTCGTACCGGTAACTCTGATTCCGAAGCCGCCCTGAACTTCTCGCGCAGGTGGCAAGCGTAACGCTCTTCAGCGGCGGCAATCTCTTCGGCTGAAGGCTCTGGACGGTTCCGTTTTGGGGACCTTGCGCGCTTCCTTTTCTCAGGGGCAGCCCCCTCGGACGTCAGCGCGACGGAAACGTTTTGCCTTGTCGACTTTTTGAACACGCCGGGGAAGAGCCGCTGAAGCCACTTCATCGAATTGCCAATCAACAAAAGAACCTAAAGCGAGACTATCCGCCGCCGAGGTTGAGGGCAACTTTCGGAAACCCGAAGCAGCCTGAGGTCAGGCACTCTCTGATTCGCGCTGAGCGCCGCGCCGTACCACATGCTCCGCAAGCCGTACCGCTTCAGCCGGCTCGTTGCCGATCTGTTACCGATCAGCCTGCCGCCTGTTACCACTGACCACAAGTCTCTGAATTTGTTGGCTGGGGAACCTGGATTCGAACCAAGATTGACGGAGTCAGAGTCCGCTGTTCTACCGTTGAACTATTCCCCATCGCCTCGGCCAGTTGGCCGCGTCGAAGTCCGGTTGAGATAGCCAAGACAGCGACGATGCGCAAGTGTAAAAACTCGCCGAACGCCACCTCTCATGGAAAATCGCCGCTGACCCCTTTGACTCCGGGCGCCACGCTCGCCACCTTGCCGACCAAAGTTGGCGCATGAGACCGAGAGGAGGCGCGTCATGACCTGGATACAAGCCCGCCCGTCGCAAGGGCGCCCAAGATCCGCCCCGTGACCCGAATCGAGCTCTTCCTCGGCTTTCTCAAACTCGGCGCCATCGGTTTTGGCGGCGTCGGGCCCCTGACGCGGCAAATCGTCGTCGAGGAGCGCCGCTGGCTCGACGACTCCGAATTCGCCGCGCTGCTCGGCCTGTGTCAGGCGCTGCCCGGCGCCAATACCTGCAATTTCGCGCTCGTGCTCGGCGACCGCTTTTGCGGGCCGAGCGGCGGGTTTTGCGCGCTCGTGGGGCTGCTCGCCGCGCCGCTCGTCTTTCTGCTTGTCATCGCCAGCTTTTTCGCCGCCTTCGCGCATCATCCCGATGTGCGCGCCGCCCTGGCCGGAGCCGCCTCCGCCGCCGCCGGGCTCGCGCTCGGGACCGCGCTGAAAATGCTGAAAAACGTTTCGCGCACGCCGGCGGTCTTGGGCTTGGCGGCCGCCGTCTTCGCCGCCGTGGCTCTCGCGCGCCTGCCTTTGCCGCTTGTGCTCGGCGTGCTCGCGCCGGCGAGCTATCTGCTGGGACGGGGGCGGTCGTGAACGAACTGGCGCCTCGTATATTCCTGCGATTCGCCGGCTTGTCGCTGCTGGCCGTGGGCGGCGCGGCCGCCGTGTTGCCCGAGGCGAATCGGCAGCTCGTGGAGGGCGAACACTGGTCTACCTCCCAACGCTTCGCGGAAATTTTTGCAATCGCCCAGGTCGCGCCGGGGCCCAATGTGATCGTCTTTCCCCTGTTCGGCTGGGAGCTCGCGGGGTGGTCTGGCTTTTTGGCGGCGACGCTCGGTATCCTCGGCCCGTCCTCGATCCTTGCGCTGGCTCTGGCGCGCACGCTGCGCCGGAACGCCCAGGCTCCCTGGCTGAAGCGGTTGAAGGCGGCGCTGATTCCGCTCGCGGTGGGGCTGATGGCGGCGAACGGCTATCTGCTCGCCCGCGCCGCCGACGCCACCGCGCTCGCCGCCGCCATCACCTTTGCCGCCGCCGGCTTTGTCGTCTATTCGTCGCGCAGCCCGCTCTGGGCCATGGCCGCGGGCGCGTTCTTGGCCGTGGCCGCCGGGCGTTTTGGCTGGATGTGAAGGGAAGAAAATGAGCCGCGTCGCTTATGTCAACGGGCGCTATGTTCGCCATGCCGAAGCCGGCATATCGATCGATGACCGCGCCTTCCTGTTTTCCGACGGGATTTACGAGGTCATCGAGGTGTTTGACGGCGTGTTGTTCGACGAGCGCGGCCATCTCGACCGGCTCGCGCGCTCGGCTGCGGAATTGCGCCTGAAACCGCCGATGGGCGAAGCCGCACTCAAATTCGTTCTGCGCGAAGTCGTGGCCCGCAACCGCGTGCGCTTTGGCCATGTCTATCTTCAGGTGACGCGGGGCGCGGCGCGGCGCGAGCATTATTTTCCCGCAGCCGACACGCCTCCGAATCTCGTCGTCACCGCCCGGCCGCACGATCCGGTCGCCGGCGACGCCAAGGCGCACAAAGGCATCGCGGTAATCACGCTGCCTGACATCCGCTGGAAGCGGCCTGATATCAAGACCGTGAGCCTGTTGCCCAACGCGCTGGCGAAGCAGCAGGCGAAGGAGGCGGGCGCGGCCGAGGCCTGGCTGGTGGGCGCGGACGGTTTCGTCACCGAGGGGGCGTCGAGCAACGCCTGGATCGTTGACGGGGAAGGGAGGCTCATCACCCATCCCGCCGATTCGTCCATTCTTTCGGGAATCACGCGCGCAAGAATTCTGGAGATCGCCGCGGTGAAGGCTATTCGCGTGATCGAGCGCGCCTTCACCGTCGCTGAAACCTATGCCGCCCGGGAGGCGTTCATTTCCGGCGCGACCATGCTGGTCATGCCCGTGGTCCGGGTTGACGGCCGCGCGATCGGCGACGGCGCGCCCGGCCCGGTGGCGTTGGCTTTGCGGGGCGCGTTCCATGATCCCATGACGAGTGTAGGTTAAATGTGCTTCATAAACATGGCCTGCTCGAAAGAACATCTTGCCTAAACGTCGGGCTTGAGCATCTAATGTGCTGCCGCGCCATGGGCAGCGCGGCCTCAAACAAGACGTCGCCAAAACCGTTCCCCACGGGCGTCAAAAAGTGAATGGAAAAAAACATGGCGGTCGAACGAACCCCAAATCTACAGGACACTTTTCTTAATTTCGTGCGCAAGAACAAGGTCCCGCTGACCATCTTCCTGGTGAACGGCGTGAAATTGCAAGGCGTTGTGAGCTGGTTCGACAATTTTTGCGTGCTGTTGCGGCGAGACGGGCACTCGCAATTGGTCTACAAGCACGCCATATCTACGATCATGCCCGGTCACCCGATCCAGATGTTCGATCCGGCCGAGGAAGCACAGGACAAGTAAGGTCACTCATTGAGCGAAACCGAGGTTTTTGGCGGCGGGGTCTGGACGCGGAACAGCGACCGGACCCGGGCGCTTGTGCTCGGCCCCTATCTTACGGAACGCGCTGCGATTTACGCCGAAGGCGCAAAGCCGTTGCGCGGGCCGGAAGCGAGGCTGGACGAGGCTGAAGGGCTGGCGCTGGCCATTGATGTGGAGATCGTCGGCCGCGAGCTGGCGTTGCTGTCGCAGATTCGGCCGGCGACCTATCTCGGCAAGGGCAAGGTGGACGAAATCGCCGCTCTGGTGAAGGAGCGCGAGGCGGATCTGGTGGTGGTGGATTGCGCGCTGTCGCCGGTCCAGCAGCGCAATCTCGAAAAGGCGTTCGCCGCCAAGGTTATCGACCGCACCGGGCTGATTCTCGAAATCTTCGGCGAGCGCGCCCGAACGAAAGAGGGCGCCTTGCAGGTGGAGCTTGCCCATCTGGCCTACCAAAAGTCGCGTCTGGTGCGCAGCTGGACCCATCTCGAGCGCCAGCGCGGCGGTTTCGGTTTTTTGGGTGGTCCCGGTGAAACCCAGATCGAGACCGACAGGCGCCTGATTCAGGAGCGCATGACCCGAATCGAGCGCGACCTCGAACAGGTGAAGCGCACGCGCGGGCTGCACCGAAAAAGCCGGCGCGAGGTTCCCTTTCCGATCGTGGCGCTGGTCGGCTACACCAACGCCGGAAAATCCAGCCTGTTCAACCGGCTGACCAAGGCGGACGTGTTCGCCAAGGATTTGCTGTTCGCCACGCTCGATCCGACCTTGCGCGGGCTGAAACTGCCGCATGGCGGGAAGATCATCCTGTCGGATACGGTGGGCTTTATTTCCGACCTGCCGCACATGCTGGTGTCGGCCTTCCGCGCCACGCTGGAAGAGGTTTTGGAGGCCGACGTCATCCTGCATGTGCGCGACATCTCGCATGAGGACGCCGATGCGCAGGGCGAGGACGTCGAGAAGATTCTCGCCGAGCTGGGAATCGATCCGCATGATTCGCGGCTGATCGAGGTCTGGAACAAGATCGACCTGCTGCCGCCGGAGGAACGCGACCGGCTGCGCGAAACGGCGGCGCGGAAGCCGGCGGAGGAACGTCCCTGCGTAGTTTCGGCCGTTACGGGCGATGGGATCGACGACTTGCTTGAAGGAATCGAGGCGCGGGTCGGCAGCGGCCGCGCGCTGTTCGAAATCCTGCTCGACGCCGCCGATGGCGAGGGGCAGGCGTGGCTTTACGCCCATACCGAAGTGCTGAAGCGGCAGGCTTTGGAGGAGGGCGCGGCGTTCCAGGTTCGCGTGCCCGAGGAAACGCGCGCCCGACTTGAGCGGCGATTTCCCCAGAGACTGCGGGATATGAACTGACCAATACCTACGCCGGTCTCGCGCTTCGGTTCGTCGCGCGCATCGCGCAATTCAACACATGCTGCAACCGGAGCGCGGCGTCAGACGCCGCGAGGAGATGAGTCATGACAGAAGCGTTAAGGGGCGAGAAAAGGCTATGCCTGAACTGCGCCGCCAAGTTTTTCGACCTCGCCAAGGATCCGATCAAATGCCCAAAATGCGGCGCTGTCTTCGAACCCGTGCCGCTTCCGCGCTCGCCTCCGCGGCGGGTTGGCGGCGCATTTGCTCACAAGCCTTTTGAAACTCAGGCCGCCGTCGTTGAAGAGACCGAAGAAGACGTCAAAGTCTCGGACGGCGAGCAGGATGAAGATGATGAAGATGCCGATGAAAGGCCGGCGACCGCCGAAGAAGCGTGATGGCCGACGCGCGGCGCGCACTCTCCCCGCAAGCGGGGAGAGTCGGTTTTCGGCAGCTCAATCTTGGTCATCAGCACCCCAATCAACCATCCGACCAACCCGCCCGCGATGACGTCGCTGAGCCAGTGTTCGTCGGCGCCGATCAGGCCGATGGCGACCACCAGCATCACCGCCGCGCACAGCAGCCGCAGGCGGGGGGCCAGAATCCAGAGCGCGCCGCAAAAGGCCGCCGTCACCGTCTGATGGCCGGAGGGGAAGGCCGACCAGCCGAGACCGCCGTGGAATGGGGCGAAATAATAGGCGTGGTCGGCGATGAAACTCGGATTGCCGTTGGTCCAGGTTTCCGGCCAGGTGCGGCCGAACGCGAGTTTTAGCAAATCCTTGACGCCGATGGCGGTGAGCACCGCGAGGCTGAGCCGCAGCAGCGCGATCTCGGGCCGGGCGAGGCGGCCAAAGGCGAAGCGCGCGCCGCACCAGATCAGGCCGAGCATCGCCAGCAACTCGATTGGCTCGACCACTCGGGTCAGAGTGTGAAACGTCTGGCGTATCCCGTGGAACTGCGCGTGCGCCCACAGGGTCAGCGGTTGGTCGAAATAGGCGATGGACAGCGGGATCGCGGCGAGCAAGGCGATGGTGACGGCGGTTTTTCTCATGCCCGCCATTCTGCCGCCAAAGCGTGACGATTCAAACTGCGCCTTCGCGGTATTCGGCCCAGGCGTGACGCAGGATTTGCGCCGATGACGTAAGGAAAACGCCGGCCATGAGTCCCGCCACCAGAAGGTCGGGCCAAGCGGTCGCCGTGCCCCACACCCCGAGCGCCGCCGCCATCACGATGACATTGCCGATGGCGTCGTTGCGCGAGCAGAGCCAGACCGAGCGGACATTGGCGTCGCCGTCCTTGTACGGCATCAGCAGCAACACCGAAGCCAGGTTGGCCGCGAGCGCCAGCGCGCCGACCGCGCCCATCACCTCGGCCTTCGGCAGGCCCAGGATCAGCGTCTGATAGACCGTTGAGCCGAACACCCAGAGCGCCATCAGCGACAGGGAAAAGCCCTTGAACAGCGCCGCCGTGGCGCGTGTGCGCAGGCTCGCGCCGATCACCGCCAGCGACAGGCCGTAGGTCACGGTGTCCGCCAGGAAATCCAGCGCGTCGGCCTTGAGCGCCTGCGAGCCCGCCCATTGCCCCGCCGCCGTCTCGCCCAGAAACATGGCGCCATTGATGCCGATGACCGTCCACAGGATGCGTTTGTAGCGCGGGTCCAGCCCGTCGAAGACCGGCACGCCCTCGGCGCAGCCACACGCCGCCTTGACCGGTTCAGGCGCCGCCTGTGCGCCGCAGCACGTCTTGGTTTCGCAGCATTGATCGGCCATCGCGCGCTCCTAGAGCGTTTTCAAGCGAAGTGGATGTCGGTTCGCGTGAAGAAAACGCGTAAAAACAAGAAGCCAGAGCTTATTCATGTTTCCATGAAACGTGAAAAAGCTCTACCCGTTCACCAGCGCCTCATATTCGGCGGAAAGCTCCAGCCATTCCTCCTCCGCCGCCGCGAGCGCTTTTTCCAGCTCGCCGCGCTGCTGCGACAACTTCGTCGCTTCCGCCGGGTTGCGCTCGAAGGCGCGGGGATCGGCGAGCATCAGGTCGACCTTGGCGATCAGGTTCGAAAATTTCTCCATCTTCTCTTCCGCCGCCTTCACCTTTTTCAAGAGCGGCGCCGCCTCTTTTCGCGCCTGCGCGGCGTTGCGGCGGGCTTCCAGCGCGGCGTTGCCGCCATTGCCGGATTTCTCCTTCGGTCCTCGCGCGCAGTCGAGGACGAATTTGCGGTAATCCGCCATGTCGCCGTCGAACGGCTTTACAGAACCGTCCGCGACCAGCCAGAGCCGGTCGGCGCAGGCCTCCAGCAGATATTGGTCATGCGAGATCAGGATGACGGCGCCGGCATAATCGTTGATCGCCTCGGCCAGCGCCGCGCGGCTGTCGATGTCCAGATGGTTGGTCGGTTCGTCGAGAATCAGCAGGTGCGGGCCGGCGAAGGTGGTGAGGCCCATCAGCAGCCGCGCCTTTTCGCCGCCGGACAGTTCGGCGACGCGGGTGTCCGACTTGCCGCCGGGAAAACCGAATTGCGCGGCGCGGGCGCGCACGCGGGATTCCGGCTGGTCGGGCATCAGCCGCTGCACCGCGAGATAGGGCGTGTCCCTCTCGTTGAGGTCGTCGACCTGATGCTGGGCGAAAAAGCCGGCCTCCAGTTTGGACGAGCGCTTCATCACGCCCGACATCGCCGGCAGGCGGCCGCCCAGCAGCTTGGCAAAGGTGGATTTGCCGTTGCCATTGGCGCCGAGCAGACCGATGCGGTCGTCGTCGGCCAGGGTGAGATTGAGTTTCGAGAGAATCACGCGGTCGTCGTAGCCGACCGACACGCCCTCCAGCGCGATCAGCGGTGGCGACAGCGGTTTTTCCGGCGAGGGGAAGTTGAACGGCAGGACCTCCTCGTCCACGACCGCCGAAACCTCTTCCATCTTCTCCAGCATTTTGAGGCGGCTCTGGGCCTGTCGCGCCTTGGTGGCCTTGGCGCGGAAGCGGTCGACAAAAGCCTGGAGATGCGCGCGCTTGTCCTCCTGTTTTTTGAGGAACTTGGCCTGCAACATGCGGGCCTCCGCGCGCTGCCGCGCGAACGAATCGTAATTGCCGCGATAGAGGGTCAGTTTCGCCTGTTCGAGATGGACGATGTGGTCGCAGACCTCGTTGAGCATGTCGCGGTCATGGCTGATGATGACCGTCGTCGCCGGATAGGTTTTGAGATAATCGTTGAGCCAGAGCGCGCCTTCGAGATCGAGATAGTTGGTGGGCTCGTCGAGCAGCAGCAGGTCGGGGCGCGCGAACAGGACGGCGGCCAGCGCCACGCGCATCCGCCACCCGCCCGAAAACTCCTTGAGCGCGCGATGCTGCGCGGCTTCATCAAAACCGAGGCCAGCCAAGATTTCGGCGGCCCGCGCCGGCGCCGCGTGGGCGTCGATGTCCACGAGGCGGACATGGATTTCGGCGATGCGATGCGGATCGGTCGCCGTTTCCGCCTCCTCCAGCAGGGACGCCCGCTCCTTGTCGGCGGCCAGGACGAAATCGATGAGCTTTCCGTCGCCGCCGGGGGCCTCCTGCTCGACGCTGCCGATGCGCGCGCCGCGCGGAAGGCTTGTTGTGCCGCTCTCGGCGGCGATCTCGCCGCGGATCAGGCGGAACAGGGTTGTCTTGCCGGCGCCGTTGCGGCCGACAAAACCAACCTTGCCGCGCTCCGGCAGCAGGACGCTGGCGGAGTCGAACAGGATGCGGGGGCCGAGGCGGTAGGTGAGATCGGTGATTTGCAGCATGGGGAGATGAAGGCGGGTGGTGAGGAGTTTTGCCGATTTATCGACCTAGCCTGATCAGCACGCTTGGTCTAGAGCGCGTTGACATTCATTTTATCCAAATGAACGCGCTGACAAGGGCGAGCATGGACATGAAGGCTCTGGGCGTTTGTTCGTAGCGTGTTGCGATGCGCCTGAAGTGCTTGATTTTCAGGAAGAACCGTTCGACGAGGTTGCGCTCGCAATAGAGGGCGAAGTCGCAGGCGACCTGCGGTGACGTCTTTCTGGGCGGGATGACGGCGACGGCGTCCTGCAGGGCGATGGCGTCGCGGAAAGCCTTGGAGTCGTAGCCTTTGTCGCCAAGAACGGACTCGGCGGGCAAATCGGTGATGAGAGCCTCGGCTTGGGTGTAGTCGCTGGCCTGACCCGGCGAGAGAATAAACCGAAGCGGATTGCCCAAAGCATCGACGACGGCGTGGATTTTGGTGGTCAAACCGCCGCGTGACCGGCCGATCGCGCGAGCTTCAGACCCCCTTTTTTCCCAGCCGCATGTTGGTGCGACCGGACGATGGTCGAGTCGATCATGATGTATTCGAAGTCCGGGTCGTCGGCCATCGCCACGAACAGCCTGTCCCAAACGCCATCCTTCGACCAGCGCGAAAAACGAACGAACACACTGTTCCAGTTTCCGAAAATTTCTGGAAGATCACGCCACGGCGAACCCGTTCGCGCCAACCAGAGAACGGCTTCGACAAACAGCCGATTGTCGGCTCCGCTCCGGCCTGGATCGCCCACCTTTCCAGGCAAATGCGGCGCCATCCGAACCCATTGAGAATCTCCCAACACCAAGCGAACCGACATTCATGGCTCCCGACCGAAAAGGAGCTTGAATCAGATTTGCGAGTCTGTGGGAATCTCAAATGTCAACGCGCTCTAAGGCGCCGTGTCGGCGATCGACGGAAAGACGACGTCCGCAGACGTTTTCAGCAAAGTCGGCGCGGCGGCACAGGCGGTGACGGTTGGCGATGGAGAGCGCGCCGGCGCGGAAACGATCTCCTCGGTTGCTGCGGTTCTGGCGAAAGAGAGATCGCTCGCGCCGCACAGCGGGAGGCGGCTCAAGCCGCCGGGTTGACCATTCCCTGTTGGCTTAACGCGCGGGTCACCACTTCGAAACGCGCGAGCGTGGCGACGCCGAAGGCGGTCGTGAGCGGCACGTCTGCGGCGTCGCGTCCATAGCCCATGACCACCCTGCCGATGCGCGGCCGATTGTGGCGCGCGTCAAAAGAATACCATCGTCCCTCAAGGTACGCTTCGAACCAGGCGCTGAAATCCATCGGCGCGGGATCGGGGGGAACGCCGATGTCGCCGAGGTAGCCCGTTGCGTAACGCGCGGGAACGTTCATGCAGCGGCAGAGCGCAATCGCGAGATGGGCGAAGTCGCGGCAGACGCCCACGCCTTCGTCGAGAGAATCGCTCGCGCATCGCGTGGGCCGGGCGTCCGGATAGCTGAAGCGGATCGTGTCGTGGACGAAATCGCAGATCGCCTGCACGCGCGCGGCGCCGCCCGCGATCTTGCCGAAATGGGCCCAGGCGAAATCCGAGAGCTTGTCGCTGTCGCAATACCGGCTCGACGTGAGATAGAGCAGCGTCGCGTCGGGAAGGGCGGAGATCGGCGTCAAGGGAGAGTCGGGCGGCGTCGGGTCCGCCTCGCCGCTGTCGGCTATGGTAAAGCGGTTGCTGAAGGTTACATGTCCGGGCGGGACGTCCAGGCGCGTGACCCGGTTGCCGAACAGGTCGACATAGGCGCTCTGGGGAACCGATGGATCGGAACGAATCTGGTCCGCGGTCAAAAGGTCGGGCTCGCGCGACGGATGGACATTCAATTGCAAGAGCATTGGCGTCTGCGCCGGACAGTCGAACGCAATGTCAAAACCAGCCTCAATCAACATTCGGAGATCTCACGCGCCAGAGGGCAAGCTTTGAGCTGAACGTGAGACGGGCGTTCAGGTTCCCGATCGCTTGATGTCCAGATGTGGCGAACCCGGCAATCCGCAAGCGGGCGACTGGCGAACGCGCACCTCCACGCCCATCGAACTTTCGGTCGCGTTATCGGCGAAATAGCTTCCGTAAAGCGGGATCGCCTGCCGGGCCTCGCGCGCGACCGCCACGCGAATGAGATCGCGATTGCCGACGATGCCATTGGTCGGATCGAATTCGACCCAGCCGGAGCCCGGAAGATAGATCTGGAGCCACGCATGGGTGGAGCCGCCGCCCAGATAACGGTCCCCGGAGTCGCAATCGGGCACATAGAGGTAACCGGAGACGAACCGGGCTGCGAAGCCCAGCGCCCGCGCCGCTTCCATCATCAGGGTGGCAAAGTCGCGACAGGAGCCGCGCCGGCGCGCCAAGGTCTCAAGCGCGCTCTGCGTTCCCTTCTCGACTCGACGCTCGTAATAGAATCCTTCCTTGATGGCATAGGTCAGCGTCATCAGCAGTTCGCCGGTTTCGGTCGGCCGCCCCGGATGCAGGAAACGCCGCACCCAGCGGTCAAGCTCGCCCTGGGGATCGGGAACATGCCGCTCGATCGAACGGGCGAGGTCCGGCATTTCCTCGCTCTCATAGGCGAAGGGATAAAACCGCGCGCTGTCATCCAGCAGGAACTCGTCGCCCTCAAAGGGCGTATGCTCCAGCGTGATCCTGTTCTCCACCCGCAGTTTCCGGGTCTCGCCCGAAAAGGTGGCGACGGCGACGCAATTGTCGAAGACATCGTGGATCCACCGCAAGGTTTTTGGCGGCGGATCGATGTCGAGACTGGCTTCGAGAAGCCGTTGATCGTTGCTGTCACGCGGACGCAGCATCATGCGATGTTCGCCCAGGCGAACCGGCTCCGCATAGGCGTAAGTCGTGACGTGATTCACGCTGAAGACGGTCATGGACCCCGAGCCCTGGAATCGCCCCATCCGGCGGCGACGTCCATAATGCGCTGGCGAAAACGCAAGACAACCGCTGATTTCCTTCGGCGTCGCGTTTGATGAGAACAGGTCTGCCGTTGAGGGTCGCGATGGCGCGGCTTATTCCATGCGCTTGATGTCAGCCCAGCTCGCTTCATTCATACGGTTTCCGCAAGATCGCTTCGCGATCCGCGAAAACGAAATCGCGCGGAAATCCTTCAGGCGAAGGGCGGATTGCCGCGCGAGCGGAATACGATGTCCGAACTGATCCTTCGGAAATCGTATCACTCTGTCGCGTCAACACAAGCTGGGAAAGGCCGCTGACGACGTTGCTCCGGCCATTGCAGGAAAAGCTTGAATGACGCCTTCGAACCGATCTCCGCCGAAGCATTATTTTTCGCGCCGCCTGAGCTTCCGCCTCGATCGGACACCCCGAAAACAAAAAAGCCGCCCGGGTGGGCGGCTTTGGCGTTCGGAAAACCCGATTACTTGATCTTGGTTTCCTTGAACTCCACGTGCTTGCGCGCGACGGGGTCGTATTTCTTGAACGCCAGCTTGTCGGTCTTGGTGCGGGCGTTCTTCTTGGTGACGTAAAAGAAACCGGTGTCGGCGGTCGACAGCAGCTTGATCTTGATCGTGGCGGCCTTGGCCATGTCTTTAACCCTGCAAACCGGCGCAGCATACGAGTCTTCAATGCGAAGAGGATCGGACGAGGCCATTGGAAACAAAGGGGCCGGATTGCTCCGGCCCGAATTCGTGACGGCACCATAGCGGCCGTCTTCATCTTGTCAAGTTTTTCGAGCGAAAGGCCCATGGAAAAACAGGATGAGGCCAAGATAGGCGGCGAAACAGACGCCGAGCGCGTCGAACAGGCCGCGCGGCGCCAGATCGAGGCCCAGTCCCAGCAGCGGAGGCCCCAAAATCATGCCGAGCGCATACATCATGATATAGGCGGCGTTGGCGGCGGCGAGCTTTTCGCCGTGGAATCGCTCCGCGAGCGCGGCCAGCCCCACCGTGTAGAGCCCGCCGACGACGCCGCCCCAGATGAACAGGCCCAAGGCGTAAACCGCGCGATTTTCGGCGAGGCCCGGCAGGATCAGCGCGCCGAACAGGCCGATCAGGCTGAACCAGACGAGCAGGCGGATTTTGCCGGTGCGGTCGGCGAGCATGCCGATCGGCACGGGAAACACCACATTGCCCAGGGCGAACAAGGTGAGCTGGAACGTCGCCCACGCCTGCGAAAAGCCGGAGCGCAGGCCGAACACCGGCAGCAGCCCGTTCAGCCCGGTCTCGATGCAGCCGAACAGCAGCGCAGTGGTCACGGCGACCGGCGCCGCTTTAAAAATCGGCCCGAGTTTGGGTCGGCCGGGCTGGTCGAAACCGGTTTCGGGTTCGCCCGCCCAGACCACCGGCAGGCCGGCGGCGGCCGTGATGACGGCGGCGACGGCGAAGGGACTCACGCCTTCCGTTCCTGTGAGGCTCAGCAGGGTGGGGCCGGCGGCAAAGCCAAGGGCCAGGAAGGTGGCGTAAATGCCCAGCACCAGGCCGCGCTGGCCGCGCGGCGCGGCGGCGCTGATCCAGAATTCGCTGAGCACGAACACGATGGTCAGGGCGAGCCCGAAGGCGAAGCGGATCGCCAGCCAGGCGCGATAATCGAAGGTGAGCGCGAAGGCGGCCAGCGAGGCGACGGCGAGGGCGATGGCCGCCCCGAGCAGGACGCGCAGCCCGAATCGGCGGGCGAGCGGCGGCGCCAGCGGCGCGCCGATCAGCGTGGCGAGGCCGGACACGGCGATCTGCGCGCCATTGTCATGGGCGGCGAATCCGGCGGCCTCCAGCCGCAGCGCCAGCAGGGGAATCACCAGGGACAGGCCGATGCCGACAATGGAAATGCAGGCGATGGCGGCGGCGAGCGATTTTTTTGTAGGGGCGTCGAAGGCGGACATGGCGGGCTTTATGCCCGGTGGAGATGACTACAGCAAATCACGCCGCCACACGCCCCGGCTGTGATGGTAATGCGGAACCGGCGTGAACCGGCTCAGGCCCGAGTCCAGTCTCGCCCGCACCTCCTTCAGCACCATGCGCGTCACATCCGGCATGTCAAAGGCGTCGGCCTTGTCGAGCGGCGCCCACAAAACTTCGGTCAGCTCCGCATCCGCATGGCACACGCCGTCGACCCTGGCCGAAATCTGTTTGGCGTCGGCGATGAAGAAGCGGGTGTCAAAGCGGCGCGGCAGAAACGGCGGGGTGATCGCGCGCACGGCGAAATGCAGCTCTTGCAGGTCCGGCAGCAGGTCTTGCGCCGCATAGGCGCGCCAGCAGGCCGGTGCGCGCGCCGGGCCGCCGTAGCCTGAGACCCCCAGGGCGAGGCCGGTCTCCTCAAAACATTCGCGGATGGCGGCCAGGGCGAGCGCGCGGGCAAAATCGTCGCCCTTGCCCGCAACCTTCATCAGACGGGCCTCGTCGCGCGAATCGAGCGGGCCCGCGACGGTCATGGCGCGGTCGCCGCGCTCCAGCCGGCCGCCGGGAAAGACATATTTGCCCGGCATGAATTTCAGCGCGGGATGGCGCTTGCCAAGCAGCACGCGGGTTTTGGCGCCTTTGCCTTCGATCAGGACGAGGGCGGCGGCGTCATGGGGGCGGGGGGGGCGGTTTGTGGTCACGGCGCGACCATAATGGTCTTTTTCGCGCCGCGACAGCGCCGCTTGCGTCAATTCGAAAGCTTTGCTGTGGACTTTGCTTGGCAAAACTTTTCCGTGCTTGCGGCTTGCATGCGATTCGCCCACCCTCGACTTGAGTGATTCGGGCCAAGGAGCGCAAAAACGTTGGACGGCGGGCGGGAGGACAGTTTCGAGGACAGGCGGGATGGGCCGGAAGAGGCTTTTCGCGTCGATCTCGACGGCTATGAAGGTCCGCTCGACCTGCTGCTGGAGCTCGCCCGCCGCCAAAAAGTCGATCTCGCCCGTATTTCCGTGCTGGCGCTGGCCGAACAATATCTCAAATTCGTCGAGGAAGCGCGGAAGGTGCGGCTGGAGCTGGCCGCCGACTATCTGGTGATGGCCGCCTGGCTCGCCTATCTGAAATCGCGGCTGCTGCTGCCGGCGCCGCCCAAAGCCGCCGAGCCCGACGCCGCCGCGCTGGCCGCCAGCCTCGCCCACCGGCTGCAACGCCTGCAAAAAATTCGCGCCGCCGCCGAGCTGTTGGGCGAACGCCCGCATATGGGCCGCGACATTTTTCCGCGCGGAAACCCTGAAGGCGTGGATGTGGTCAATGCGCCGCTCTATCAGGCCAGCCTCTATGACCTGCTCGCGGCCTATGCGCGGCAGCGGCAGAAGCAGGCGCTGTCAAACGTCTCGCTGCTCAAGACCCGCACCGTCTGGTCGCTGGCGGAGGCGCGCGAGGCGCTGGAGCGCATTTTGGGGATGGCGCTGGAATGGACGGCGCTCGACGATTATCTGATCCAATGGGTGGCGAACCCGGCGCAGGCTCGCACCGTGCGCGCCTCGACCTTTTCGGCGACACTGGAGCTGGTGAAGGAGGGGCGGATCGACTTGCGCCAGGATCACACCTTTGGGCCGCTGTGGCTGCGGCGCAAGGGCGAGCAGCCCCCCGCGATGGCGGCGGAATGACTTCAGTTTCGTGGACCGCCCCCGCCCTTCGAGACGCCCGCTGAGGCGGGCTCCTCAGGGTGAGGGCCACTGACAAATCCAAATCGATGGCAGATCAGGAACCTCTCTTCGACCTTCGCGCCGCCGACGCCGCCTCGCATCTCGTGCGCGAGGCGCCGAACGAGGAGCAGCGCGCCCACATGCGGCTGTGCGAGGCGCTGATCTTCGCCGCGGAAGTTCCGCTCGGCGAGGAGGAAATGGCCAAGCGCCTGCCGCAGGCCGCCGACCTGCCGAAAGTTCTCGCCTATCTCAAGGCCGAATATTTTGGCCGCGGGGTGAATTTGGTGCGCGTCGGCAAAAAATGGTTTTTCCGCACCGCGCCGGACCTCGCCTGGGCGCTGCAACGCGAGCAGGTCGATCCCAAAAAACTGTCGCGCGCGGCGATGGAGACCCTGGCGATCATCGCCTATCACCAGCCCGCCACCCGCGCCGAGGTCGAGGACATCAGAGGCGTCGCCTTGTCAAAGGGCACGATGGACGTGCTGCTGGAGACCGGCTGGGTGCGGCTGCGCGGCCGCCGCAAGTCGCCGGGGCGTCCCGTCACCTATGGCACGACGGAGAAATTCCTGCTGCATTTCGGCCTTGAGCAGATTTCCGACCTGCCGGGCCTCGACGATTTGAAGGCCGCCGGCCTGTTCGACGGGCGTCTGCCAAAGGGCTTTGGCGTGCCGCAGCCGCGCGACGACGCCGGCCTGATGGAGGACGAGGAGCCGCTCGGCGACGAGCCGCTGAGCGACGCCTTCGCCTCGGACCTGCCGGAGGAGGGGTAGCGCGAAGCTTGTGTCCAGCAGGCTGTTGAAAAACCCGTGGCCCGCCCCCGCCCTGGCGCGCGCGCCCGAGACGCCCGCCAAGGCGGGCTCCTCAGGGTGAGGGCTACTCTATTGTTGTATATAAAAAATCCCTCATGGTGAGGAGGCTGCGCAGCAGCCGTCTCGAACCATGGCCATCGGAACGGATTTTTTCAGCAGAAGCTAAGCAAAAGCCAACAGGTTCGGGCAAGTGAGCGCGCCTAAGCAGGTCTGGGTCACTGTTTCATGCGCCCGGTCCCGAAAGCCTGATATGAAGACATTTGCGATCAACCTGTCGCTCGCCGCCAAAATTGTCATGGGCGTGATGCTCGTGGGCTGCGGTTTGAACGCCCTGGCCTCCCATTACAGTCTCAACGCGCTGAAGGTCGGCGGACCCGTCTACCAGAAGGTGATCCAGGGCAAGGATCTGGTCGCCGACATCCTGCCGCCGCCCGAATATCTCATCGAGGCCTTTCTCGAGGTCAATCTGGCGCGCGACGATGTCGCCGGGCTCGACGGCCACAAGCGGCGCCTGACGCAATTGCGCAAGGACTACGACGAGCGCCACGATTATTGGAACGGGCAGGACCTCGCTCCGTCCCTGCGCGACCTTTTGCTGCGCGAATCCGACACGCCGGCGCGGCGATTCTGGAGCCTCGCCTTCGACGCGTTTCTTCCCGCTCTGGCGCGCGGCGCCAAGGGGGAGGCGGACGACGCCTTCCGCCAGCTGAAGGCCGCCTATGGCGAACATCGCGCCGCGATCGACCGGCTGGTGACCGAGACCAACCGCCTGACGGCCGAGGTCGAGGCGCAGGCGGCGCGCGCCGACCGTTTGTTCACCGGGGTGATGGCCCTTTTCGGCTTTTTCGCCATTTGCGGAACCCTCGCCGCCTATTATGGCGTGTCGAGACTCATCGTGCGGCCCATCGCCGGCCTCGCCGACGCCATGACGCGCATGGCCAAGGGGGACCTGATCGATCACGCGCCGTTCCGGACCCGCAAGGACGAAATCGGCGAAATGGCCCGTTCCGTCGAAGTGTTCCTCGCCAACGAGCATGATCGCCGCCGTCTCTCGCAGACCGAGCGCGCGACGCGCGAGCGGGAAATCCAGCGCCAGGAGGCGCTGCAAGCCAAGGTTCAGGAGTTTTCCAGCGTCATCTCCGGTTCGGTGACCGAACTTGGCCGGCAGACCGGCGCTATGCGCTCGGCTTCGGCCACTCTGGCGGCGGGCGCGGCGAGCGTGCGCGGCGACGCCGACAACGCCGCCGCCGCGACGACCGGCGCCGCCGCGAATTCCCAGGCCGTCGCCGCCGCCACGGCGCAGCTCGAAGCCTCGATCCGCGAAATCGCGGGGCAAGCCGAGCGCGCCAGACTTGTCGTCGAGTCCGCCGCCAGCGCCGCCGAGGGCGCCACCGGAAACATGGAAGGGCTGGCCCAATCCTCGCGGCAGATCGACGCCATTCTCGACCTGATCCGCACCATATCGGGACGCACCAACCTGCTGGCCCTCAACGCCACCATCGAGGCGGCGCGCGCCGGCGAGGCCGGACGCGGGTTCGCCGTGGTCGCCAACGAGGTCAAGGGCCTGTCGGAGCAGACCGGGCGCGCGGTGGACGACATCGTCGCCCAGATCGGGCAGATGCACGCCGTCACCGGCGCGGCGGTGGACGCCATCCGCGAGATCAACGCAAAGGTCGCCGACATCCGTGACATGACCCTGGGGATCGCCGGGTCCGTGTCACAACAGGACGAGGCGACCCGCGAAATCGCCCGGAACGTCACGCTCGCCGCGGGGCGCAGCCAGCAGGCGGCGCAGAACGTTCATGCGGTGACGGTCATCGCGGAGAAGACCGACGCGGAGGCCGGCCAGCTCGCCGCCGCGTCCGAGGCGGTGGCGGCGGCGGCGGAGCGCATCGCCGCGGCGATGGAGAGTTTTGTCGCCATGGTGCAGACCGATCTGACCGAGCGCCGCGCCGCGATGCGGCAAGCCGGTGGGCCTGAGCGCGGCGCTGGGCGGGAACGCCTGACGGCGTAGGGCCGTCATACGATTTCCGAACGATCAGTTCGGAAATCGTATTCCGCTCGCGCGGACATCCGCCCTTCGCCTGAAGGATTTCCGCGCGATTTCGTTTTCGCGGATCGCGAAGCGATCTTGCGGAAACCGTATCAGGCCTTGGGCTTCTTCTTGCCGTCGCGCGGAGCGCCGTCGGGCTTGTCGCCGAACCGGGGTTTTGGCCGCGCGCGCAGCTCCTGATCGGTGGGCGCGCTGGTCATTTCGGCGGGAAGCTTGTCCGGTCCTGGCCGGCGCATCGCCTTGAGAAAATCCTCGGCGCGGGCGCCGGCGATCTCCACCTTGGTTTCGTCCTGGAAAATCCTGATGGCGCCGATGTCCTCACGGTGCAGCCCGCCCTTCTTGCACAGCATCGGCAGAATCCATTTGGGCTCGGCGCGCTGCGAGCGGCCGACGGCGAGCCGCACCCAGACCGTATCGGTGGGTTCGCCGCGCTTGCGCGGCTCCTTGCGCTCGCCCTTCGCCGGGGGGGCGAAACCGGGGTCCTTGAGTTCTTCCGCCGCCGGCCAGCGCGCGGCCAGGAATTTCGCCAGCGCCGCCGCGCATTTCTCCGCGCCATGCTGTTCGAGCAGGCTGTTGGCCAATTCGGCCTCCTCCTCGCCGCCGGCTTCGAAAAACACGGGGTCCTCGGCGATGCGGGCGCGGTCGAGTTTCGCAATCTCCTCCGGCCCTGGCGCGAGCTGCCAAAGCGGAAACACCTGCGCCTGGGAAAACAGGCTTTCCGCGCGGCGGTTCATTTTCGGCGGGATCAGCAGGACGGAAACGCCCTTTCGTCCCGCACGGCCCGTGCGGCCCGAGCGGTGCTTCAACGCCTCGACGTCATGGGGGAAATCGGCGTGAACAACCAGCCCGACGCTGGGCAGATCGATGCCGCGCGCGGCGACGTCGGTGGCGACGCAAACGCGCGCTCTGCCGTCGCGCAGCGCCTGCATGGACAGGTTGCGTTCGTGCTGCCCGAGTTCGCCGGAGAGCAGCACGGCGGAAAAGCCGCGCTCCTGGAGCGTGGACTGCAAGTGGCGCGAGGCCTCGCGCGTATTGCAGAACACGATGGTCGTCGGCGGATCGAAGTAGCGCAACAGATTGACCGTGGCCTTTTCGATCTCGCGCGGATCGACGCGAACGGCTCGGTACTCGATGTCGGCATGGGCTCGCGCCTCGCCCGCGACTTCGATGCGCAAGGCGTTGCGCTGGAATTTTTGCGCCAGCGCCGCGACGCCCTTGGGCATGGTGGCGGAAAACAGCAGGGTGCGCCGGCTCTCCGGCGCGGCGCCGAGGATGAATTCGAGATCCTCGCGAAAGCCCATGTCGAGCATTTCGTCGGCTTCGTCCAGGGCGACGGCCGCCAGTTTCGACAGGTCGAGCGCGCGGCGCTCGATATGGTCGCGCAGGCGGCCCGGCGTGCCCACGACGATATGGGCGCCCGCCGCCAGCGCGCGACGTTCCATTTGAGGATTCATGCCGCCGACGCAGGTGACGATTCGGCCACCGGCCTGCGCGAACAGCCATTTGAGTTCGCCCGCGACCTGAAGCGCCAGCTCGCGCGTCGGCGCGATCACCAGCGCGGCGGGGGCGCCGAGGTCGGGCAGGGTCTCGCTGTCGCCGAGCAGGTCGCCCGCCATCGACAGGCCGAAAGCCACGGTCTTGCCGGAGCCGGTCTGGGCGGAAACCACGAGATCGCGCCCCTCCGCGTCGCGCCGCAGCATGGCCTGCTGGACGGGGGTGAGGGTTGCGTAGCCGCGCGCTTCAAGGGCGTGGGCGAGGGCGGGGGGGATTTGGGATAGGGACACGAAATGGGCCGATCTGTGATCTGTGATTCCCTCTCTCCGCCTGGGGGGGAGAGGGTTAGGGCGGGGCGGGGCGCTGGCCTCGAGACGTCAGGAAAGCAGGACCGGGCCGATCGAAACGTAACGATCAGCCGCGCGGTTCCATGCCCCGGCCCCTCACCCCGGCCCTCTCCCCGTAAACGGGGAGAGGGGGAGAGGCCGGCATTGCTGTCTTTATTGCCCCCGCTTGACGCTGGATGCAAATCGCAGCGCCTCTTCGGCGGCGCGGAACAGAGCGCGGGACTTGTTGATGCATTCCTGTTGCTCGGCCTTGGGGTCGGAATCGTAAACGATGCCGGCGCCCGCCTGCACGTGCATGAAACCGTCCTTCACGACGGAGGTGCGCAGCACAATACAGGTGTCCATCTCGCCGGCGGCGCCGAAATAGCCGATGCAGCCGGCGTAAATGCCGCGCTTGTCGGTCTCCAGCTCGTCGATGATCTCCATCGCCCGCACTTTTGGGGCGCCCGACACCGTGCCGGCGGGAAAACCGCCGCACAAAGCGTCGATCACATCCTTGGACTCGTCCAGCGCGCCGATCACGTTGGAGACAATGTGCATCACGTGGCTGTAGCGCTCGATGACGAATTGTTCGGTGACCTGAACCGTGCCGGTGGCGGCGACGCGGCCGACGTCGTTGCGGCCGAGGTCTAGCAGCATCAGGTGCTCGGCGCGCTCCTTGGGGTCGGCCAAAAGTTCTTCCGCGAGTTTTTTGTCTTCTTCCGGCGTGGCGCCGCGCGGGCGGGTGCCGGCGATCGGGCGAATCGTGACTTTGCCTTCGCGGGCGCGCACCAGGATTTCCGGGCTGGAGCAGACGATCTGGAAATCGGCGAAATCGAGATAGCACAGGAAGGGCGCCGGGTTGACGCGGCGCAGCGCGCGATAGAGCGCGAAGGCCGGCAGTTGCAGCGGCGAGGTGAAACGCTGCGACAGCACGACCTGAAAAATGTCGCCGGCGCGAATATAGCTTTTCGCCTGCTCGACCATGGCGAGATAGCGGGATTCAGGCGTGTTGGAGACGGGGGCGTGGGCCTGCAGCAGCACCGCGTCATCCGCCGGCGCCTCGTGGCGCACGGGGCCTTCCAGCGCCGCGACCGCCGCCTCAAGCCGCTCAAGCGCGCTTTCGTAGGCGGCGCGGGCGGAGCCGTCCTCGGTGGGGCGCACCGGCGTCACCAGCCAGACTTCGTCGCGCACCGAATCGAACACCGCCATCAGCGTCGGGCGCACCAGCAGCGCGTCGGGCGTTCCGATCGGGTCGGGCTTGGGCTCCGCCAGCCGCTCCATCTCGCGCACCATGTCATAGCCGAGATAGCCGAACACGCCCGCCGCCATCGGCGGCAGGCCGGGAACGGCCGGAATCGCCGATTGGTCGAGCAGAGCGCGCAGGGCGTCGAGCGGTTTTTCGGCGCAGGCGACGAAGGCGTCGCGGTCCTGGAGCGCGTCGCGGTTGATTTCCGCCTTGCCGTTGGTCACCCGGAAAATCACGTCGGGATCGAGGCCGATCATCGAATAGCGGCCGCGCGCGGCGCCGCCTTCGACGGATTCCAAAAGGAACACGTCGCCTTTTCGCCCGACCGACAGTTTCAGGAACGCCGAAACCGGGGTTTCCAGATCGGCCACCAGCTTCAGGCTGACCAGAGACGGTTCGCCAGCGTCGAAAATGCGGGCGAAAGCGTCGAATTCCGGGCTGAACATGCTCACTGCTCCGAGCCGAGCGCGCTGCGCAGCGAGGTCTGGTTGATCTTCACGCCGAGCTGCGTCTCAAGGCCGCCGACATATTGGACCAGCAGTTCGTCGGCCATGGCGCCTTCGAGCTGGGGCAGGGCGCGGGCGAGGTTGGGGTCCTTGGGGTCGAGCGGCGGCACCGTCGAATCCGTCACTTTCAGCACATAGCGCCCGCCCTTGTCGGCCAGCGCCACGCCGGAGGCGCCCAAAGGCAGGGCGAAGATCTGCGCCACCGCCGCTTCGCTCAGACCCTCGCCGCCGGCGCGGCGCACATTGGTCGCCTGCTTCAGCTTCGCGTCATTGGCGCGGGCGAGATCGGCGATGTCGGCGCCGCCCTCGATTTTTTTGACCAGTTCATTGGCTTTGGCTGCAAGCGCCTTTTGCGCCTCCGAGGTTTTCAGCGCCTCGGCGACCTGCGCCTTAACCTCGTCCAGCGGCTGCTGGCGCGAGGGGTCGATGGCGGCGATCTCGAACCAGGCGAAGCCGCCGTCCTTGCGCGACACCGAATCGTTGTCGACGCCGATGTCGGAGGCGAAGATCGCCTTGACCAGTTCCGGCGTGGCGCCGACCGGGGCGCCATCCTTGTTGGCGCCGGAGGCGTCGGTGACCAGGGTATCAACGGACAGCCCGACGTCCTGAGCGGCCTGCGCCAAAGTCTTGCCCTGAGAGCGCAGGTCCTCAATCTTGTCGTGCTTGGTCTGCAGGTCGCCCTTGACTTGCGTCTTGGCGATTTCGGTCTTGATCTGGTCCTTCACCGAGGCGAAGGACTGGGTGGTTCCCGGGATGATCTTGGCCACCTTGACGATGACAAAGCCGAACTTGCCCTGGAACGGGCCGACCACTTCCGGCTCGGTCGGCTTGAACGCGGCCTCGGCCACGGCGGTGTCGAACACGCCCGCCTTGGCGACCTCGCCGAGATCGGCGAACACGCCGCCCGAATCCTTTTCCTCGGATACGGTCTTGAACAGCACGCCATTGTCCATGCGGGCGCGGGCCTTGTCCGCGGCCTCCTTGCTCTGGAAGGTCAGCTGCGACAGCACGCGCTTTTCCGGCGTGCCGTATTTTTGCGTGAGGTCGCGGTCGTAGGCGGCTTTCGCCGCCTCGTCGGAGACGGTCGCCGACTTCGCCAGCGCCTCGGGCGAGACGACCAGCACGGTCACCTTGCGATATTCAGGCTTGCGATAGCCGTCCTTGCGCTGCTCGTAAAACGCCGTCACCGCCTCGTCGGTCGGCGCGGGCAGGGCGCTCGCGTCGGGCGCCGGCAGAACAAAATAATCGGCCTTGCGCGTCTCGGTGTTGAAGCGGTTGATCGCCTCCAGCA
The DNA here is from genome assembly GCF_009720655.1 of Rhodoblastus acidophilus. Classification (GTDB taxonomy): domain Bacteria; phylum Pseudomonadota; class Alphaproteobacteria; order Rhizobiales; family Beijerinckiaceae; genus Rhodoblastus; species Rhodoblastus acidophilus_A. The sequence goes on along the minus strand of NZ_WNKS01000003.1, from coordinate 369,337 downwards.
TCAGCTGCGGAATCTTGTAAGCGCCGATGATGGCGCTGGCGATCTCCTGACGCACCGAATTGGCGCGCTCCTCGCGCAGATAGGTGGTCTCGTTGAGGCCGTTGTCGCGCAGGATCATGTCGAACCGCGCCTGGTCGAACTTGCCGTCGGCGCCGGCGAACATTTTTTCCGCCTTGATGCTCTTGGCGACATCGGCGTCGGACAGGCTCAGGCCCAGCCGGGCGGCGTCCTGGTCGAGCGCGGCGCTGGTGAGCAGGCGGGCGAGGACCTGCCGGTCGAGGCCAATGGCCTTGGCCTCCTCGTTGGTGACGGCGCGCCGGGCCTGCCGCTGCAGGCGCTGCAGTTCGGACTGATATTCGCTGCGATACTGGACCACGCCGATCGTCGTATCGCCGATGGTCGCGAGCTGGTCGGCGCGGAAATTGGTGAACACGTCGCGAATGCCGAAAAAGCCGAAGCCGACCACGATCAGGGCGGCGAAAGCGGCGAGGATCGTGCGTCCCAGGATGTTTTTGGACATGATCCGCAGGCCGTCGAGCATGGAGTCTCTCTTGTTCGGCGCCGGGGGTGGCGCAAGGCGCCGGACTATAGAAACGCGTCGCGTTCCGCGCAATCCATTTTGGCGGGCCGGATTCGACGACGAACCCGGCCCCGCCGACGTGGCTCAGACCCGCGCCAGCCCTTCTTCATAGGTCAGATTGGGAAAAGTCTCGGCGTATTTGGCGGCGCCGTCGGCCAGGGCGTCGATCTTGGCGGCGGTGTCGAACTTCTTCATCTTGGACTTGTCGAGATAGAAGAAGTCAATCAGCTCATTATAGACGGAAACGTCGTCATAGGGCAGCACATAGACCGAAGCCTCGCCGAAGGCGATCTGGTAGCGGTCGCCGCGCTGCACATCGGCGACATAGATGAAATATTTGCCGCCCGCGTTCAGCTCGCCGCCCAGCGCCGCGATCAGAATCGGCAGCTGCGAGAACTTTTCCAGCTGCCCGGCCAGGAACGACAGCCCCGCGCCATCGGCGTCGGCCGCCGCGATCGCCGCCGTCAGCAGCGGCGAATCGGCGTCGGTCAACAGGATGTCGCCGCGAAAAGCCACGCGTCCCGCGACATGGGTCGGCCCCTTGTGGGTCGGCTTGACCAGGCGCGCGTCGAGGTTTTGCAACGCGGAAGTGTTGGTGACAGTCATGGAGAGACTTTCAGGGGACCGCTCTTTCCTGAACGATCCAGGAGCGTAGCGGCAGAGACGCCGGCGCGTTCGGTCGCGGCGGAGTTTTTTTGTGTTGGGAGGGCGGACGGGCGCGAAAGAGGGTCGCCATTCCGACAAAGCTGACACTGGGGCCGTCGATGGCGTGCGGCGCGCCACAATGGCGGGCCGGTTCGGCATCGGAGATACTCCCGGCGATATCGAAGCAAGTCTCGGGCCAGCGACCTTTTGTCGCGTCGCGCAAGCCCACGCCACTGGGCAAGGGATTGCGGCTCTGCTATCGCAACGACCACACCATTGGAGCCCCGCCATGACAGACATTCGTCCGCTCGCCGCCGGAAACTGGAAGATGAACGGCCTGCGCGCCTCGCTCGGGGAACTCGAGGCCATCGCCAGCGCCGTGCGGGCGGGCGAGACCGGTCGCGCGGAAGTCCTGATCTGCCCGCCGGCGACCCTGATCGCCGCCGCCGCGCAGGCCGGTGGCGGGATGGCCATCGGCGGACAGGACTGTCATGCCGCGGCGTCGGGCGCCCATACCGGCGACATCTCAGCCCAAATGTTGCGGGACGCCGGGGCGACTTATGTCATCGTCGGTCATTCCGAGCGCCGCGCCGATCATGGCGAGAGCGACCAGATGGTGCGCGACAAGGCGGAAGCCGCGCTGCGGGCGGGTTTGACCGCGATCGTCTGCGTTGGCGAGACCCGCGACCAGCGCGAGTCCGGCCAGACCCTCGCCGTGGTCGGATCGCAGATCGCGGGGTCGCTGCCCCATGACGCCACGGCGGCGACGCTCGTGGTCGCCTATGAGCCGGTCTGGGCGATCGGCACCGGACTGACCCCCACGGCGGCCGATGTCGCCGAAGTCCACGCCTTCATTCGCCACGAACTGATCGACCTGATGCCGGGCGAAGGCGAGAAGGTGCGCATTCTCTACGGCGGCTCGGTCAAGCCGGCCAATGCCGTCGAGCTGATGGGCGTGGAAAACGTCAATGGCGCGCTGGTTGGCGGCGCCAGCCTCACGGCGAAGGATTTTCTGGGTATTGCCGGCGTTTATAAGTGAGCGCACTTCCTTTGCGGCTCGAATTGGTCTAAAGACGCCACAAATTCCGCCGCCGGACAGGTTTTCGGCGGCTTGCCTTGTTGGAAAGCGCCATGCAGACGGTTTTGATCGTTGTTCACATGCTGATCGTCGTGGCCCTGATCGTCACGATTCTGCTGCAGCGCTCCGAGGGCGGCGCGCTGGGCATCGGCGGCGGTTCGGGCTCGTTCTTCACCGGGCGCGGACAGGCCAGCGCGCTCACCCGCGCCACCGCCATCCTCGCCTTCCTGTTCTTCACCACCAGCCTGGGGCTGACCATCCTCGCCAGCTACACGCGGACCAACACGTCGGTGTTCGAGCAGCCGGCTTCGACGGCCCCCGCCGGTGAGACCAAGGGCGCGCCGCAGGGCGGAAACCTGATGGATCAGCTGAAGAAGCTGGACCCGGCCCCGGCCGCGCCGGAGCCGCAGGCGCCGCCGCGCTCGCAGTAAGCTCCTGTTGCGCGGGGCTTGTGACATGAGCCCCGCCCCCGGCTAGACTCCGCGGCGATTCGGTCGCAGCGGATCTCCCCATCGCAGACTACGCGGCAAGCGAAGGACGCCGGTCCTTCGCGTGCGTAAAACCTTGAGGACTTGTCATGGCGCGGTATATTTTCATCACCGGCGGCGTGGTGTCCTCGCTCGGCAAGGGATTGGCCTCCGCCGCGCTCGGCGCGCTGCTGCAAGCGCGCGGCTATACGGTGCGGCTGCGGAAACTCGACCCCTATCTCAATGTCGATCCCGGCACCATGTCGCCCTACCAGCACGGCGAATGTTTTGTCACCGACGACGGAGCGGAAACCGACCTCGACCTCGGCCATTACGAGCGTTTTACGGGGCGCTCGGCCAACCGGCAGGACAATGTCACCACCGGCCGCATCTATCAGGACATCATCGCCAAAGAGCGGCGCGGCGACTATCTCGGCGGCACCGTGCAGGTCATCCCGCACGTCACCAACGCCATCAAGGATTTTGTCCTCGAGGGCAATGACGCCTACGACTTCGTCCTGGTCGAGATCGGCGGCACGGTCGGCGACATCGAGGCCATGCCGTTTCTGGAAGCGATCCGCCAGCTCGGCAACGATCTGCCGCGCAACCACACCTGCTTTATTCACCTGACGCTGCTGCCGTTCATCCCCTCGGCGGGCGAGGTGAAGACAAAGCCCACACAGCACTCTGTCAAGGAGCTGCGTTCGATCGGCATCCAGCCGCATATTTTGCTGTGCCGCTGCGACCGCGAAATTCCGGTCGAGGAGCGCCGAAAACTCGGCCTGTTCTGCAACGTGCGCGAATCCGCGGTGGTGGAGGCGCGCGACGCGGCGTCCATCTATGACGTGCCGCTCGCCTACCACGCCGCCGGTCTCGACCGCGAGGTTTTGGCCGCGTTCGGCATCGACCCGGCGCCGCGCCTGGACATGACGCGCTGGCAGGCGGTGTCGCGCTCGATCCACAATCCCGAGGGTCAGGTGACCATCGCGGTGGTCGGCAAATATACCGGCATGCTCGACGCCTATAAATCGCTGATCGAGGCGCTGACCCACGGCGGCATGGCGAACAGGGTCAAGGTGCATCTCGACTGGATCGAATCGGAGATTTTCGAGCATCAGGACCCCGCGCCCTATCTCGAACATGTGCACGGCATTCTGGTGCCCGGCGGGTTTGGCCAGCGCGGCGCGGAGGGAAAAATCGCGGCGGCGCGGTTCGCGCGCGAACGCAAACTGCCGTATTTCGGCATTTGCTTTGGCATGCAGATGGCGGTGATCGAGGCGGCGCGTTCGCTGGCGGGTTTTGAAAACGCCACGTCGAGCGAATTCGGCCCGACCAAGGAGCCGCTTGTGGGTCTGATGACCGAATGGCTCAAGGGCAACGAGCTGCAAAAGCGCGAACAGAGCGGCGATTTGGGCGGCACCATGCGCCTCGGCGCCTATCCGGCGCGGCTGAAGGCGGGGTCAAAGATCGCGGAAATTTATGGCAAGACCGAAATTTCCGAGCGCCACCGCCACCGCTACGAAGTGAACATGGCGTATCGCGAAAAACTGGAGGCCTGCGGCCTGATTTTCGCCGGCACGTCGCCAGACGGACTGCTGCCGGAGACGGTGGAACTGGCGGACCACCCCTGGTTCATCGGCGTGCAGTACCATCCGGAGCTGAAATCGCGCCCGTTCGAGCCGCACCCGCTGTTCGCCAGCTTTATCGCCGCCGCCAAGGCGCAGAGCCGGCTGGTGTGACGAAATGATAACGGGAATAGCGCCGTTAGTGCTACGTAAAATCGAAGAAATCGGCGATAAGCAAACCGTTGTCTCTTCGGCCGTCTATGAGGTAAAATTCACAAGTCTGGTCGAGACCGTCTTGAATGCGCGTCAAAACGCTCGAGTCTATGAGAGTCCCGTTGTAATTGCGATATAGCAGCAAAACGCGGGTGCGTTCTGGTTCAAATTTTTTCATGAAATGCGACACCACATTTTCGGGATCCGGCATCTTATTGAAAGCGCTTGCCTGTAGCGCGCATAAGAAATTCCAGCGATATCGCGATGCAGAATGACTTTTACGTTCTATTTTGTCAAAAAACGTTTCAACGTCATCCCCGTATTCGTGCGGCGAGGTGACTCGGATGTGAAGGTGCCTTTCATTAGAAAGCGCTACCCAGTCTCGTAAACTTCCTTTTTCGCCAATTCTGGACTTACCATTGTTATGGAGGCGGCGGTCTCTGAATATATCTCTTATTTGTGAGCTTTTACCGTCTCCCTGCCGACCGATTACAAAGAGGGCGCGCTCCAGAAATGGTGATGACATAACACTATCTCTTCAATTTATCATAGTTGTACACAACTTAACGCTGACCTCACCGCACTCAAATGTCAATGCCGCTCCAGCGTAGACGCGAATGGCGCGGATAAAATTCAGTTCGGTTACATCTACGGGTTTGTAACTGGACGTAGCGCCCCCCCTTGCCCCATAACGCTGGTCAAAAGCCTCGCCCGCAAACCGACCAAAACCCGCATGCCCAATTAACTGAGCGTCACCATTATCCCCGAGGACGTCGCAGAGGCTCACGAAAGCTGGGCGCGGTTGGGGTTCGCCCTGCTGCCGGGCGCGGATCGCGCTTGGCTCGACCACAATAGTAAGCGCCGCCCGCCCGCCGTCCGTTACTGAAATCCAAAGATGCGCGGAAAGAACATGTCCTGGCTTTGCTGCGGCGGCGGCTGTCTCACAATCTGTCTTGCGGGCTGCCTCGTGGCCTCTCTGGCGGGTTGGCTGGCTGGCGCTGGCGGCTCCAGCTTGCGTCCGGCCAGATAATCGCCGCCGGGGCTGCTTCCGCTGACGATCACCTGCGTATTGTTCAGCCCGCTCTTTTTCACCAGCTCGAACAGCGTCGTCGCGTTCTGGGGCGAGAGCCGCACGCAGCCGTGCGAGGCGGGCTTGCCGAGATGCTTGACCTCATAGGTGGCGTGGATGGCGTGGCCGTCTCTCATGAAGAACACGGCGTGGGGCATGGGGGCGTTGTCAAATTCCTTGCTGTACCAGATCTCGTTCATGGATGTGGCGGTATAGTTCCCGGACGGCGTCGAATAGCCCCGCATGCCCGTCGAAACCGGCCAAGTGTAGGTTGGGCCTCCCTCCACGGAAACCGTCATTTTTTGCGTTGACTTGTCGATGTTGACGACGATTTTGCCGCCTCCGGTTCCGACTTGCTCCAACACTTCCTGGTCGCTGGGTCGCGCATGAGCCAGATGCGGAAAGAGGACCGCAATGGCGACCAAGGCGGTGAACAAGACGGCAATTCGATTGGGCGGAACGACGGATACGCGCATGTGCGCCTCCAAGGCGGGGAAATCGGCACAGGTTCACCTTTTTCGTAGCATGTTAATTCGGCAAGCTAAATCTCCAGTCAGGGCTGTAGCGACGTTTTTGCGTCGGGAGGCGACGATCGAGAGGACGCCGCCGCCAGCCGCGTTCGCCACAACGCCCGTCCGCGCGCCTGTCCGCAGAAGTTCGAACCCCGCCACGCCGGGCGATGATCAGCAACGACATCGCGGGAAACGCTCGATTTCGGCGGAAGTTCAGACCCCAAACCGTCATGCCGTCGCGCCGGGGGCGCCGCCGCGCGCGCCCGGTCTGGACGCCAACCCGGGCTTGCCCCATAAAGCCTCGCCCGCAAACCGATCCAGATCCGCATGCCGAATTACCTGAATAACCTCACCATCGTTGCCGAAAACGCCGCAGAGGCGCAGAAAAGCTGGGCGCGCCTCGGATTCGCCTTGCTTCCGGGCGGCGTGATCGCGCTGGGCTCGACCATCATCGTGCTGCGCGACGCCGCTGAGCCGACCCCGGCTTTTGGGCCGCTCAGCCTGACCATGACCGAGCAGCCGAATCCGGACGCGGGCGCCGCCGCGCCGCATCCGAATGGGGCGCGGGCGCTGGCGGCCGTTGTCAAAACCATGGAAAATCCCGCCGACCATGCCGAGGTTTTGGGCCGCGCCGCCAATCAACGCGAGATGCGCGCCACCTCCGCCGGGGTGGAGCTCAAACTCGCCAACGCCCGGCTGGAGGCGCTGACCCCCGCCGCCTTCGCCCAGCGTTACGGCGACGGCGAACAGGCGCTGGTGTTCGCCACGTCCTCGCTCAAGGCCGTTCGCGCCTTTTTCAACGCCGCCGGCCTCGTCTTCGAGGAAAAATCCGACCGCCTCGTGCTCGCGGAGCGCGCCGCCGGCCTCATCCTCGCCTTCGAGGCGCCCTAGGAGCCAAAATGTCCGCCGCCCCTCACGTCACCATCGGCTCCGGCCCGCGCGCCGCAAAATTCGGCAACGATTTGCCGCTCGCCCTGATCGCCGGCCCCTGCGCCATGGAGAGCCGCGATCACGCGCTGTTCATGGCCGAAAGGCTGCAAAAAATCGCCGAGCGCCTGACCATCGGCCTGGTGTTCAAATCGTCGTTCGACAAGGCCAACCGCACCTCGGCCTCGGGACGGCGCGGCATTGGCCTTGATGAGGCGCTCAAGGTTTTTGCCGAAGTGAAGGCTCAGTTCGGCCTGCCGGTGGTCACCGACGTTCATGAAAAGGAGCAATGCGCGCCGGTCGCCGAAGTCGTCGATCTCCTGCAAATCCCGGCGTTTTTGTGCCGCCAGACCGACCTTTTGCTCGCGGCGGCGGCCACGGGCAAGCCGGTGAATGTGAAAAAGGGCCAGTTCCTTGCGCCCTGGGACATGAAGAATGTCGCGGCCAAGATCACCGAGGCCGGCAATCCCAACGTGCTGGTCACCGAACGCGGCGCGAGCTTTGGCTACAACACCCTTGTGACCGATTTTCGCGGCCTGCCGATCATGGCGCAGCAGATCGGCGCGCCCGTGATTTTCGACGCCACCCACAGCGTGCAGCAGCCGGGCGGGCAGGGGACGTCTTCAGGCGGACAGCGCGAGTTCGTTCCCGTACTCGCGCGCGCGGCGGTCGCGGTCGGGGTCGCCGGCCTGTTCATCGAGACCCACGACCGCCCCGACGAGGCGTTTTCCGACGGGCCGAACATGGTCCCGTTGAGCGAAATGCCGGCGCTGCTGGAGCGGCTGATCGCCTTCGATCGGCTCGCCAAGGGGGTGTAAAGGCAAAGAATTGTTACGCCCCGGGGAACCCGCCCTTGCGTTCGCTGTTGCATCGGGCATGGCGAGTCGTCGGGGCGCGCGGGTGGCCGAGGCGCTGGGGGCTCAGCTTCCCTTAAGCAAAAACCGCCGGCCGATCGCCTGCAAAGGCCGGGCGTTCATCGGAAACAGTTTGACGAAGGCGTTGATGTCGCTCTCCGCGACCTGAATCGGCTGTGCAAAAACGTTCCAGTCGACGATTTCCGAGCAGGGCGGGGTGGTCAGCGATCCCTCATAGCGGAACCGCGCCTTGCTCTTGGGCAGAAATGTTTTTGGGTCCACGGCTTTGGCGAGCGCCGCTTCGCCTTCCGTCTTCGGCGCCGCCGCCATGATCGCGGCGAAACCGTCGTGCCTGGCGCCCGCCTTCATCAGCACGCCCACGACCGCCAGCTTGCCGGCCGCGTTGGCGTGGACGAAATGGACCTCCATGTCGGTGCGGGCGCCGTCCAGCGCATGTTCGCTCGGCGTGTGGAAATGATATTGTTTGAGCGCGTAATTTTCGCCATCGAGGGTTGCGGAGCTGGCGCCGGTCACATTGCACTGAATGGTGTGGCCGTTGTTGACCACTTTGTTGGCCTCCGGCTTCCAGTCGATCTTGAGCGCGCCGATGTCAGCCTTTGTCGCCTTCCTCAGGTCGACGGGCGACTGTTCCGCGCCCACGGCGCAGGCCTTGAAGCGGGAATCGAGGGCGCCCCATTCGTCGGCGCCTCCGTGGCCATCATAGGTCCAGTGCGGCGCGGCGCCCTCGGCGCGGGCGAGGCCGGCGCAGACGGGGCAAGCCAATAATCCGGCAAGAATGGAGCGGCGGTTGAGCATGGGTCCTCCCGGTTGTGTTTTGGGCAGGCTAGCACGCTCGGCGGAGCCTTGGAACGATAAAGCTTGCGCTTGGGCCGTGACCGCGCCGCTTGGGCTCTGGCCGCGCCCATGCTATGGCTTGCGTCATGATGCGCGCCCTCCTCCTGTCTTGTCTCCTGCTCGCCGGCTGCTCCGGCCGGCTCAATGGCGGACTCTTGCCCGTGAGCGGCACGGTCCCGGGCGCGAGCGAAGTCAATGTCCTGGTGGCGACCACCCGCAAGCCCGCGCCCGAACCGGAGCGCATGTTCGGCGGCGAACGCGACATCAAGTATAATTTCGCCGATATTCTCGTCTCGATTCCCCCGGACGCCAATCGCGTGATTGGCGAGGTTCAGTCGCCGGACGACACGAGCGGAGATCCGTCCCGGCAATTCGTCGCCCTGCGCAGCGAAATTCTCGACAAGGACGAGGCGCGCAAGCGCTTCAACCGGCGCCTCGTCGAGGCCCACAACGGCCATGTGCTGGTCTTCGTCCACGGCTACAACACCCGCTTCAGTGAGGCCGTGTTTCGACTCGCCCAGTTCGCCCACGACGCCCATTTGCAGGAGACGCCCATCCTGTTCACCTGGCCTTCGCGCGGCAGCCTGCTTGGCTATGGCTACGACCGCGAAAGCGCGAACTATTCCCGCGACGCCCTGGAAGCCCTGTTGAACGGGTTGCAGCGCGACCCCGCCGTCACGGAGATCGACATTCTCGCCCATTCCATGGGCAATTGGGTGACCCTGGAAGCCCTCCGGCAGATGGCGATCCGCGACAGGAAGATCGCGCCCAAGATCAAACAGGTGATCATGGCCGCGCCGGACGTGGATGTCGACGTGTTCCGCCGCCAGATCTCGCAGATCGGCGAACCCAGGCCGCCCTTCACCATGTTCGTGTCCCGCGACGACAAGGCCCTGCAAGCCTCGCGCGTCGTATGGGACGGGCAGCGCATCGGCGCGGTCGATCCCAATGCCGAGCCTTACGCGTCCTTTTTCCGCAAGGAGCGCATCACGCCCATCGACCTGACCGACATCAGCTCGCCGGACAGTCTCAACCACACCAAGTTCGCCACGAGCCCGGAAGTCGTCCGGTCCATCGGGGCGCGTCTCGCCGGCGGTCAGAGTTTCGAGGAAAAGCCCGGACTCGGCGGCGTTCTGGCGCAGACCGCGACCGGCGCCGCGGCGACGGTCGGTTCGGCGGCCGGCCTCGCCATTTCCGCCCCGCTCGCCGTCGTCGACGGCCGCACGCGCGAGGAAATGGGCGACCGGTTGGAGGAGGTCGGCCACAACCTCGATTCGGCGATGGGCCGCACGCACTGAACCGTCGCGTCACGCCTGTGCGGCGCGCCGTTCCCGCTCTTTGAAATCTTTCATCGCAAGCTGCGCCAACTCGACGAATGCGGTTTCCTTGTCACCCAGCCATGCGCCGTCCGGATGGCGGCGGCCGATGGCGATCAGGGCTTCGCAAACGGTCGTCCATTGCGAGTCCGTAAAATTCAGATTGAAAACGGCGCTGACTGCTTTCCGGCCTTTGAGTCGCGCGTCGAGATTGACGGCCGATAGGGTCTCGGCGCTCTTGACGAGGGACTCGAGGTCCACGGGGAGACCTCGGGAACGCTGAGTTTCGACGTGGGTGGCGATCTTCTCGATCTTGGTCCATCCGATCTTCAGCAGGCGCGGGCGGTCGGGATAGTCCGAGAAAATCTTCGCGGTTGTGATGGTGTAATAGGCTTTTCGCGAGGTCGTCCCGGCGAATTCGGCGGCCTCGGCGAGCGCCGCCCCGCCGCTTTCGGCCGCGATATAGTTGAAGATGACGCCGGCGGCGATGAAGTCGTAAGGCTTCCTGTCGCCGATCGATCTCAGCTGCTCCTTCAGAGCTTCGAACAATTGCATCGCCATGCCCCCGCTTGAGAGAACGCTCGCGCAAACGGGCGGACTCTGTCTCGCGGTGCAGTTAATTGCAATCATGGAATGCAATTAACTGCAATCACAATTGCGTGCCTGGCCCGGGCGGTGGGCGCCCGTCGGCGCTTGGCTTCTTCGGGCGCAACAGCAAACGACGCTCACATGCCCTCATGCATCCGGCGCATGTCGCGCCGATCCATCCGGGGCATGTCGTGACGGTGCATCTTCCGCATATGTGCATGCCGTGGTGACGGTGGCGCTGCGAGGTCACGTGATGGCGCTTGTAATGGCTGTGGGCGTGACCAGCCTGCGCCGCGCTCAACTCCCGGCTGAAGGATGCGGCGCGTGGAGCGGCGGCGAACAAGGTCTCGAACATGGGACGACGCTGCGAAACGAACGCGTCGCGCTCATGCCGGACTCCCCCTCTTCCCGGCCCTTTCCCCGCGCGTGGGAGCGCGCGCGTCGAATCCGCAGTTCGCGCGTCACGAATGATTCCGTTCGTTCGACGCGTCGCCTGACTTTCCTCCTGGGCCGCGTCTTTGCGCGGCTCCAGGACACGCGACGGGAGTCGCGCGGGTCCTCAGGCGCGGCCAAACACGCGCTTGAAAATCGTGTCCACGTGCTTGAGGTGATAGCCGAGGTCGAATTTTTCCTCGAGTTCGGCGTCGCTCATCAGTTTCGAAACGTCCGGGTCCTTCTTGAGCAGGGTCAAGAAATCGCCTTCGCCGCGCCAGACCGGCATGGCGTTGCGCTGCACGAATTTATAGGCGTCCTCGCGCGAGGCGCCTTTTTGCGTGAGCGCCAGCAGCACGCGCTGCGAATGGACGAGGCCGCCGAGCAGGTCGAGATTCTTCTGCATGTTCGCAGGGTAAACCAGCAGCTTGTCGATCACGTTGGTGAGGCGCGCCAGCGCGAAATCCAGCGTCACCGTGGCGTCCGGGCCGATCATGCGCTCGACCGACGAATGCGAAATGTCGCGCTCGTGCCAAAGCGCCACATTCTCCATGGCCGGGATCGCCATGCCGCGCACCAGACGCGCGAGGCCGGTGAGGTTCTCGGTGAGCACGGGGTTGCGCTTGTGCGGCATGGCCGACGAGCCCTTTTGGCCCTCGGAGAAGAATTCTTCGGCTTCCAAGACTTCGGTGCGCTGCAAATGGCGGATTTCGATGGCGAGGCGCTCGATGGAGGAGGCGATCACGCCCAGCGTGGCAAAATACATGGCGTGGCGGTCGCGCGGGATCACTTGCGTGGAAACCGGCTCGGGCGTCAGGCCCATTTTCGCCGCGACATGCTCCTCCACGCGCGGGTCGATGTTGGCGAAGGTGCCGACGGCGCCCGAGATCGCGCAGGTCGCCACTTCCTCGCGCGCCGCGACGAGCCTTTTGCGCGCGCGCGAAAATTCGGCGTAGGCCTCGGCCATCTTCAGGCCGAACGTCACCGGCTCCGCATGAATGCCGTGGGAGCGGCCGATGCAGGGGGTGAGCTTGTGCTCGAAGGCGCGGCGCTCGATGGCGGCCAGCAAGCCGTCGATGTCGGCCAACAAAATGTCGGCGGCGCGGGTGAGCTGCACGTTCAGGCAGGTGTCGAGCACGTCGGACGAGGTCATGCCCTGGTGGACGAAGCGGGAATCCGGCCCGATGAACTCGCCGAGATGGGTGAGGAAGGCGATCACGTCATGTTTCGTCACCCGCTCGATCTCGTCGATGCGGTCGACATCAAAAGTGACGTTGCCGGCCTTGTCCCAGATGTTTTTCGCGCTCTCCTTCGGAATGACCCCGATCTCCGCCAGCGCGTCGCAGGCGTGCGCCTCGATCTCGAACCAGATCTTGAACCGGGTCTGCGGCTCCCAGATGGAGACCATTTCGGGGCGGGAATAGCGGGGGATCATCGGGGCGCCTGGAGTTCTCGAAAAAGGAGATTTCGCTTAGACGGCGGCGCGCCCGGGCGCAAGAGGGCGCGCCGCCGCTCCTCGCGGCGCACGTCCTATAATACGGTTTCCGCACGATCGCTTCGCGATCCGCGAAAACGAAATCGCGCGGAATACGATTTCCGAACTGATCCTTCGGAAATCGTATAAGCCGTCAGATGCGCTGGAGCGCACGCTGCGAATCCGCTTGCGGCGACCTCGTAAGTAGATTCCCGGGTGAACAAAAACAGATATTCGGCAAGTTGACACTTGGGACAAATCGCGGCCGAACAGGGGGAATTTGTTCCTGCCTCGTCAAATAGTTAACAAAGAGTTAACGAATTCCATCTTTCGTGTCGCGGGTGTCCCGATCATGCCAGGGGATAGCTTGCGCTCGCAATCCCTCCGTGCTCTATTTTTGATGAACTTAGGAATGCAGCTCCACGTAAAATTTGGAGTATTCCGTCATGTCAATCAAAACCTTTTTTACGATCATATCTGTCATAGGTATCGTTTTTGGTCTCGGATACTTGCTGGCGCCCGCGCAAATCGCACCTGTCTTTGGCTGGAACGTCACGCCAGACGTCTTGCTGGCGCAACGTTTTCTCGGCGCACATCTGCTGGCTTGGGCGCTGATCGGCTGGTTTGCCCGGGATGATCATGACGCGCCGCTGCTGCGGGGCGTTCTGATCGCCGGCGCGGTCGGCTTCCCCGCCGGTCTTGTTGTCACGGTTGTTGGTATTCGCTCCGGCGTGATCAACGCCCTGTCGTGGCCGATCGCGGCGGCCTATCTGTTCGGCGCGGGCGGCAGCGCCTACTTCCTGACGTCGCGCTTGCAAAAACACTGATCTGCCCTCCGCACATCACGCCAGGAAAGCGAAACCGCCCGTCGAGGGAGACGAGCGGTTTTGGGGTCCGTGAACCGCCTCAGTTCGAGACGGCGGCTCTCGCCGCTTCCTCGGCGTGATACGGTTTCCGCAAGATCGCTTCGCGATCCGCGAAAACGAAATCGCGCGGAAATCCTTCAGGCGAAGGGCGGATGTCCGCGCGAGCGGAATACGATTTCCGAACTGATGCTTCGGAAATCGTATGAGAGCTATTTTGGGCGCGGGTTACTTGTAATAGCCGACGCCGCAGGCGTAGTCATCGTCCACCTTGGCGACGAAGCTCGTCTTGGGGACGGGCTTCGGGTCGCTCGGCTTGCCGAAGAGATAGTCGACCTCGGTGATCTCGCCTTCCGGCTTTTGGCCGGCGGCGTAGATCTCCAGACCGAAGGGCTTGCCGTTCACGTCTTTCAGCGCGCGCACATCCGTGCCGAGCAGGTCCTTGGCGTTGACATTGCCCTCGGCGACAAATTTCCCGGTCTTCGCGTCGGTGCAGAACACGTAAAGGTCGCCATCGACAAAGCGGCCGCCGCCCTGGTTGAACATGTCGAAGGCGTTCTGCCGGTTCACCTTCACCTCGGTGATGACGTTGAGCAGCATCTCCCGGGCCTCGGAGCCATTGGTCCCCTTCGAAGCCGCGGCCGCGCCTTGCGAAAGCGCCAGCATCGCGCTCGCCGCCGCGAAAAAAATGATCTTGCGCGCCATGTCGTTTCCTCGTGTTGCCTTTTGCTTGCGCACGGAGAAAGCGCGGGTTTCTATGCCCGCGTCGCCGCTCCGCAGCTGGACCGTGAGGCTACATCACGGGCGCCTCCTGCGAAATAGGCCCTCAGGAGGAGCGCCGCGCTTCAGATTTCTTCCGGCGCCATGGCGATTGCGCCGCAGGGGCATTCGGCTTCGCAGACCCCGCAGCCCTTGCAGAAATCGTAATTGAACTTGAACCCCTTGCCGGCCCCGAGTTTGATCACCGCATTGTCCGGGCAGACGCCATAGCAATTGTCGCACTCGAAACAATTGCCGCAGGACAGGCAGCGCCGCGCCTCATAGAGCGCGTTGCTTTCGTCGAGGCCTTTGACAACCTCCTCAAAAGTCGAGGAGCGCCGGGCGATTTCCAGCGTGGGTCGCAGGGTTTGCGGGGCCTCGCCGTAATACCAGGGGTTGAGGTTTTCAAAACTCGCCAATTCGTGCTTCGGCGGCGGCGCATAGGTTTCGCCGCGCAAAAAAGCGTCGATGTGGCGCGCGGCTTTTTTGCCGTGGCCGACCGCGACCGTCACCGTGCGCTCGGACGGCGCCATGTCGCCGCCGGCGAAAATGCCTTTCGCGCCGGTCATCATGTCCGGGCCGACTTTGACGAGCCCGTCGGAAAATTCCAGGCCGGGCACGCCGTCGAGCAGGGAGAGGTCCACGTCCTGGCCGAGCGCGAGAACGACCGAATCGGCTTCAAGCGTCTCGAACTCGCCGGTCGGCTGTGGGAAGCCGGCCTCGTCCAGCTTCATCTTTTCGACCGTGATCGCGCCGGCGTCGACGTGCTTGATGGTGGACAGCCACTTCATCATCACGCCTTCTTCCAGCGCCTCCTCCAGTTCGAAATCATGCGCCGGCATTTTTTCGCGGGTGCGGCGATAGACGATGATCGCCTCTTCCGCGCCGAGGCGTTTGGCCGTGCGCGCCACGTCGAGCGCGGTGTTGCCGCCGCCATAGACGACGACGCGCCGCCCGAGCAGCGGTTTTTCCGCTCCCTCCATCGAGGCCAGCACCTGCACGGCGTCCAGAATCTTGGTCGCCTCGCCGGCGGGAATGTAGGCGCGCTTGGCGATATGGGCGCCGACCGCGAGGAAGGCCGCGTCGAACCCGCCTTCCTTTATCGTCGCCTGAAGGTCGGAAACCTTGCTGTTGTATTCGATGCGCACGCCGAGATCGGCGATGCGGGCGACTTCGGCGTCGAGCACGTCGCGCGGCAGGCGATATTTGGGAATGCCGAAACGCATCATGCCGCCCGGCGCGGGGCCGGCTTCCCTGAGCGTGACCTCGTGGCCGAGCATCGCCAGATGATAGGCGGCGGAGAGGCCCGCGGGTCCGGCGCCGACCACCAGAACCTTTTTGCCGCTCTTTTGCGTGGGCGGCGCGAACGCCCAGCCCTTGGCGATCGCCATGTCGCCCAGAAAACGCTCGACGGCGTTGACCCCCACGGCGGCGTCGATTTGGGACCGGTTGCAGGCGGTTTCGCAGGGGTGATAGCAGACGCGGCCCATGACGGCGGGCAGCGGATTGTTTTTCGTCAGCGCGCGCCACGCCGCTTCGTATTCGCCGGCTTCGGCAAAGCTCAGCCAGCCCTGGATGTCCTCGCCGGCCGGGCAGGCGGCGTTGCAGGGCGGCAGGCGGTGGACATAGTCGGGTCGGAACGTGCGCCACGTGCCCGTGTGGTTGGCGAGCGAGGTGCCGACGTCCAGCGTGATTGCGAAATCATGTTCCATGGTCGTGCCTCACGCTTCAGCGTCGTCGCCCAGAAGTCCGTATTCCTCGATATGCGCGTCGCAGATCGCTTGCAGTCTTTGCACCCGAGGGTCGTCGACGCCGTTGCGAAAGAGATGCGCGTAGCGCTTTTGCAGGATCAGATAGTCGCGCACCGGAACCTGCCGCCTGATCTTTCGCGATTGGGTGATGCGGCCGTGCTCCGCCTCGAAAATCGGATAGAGGCCGCATTCCACCGCCAGACGCGCCAGTTTTATCGTGTCGTAGGAGGGCGCGCCCCAGCCGAGCGGGCAGGGGACGTTGATCTGGATGTAGCGCGCGCCCGTGATGCCCATGGCCTTGATGACCTTGGCTTCGAGATCGCGGAGGTCGGCGACCGTGGCGGTGGCGACATAGGGAATGCCGTGGGCGACCGCGATCTTTGGCACGAATTTGCCGGTGCCAAACACATTGCCCGGCTCCGGCCCGAGCGCCGGCGTGGTGGCGGTGCGCGCCGCCGGCGGAGTCGCCGAAGAGCGCTGGACGCCGGTGTTCATGTAGCCTTCGTTATCATAGCAGATGTAGAGCACGTCGTCGTTGCGCTCAAACATGCCGGACAGGCACTGGAAGCCGATGTCGGTGGTGCCGCCGTCGCCGCCCTGGGCGACCACCCGCGTCTTCTTGCCCTTCACCCGCATGGCCGCCGCGACGCCGGTCGCCACCGCCGCCGCATTGCCGAACAGGGAGTGCAGCCAGGGCAATTGCCAGGAGGTTTCGGGATAGGGGGTGGTGAACACCTCCAGGCAGCCGGTGGCGTTCACCGCGATCAGGTCGTTGCCGGTGGCGCGCATGGCGGCGTCAATGGCGTAGCGGGCGCCGAGCGCTTCGCCACACCCCTGGCAGGCGCGATGGCCCGAGGTCAGAGCGTTGCTGCGCTCGGCGGACGCCTGCACCGACCGCTCTTCATCGGCGACGAGGCGGTTGCCGACGGTGAACGTGCCCTTTTGATAATATTTCAGCTTCTGTTGCTGAGTGAGCGTGCTGTCGTCCATGGCGTCTCACTCCTGCGGAAGATGGCTGGCCAGCGCGAGCTGTCGCAAAATGTTTTCCGCCGTCGAGCCGGAGCGGCGCACTTTTCGAACCCGGTGGATTTCGCGCCCGACCACGCGCTCGTTGAGGTCGAGGAAGAACGGTCCCTCCCAGGGCGCGTGGGCCGCGTCGTGGAACAATCGTTTCAGCGAGGCGCGGGTGATCGGGCGCCCGCCGAGCCCGGCGATGGCCGAATGCAGCCGGGGCCGGTTTTCGAGATTGCGCAGCACGCCGTCGGTGTTGTCGGCGAGCGGTCCGCCCAAGCCCACCGAAATGCTCTTTTCGACCACCACGACATGCTTCGCGGTTTTCAGGATGTCGCGCAAAGCCTCGACCGGGAAGGGGCGGTAGGACACCAAAGTGACCACGCCGATCTTTTGGCCCTCGTCGCGCAACTCGTCGACGACGTCCTTGATGGTGCCGACCACGGAGCCCATGGCGACGACAATGGTCTCGGCGTCCTCGGTGCGGTAGGCGCGCAGCAGGCCGCCCGACGCCCGCCCGAAAATTTTGGCAAAATCGTCGGAGAGCGCGGGGATCAGCCGCAGCGCTTGACGCTGCTTGTAATGGGCGAGGAAGCGGACTTCGGTAAAGGCCTCGGGGCCGACCATGGCGCCGATCGAGGCGGGATTGTCGGGATCGAGCACCTGCACGGGATCATAGGGCGGCAGGAAGGCGTCGACCTGCGCCTGCTCGGGGATGTCGACGCGTTCGAAGGCGTGGGTGAGGATAAAACCGTCGACGCAGACCATCACCGGCATGGACAGCTCTTCCGCCAGCCGGAAGGCGATGATGTGAAGGTCGACCGCCTCCTGGTTGTTTTCGGCGAACAGCTGCATCCAGCCGGCGTCGCGCATCGACATGGCGTCGGAATGGTCGTTCCAGATGTTGATGGGCGCGCCGATGGCCCGGTTGCCGAGCGTCATGACGATGGGCAGGCCGAGGCCGGCGGCGTTGTAAACCGCTTCCGCCATGAACAGCAGGCCTTGCGAGGCTGTCGCCGTGTAGGCGCGGGCGCCGGCGGCGGAGGCGCCAATCGCCACCGACAAAGCGGCGAATTCGCTTTCGACGTTGATGAATTCGCAATTTTCCAGCGCGCCGGATTTCACCAGCTCGCCCACGCCCTCGACGATATGGGTCTGCGGCGTGATCGGATAGGCGCAGATGACTTCGGGACGGCACAGCGCGATGGCCTCGGCGACCGCGTGGGACCCTTCCATTTGCTTCAGCATTGTTGGGCGCTCCTCAGGCGGTTGCCGCGCGTTCCTGAACCATGACGAGATCGTAGGCTTCCTGGGCGGCGGCGCTGTTGGCCTCGCCGACTTTTCCCGGAAACGCCTGGAGAATGGCGCGCTTGACGCTGTCGAAATGGACGAGGCCGGTGAGCGCGGCGAAGGCGCCGAGCAGGGCGGCGTTGGGCGCGGGACGCTTGACGTGTTTGAGCGCCAGTTCGGTGGCCGGCACGATCCTGGCGTGGCCCGGCGGCAGTTTGTCCGCCAGCGCGCGCAGGTGGAGGTCGTCAAAAGTCTTGTTGGTGTTGACCAGCAGATAGCCGCCCGGACGCAGGCCGGAAAACACGTCGACCACGCGCGGCAGCGTCGGGTCTTGCAGGATCAGGCAATCCGGATCCTGGATCGGTTCGCGTAAGCGGATCTCCTTGTCGTCGATTCGGCAAAAGGCGACCACCGGCGCGCCGGTGCGCTCGGAGCCGAAACTGGGAAATGCCTGGGCGTGACGCCCCTCCATAAAGGCGGCGACCGAGAGCATCTCCGCCCCGGTGACCACGCCTTGGCCGCCCCGGCCATGAATCCGGATCTGAAACACCTGCGTCTCCTGCCCATGGGGTCGCCAGTCTGTCGCCGGCCTTTTACCTTAAGCACATCATGCCTCGGTTTCCATGACCTCGCCTTGACATCTCGCAAAGATCGCGCCTTGTTTCGGACACGATTGACTGCTATCTGAACAAAATCGAGTTTTGGCCCCAGGGCTCGCGCTTCGGGGGCGATTTCGCGCTCAAGCGCGTCAATGATCTCCACAACATCGATAGAACCGGGCAGGGCGCGGAGAGCGCCCCGCATGATTACCGCCTTCAGGAAAGTACTCCCATGTCTACTGGAACCGTAAAATGGTTCAACGCCACCAAGGGCTACGGCTTCATCGCGCCGGACGCCGGCGGCGGCGACGTCTTCGTCCATGTCTCCGCCGTTGAGCGGGCTGGCCTGGCCGGCCTCAACGAGGGCCAGAAGGTCACCTACGAGATCGTGGTCGACCGTCGCACCGGCAAGTCCTCGGCGGACAAGCTGCAGGTCTCCTGAACAGCGACTTTTGCGGCAAGACCTTGGTCTTGCCGACTCTCCATTCCGCCACCCGGTGAACGGACGGGCGGGATGGAAAAAACTGCCGGCGCATGGGACGCGAATTTCTTGAAATTCATGCGTCGCCCGGATTTCTTTGACAGTCGGCCCATTCCGTGCGGGGCCTTCTGCGACCGTCCCGACGCCCATGGCGCGGGCGCGGCCCCACGAAAGCAACAATGACCAATTTTTCCGATCTCGGCCTCGCCGAGACCATTTTGCGCGCTCTTAAGACCGAAGGTTACGAAACCCCCACCCCCATTCAGGCGCAAGCCATTCCGCCCCTGCTCGAAGGGCGCGACCTCCTGGGGATAGCCCAGACCGGCACCGGCAAGACCTGCGCTTTCGCCACGCCGCTGATCACCCGGCTGCTCGCCTATCCCGAACATCCCCGCCCCAAGCAGACCCGCGTTCTCGTGCTCGCCCCGACCCGCGAACTGGCCGCCCAGATCGGCGACAGTTTCAGGGCCTATGGCCGCTTCGCCGGGTTGCGCGTCGCCACCATTTTCGGCGGCGTCGGCTTCGGCGCCCAGGTGCAGGCGCTTTCGCGCGGCCTGGACGTGCTCGTCGCCACCCCCGGCCGCCTGCTCGACCACATGCAGCAGGGCAATCTGCGGCTCGACGGCACCCACGCCGTGGTGCTGGACGAGGCCGACCACATGCTCGACCTCGGCTTCCTCGTGCCGATTCGAAAGATCTTTTCGAAACTGCCGAAGGCGCGGCAAACCCTGTTCTTCTCGGCGACCATGCCGACGGAAATCGCCACGCTCGCCGGCGAAATGCTTTTCAATCCGGTCAAAGTCTCGGTGACCCCGGTGGCCAAGACGGCGGACCGCGTGGCGCAGCGGGTGATCCATGTCGAGTCCAAGCGCAAGCGCGAGGTCTTGGTTGAGCTGCTGCAAAAGCCCGATTTCAGCCGCTCCATCGTCTTCACCCGCACCAAGCGCGGCGCCGACCGCGTCGCCTCGGCCCTGCTCGACGCCGGGCTGACGGCGGAGGCGATTCACGGCAACAAGAGCCAGAACCAGCGTCTGCGCGCGCTGGAGGGATTTCGCGCCGGCAAGGTGGCGGTTCTCGTCGCCACCGATATCGCCGCGCGCGGCATCGACATCGACGCGGTCAGCCATGTCGTCAATTTCGAGCTGCCGGAAGTTCCGGAGGCCTATGTGCATCGCATCGGCCGCACGGCGCGCGCCGGAGCGGAGGGCGAGGCCATTTCCTTGTGCGATCACGAGGAGCGCGACCTTTTGCGCGCGATCGAGAAACTGACGAAACAGGCGATTCCGGCGACCGATCTGCGTCTCGATCCCAACGCGCCCGTCGAGGCCGCGCCGGCGCCGAAGAAGCGCGGCGGACGTCCCCAGAACGGCGGGCGTCCCGCCAATGGTGCGCGTCCCGCGAATGGCGCTCCCGCCGCCGCAAGGCCGGCTCCGCGTCGGGACGGCCAGGGCCGGCCGGCGTCGCGGTCGCACGCGGAAGGCGGACGCTCTCAGGCGCGTCGCGGCTGACCTCTTCCATCCGGCCGCCGAGCCCCCACATAGGGCTCGGCGTGATCGCCTGGACGTTGACGAAACCTAGGGAACCTCAAGATGCGCAAAATGGGTTTTGTGGTGCTCGCTCTGATGCTCGCGGTCGGGATTCCGGCTGTCTCCGCCAACTCGGCGCAGGCTTGCGAGGGCAATTCCGCCAGCGCTGGCGGGAAATAACGTGAGGGCCAGGCGCCCCCAGCGGGACGCCTGGCCGCCTCGCGCTTTCAGGAATTATATTTTTTTGGAACAGTTGCGACCGCGCCGAAGCACAGCAAGGCGCGCGCCGGCGAAACCGTGTGGAATGCGCGGGCGAAACTTGACCGTGACATCAGTTGCTTGGTCGTGGGTTGACCCTGCACGCGCCGCGTGACGCCGACGGCGAGAACTGTCCCCGTTTCTGGCGAAATCCGTCCTTGACCTATTTTCCGGCTTGAACAGGATCAACCGGCGAAACTCTGATTGCATCCAGGCCGTGCGGTTCGCCACGACCCGCCTTACGATGGGACATCCGATGATCAAGGATCTAGCGAAAGCCCCGTTCGCCGCGCTCTCATTCAATCGCGCCAACGCGCCGTCGGACAAGGCGATGCGCGCGAACGCCTGGACAAGAAGCGCATCCGTCTGGGCGCTCGGCGCTCTGGTCGCCTTTGGCGCCGCAGCTCCGGCCCCGGCGCAGGAGGTCACGGGCGTGCTGGGCTCGCCCGGCGCCACGACGACGATCGACGGAAAGCAGTTGCCGCCGCCCGACCCGAAATTCGGCGGGCTCATCAAGCATGACGCGCTGCAATCGACGCCCTGGTGGGCGCCGCGCGTCGTCCCGCCCAAGGGCGCGCCGAACGTGCTGCTGGTCATCACCGACGACGCCGGCTTCGGCGTGCCCGGAACGTTCGGCGGCGTCATTCCGACCCCGACGATGGACGAGATCGCGCAGGAAGGCCTGCGCTACACCCGCATGTTCTCCACCGCGCTGTGCTCGCCGACCCGCGCCGCGCTGATCACCGGGCGCAACCACCATTCCGCCGGCTTCGGCGTCATTTCCGAGCAATCGACCGGTTATCCCGGCTACAACAGCATCATCGCCAAGGACAAGGCGACCATCGGGCGCGTTCTGCTCGAAAACGGCTACCACACCTCCTGGTTCGGCAAGGACCACAACACGCCGGCTTTCGCGGCGAGCCAAGCCGGTCCGTTCGACCAGTGGCCGACCGGGATGGGCTTTGAATATTTCTACGGTTTTGTTGGCGGCGACGCCAATCAGTGGCAACCAAATCTGTTCCGCAACACCACGCAAATATACCCGTTCCTTGGAAAACCTCCGGGAAGCTGGAACCTCGTTACGGCGATGGCGGACGACGCCATCGACTGGATGACGCGGATGCATCAGATCGATCCTGCCAAGCCGCTGTTCGTCAAATACGCGCCGGGCGCGACCCACGCGCCGCATCATCCGACCCAGGACTGGGTCGACAAGATCCACGCGCAGCATCTGTTCGACGACGGCTATGAAAAGCTGCGCGAACGCATTTTTGACAACCAGAAGCGGCTCGGCATCGTGCCCAAGGACGCCACGCTCACGCCCTGGCCGAGCGACAAGCTGAAGCCCTGGGACCAGCTCACGGATATTGAAAAGAAGCTTTTCATCCGTCAGGTCGAAGTGTTCGCGGCCTATGCCGCTTACAGCGACCATGAGACCGGCCGCGTCGTCGAGGCCATGAAGAGCCTGGGCGATCCCGATAATACGCTGGTCATCTACATCAACGGCGACAATGGGACGAGCGCCGAGGGCGGCCCCCTGGGCACGCCGAACGAGGTCGCCTTCTTCAACGGCCTCAACCAAATTCCGGCCGAAGTGCAGATGAAGTTTTATGACGTGTGGGGCACGGAGCAGACCTACAACCACATGTCGGCCGGCTGGTCCTGGGCTTTTGACACGCCGTTCGACTGGTTCAAACAGAATGCGTCACGGCTCGGCGGCGTCAACCAGAACATGGTGGTGTCCTGGCCGGCGCGGATCAAGGACAAGGGCGGCCTGCGTGAGCAGTTCACCCATGTCATCGACGTCATGCCGACAGTCCTGGAAGCCGCCGGCATCAAGGCGCCCGAAATGGTCGATGGCATCAAGCAGGCGCCCATCGAGGGAACGAGTTTCGCCTATACGTTCGACGCCGAGAACGCCAAGGCTCCCACGCGCCACAAGCTCCAGTATTTCGAGATGATGGGCCAGTGGGCGCTGTATGACGAGGGCTGGCTGCTCAGCACCAAGGTCAACCGCGCGCCCTGGGAGGCGTTCGGTCCGGCGAACCCGGACCCGCTCAACAATCAGGTGTTCCAGCTCTACGACTTGCGCAAGAATTGGAACCAGACCGACGATATCGCCGACAAACACCCGCTCAAGGTCGCCGAGCTGCGCGAAGCCTTTGTTCAGGAGGCGAAGAAGCATCAAGTTTTCCCGCTCGACGCCTCCGTGGCGGCGCGCGTGGTGGCGCCACGCCCCAACATCACCGCCGGGCGGACCGAGTTCGTCTACACGCGGCCGATGGTCGGTCTGCCGCAGGGCGATTCGCCGCTGCTGCTGAACACGTCCTATACGGTCACGGCCGATCTCGACGTTCCGCAGCAGGGCGGCGAGGGCATGATCCTCACCTCCGGCGGCCGCTTCGGCGGTTACGGTTTCTACCTGCTCAAGGGCAAGCCGGTGTTCCTGTGGAACCTCGTCGACCTCAAGCGCCTCAAATGGGAAGGCCCGGATGCGCTCGCGCCGGGCAAACATACGGTCGAGTTCGATTTCAAATATGACGGCCTCGGCCCGGGCACGCTGGCTTTCAACAACTTCTCCGGCGTCGGCCGCTCCGGCGTCGGCGAGTTGAAGGTCGACGGCAAGGTTGTCGCCACCCAAAAAATGGAGCGCACCCTGCCGATGATCCTGCAATGGGACGAGAGTTTTGATATCGGCTCCGACACGCTGACGGGGGTGAACGACGCGGACTATCAGCCGCCGTTCCCGCTGACCGCAAAACTCGACAAGTTGACGATCAAGCTCGACCGGCCGCAGTTGACGCCCGACGACATCAAGAGGCTGGAAGGTGTGAAGGCGGCCGCCGCCGACGGGCCGGTTTCGGACGAAATCGACTTCGTGCAGAAAATGGAGCAGAAGGTCGACAAGCTCAAGGAATGCCGCGAGAAGGCTCTGGCGGAAAAGCTTGACGTCGTCGACCGGATCAAATTCGTGCGCGGGTGCTTGCAGCAGTAACCCGCGGGCAGGTTAAACCACGGACATCATGCCCGGCCTTGTGCCGGGCATCCCGCCGACAGGCGAGAGAACATGCCGCACGTGTCGCGTTTCGGCGCCGCGTGGATGGCCGGGACGACGCGCGGCCATGACGACGTTGAGGTGTGTGGCGTCAACGGATGCTTGCGTATCTGTAGAACCGAAAACTGCCCCGGACAGCCGACCGAGCTTGCGACGTTCGATAAGGACAGAATTCCGCGCCAGTTGGGTTCGACCTGCACTCTCGATTGCACATGCGGCTTCTATCTGAGCACGGCGCGGCTGTCCGGGCCAAGTCGGGGACTTTGCCGCGCGTGTCGCTTAAAAAAACCGACTGCAGGGGCGAATGCCCGCGCAACCGCCTGATCCGAACGCCGGATCGCGAGCCGGGGCTGAACGAACTCTGTTCCAGGCCTCGAAAAGTCTTCAGGCGCGCGCTGCCGGCCGTGGAGCGCATCGCGGCCGACATCCGGCGGTCTGGAACGCTTTGGGCCGATTTCCAAGGCGCTTGTGGCGCGGCTCATTCGAGATGGAATGAGCCCATGTAAACCCGGATCTCGCG
Source organism: Rhodoblastus acidophilus (assembly GCF_009720655.1). Lineage (GTDB taxonomy): Bacteria > Pseudomonadota > Alphaproteobacteria > Rhizobiales > Beijerinckiaceae > Rhodoblastus > Rhodoblastus acidophilus_A. The sequence goes on along the minus strand of NZ_WNKS01000003.1, from coordinate 344,649 downwards.
GGAAAAGTAGATCAGCGAGACGACGAGCAGCCCCAGGGCGACAATGAAAAAAAGCGCGGAGCCCGTGTTATGATCGATGCCGATCAGCGCGGTCACGAAAGCCAGGGTCAGCAGCCCCGCGGTCACCAGGGCGCTGAGCACGGCGAAATAGATCGCGCGTTGCAGGAGAATCATTCTCCGCTTGAACAGGCGGGCGAGTTTCGCCGCGTCCTCCTCGCTGTAGGCGTCTCCGCCCAGAAGGGTGCGCTTGCGGTCCACGACCCGGTCCAGCCTGCCCACCAGCACGGAGAGAAAGCCCGCAACCGCTCCGAGCAGGAAGGCCGGCGCGGTCGCGTGCGAAATGGCCAAGTGGATATGATCGGCGTCGGGGCCGCTTGGGAGCATGCGCGTCCTGAAGTGTGGCTTGCGGCGCCGCAGCTCAAAGCCGGTGGAGCATTGCGGCGGAGACATGAAGAATTTGGCTCACGCCATGGTGTCGCGCCGCCAAACCGCTCGCGGATGACGGCGCGCGCGGCTTACTCGCGGATGCCGTTCTTCTCGCGCCATTCCTTGAAGACCACATCCAACCCGTGGATGATCTTCTTGTCGGGGTTCGCCTTGCAATACATGATGATGTTGTGCTCGAGCGTTTTGGCGCGATCGGGCTTGACGAAGTGTTTTTTGGCCAGGCCATTGTACCAGCCGCTGTACCAGGCGGTCAGATAATCGGCGTCTTCCTGAAAAGTGTTCGCCAATTGCGCGCAGGTCAGCTCCTGCACGTCGATCCATCCCTTGGCGTCGGCATAGGTCGAGAGTTCGACCGGAGCGGCTTCGGCGGCGCCCATTGACGCAGCCGCAGCCAAAAATCCGAGGACCAGCGCATGTTTCATACAATTCACTCCATCATGAAAAATCGGGTTTTTAACGCGCGCGCTTGACCGCCGGCGGCTCCCAGGAACCGTTGAGAATCGACGGATCGTTTTCGGTGGGCCAGTACAGACGCAGCATCAGGTGGAATTTTCCTTTTGGCGCGGGCAGCCAATTGGCTTCCTTGTCTGCGCCGGGGCTTTCGTTCTGGATGGTGATGACCAGCGAGCCGTCGGACTCGAATTTCGGATTGGTCCGCATGCTCATGGAATAGCGGTTGATCGGATTGGCGACGAAGAACATGTTTTCGTCGTACATGGTCAGCGACCAGAACCCCTTGACCGGCGGCAGCTGGCCCTTTTCGAACCGGATTTCGTACTTTTGCGCGCCGTCGTAGGCGCGCAGCAGCGAGGCGCGCTGCGACATCGGATAGACGGCGTCCTGCGGCAGGTTGGCGCCGAGCCCGATCGCCGTGATGAAGGCGCGTTGCAGATAGTCGGTCCCGTAGGCGCCGGTCTTGGTCGTGAACAGCCAGCCGTGCTCCCGCTTGAGCGAGGTCATGTGCAGGAGGATGCGATCGAAGGCCAAGCGCGGCACGCGCGCGTCATAGCGGCGGTCGAGCGCCGCCGGGTCGAAATTTTTGCCGGCCTCCAGCCCGATCTCCTTGAAACGCTCCAGCGCGGGCGCGTCAGCGGCGGCGGGCGGGTTGCGCTTCAGCAGGTCGGCGAGCAGGGTGAAATAATCGTGCGCGGAAAGCTTGTTGACCTGGTCGCGGACCGGCGTCTTCATGTCGATCGCCGGATCGGCGGTTCCCGCCGGCGGCTTGTAGTCCTTGCCCCAGGTGTTCAGCGGCTGCACCTTGAAGGCGTCCTGCAGCGCATGGACCGCCGCGTAATCCTCGGGCGTGCCCGTGCAATAGATGCGGCCGAGCATCCAGACGATGGCGGTCGGCGACTTGAGCTGGGTCATGCCGGGGGGAATCGTCCCGCTCCAGCCCGGACCGGTGACGACAAAAGTTTGCGCGCCGGTTCCGGTCGTGCGGCTGCCGGGGGAGGCGAACACATTGGTCCAGCCGTCGAGGAACGGCAGCAGGTAGTAGCGGCCCTTCATGTCGGGCGCGTCGACCACCCAGGGCTCGGACCCGACGTCGAGGAAGGCGATGGTGTAGAGCGTGTCGGCGTTCGGCGCGGTGACGTCGCGATAGGCGGCGGTCGGGTACTCGCGCGCCTTGATGAGCTGTCCCATCGGCGCGCGGGTGCCGGCGGGTTCGGCCACGTTGGTCATGACCCGCCGGGTCATCTCCATGGTGACCAGCGGATAGCCGTAGATGTAGGCGTCCGAGGCGATATGAAAATCTTCGGCGCCTTCGATGAGGTCGGCGAGCGGATGGTCGAAGGCGAGCGCCGCGCCCGGCGCGACCGCGGCGCCGGTGAGAAGGCCGATGCCGCCCATCATGGCGGCGCGTCTGTCAAATTCCACGTGAGCCCCATTGAGTTGACGACCGAAGTCGCTGAAAACGAAAGCCCGGCCCGGGGATGTGGCCGGGCGATCACGGGCGCAAAAGCAGGCCGCCTTCGCGATCAGGCGGAGGCGGCCGCGAATTTATGTGAGCAAGATCAATAGGCCTAGAGCTTTTTCACGTTTCATGGAAACAGAAAAAAGCTCTAGAGTCTTGTTTTGACGCATTTTCTTCACGCGAACCGGTATCCGCTTCGCTTGAAAATGCTCTAGCGGCGGTCGACGCGACGGGTGGTGCGGCGGGTCGAGCGATGCGCGACGCCGGCGCGGGTCACGGTCTGCGTCGGCTGGACGCCGATGGCGGCGTCGGCCGGCGACATGCGGATGACCCCGGTCGCGGACGCCGGTTCCGCCAGAAGCGCGATGACGCCGAAAGCAAACAGAAATTTCTTCATGGCCCATTCCTCTGCTCTAGCCGCCGATGGACGGCTGACCCGGTGAAACCTGTGTCCTAAGCAAACATTCGTTGGTCGCCCAACGAATGTTTGCTTAGGTTCCTTTGTTTTCGCAGGATTTTCATCCGAAAACCGGGGGCCGCTTTTCGGAAATCCTGCTTAGGCAGTCACGAGGCGCCTGCGCCTCCTCCTGGGGAGCTTGGTTCGCGCCTTGGTTTTTCCGTCATCGAGACAGTCCAGAATTGCCGACGGGTCCGATCCGCTGCATGATGCGCATTGGCGCAGGTCAATTAACGCTTGAATTAAAAGCTAGGGAAAGCCGGGACGGGGGCCAAGGACAGATGCCGCCAGAAAAGGGGACACTTGTTGCTGGAGCGCCGGCGCCTGCGGAGATCCCGCTCGCCTCGGCGCACGACCGGGTGGTGCCGCTGCATGTCATGTCGCCGCTGATCGCCCATGCCTTCGAACGCGGCTGGAATGCGCGCGAGATTTTTCCTTTTCTGGAGTTCCAGGGGGACCATCCCTCGGACGGCGGACGGCGCTTCAGCTATTTCGAGGCGCGGCAGGCCTACCTTCGCGCCCGGGAAAAAGTCGGCGAAGAGTTCGTCGTCGATCACGCGTTTCGAAAATCCATCGCGAATTTTGGAACCGTCGGGCTTGGCATGATGGTGCAGGCGTGCGCCGAAGCCGCGCTGCGGTTCGCGCTCGACTTTCAGACGCTCGCCGGTTCGGTCTTGCGGCTCGACATGGAGACGCACGGCGACGAAACGGCGGTCGTCGCCCGCGACCTCTATGCGGACGAGGAACTCGGGCAGTTCTGGCGGCTCGATCACCTTCTCACCGTCGTCCACCTCCTCAGGCAACTTCCCGGCGAGGCGCCGGAGCCCGTCCGCTTCGAGATCGAGGGGCGCCTCGGCCGCGGTCTGAAAGGGGTTTTGGCGAGACGGCTCGCCGCGCGCATCGTCGATGACGCCGACCGGTCCCGCGTCGTCTATCGCAGCCGGGACCTTCGCGCGCCCCTGCGCCTTCCCGATCCCGCCGCCGCTCACATGTTGCGCCGCGCGGCCGAAAGGGAGCTGGCGTCCATGGGTCGGATCGACGCGCGCAGTCTGGTCGAGCGCATTGTCGAGAGGGACGGGACGCTGAGGGGACGGCGGGAAGTTTCCTCGGAACTCGGCATCAGCGAAAGGTCGCTGGACAGGCTCCTGGCGCGGGAGGGGGTGCGGTTCTCCGAGATGGTGGCGTTCCAGCGCATCCGCAAAGCCAAGGGTTTTTTGCGCGACGGCGAGACGGTGGAGCGTGCGGCGGAACTTACCGGATATTCCGATGCGCGCAGTTTTCGTCGGGCGTTTCAGAAGGCGACGGGATTGAGCCCCTTGGCGTTCAAGTCGGCGTGGAAAGCGGCCCCGCGCGCCTGAAGCCGCGAGGATGGCGCCGCCTCGTTTCGCGAACCTCCGGCGCGGCGCGGTCCCCGCAAGGCGTCAGGCGTTTCCGCCACCGTCGGCGCCAGGAAAATTGATTGGCTTGGCTACACAATCAAAATGTGTGGGTTAGATGGATTGCGAACGGGACGCCGAAGGAGAGGTGCGTATTTCATCAATGATATAGAGAGGCCGGCGCTTGGATTCCATGTAGAGCCGGCCAAGGTACTCTCCAATAACGCCCATGAGCATGAACTGCACGCTCGCGACGGCCAGAATAATCAACGTCATGGAGGTCCAGCCGCTGACGGTGTTGCCCAGCAGATAAGAAATCAACGCATAGAGCATCATCACCAGGGCGATTAAACTCACGGCGAAGCCCAGGTAAGAGGCGAGACGCAGCGGCCGTATGGAAAACCCCGTGATCGCGTCCAAAGCGAAGCGGATCATTTTCGCCAGCGGATATTTGGAACTGTCGGCAAAACGCGGGGCGCGGGCGTAGGGCACGGCTTCCTGGCGGAACCCCAGCCAGCTGACCATCCCGCGAATGAAGCGATGATGTTCCGGCATGGCGTTGAGAACATCCAGCGCCCGACGGCTCATGAGACGGAAATCGCCGGTGTCGGTGGGAATGGAAACATCCACCAGCCTGTCGAGCACGCGATAGAAGAGATAGGCGGACAGTTTCTTGAACCGCGTTTCCCCCTGGCGCTCAATGCGCTGCCCGTAAACAACGTCGGCCCCGGCGTCCATGCGCGCCATCATTTCGCCGAGCAATTCGGGGGGATCCTGCAGATCGGCGTCGATGATGAACACCCGGTCGCCGCGCGCCAGGGACAGTCCCGCCGACAGTGCGAGCTGATGGCCATGGTTGCGCGAAAGGTTTACCGCCACGACGCGCGGATCCTGGGCTGAAAACCGCGCCATCACATCCCAGGTCCGGTCCGAGGAACCGTCATTCACCAGGACGATTTCGTAGTCGTCGGCCGCGCAGGTCTGGCAGGCGGCGACGATCCGCCGGCGCAACGCGTCGAGACCATTCTCTTCATTGTAGCAGGGCACAACGACAGACAGTTGCAATAGATTGGTTCCTTGAACGTGCAATTCACGCGCGTAACATTCCGCTCTTGATATGTCGAGAATGAAAGCGGCGCCTCGCTCAAGCGGCTGCTGCGCCTGCTCCGCGTCTTGCGGGGGATTGATGACATTGAGCGGCGGAGGGCGCGGGAACGATCCGCCTTTTCAGTAACCGACGTCTCCCGCCGGCGGCTCCTGCTCGCCGCGCTCCGGCGCGCGCTTCACGGCGGGGTCGATTGGCCTCGCGCCCTGATTCGCGGGCTGGGCGCTTGGCGACCCGGACGGAGCGCTGACGGTTTCGGGCGGCGGATCGGCGGCGCGCGGGGTCTGGGCGAGGGCGGCGCCGGACATCAGCGCGGCTGCGAGCGCAGCAAGAGTCGCCGAGCGTCCAATCATGCCTGTCCTCGCGCTTCAATCCTGCGCGCCAAACGTTCCGCGATCTTGAAAGTTCCGTCGGCGCGGACTTGATCGTCGGCCGGCTTCGGGCAGAATGGGGGCGACATTCCGGGAGCGCCGCCATGAAGCCTTTGATCCTCGGCCTCGCCGTTTCGCTGGCCTGCGCCGGCGCGCAAGCGGGGCCCGCCCAAGCCGGCGCCGCACAGGAGCGCGACGCGCTGATCCGGCTGATCGCCGACGCCTCCGCCTGGAGCGAGATGTGCGTCAATTACGCCGTCGATCCCGCCGCGCTCGCCCTGTTCCGCGATGTCCACCGCATCCGGGTCGATGGCCATTACATAAAAGTTTACGGCTTCGCCTATGCGCGCCAGCACGCCGCCGCCAATGAAAGCCACCGTTTTTTTGCCGCCTGCGACCGGGCCCTCGCCCTTTACGGACCCTATGGAAGCCTTGCGCCGGGTCTCGTGAGGCCGCTGTTCCACGGAACGGTCCCGGACCAGAAGATCAACCTTGATCGCTTTTGACGCTCAAGCTTGACGCTGCTATCCACGGGCCATGATCGCCCACCCCGACAAGGCCAGGAAAATCCGGGTCGCCGACCGCGAATTTCTGGCGCGCGGGCTGAAGCCCAGTCTGTTCGGCGACCTCTTCCACAATTCCATGCGGCTGTCCTGGCCGGCGTTCTTTGCCGGGTTCGCCGTCTATTTCCTGACGATGAACCTGCTGTTCGCCAGCCTGTTCCACCTCGGCGGCGACTGCATCGCCAATGCGCGGCCGGGGTCGTTCCTGGACAAGTTCTTCTTCTCCGTCGAGACGCTCGCCACGGTCGGCTATGGCGATATGCACCCCGCCAACGCCTACGCCCATCTCGTCGTCACCGCCGAAATTTTTACAGGCCTGTCGACCCTCGCCGTGTTCACCGGCCTGATCTTCGCGCGTTTCTCAAGGCCGCGGGCGCGCGTCATTTTCGCGGAGGCGCTGGTGATCGGTCCGCACCAGGGTGAGACGACGCTGATGGCGCGGCTCGCCAACGCCCGCCACAGCGTGGTGACCGAGGCCGAAGCCGACCTCTGGCTCATCTATGCGGAAACCACTCTGGAGGGCCGCCGCTTCGTTCGCTTCCGTCCGCTGCCGTTGGCGCATCGGCGCAATCCCATTTTCGTCCTGTCCTGGACCCTGTTCCATACGATCGACGAGTCGAGCCCGCTGCACGGCCTGACCCGCGACGACCTCAAGGCGATGGACGCGCGCATCCTGCTCGTCTTCAACGGCCACGACGAGGCCTCGGGCCAGACGCTGGTCGTGCGCCGCGGCTACCATTTCGACGAGTTGCGCTTCAATCATGTGTACGCGGACATCGGCGCGCAGCCCACGGAGGAGGGCGCGCTGCAGGAAATCGACTATCGGAAAATCCACCAGACCGAGGCGGTGGATTGATTTCTCACTCCGCGCGGCGGTTCAGCGTTTTCACCGCCAGCTCGGTGCGGCTGCGGGCGTTGTGCTTTTCCAGGATGCGGCTGACATAGTTCTTCACCGTGCCTTCCGCGAGCTTGAGTTGCGCGGCGATCTCCTTGTTGCCCTTGCCGGCGACGATCAGCTGCAAAATATCGTTTTCGCGGTCGGTGAGCGCTTCCTGGTCCAGGTCGTCGTCCAGCGGCGCCGCCGGGCGGCGCACGCGGCGGAATTCGTCGAGAAGCTTGCGCGCGACATTGGGCGCGAGCCGCGAATGGCCGCGCGACACCGCGCGGATCGTCTCCAGAATTTCCTCCTCCTCGGCGTCCTTGAGCAGATAGGCCTGGGCGCCCGCGCAAATCGCGTCGAAGATCAGCTCGTCGGTGTCGAAGGTGGTGAGGATGATCACCTGCGCGTCCGGGCAGTCGCGGACGATCTGGCGCGTCGCGGCGATGCCGTTGAGCCGGGGCATCTGGATGTCCATCAGCACGATGTCGGGCTGCCAGCGCCGCGCCTCCTGCACCGCCTCCGCGCCGTCGGCGGCCTGGGCGACGATCTCCAGGTCGCTCTCCAGCGCCAGCATGGACGCGAAGGCGCGGCGGATCATCGGTTGATCCTCCGCGATCAGAATGCGGATGCGTTGACCCGGCGCCAATCCGTCTCTCCGGTCACGAGGAAGGCGGCGTCCGCCGCCGCACGACAAACCGCAACTGTTCTCTGCCGCCGTCGGGAAGCTGCCGGGCCCGCGAAAAATGGCGCCGCCCGAATACGGAAAGGGAGCGATTATCCGCCCAGCTCTAGCCGCTTTCCCGACAAGATGCAATTGCCTGTCTCGATAGGGCAAATCCGTCCGCTCGCGCGCCGTCGCGCGCGTCCGATCCCGGCTCAGCCGCCCCGCGCGGCCTGGGCGACCACGACAATGCGCGTTCCCACGCCCGGCGCTGAGGCGAGGTTGAACTGCGCGCCGATCATTTCGGCGCGCTCGCGAATGCCGATCAGGCCATAATGTCCCGAGGGCGGCTGGTTGGGATCGAACCCGCGTCCATTGTCGTCGATCACCAGCGTGGCCGCGCCGTTCTCGTCGACGGCGAGGGTGACGCCGACGCTGGTCGGCTGCGCGTGAAGTTCGGCGTTGCGCAAACCCTCTTCGGCGATGCGGTAGAACGTGTCGGCCACCTCCGGCCCCAGCGACTTCACGCGGGCGTCGAGGTCCACCAGCACATGCACGCCGGTGCGATCGGCAAAACGCCGCGCCAGTCCTTCGAGCGCCGCGCCCAGCCCCTCCGGCTCCAGCGGGTGGCTGCGCAAATCGGCGATGGCGGCGCGCGCGCGCGACAGGCCGTCGCGCACCGCCTGTTCGGCGAACGCCAGCTCCTCCATGAGACGCGTCGGGGCGTCGAGCCCGGCGGTCTTGCGGATCAGGCGGATTTGCGGGCTCAGCGCCACCAGCGAATGCACCAGCGTGTCGTGCAGGGCGTGGGCGATGCGCAGGCGCTCGCGCATCACGGCGTTGACGCGCGCCTCCTCGGCGCGGGCGGCGGCCTCGGCGCGCAGCCGCAGCAGGTCGGTGATGTCGCGGCCGATCGCCTGATATTCGGCGCCGCCGCCAACCCAATGCACGCGCCACCAGATCCACACCAGTCCGCCGTCGGCTCCGCGGGCCGCCTGTTCGAAGGACGCCGCCTGCTCGAAATAGCTCGCCGATTTCGCGAAGAAACGCGCGCGCCAAAACTCCTCCGGCGACGACGCCAGCAGGTCGTCGACCGGGCGTCCCAGAATTTCGCCCTCGGACAGCGCCAGCAGCCGGCAGACCGCCGTGTTGACGAAGGAGACCCGCATGTCGGGCCCCAGGCGCAGCACGAGGTCGCTGTCGTTCTCGACGATGTCGCGGTAGAGCGCCGCCTGTTCGCGCAACACGCGGCCGGCGCTGGCGGCCTGGTCGGCGAGAATCTGGGTCTGGCGGCGTTCATGGGCGAGCTGGCGCTCGAATTCGAGCACGCCGGCGTCGGCGGCGGCGTAGAGGAGCAGCCCGCCGTTTTTTCGCTCCCGGACCAGCGTGAGCGCGAAGGGTGTTTCGACCGTCGGCGGCAGTCTCAGGCCGGGAAGGTCCATGCGCTCGCGCGCGCCGTCGCGCAACGCGGCCAATTGCGTTTCGAGGCCGAAGAACACGGGACTGTCGGCGAGCGGCGCGCCGACCGGCGGCAACCAGTCCAGCAGCCGCCCCTGCACGGCGCGCAGCCTCAGGTCGGGGCCGATGCGGGCGAAGGCGAACAGGCTCATGTCCAGAGCCGGCGCCAGATCCTGAAGGGGCGCCAAATCCCGAGGGGGCGCCAGATCTGGCGCCGGCCCGTCAGGGCTCGCGCCGGCCGTGCTCAAAATTTCTGCTGCACGCGGACGCGGCCGGACCATTCGGGCGAGGCGGTCCAATGGTCGGAATTCGTCGATGGCTGGGGCGTCTGCGTCTTGCTGAGCGTGTAGGACAGCTCGCCGCCGATCATGAGGTTTTTCAGCGGCGTCCACGCCAGATTGCCGCCGACGATGGTTTCGCGGTAGTCGCCGGCGCCGGCGACCGTCGCCGAGCTCTGGTTCACGGCGTCTGGATAATTCATGCCGAACACGCTGGCGAACAGCGAGGAGGAGACGGTGGGCGACCAGAAATGTTTCAATGCGGCGACGATGGCGTAGCCGCTCGACTTGTCGCAGCGCCCGAACGGCTGCGCTCCGACCACGCAATCGTAGTCGTAAGCCGACAGGCCGGGGCCGACGCCGCTGAGGTTCGGGCCGGACAGCGAGGGCCGGCCGAAGTCGCCGAACGTGCTCTGGTTGTCGCCGGCGACATAGGCCGAGGCGCCGCGCGCATAAGTCGCCTGGAGGATCATGGCGTCGGCGTCGGACAGGGCGGGCAGGTTGACTTTCAGGCCGCCCTGGGCCGCGAACCCCCATTGCGAGGACGAGGCGCCGGGCGGATTGACCGAGGGCGGCGCGGTGTAGGCGGTCTGCAGCTGATGGACGGCGCCGCTGATTTGCGCCAGGCCGAACGGGCTTTCGATGCGCACAGCGCCGACGAGATCGGGCGCGACGGGGCCGGTGTTCGCGGCGGTCGCGTTCGGAACGATGGTCTGGCCGATGGCGCCCCAGCGCTCCCGGGGATTTTCCACCGACACCACGGCCGTGACGCCGGGCGTCGGCGCGAAGGCGTAGGAGACCAGTTCCGTGCGGGTGTTGGAGCCGCGCAGCGGCGTGAAATTCCAGGCGTCGGCGTAGAAGTCGAAGGCCGATTGCGCGCGCCCCGCCGTCCAGCCGGCGAAGGTGAGATAGGCGAAGTCGAGTCGGCTGAGATTGCTCCAGGTGCTGGGATTGCTGGCGCCGGCATAGCCGGCGATGCCGCTGACATAGGCCGAAATCAGACCCGCCTCGGTGGGCAGCCGCGCCGTGGCGTTCAGCCCCACGGCGAAGGCGCCGCCGAATTGCTGGGCGGGCCGCGACGTGGACGTAAAGGGCAGGGCGGCGCCGGGCGGCGGCGACGGCAGCCAGTTGGTCAGGTTGCGCGGCTCCAGCTGGGCCGCGGCGACGCCGCCGAACGACAGGCAGATGTCGGAGCCGGGTACAGCGAAATAGGAGGCGCCATAGGCGTCGCAGGCGCGGGCATAGCTGGGGGCGTCGCTGGCGCTGGGCGCGAGGGAACGCTCCGCAGCCCGCGCCGGAAACGCGGCGAGGGGCAGAAGGACGAGAGCGGCGATCTTGCGAGTCGACGCGGTGTTCATTTTTCGCCTTTCCGGCCCCGATCCCCCGCGAAACAGGGGATCGAAGCAGAATTCACTTTCTTCCGGAACCGATCCGGAAACCTTCTCCCTCATATAGCATCGATTGGGCCTTTTTTCCGGCGGGGGATCACGTCCTGCCGGGTTCTTCCGCGTGGTGTTGCGCTTCCGCCACAACCACCGCCGTCATGTTGACGATGCCGCGCGCCGTGACCGAGGGGGTGATGATGTGGGCGGGTCGCGCGGCGCCGAGCAGGATGGGCCCCACGGGGAGCGCGTCCGCCATCATCTTGGTCATCTGGTAGGCGATGTTGGCGGCGGGAAGATTGGGCATGATCAGGATGTTGGCCACGCCCTTGAGCCGCGAGTCCGGGAAGACGCGCAGACGCTTGACCTCGGAAAGCGCGCTGTCGGCCTTCATCTCGCCGTCGGCTTCGAGCTCCGGCGCCAGTTCGCGCAAAATGTCCACGGCGGCGCGCATTTTGGCGGCCGAGGGCGAATCGTCCGAACCGAAATCCGAATCGGAGACGAAGGCGATTTTCGGCGTCAGGCCGAAGCGGCGGGCGTGGGCGGCGCAGAGCACGGCGGTCTCGGCGATCTCCGCCGCCGAGGGGTCGCGGCGCACATGGGTGTCGGCGATGAAAAACGCGCCCTTGCTGGTGATCATCAGGCTCATGGCGGCGAAATCCGACACGCCCGGCGCGACGCCGATCACGTCGCGCAGAAAACCGAGCCGTTCGGTGTAGCGCCCCTCCAGGCCGCACAGCAGGCCGTCGGCCTCGCCGCGCGCCAGGGCGAGGGCCCCGATCACCGTGTTGTTGGTGCGCACCAAAGTGCGGGCAAGGCCGGGATTGACGCCGCGCCGCCCCGCGATCGAGACGAGCGAGGCGACATAATCCTTGTAGCGGGGGTCGTTTTCCGGATCGATCAGGTCGAAATCGCGGTCGAGCGTGACGGCGAGACCGAATTTTTTCAGGTTTTTTTCGATCACGGCGCGGCGGCCGATCAGGATGGGGCGGGCGATGCCTTCCTCCACCACCGACTGCACCGCGCGCAAAACCCGCTCGTCCTCGCCTTCCGAATAGACCACGCGGCGCGGATTTGATTTGGCCGTCTGCATCAGCGGCTTCATGATGAAGCCGGAGCGGAACACCGTGCTTTCCATCTTGGCGCGATAGGCGTCGAAATCCGTGATCGGATGGCGGGCGACGCCGCTCGCCGCGGCGGCCTTGGCCACGGCGGGGGCGATGCGCAGCATCAGGCGCGGATCGAACGGCGAGGGGATCAGGCTGGTCTTGCCGAAGGCGGGGGCGATGCCGGCGGCGCGGGCCACCTCGTCGGCGGGCGGCTCCTGGGCCAGCGCCGCGATGGCCTCGACGGCGGCGAGCTTCATCGCCTCGTTGATCGTGGTGGCGCCGACATCGAGCGCGCCCCGGAAAATATAGGGGAAGCACAGGACATTGTTGACCTGGTTGGGATAATCCGAGCGCCCCGTGCACAGCACGGCGTCGGGGCGCACCGCCAGGGCCTCTTCCGGCAGGATTTCCGGATGCGGATTGGCGAGCGCCAGGATCAGCGGCGTCGCCGCCATTTTCGCCACCATGTCGGGCTTGAGCACGCCGCCGGCGGACAGGCCCAAAAACACGTCGGCATTGGGAATGACTTCGGCCAGGGTGCGGGCGGAGGTGTCCTGGGCAAACGTTTCCTTCAGCGGGTCCATCAGCGTGTTGCGGCCCTTAAAGACCACGCCGTCGAGGTCGGTGACCCAAATGTTTTCGCGCCTGGCGCCGAGGGAAACCAGCAGGCTCAGGCAGGCGAGGGCCGCCGCGCCGGCGCCGGACGAGACGATTTTCGCCTCCTCGATGCTTTTTCCGGCGAGTTTCAGGCCGTTGGTCACGGCGGCGCCGACGATGATGGCGGTGCCGTGCTGGTCGTCGTGGAAGACGGGGATCGACAGTTTTTCCCGCAGGCGGCGCTCGACCTCAAAACATTCCGGGGCCTTGATGTCCTCCAGGTTGATGCCGCCGAAGGTGGGTTCGAGTGCGGCTATGGCGTCCACCAGTTTGTCGACGTCCCTTTCGTTCAACTCGATGTCGAACACGTCGATGCCGGCGAATTTTTTGAAGAGCACCGCCTTGCCCTCCATCACCGGTTTTGCCGCGAGCGGGCCGATGTCGCCCAGGCCCAGCACGGCCGTGCCGTTCGTCACCACGGCGACGAGGTTTTGGCGGGCGGTGTAGAGCCCGGCCTTGTCGGGGTCGGCGGCGATTTCGAGGCAGGGCGCGGCGACGCCGGGCGAATAGGCGAGCGCGAGGTCGCGCTGGTTGCCGAGCGGTTTCGTCGCGCGGATCTCCAGCTTTCCGGGGCGCGGATGCGAATGATAGATCAGCGCGCCGGATTGCAGGTCGGACGACAGGCCTTCGCTCATGGACGTTTCCTCGAATGTCTTCCCCGCGCGGCGTTTTGCCGCGACTCGGTACTTTAGTCGGAGACGATATAGGCCAGCGCGCGCCGCCGCGCCATCGACAGAATGGACCAGACGGCGCCCGCATTCTGCGCTTTTCCCTTGGCGCTCCGGGGCGTAAAAGAATTTTTTCCGCGGGCGCTGCGCCCGGTGCATGAGAAGGATTCGACGAAATGGTCGAGACGGTGACGCGCGACGAATTGAAGCAGGGACTCGCGGACGGAAACATCCTGCTGCTGGACGTGCGCGAACCCAATGAATTCGCCGAGGGGCATATTCCCGGAGCGGTGAATTTCCCGCTTTCGACCTTCGACCCGCAAAACCTGCCGCGCGAGGCGGGGAAACGAATCGTGTTTTCCTGCCGCTCGGGACAGCGCACCCAGCGCGCCATCGACATGGCGCGGCTTGGCGGGCGCAAGGACGCCGACACCCATTACGCCGGTTCGATGAACGATTGGCTGGCGGCGGGCGAGCCGGTGGAGAGATAGGTTTACGTCAGCCGCTCGATCAGATCGCGCACATGCGTCTCGATCAGCGGCAGGGCCATTTCGGGCGGGGCGAAGTCGATGTCGTGGATGTGCCAATATTCGATCCGCTCGGGCGGGGCGGTCTCGGCCCAGGCGGTGAAGCGCGCGCGGATCAGCGGCAGGTGCTCCGTCCGTTTCAGCGCGACGATGTGATCGGCGGCGTCGAGCTCGCCGACGGAGACTTGCAGGGGGTGGCGGGCGGAATCGCGGTCGAAGGCGACGCCGCGCTCGCGTAGCGCCTGCGCCGTGGCGTGCGCGATGGGGCCGATATTGCCTGTGCCGAGGTCGACGGCGACGCCGCGCGAGATCGCCCGCCAGTTGTTTGGCGAGAGGGCGTTAAAAAGTTCTTCGGCGAACCGGCTGCGGTAATAATTGCCGGTGCACAGGAACAGCATGGTTTTCATGGGGCCTCGCAGGGATTGGCCCGGATTGTGCCACGGTAATTTGTCATTCCTGCGCCAAAGGGCTGCTCGTTCTCCTGCGGGAGGGGGGCGCGCGGCGTCCTCGGAGAATTTTTCAGAGCGCGGCTTTGCAACAACGGTGAAACGTCTTTGGCGCTCATCGCCGCAACCCCTCATCCGTCTCGCGCCTTTGGCGCGATCCCCCTTCTCCCGCAAGGGGAGAAGGGAGGCTGCGGCCTTGGCGTCGCGTCTGTCCTCACCCCAGCGTCGCCAGGCCCGGAAAGGTCTGGATCAGCCAGAACGACATGTTTTGTATCCCGCCGGTCAGGAACGCCACGCCGGTCACCACCAGCAGCGCGCCGACCACGCGCTCGACCTTGCCGAAATGCGCCTTGAAGCGGCGCAGAAAGCGGATGAACGGCTCCATCGCCAGCGCCGCCACGATGAAGGGGATGCCCAGGCCCAGCGAATAGACGCCGAGCAAAAACGCGCCCTTGCCGACCGTCGCTTCCGACGAGGCCACCGCCAGAATGGCGGCGAGGATCGGACCGATGCACGGCGTCCAGCCAAAGGCGAAGGCGAGGCCCATCACATAGGCGCCCCACAGGCCCACCGGCTTTTCGACTTCGAGGCGTTTTTCCCGGTAGAGCAGGGTCAGTCGGAACACGCCGAGAAAATGCAGGCCCATGCCGATGATGACCACGCCCGCGGCCGCCGAGAGCAGCGGCAGGTTTTCGCGCACCGTCTGGCCGACGGCCGAGGCCGTGGCGCCCAAAGCGACGAAAACGGTGGAAAAACCCGCGACGAACAGCAAAGCCGCAAAAGTCGTGTCGCGCGCGGCGCGGCGCTCGCCGCCCTCCGCCAGTTCCTCCAGCCCCGAACCGGCGATGAAGGTCAGATAGGGAGGCACCAGCGGCAGCACGCAGGGCGAGAGAAAGGACAGCAGTCCCGCCAGCAGCGCCGCCGAAATGGTCACATTGTCGGTCATGTCAAAACTCTTTCGTCTTGCCGCACTCATAAGCCATCGCGCAGGATAGCGAAACAACTCTCGAACGGGTGTGTCCATGCGCAATCTCATCACCGACGTGCGCGGCCTCATGGTCGGCAATTCCCAGGACGTCGAGATCGCCACCGGCGTGACGGCCCTATTGTTCGACGCGCCGGCGACCGCCTCCGTCTCGGTCTCGGGCGGCGCGCCGGGCTTGCGCGACGCGCATCTGCTGGAAGCCGACATGACCGTGGAGCGGGTGGACGCTTTGGTCCTCTCCGGCGGCTCGGTGTTCGGGCTCGACGCCATGGGCGGGGTTATTTCCGTGCTGCGCCAGCGGGGCCGGGGGGTGGAGGTTGTGGGACAGCTCGCGCCCATCGCGCCCGGCGCCATCCTGTTCGACCTCGCCAATGGCGGCGACAAGAATTTTTGGCGCGAGCCCGTCTATTGGCGGCTCGGCGCGGAGGCCGCGCGCGCCGCTTCCGGCGATTTCGCGCTGGGGTCGCATGGCGCCGGCTTTGGCGCGACGGTCGCCGATTTGAAGGGCGGACTCGGCTCGGCCTCCGCCGTCACGTCGGACGGTTTTGTTGTCGGCGCCCTGGTCGCGGTCAATGCGGTGGGGCAGGCGACGATTGGCGATGGACCGCATTTTTGGGCGGCGCCCTATGAGCGCGACGGCGAATTTGCCGGGCGCGGCTGGCCGGACAAATTCGACCCGTCCGCGCTGGCGATCCGCATGAAGGGCGCCGAGCCGCGCAACACCAACCTCGCCATTGTCGCCACCGACGCCGAACTCACCAAGGCGCAGGCCAAGCGCGTGGCGATCATGGCGCAGGACGGCCTCGCGCGCGCCTTGCGGCCGGTCCATGCGGCGATGGACGGCGACACGGTGTTCGCCGGCGCCACTGGTCTGTCCGGGCGCGAGGCGGGGCCGGTGGAACTGACCCGGATCGGCGCGGCGGCGGCGGATTGTCTGGCGCGGGCCGTGGCGCGCGGGGTTTTTGAGGCGAAGGCGCTCAAATTTCCGGGCGCGCTGCCGAGCTGGCGCGATAAATTTGGCGGTTGAACACGAGGTGACAATGCGCGTTCTGATCGTCGACGACCATCCCGTCGTCGTCTCCGGCTGCAAGGCCCTGCTGTCCGCCGAGCCGGTCGAGGTGTTCGACGCCGCCGACGCCGAGGCCGGGTTCGCCGTCTTTTGCGCCGAAAGCCCCGATGTCTGTGTGATCGACATCAACCTGCCGGGTCTCTCGGGCTTCGATCTCACCCAGCGCATTCTCAGGCAGGATCCCGAGGCGAAAGTGGTCATCTTCAGCATGAACGACGATCCCGCCTTCGCCGCGCGCGCCATCCAGGCGGGGGCGCGCGGCTATATCGCCAAGAACGACGACCCCATGCTGTTCCTGCCCGCCTTGAAACAGGTTTTTGCGGGCGGAACCTGGCTGCCCGCCGATCTGGCGCAGAAAATGGCGTTCGCCCGCCCGTCGCCGTTGCAAAGCCTTTCGACCCGGGAAATCGAAATCCTGCGCCTGCTGGCGGCGGGCGAGGACATGGGCGGCATCGCCGACAAGCTCGGCGTCTCCTACAAGACCATTGCAAACAATTGCACGGCGCTGAAGGGCAAGCTCGGCGCGCGCAGCTCGATGGACCTTATGCGTGCGGCCATCGACGTTTTGCGGGTGGATTGACGCTGCTTGATGTTGCGCTGCAGCGGGGCTAGATTCGCGCATTGCACGATGGAGGCGTTCATGAAAATCCGTAGCCTGATCCTGGCGTCCGCCCTGGCGTTCGCCACGTCCGCCTATGCCGCGAAAATCCCCGAAGCGCTCGACCCGGACAAGGACGGCACGATCGATCTCGCCGAGGCCAAGGCCGCCGCCGGCGCCCTGTTCGACAAGCTCGACAAGGACCACGAGGGCACGCTCGACATCAAGGAATTGCAGGGCCGCCTGAGCAAGGTCGATTTCGCTGGCGCCGATCCGGACAAGGACAAGACCCTGACGCGCGACGAATATCTGGCCGTCGTCGAGCAGAGGTTCAAAGCCGCGAACACCGACGACGATGGCACGCTCGACGCCAAGGAGCTGAACAGCAAGCAAGGCAAGGCGCTGAAAAAGCTGCTGAAGTGAAAAAAGGCTCGGTCTTCGGCGCAGGATCCGAAGACCGAGCAGCGCACTTGGAGGCTCTGCAAGTGAAACTTCCCCGCTCGCAGGGGCGATGCGGCGGACGCCGACCCTTGGAAGTCAAGGGGAATGGGATATCAGCGCCCGCCGCAGGAAGTTTGTAGCACGCGCGAACATGCGCCGAAATTGCAAAGACTCCCGAGTTTTTCGGCTCTTGCTCCCGGAAATCCGGGGAAGATTTCCTGACGAAAGCGCGCCGGAGGCGGCGCAGGCCGATCGGCTGGAAACTTGCCGACCGGCGTGCTAATCGCTGACGCCACAAACAGGGGTTTAGGGCGATGGCCGACATTTTCAGCGAAGTCGACGAAGACGTTCGCAACGAGAAGCTGAACAAGAGCTGGGCGAAATATTCCATCGTCGTCTATGGCGCGGCGGCGGCCATCGTGCTCGGCACGGCCGCCTACACTTATCTGCAGCACCAGAAGACCGTCGCCGCCGAGGCCGCCGGCGCCAAATTCATGGCGGCCCAGGAGCTGGCCCGCGCGCAAAAACCCGCCGAGGCCGAGGCCGCGTTCGAGGCGCTGGCCAAGGACTCCGCGCCCGGCGTGCGCGCCCTCGCCTTGCTGCGCGCCGCGCAGGAGCAAAGCCTCATCGACCGTCCCGGCGCGGTCAAGGTGTTCGAAACCATCGCCACCGACGCCAAAGTTCCGCCGCTGCTGCAGGACGCGGCGCGGCTGCGCGCCGGCCTGCTGCGCGCCGACGACGCCGACAAGGCCGAACTGGAAAACCGCCTGGGCCCGCTGCTCAACGGCCCGTTCCGCTATTCCGCGCGCGAAATTCTGGCGCTGGCGGCGCTCAAGCGCGGCGCGTTCGAGGAGGCCGGCCGGCTGCTCGACCAGCTCATCGTCGATCCCCAGACGCCGGCCTCCATGCGCCAGCGCGCGGAAGCCCTGGCTTCGCTGGCGCGCGGCGGCGGCAAGGCGGCGCCTGAAAAGAAGTGACAAAGCTTCGTTTTGATAGCCATGGTTCGAGACGGCGCTTGCGGCGCCTCCTCACCATGAGGGGTTTCTCTCTATCCAATGAGCCCTCATCCTGAGGAGCCTGCGCAGCAGGCGTCTCGAAGGAGAGGGCGGTCCCGGATCGCTCGTATCGTAATGACCTTCACCGTCGCCATCATCGGCCGGCCCAATGTCGGCAAATCGACCCTGTTCAACCGTCTCGTCGGCAAGAAGCTGGCGCTGGTCGACGACCAGCCCGGGGTGACCCGCGACCGTCGCGCCGGAGACGCCAAGCTCGGCGACCTGAATTTCACGGTCATCGACACGGCGGGGCTGGAGGAGAGCGATCAGGCCTCGCTGTCGGGCCGCATGCGCGCCCAGACCGAAGCCGCCATCGACGACGCCGACGCGGTGTTCTTCGTCATGGACGCCCGCGCCGGGGTGACGCCGGAAGACCGCCATTTCGCCGCCCTCGTCCGCCGCGCGGGAAAGCCGGTGATCCTGATCGCCAACAAGGCCGAGGGGCGCGTCGGCGAGGCCGGGGCCTACGAGGGGTTCGACCTGGGGTTGGGCGATCCCGTCGCGCTGTCCGCCGAGCATGGCGATGGCTTTGCCGAGCTTTTTTCGTGCCTGCTGACGGCGCTGCCCGAAGCCACGCAGCTTTCCGACGACGATGACGAGGTGCGCGAAAGGCTGGTGCTCGCCGACGACGAGGAGGGCAGCGAACTCGACCCGACAAAACCGCTGCGCATCGCCGTGGTGGGGCGGCCCAATGCCGGCAAATCGACGCTCATCAACCGGCTGCTCGGCGAGGAGCGACTGCTCACCGGGCCCGAGGCCGGCATCACCCGCGATTCCATCAGCGTCGATTACCTCTGGCAGGGAAAAAACGCCGAGCGGCGGCTGAAGATTTTTGACACGGCCGGGCTGCGCAAGCGCGCCAAGGTCGAGGAGAAGCTTGAAAAACTCGCCGCCGCCGACGCGTTGCGGGCCATCCGCTTCGCCGAAGTGGTGGTCGTCCTGCTCGACGCCACCATTCCCTTCGAAAAGCAGGATTTGACCATTGTCGATCTGGTGGCGCGCGAGGGGCGGGCGCTGGTGATCGGTCTGAACAAATGGGACCTGATCGAAGACAAGGCGCATATCGTCACCCTGCGCGAGGAGGCCGCGCGTCTGCTGCCTCAGGTGCGCGGCGCGCCGGTCATGCCGGTCTCCGGCGCCAATGGCGGCGGTCTCGACGCGCTGATGGGCGCGATCCTCTCCGCGCATGAGGTGTGGAACAAGCGCCTGTCGACGGGGCGGCTCAACCGCTGGCTGGAAGGGGTGATCGACCAGAACCCGCCGCCGGCCGTGGCGGGGCGGCGCATCAAAATCCGCTACATCACCCAGCCCAAGGCGCGGCCGCCGCATTTCGTCATTTTCGGCAACCAGCTCGACGAGCTGCCGGACTCATATCGCCGCTTCCTGATGAACGGGCTGCGGCAGACGTTTGCGCTGCCGGGAACGCCCATCCGCCTGACGCTGAAACAGGGCGAGAACCCTTACGCCCGCAAGAAACGGTAGTTCAGCGCAGGGTTTTGAAGCGGCAGACTTTTGTCCGCGAACCGTCGCCGTTGCGTCGCCAGACGCAGCCGGCGGGGCGCGGCTGCTTGTTGTACCGATGGTATTCGCCGCGGCGGTGACGGTTAAAAGTCTGGTGGGAGACGTCGTGGCCGCCGATGAAGACGTTTCGGCCGAAATGGACTTCCGCATGCGCCATTTGCGTCGCCAAGAGGGCGAGCGCGGCTGGGGCGAAGGCGAGGGCGGCTGACAGGCGGGAAAAGGGTTTGCGTCGCAACGGGTGCGGCCTCGGGAATCGAAGCCCAAGCGGCCGCGCCGTTTCCTGAAACGGCGCGGCGGCCGGCGAGCGCGGCGTTACTTGCGAATCAGCAGGTGGTTGTCGGGCTTCCAGTCCAGAAGCTTGACGTCGGGCTTTTTGTTGCTGATCACCGGAAGGTTGAAGGCCCGCGACAGCGGCGTGGGATCGTTCATCAGTTCGACCTTGGGCTTCATTTTCGACAGCACCGGCAAGGCAAAAGCGTCGGAAAATGCCGTCGGGGCGTTGATCAGCTCGGTCCGGGTCTCGTGGCGGAAGAGTTCGGGAAGGTCGAGGAAGCGCGAGAGGCCGACGGAGCCGCGCCCCTTCGCGCCGTTGGACTCGGTGGCCTCGGAGCCGGAGACCGGCTTGTGGGCGTCGAGAATCTTGGCGGCGGGGACGGCGGTTCCAAATTCGGCGCGGAAGGTCACGACCGTCTTGCCCTTCACGGACTTGCTGTCCATGGCGATGCGGTCGGCGTCGTACTTGGCCTTGAGAGCGGTCACTGCGGCGCGGGCGCTGCTCTCGGAGGCGTAAACTCGTGTGATCAGTGTCGTCATGAGGAATATTCCTTGCTTCCGGACTTGTGCTCGGACGCAAGACTTCACCGCACCGCCCGGACCGCGGTGACCGTACGGCCGATGTGCCAACATTCGCTTAAACTGCGCGCTACGGGCATTGTGGTTTTTACGGACTTGACGCCGGAAGATGAAGCCTTTCGCGACGGTTACGGCGAATCGCGCGACGCGGGATTGGTCAAGAAACACAGGCGAGAGGGAGCGCACAGGGGGGCTGTGGACGCGACGGGCCCTGCGACCCGCAGGCGGCGGCGGGGGGCGCCTGTCGTGGGCGTTTGCGCCAATTCGTTGCACGTGCGTTGAAAAAATGCAGGGCTGGCGGCCCATCGCTTGCCTTCACCTTGACAAGCGGCCTCCACGCCTGCCTTGTGGCGTTTCTGCCTTCTCTCCTTGCGGGAGAGGGTGGCGCGTCAGCGCCGGATCAGGGGTTTGTCTCACCCCTCATCCGTCTCGCGGCCATAGCCTGTCGAAAGACGGGCGCGAGCCACCTTCTCCCGCAAGGGGAGAAGGGACGTTTCTCCTCCCTGGTCGAGCCATCCATTGACAGACGCCTTCCGCTTCACCCTGCGCGCCCGCGACGGCGGCGCCCGCCTTGGCGAAATTTTGACGCCGCGCGGCGTGATCAGAACCCCCGCCTTCATGCCGGTGGGCACGGCGGCGACGGTCAAGGCCATGTATCCCGGCCAGGTGCGCGACCTCGGGGCCGATGTGGTGCTTGGCAACGTCTATCACCTGATGCTGCGCCCCGGCGCGGAGCGCGTCGCCGAACTCGGCGGGTTGCACCGGTTCATGAACTGGCCGCACAATATTTTGACGGATTCCGGCGGCTTCCAGGTGATGTCGCTGTCGAAGCTGCGAAAACTCGACGAAACCGGGGTCACCTTCCAGTCGCATATCGACGGTTCGCGCCACCAGTTGACGCCCGAGCGCTCGATGGAGATTCAGCGGCTGCTCGGCTCCGACATCCAGATGCAATTCGACGAATGCGTCAGACTGCCCTGTTCGCACGAGGAGGCCGAGCGCGCCATGCGGCTCAGCCTGCGCTGGGCGGAGCGCTCGCGAAAAGCGTTTGGCGCGCAACCCGGGCGCGGCTGTTTCGGCATCGTTCAGGGCGGGGCCGAGCGCGACCTGCGCATCGAAAGCGCCAAGGCCCTGGCGGAGATGGATTTCCAGGGGCTGGCGGTCGGCGGCCTCGCCGTCGGCGAACCGCAGGAGGTGATGCTCGCCATGATCGAGACGGTCATGGCGCATCTGCCCGAGCACAAGCCGCATTATTTGATGGGCGTGGGGACGCCCGACGACCTGCTCGAATCCGTGGCGCGCGGCATCGACATGTTCGATTGCGTCATGCCGACCCGCGCCGGCCGCCACGGCCTCGCCTATACGCGCTGGGGCAAGATCAATCTGAAAAACGCGCGCCACGCCGACGACCCGCGTCCGCTCGATCCGACCAGCTCATGTCCGGCGGCGCGCGATTTTTCGCGCGCTTATTTGCACCATCTCGTGCGCTGCCAGGAAATTTTGGGGATGATGCTGCTGACCTGGGTCAACCTGGCCTATTACCAGGACCTCATGGCCGGCGCGCGCGAGGCGATCGCGGCGGGTCGCTACGCCGACTATCGGGCGGAGGTGAGGGCGAACTGGGATCGCGCCGGGGACCCCGGCTGATCCGCGCCGCCTTGGCAAGGTCCAGGCAACCGCCAGATGTCAAAATGACGGACGTTCGAAAATGATAGAGCGGAAAAGCTTGCCGCTTTTCCGCTCTGCCTCGCCTTGTCCTGCCAAGGCCGAAATATGCCGAAACTGGTCTCTCCCCGAGATGAATTCTGACGCATATTCCGGTTGCCTGACGTCCTCCCACGACTTGGACTCGAGCACCACGCCGATTTTTCGGCTGCGGGCCGTCATCTCGACGGTGAGCGCACGTTAGTTGAAGAAAATTGGCTTGTCCATCTGCCGCAACGGTATTTCTGACAAAAAAATCGATTTGTATCAGTGACAGCAAAGACCATGCTCCCGCACGGCTTGATTCGCGCCGCGCTGCCGCTTCGTCCCTTGGCCCCAAACCTTGCGTGGCGCGTCCCTTTCGCTTAATTCGAGCGCAACCAGCGAAAACCTCGCGCCGGCCGGCCTGCTGCCGCGTTTCCGGCGCCGCCAAGGGATCATCATGACCGACCTGCACGAAGACATTCTCCGGCGCCACGACAAGGCGCTCATTGTCGATTTCGGTTCGCAGGTGACGCAATTGATTGCACGGCGGGTGCGCGAGGCCGGGGTTTACTGTGAAATCGCGCCGTTCCAGTCGGCGGAAAAGGTTTTCGACGCCATCAAGCCCGGCGCCGTCATTCTCTCGGGCGGCCCGGCTTCGGTGACCGAGGCGGGCTCGCCGCGCGCGCCGAAAAAAATTCTGGAGTCGGGTCTGCCGATTCTCGCCATTTGCTATGGCCAGCAGACCATCGCCGCGCAGATGGGTGGGGCGGTGGAAGGCGGTCATCACGCCGAATTCGGCCGCGCCGAAGTCGAGGTGATCGAGGACAGCGCGCTGTTCGACGGTCTGTGGCAAAAGGGCGAGCGCCATCAGGTGTGGATGAGCCATGGCGACCGCGTGACCAAATTGCCGGACGGTTTCACCGTCAAGGCGCGCAGCGAAAACGCCCCCTTCGCCATCGCCTCCGATGAGTCTCGAAAAATTTTTACCACCCAGTTCCATCCGGAGGTCGCCCACACCCCCGACGGGGCGAAATTGCTGGCGAATTTCGTGCACAAGGTTGCGGGCCTGAAGTCCGACTGGACCATGGCGGCGTTTCGCGGCGAGGCGGTCAAGGCGATCCGGGAGCAGGTGGGGCAGGGCCGGGTGCTGTGCGGGCTCTCCGGCGGCGTGGATTCCTCTGTTGCCGCCGTGTTGATTCACGAGGCCATCGGCGAGCGGGTGACCTGCGTGTTCGTCGACCACGGTCTGTTGCGCATGGGCGAGGCGGAAGAGGTGGTGCGCTTGTTCCGCGACCATTACAACATTCCGCTGGTCCATGTTCAGGCCCAGGACCTTTTTATCGGCGCGCTGGAAGGCGAGGCCGATCCCGAGACCAAACGGAAAACCATCGGCCGGCTGTTCATCGAGACCTTTGAGGCCGAAGCGAAAAAGATCGCGGCGGACGGCAAGGGCGCGCCGGAATTCTTGGCGCAGGGCACGCTTTATCCCGACGTGATCGAGAGCGTCAGCTTTACCGGCGGCCCTTCGGTGACCATCAAGAGCCACCACAATGTCGGCGGTCTGCCCGCGCGCATGAACATGAAGCTGGTCGAGCCGCTTCGCGAACTTTTTAAGGACGAAGTGCGCGCCTTGGGCCGCGAGCTTGGGTTGCCTGAGGCGTTTGTCGGGCGGCACCCGTTCCCCGGTCCCGGCCTCGCCATCCGCTGCCCCGGCGGCGTGACCCGCGAAAAGCTCGACATTTTGCGCAAGGCGGATGCGATCTATCTCGACGAAATCCGCAAGGCCGGGCTGTATGACGTGATCTGGCAGGCGTTTGCGGTGCTGCTGCCGGTGCGCACCGTGGGCGTGATGGGCGACGGCCGCACCTATGATCACGTTTGCGCCCTGCGCGCCGTGACCTCCGTGGATGGCATGACGGCGGATTTTTATCCCTATGACATGGCGTTTCTGGGCCGCGCCGCGACCCGGATCATCAATGAGGTCAAGGGGGTCAACCGGGTGGTGTATGATGTGACGTCCAAACCGCCGGGGACGATTGAGTGGGAGTGAATTTCGCTCGCTGGCGTCAGGCGGCGATAAGTGCAAAATTGCGTTTTTGCGGGCTCCCGCTCGTCCGATTCACTTCGTCTCAAAGAGCAAACATATGCGCTTGCTGATCGCCCTGATCCTGCCCTGGCTGACATTCTTCACCATTGGCAGGCCTTTTGCCGGCCTCCTCTGCCTGATCCTGCAACTCACCTTGATCGGTTGGGTGCCGGCGGCGATATGGGCTGTTTACGCCTTGAGCCAGTATAACACCGACAAGAAAATCGAAGAGGCGCTCGGGCAGAAGTGAGTGACGCGCCGATGCGGCGCGCTCGTTGTCACCTGGATGCGACCGACCACGTCCGTGCGCCGTGACCCGGATCATCAACGAGGTCAAGCGGGGCAACCGGGGGGGTATGACGTGACCCAAAACCGCCGGGGGTGCGTGGGAGTAGGGGGCGCTCATTCCGCGGTGTTGACGCCCACGGCCTTGAAGAAAGTGTAGCAGAACACGCCATCCCGTTCTGTCGTGCGATGGAGGTCGGCGACGCCCTGGTCGAAATCCGCAGCCGACGCCAGACCCGTCGCGATCGCCCGCGCGCGCACGCCCTCGATCATCGCCGCGAAGGTGTTGCGCGTAAATCCATCGGCAAGACGCGGCTTCGAACCATCGACATAGACCATGCGCGGCGTGACCTCCGGCGCGGAAAACCCGGCCTGCGTGAGCAGCGGATAGAGCCTGCGCCCGATCCGGGCGTCGCCGCCCGCTTGGCGCTGCAATGCGATCTGGCATTGGATCGCGCGGCGGGCATGGGCGCTGTCCGGCCAAAAATGAGCCGACCCGTGATCGCCCTCGATCACGGTCAGCGTCCCGCCCGGACGCAGGACTTTTTTGAGCGCGCGCAAGGCTTTGACGGGATCGCCGCCATGTTCCAGGACAAAGCACAGAAAGACGTGGTCAAAGGACGCTTCGGCGAACGGAAGGTCGAAAATGTCCGCGACCTGGAAATTGACGGCGCACCCCATCTCTTCCGCGCGTTGCTGGGCCTTTTCGAGCGAGTCCCGCGAAACGTCGATGCAGGTCAGGCGCACGCCGGGACTGTTCCGCAGCAGGGCCTCGGTTTGCGCGCCGACGCCGCATCCCGCCTCCAGCACCTCGGCGCCGGGCGGATAATGGGTGCCGAAATGCAGCAGATCGGCCAGCGTCGCCGCCTGATCCAGCAGGCGGCGCATTTCCGCCGCGTCGTAGCCGTGGACATATGGTCGTGTCATGGGGCCTCCTTCCGCAAGCAGGATGGCCCGACCGGCGCGCGCGCGTCTTGAACGAAATTGCAGGTCCGTCAGCGGGCGCCGCGCGCCGCCTGAAACCGGGCCGGCGTCATGCAGAAATGCCGGAAGAAGACGCGCGTGAGATGGCTCTGGTCGGCGAAGCCGGCCTGCGCCGCGACGCAAGCCGGCGACAGGCCCGACAGCAGCAGGCTGCGCGCCAGCAGCGCCCGCCGCTGCATGAGATAGACGTGCGGTGTCGCGCCCATGTGGCGCGCGAAGCCGCGCAGCAGTTGGTAGCGGCTGACGCCGGCGAGCGCGGCCAGTTCGGCCAGCGAGGCCTTGGCGGTGGGATCGTCGTCGATTTTCCGCGCCGCACGGGCGACGGCGGGCGGCGGATCGCGGCGCCTCGGCGCGCTTGCGCTCCAACTCCGCGCGAGATGTCCGAACAGACCCACCATTCGCTCGTCGATCGCCAGCGCTTCCGCCTCCGGCGCGACAAGCGCGTCGAACAGCTCGGAAAACAGGCGCTTCGCGATCGCATCGGCGAAAGACGGGCGGGCGAATTCAAACGGACCCGTCCCCTGGTCCTCCGCAAGGAAACCAAGGACTTCCGGGCGCAGATAGATCATGCGCCATCCGCGCGCGCCGCGCCCGACAGGCGCGCCATCGTGCATCTCGCCGGGATTGACCGAAATCAGGTCGTCGGGAAGGGCTTCGACAAAGCCGCGTCCGCTCCAGGAGCGCTGGCCGCCGAAGGTGACCAGACCCAGGCCGAATTCATCGTGCGAATGCCTTGGAAAACAGTGATTTGTGGCGAGGGACATCGCTTCGACGCCCTCATGGCGGGCGTCGTGGCGAACAATGCGATGCGAAACGTCCGTCATGAGATCCACACCGCCCCAGATAGATGCGCCGCCCCGCGCGAGAAGCGACCGCGTCAGAGTTCTGGCGCGCCCGCCGGCCAAACATAGCCCGGCTCGGGCGCCAAAAACCGTTCCGGCGCAATCCCTCGCACCGCCAGGGCGGCGGCCAAATCCTCGCGCGGGGCTTCGCGGGCTTCGTCGGTGAGTTGGATCACCCCCCAGTGGATCGCCAGGGCCTGCTTCGCCGAAAGATCTTCGAAAATCATCACGGCTTCCTCGGGATTGATGTGCTGGTCGGCCATGAACCAGCGCGGGTCATAGGCGCCAATCGGCAGCAGCGCCACGTCCGGCGCGCCCACGCGTTCGCGGATCGTGCGAAATACGGTTCCGTCGCCATAGCCGGTGTCGCCGGCGAAATAAATTTTCTCTTCGCCCGCGTGGACGACAAAACCGCCCCACAGCGCCATGCGCCGGTCGTGCAGGCCGCGCGACGACCAGTGCTGCGCGGGAACCACGGTCACCGTCACATCGGCGCCGACGTCGCAGCTTTCCCACCAGTCGCGGGTTTGCACGCGCTTCGCGCCCACACGACGCAAAACCTTGTCGTTGCCGAGCGGGGTGACGAACAGGGGCGAGTCGCGTTTCGCCAGCCGCCGCAGCGTCGCCCTGTCGCAATGGTCATAATGGTTGTGGCTGAGCAGTACGGCGTCGATTTTCGGCAGGGCCTCAAAATCCACGGCCGGCGGACAGACCCGCTTCGGGCCGAAAAAGGGAAGGGGGCTCGCGCGCTTCGACCAGAACGGGTCGGTGAGCAGGTTGAGGTTGCGGGTCTGGATCAGGACGGTGGCGTGGCCGACCAGGGTGATGCGTGTGGCCTCGCGGCGCGGGGCCGGCGCGACCGGCGCGACGGCGACCGACTCGGGCCAGGGCTGCGGACGGGCGTTGCGGCGCCAGCGCTTGACCTCCTCGACCGCCTTGTCCGGCGTCGCCGGGGCCAGATTGAAGAATCGGCCGTCGAAGTGGTCGCTGGGTGGACCGGAATAATAGCGGTTTTTCAGCATGTCCGGGATGTAGCATCGCGCCCCCGCGCCTTCAATGATCTGGCGCCCAGCTTGAGGCCCGCGCGGCGCGGGCTGTCGGCGTGACCAAATGTCCGACAATTCGCGTTGCGTGAACGCCAATCGGAGGGCGAAATGGCGGAACCCAAGGTGACAATCGGCCGGGCGTGGCCCGGCCCCAGCCATCCGTGGAAAATTCTCCTCATTTTCGCCTGTCGGGCGATATAGTGCGGTCATCCCGTCTGGGAGAATCAGCCGGGCAAAGTGAGGGCGCACATATGAGAAAAGTTACGCTGGCCGCGCTTGCGGCGCTCGGTTTGTCTCTCAGTCTGATCCCGACCGCGAGTTTCGCGCAGAATTGCTCGGGATTGCGTTATGCGTGCGAGCACAAGGACGAGCTTGGGCTTGAGGGCGCGGGAACCTGCCGCCGCTATCGGGAGCAGTGCGGCCATCGCGGTGGCCAGGACAGGTGCGCGAAGCTGCGTTACGCCTGCGAGCACAAGGACGAGCTTGGGCTCGAAGGCGCGGGAACCTGCCGCCGCTACCGCGAAGCCTGCGGGGGAGGCTATTACTGAACCGCGCCTTGCCGCCGCGCGTCTCCTTCGTTGGCGCGCGGCTGCTTGAGCGGCGGCGCCGCCGGCGGGGTGGCGAGCGTCAGGGTCGCGGGCACGGGCCGGACGCCCGCAGACCCCGGGGAAAGCTCGCGCGCCGGCGTGAGGTCGGCGATCGGCGATAGCGCCGGCAGCGACGCTGGTTTTTCCCGGGCGGCGGGGGCGGCGATCCGCGCCGTGTGCGCAAACCAAATCGCGGACGCCCCCGCGAGCGCGGCCGCCGGCAGCACGGCGAGCGCCCGCCATCTCAGCCATTCACGGCGCGCGAAGGCGGGAAACTGCGACCGCAGCCAGTGTCTGGCGTGAATGTGGTAAGCGAACCAGCTCTCGTGAGGAACAGGGGGCATGCCGCGACGCTCCAAAATCCCCAGATGGGGAAGCGGACGGCGCGCGCCAAGCGAGGCTGTGCCTGTTTTCATCGGGGCGCGGCCGACCCGGAGCCCGGAGTCGGCGCGCTTTAACAAAGACTCAATCGGCGCGGCGGCCGTTGGGCAGGGTCACTTCGGCGCGATGCTGCCGTGTGTGGTCGATCACCGAAAGGCTGTCGCCCTCGCGGCGAATTTCGACGGTGGCGGCTTCCTCGCCCGGAGCGCCCGGCGCCGACAGCGTGGTGGACTGGCCGTCCTTCAGCGAGGAGACGACGCGGAACGCATGGCCCTCGGTGTCGAGGGTGGTGACGACCTCGAACACATCGCCCTTGGGGGTGTAGTAGATGAGGCCGTGCACGTCCTTCAGCTCGATGGACTTGCCGGCATAGGCCTTGAGCTCGACGGCGGATGCGGCGCCGGAGATCAGGGCGGCCGCGGCGAAAACGCCGGTCGCGAATTTAAGAGTGTGGCGCATGGATGAGGCTCCGTTCAGGGTCTGGCGCCCTCCCGGCTCGCGATACGTCAACAGTCTTCTGGTTATCGTTCGATACGCGCGCTGATAGACATCATGATCGATCGAAATGTGCACTGCAACAAGAAATTGTGCGGCGCAATGTCACGGCGGGGGCGCGGGATAGGGTTTCCGCGCGATTTCGTTTTCGCGGGACGCGCAAGCGCTCTTCGCGGAAACCGTATGAGTCGGGGACAGGAACGAATTGCGCCCGCTGGGCGTCGATCACGCCGCGACAACGCGCTCGCGCAATTCGATCCAGTCCCCTCACGCGACTGGCATGGAAGATGCCTTGTCGCGGACGCAATGGGAGGACAACCATGCCCCAACCGGGCGATATCGAAAATCCACCGCCTGGCGCGGAAGCAGCGGCGTTCGGCGGTTTCGCCTTCGCCTCCGGTCCCGCGCCGGAGGGCGCGGGCCTGTTCGTTCTCACCCGCCGCATCGGCGACACCTTGCATCCGCTGCTGTTCGGCGAGAGCGAAACCGTCTCTGCCGCGCTGGACGGTTTGCGCGCGGACCCGGCATTGGCGCGCGGGCTCGCGGACGGGGTGTTCTTCATGGTTCGCGCCAATGCGCGGCAGCGCGCGCACATTCTGCGCGACCTCGTCAAGAAATATAACCCGCCGCTGAATGTCGCCGACCGCACGGCGCGCGCGGCGCCGGAGATCGCCGCGCTGGTCCCCGACCGCGCCGAGGCCGATTTGCCCGGAACCGTCGCTGAGCCTGTCGAGGTCAGCGAGGCCGATCTCGACCGCCTCGTGCGCGTGTTCTATGGCCGGGCGCTGGAGGACGATGTGATCGGTCCGGTGTTTCGCGGCCATGTCAGCGACTGGGAGCATCATTTCGAGATCGTGCAGAATTTCTGGTCGCGCGCGTTTTTGCGCACGCAACGCTACACGGGAGGGCCGTTCGCGCCGCATCTCGGGCTAAAACTGCGTCCGGAGCATTTTGCGCGCTGGGTCGCCCTGTTCCGGGAGACGGCGGAAGCGGAACTGAAGCCGGCGGCGGCGCGGGACGCCATCGCGCGCGTCGAGCACATGAGCGCGGCGTTCCAGGCGGGGTTGTTCCCGTTCGACGCGGGGAGGCCCCAGGCATGACGGAGAATGGCGCCCAAGATTTCTTCAACGCCGTGCGCGAAAACTTTGGCGCGATCATCGCGGCGGGGCGGGGCGATCCGCGCCTGATCGACGTTCTGGCGACGCAGGCGATCGAGCTGTTCGAACGCAATGCGGAGATCCAGAGCGAGGGGCAGCCGGCGCCGGCCTGCTGTCGCGGCTGCGCCACCTGCTGCGCCTTGCAGGTCTCCGCGACCGCCCCCGAGATTTTTGTCGCCGCGCGATTCATCCGGCTGACCGCGCCGGCCTTCGCCGCGCATGGCGTGGATTTCGCGCCCGAGGTCGCCGCCTTCGTCGCGCGGGTCAAGGGCATGGACCAGCAGGCGCGCTTCGCGTCGCAGCTCGCCTGCCCCTTCATCATCAATGGCGCCTGCGCGATCTACGCGGCGCGCACGCTGGCCTGCCGGGGCCATGTCGGCTTCGACCGCGCCGCCTGCGAGGCGGCGGCCCGGGGCGAGGACGTGGACACCCCCATCTCCAGCGCGCACAAGACGGTGCGGGCGCTGGTGCAGGGGGCTTTGCAGGCGGCCTTGCGCGACAGCGGCCTCGACTGGGGCGCGAGCGAGTTTTTGGCGGGCCTCGACCGGGCGCTTCAAAATCCCGACGCCGAGGCCCGCTGGCTCAGCGGCGAAGAGGTTTTTGCCGACTTGCGCCTCGACGGCGGCGAGTCTGTCGCCGATTTGGCGGGCGGCGCGTCATCCGGCTGACCGTGGCGTCGTTACCATTGATTAACGGCAAAGGTGAAACGCGGCGCGAAAATCGCAATCTTAGGTTGTATTTTAGGCGTCTGGCCGCAAGATTCCCCCGAGCCCGCCCAATGTGTCGGCGGGGATGAGGAGGCAGCAGCCGTGAAGATTTCAGCCCGCAACTCCATCGCCGGGAAGGTTGTCGCCATCCGGACCAGCGCCAACACGTCCCACGTGGACATTTCCATCGTCGGCACCATTCTGACCGCCGAAGTCCCCAACGAGACCGTGGAAGAACTGGATCTGAAGATCGGCGACAAGGTTTATGCCGTGGTCAAGCCGAACGACATCATGCTCGCCACGGATTGACGCCACAGCGCGGGTCGCCGGCGCGGCGACCCGCCCTATCATTTGCAGCCGTTGGCCCTTCACGCCGCCGGCGAAAAAATCTCGTCGGGATCGCGCGCCGCCGCCATGCGGGAATATTCGGCTTTCACCAGGTCCTCGCCATAATGACGCTCCAGCCGCCGCACGGTGAAATGGCCCTTCGCCAGCGACTGGAAGTGATCGATGAAGGCCAGGTTCACGGCGGCGCCGCCGAGCGCGCCGAGCACGGGCGTCGCTTGCGCCAGAAATTTCTGGCTGACCACGACGCCAAACCGCGAGGCGATCTGCGTCGTGAACCGCACCAGCACCGGCGCCGTCTCGTCGATCAGGCTCCGGCTGGCGACATAGCGCGCGGCTTCGCTGATGCTGCGCGCCATCAGCCCGCGCAGGGCGAAATAGGTGGAATCCGCATAGTCCACGCCCGGAACGGCGCCGCGCCCGTCGAGCGCGAACACTTGCAGGCAGGCCAGCGCCGTGTCGGCATTCTTGATGTCCTCGCCCTCGGCGCGGGCGATGTCGGCGATGGAGCGCAGCATCAGCCCCGTGCTCACCGGCAATTCCACGGGCAGGCTGGCGAGGCCGAGCGCGCCGCCGGCGGCGCCGGAGGCGGCGACCATGGCTCTGTGCAGGCGCATGCTGTCGTGGCGCAGCGGCTTGCCGTTCAGGCTCGCCAGCGCCGCATTCAGGGCGAAACGGATCGCGGCGCCCGTGGCCTTGTTGACCGCCTCCGCCGCGCGGGCGGGAACCATCTGCGAGGCGAAGCTGACCTTCTTGCCGACGACCGCAGCGACCCGCATCACCAAAGTGGTGCGCTCCAACCGCCGCACAGCATCCATCAACGCGGCGTGGTCGGCCGGGGACAATTCTGATTTGCTCATGCGGGCGGCCTCCGGCGTTGTCGTCGCGCCTTGCTTTCTCAGCCAAAGATGGTCCCGGCGCGGGCGGAATCAAGGTTTGAGCGCGGCCATGGCGCTCCGAGGCCGCAAATTAACTGTTTTCGTCCCCGCCAAGTAAAGAAACAGTCTTGCCGCGCGTTAACCCGAAATGGTCACTTTGCGGAAACCATGGCTGTCGCGCCTGGAAATGAAGGGGAAAGGCGCGATTGGTCGCCTTTTAACCATTCAGATCAGGGTTTGTTAGACTTAATCCCGTTCCAGCAAAAAATGAACGGCTTTGCATAAAATGCGAGGATTTCAAATAAATCGGCTCCAATAGCGCAACGTCATACTGCCTCCATCAAAGGGGCATGACATGCGTATCGCAGCTTTCACCACGATCGGACTGGTTCTGGCCCTCGCCGCCGCGCCCTTGACCGGCGCCGGCGCCAAGGCCAGCGTGCCGAGCGGTGTGGAGGTCGCCTATGCCTCGGTCGGCTCCGACACCTCCATTCCCTTCGGCTGGATCGATTTTTGCCAGCGCTACGCCAGCGAATGCGAAGCCGGCAAGGTCGCCGACGTCAACCTGACCGAAGCCTCGATGCGCGAAATCCGCCAGGTCAACGCGTTTGTGAACCATGCGGTCGAAGCCGTTTCGGACATGGAGCATTGGGGCGTGGTGGATCGCTGGGACCTGCCGGTGGACGGCAAGGGCGATTGCGAGGATTACGCCCTGATGAAGCGCAAGATCCTGATCGAGCGCGGCTATCCCCGCGCGGCGCTGCTCGTCACCGTGGTGCGCGACTCCCAGAACGAGGGCCACGCCATCCTCACCGTCAAGACCAATGCAGGCGAGTTCATCCTCGACAATCTCACCGACGAGGTGAAGCCGGTGAGCCGCATCTCCTATCGCTTCGTCAAGCGCCAGAGCCAACAGGATCCGAATGTGTGGGTCGCGCTCGGCCCGGTCGCCGCACAGAAATTCGCGGCGCGCTGATCGGCGTGAACTGGACAGGAACCCCGCGCGTTTTCGCGGGGTTTTTTGCGTGACGTTTCCGCCGCTGTCGCTCGCCTGAACTTCGCCGCGCGCGTTGCCTTGCTGCTTGAAGCGATTAAGACTTGAGCCCGATTCTGAACTCCAGAGCGTGTTTCCATGTCGACTGCGGATTATTTCACCATCATCTCGTCCATCCTGGCGTCGGTTGGCGCAATCGCCACATTCGTTCTGGCGAGGACGATGGTCGCCGCCGAAAAATCCCGGGAAGACAAGACGATCCGCGACGATCCCGCTGTCGCGCTCGCGGGCAAATCCGACGCCGCAGCCGAAATCAGGGACATATTGGCGCATGTATCAAGGAGCAAAATCAAATATGACGACAAGACGACGCTGTTAAGCCTTGCGGCGCTGGTCCTGTTGACGGCTGTCACCGTGGGATTGTTGTATTTGAGCTTGGGGTTTAGTGTCCTTTTTTTCATGACATCGTCGTTGTTCCTGGCGTCTTCCGCCTATTTCGCCTTTGTTTCCATTGCTGGACTGAGGGCCGGGCATTTCTGGGCAATCAGAAAAGGAGAGGTGATGCGCTTGACGTATATCGTCAATAATTATCTGCACACCATCAAGGAAGCTGCGGATATGAGAGCGTCGCTCATGAAATCTATTCATGACAAGGAGGCGATCATCCTGTTCGACACCATCGTGTTCGAGGAGTTCAGCAAGAGAAATCGCGAAGGATAGCGGCGGGCGCGCCAATGCTCTTGCGTCGGCGCATCGGATTGCCGTTTCCATTTTCCTTTCTGGCTCGAACTGTTATGACGCCGCATCATGCGCGTGGACCTGTTCGATTTCGACCTTCCGGAAGACCGGATCGCCCTGCGGCCGGCCGAGCCGCGTGAATCCGCGCGCCTGCTCGTGGTGGGGGAGGGGTTTCGCGATGCCCGTGTCGCGGACTTGCCGTCGCTGCTGCGGCCCGGCGACGTGCTGGTGGTCAACGACGCCAAGGTGATTCCGGCCCAGCTGTTCGGGACGCGCCGGCGCGGCGATTTTTTGGCGCGGATCGAGGCGACGCTGCACAAAAAAGTCGACGCTGGCCATTGGCGCGCTTTTGTTCGCCCGGCCAAAAAGCTGAAAATCGGCGAAAGGGTGGATTTTGCCGAGGGGGTTTGGGCCGAGGTTTTGGAAAAGAACGAGGGCGAGGTCTTGCTCGGCTTCAATGTTTCGGGGCCCGCGCTCGACAACGCGATCATGGCCATCGGCCACATGCCGTTGCCGCCTTACATCGCCGCGCGGCGGGCGGAGGACGCGCAGGACGCGCGCGATTATCAAACGGTTTTTGCGGAAAAACTCGGCGCGGTCGCGGCGCCCACCGCCGGCCTGCATTTTACGCCGGAATTGCTGGAAGCCGCGAAGGCTGTGGGGGCGAGTGTTGAACGGGTGACGCTGCTGGTCGGCGCCGGCACGTTTTTGCCGGTCAAGGCGGACGACACCGAAAACCACGTCATGCATGCGGAATGGGGCGAGATCGACGCCGACACGGCGGCGCGGCTCAATGCGGCGCGGGCGGCGGGCGGGCGGATCGTCGCGGTCGGCACGACCAGCTTGCGCATTCTGGAGAGCGCGGCTGACGAGATGGGGGTGCAGCCGTTTTCGGGGGACACCTCGATTTTCATCACGCCGGGCTACCGTTTTTTGGCGGTGGACGCGCTGATGACGAATTTTCATCTGCCGCGCTCGACCCTGTTCATGCTGGTCTGCGCGTTCGCCGGGCTCGAAACCATGAAGCAGGCGTATGCCCACGCCATCGCCGGGGGCTATCGCTTCTATTCCTATGGCGACGCCTGTTTTTTGAACGCGCGCTGAGGATAAGGTGAGGAAGGTACTTACGCGACGCGGAGGATTCTTTTCGGTTGCGTCACTGCCTCAGTCGACTTTCCGCTTTGGCGGGGGGTTAGTAACTCTGCGGGGCTGACAGGCGGGCCACCAGGGCTTTTGCTTTGGGGAGTTGACGGCGGAAGGTGATGGACCATGCCTCGTGTCCGCCTTCGCGCAGGACTCTTTCGCCCGTTTCAAGCTGCGTCAGTGCGCGCGACGCCAGCGCGCCATCGCTGGTCCGCTCCGCAAGCAACGCCATGGCGGAGCCTTGGTTGCCGATTGAATTTGCCCAGTCAAGCGGGACTCGCTCGCGCGTGCATTCCGCCAACGCGGCGCTATAGGCAGCGACCGCTTGCTCCAACCGCGCTGTCCCGTTCTCCCGCGCGCCAAGCGTTTGTAGCGCAACGCCGAGATTGTTTTGCGTCATCGCCCAATCGATCCGAGCGCGCTCGTGCGTATATACGTCCAGGGCGGCGCAATAGGCGGCGACCGCTTGCTCCAACCGCGTCGCTCCGCTCTCCCGTTCGCCGAGCTTGGCCAGCGCATTGCCGAGATTGTTCTGCGTCATCGCCCACTGGAGCGGGACGCGCTCGCGTGTGCGTTCCTCCAGCGCGGCGAGAAAGGCGGCGACCGCTTGCTCCAGTCGCGCCATGCCGCTCTCCCGCTCACCAAGCGCTTTAAGCGTAATTCCGAGATTGTTCTGCGTCGTCGCCCATTGCAATGGTACGCGCTCGCGTGTGCGTTCCTCCAGCGCAGCGCGATAGGCGGCGACCGCTTGCTCCAGCCGCGCCGTGCCGCTCTCCCTCTCGCCAAGCTTAGTCAGCGCATTTCCGAGATTGTTCTGCGTAGTCGCCCAATTAAGCGGAACGCGCTTGCG
This sequence comes from Rhodoblastus acidophilus, assembly GCF_009720655.1. Lineage (GTDB taxonomy): Bacteria > Pseudomonadota > Alphaproteobacteria > Rhizobiales > Beijerinckiaceae > Rhodoblastus > Rhodoblastus acidophilus_A. Next base: position 308,621 of record NZ_WNKS01000003.1, on the reverse strand, counting down.
CGTCCATTCCTCCAGCGCAGCGCGATAGGCGGCGACCGCTTGCTCCAGTCGCGCCGTGCCGCTCTCCCGCTCGCCAAGCTTATTTAGCGCACTTCCGAGATTGTTCTGCGTCGTCGCCCATTGCAATGGCACGCGCTCGCGCGTCCATTTTTCCAGCGCGGCGCGATAGGCGGCGACCGCTTGCTCCAACCGTGCCGTCCCGCTTTCCCGTTCTCCAAGCGTGGCAAGTGCATTGCCGAGATTTACCTGCGTCATCGCCCAATCGAGAGGGAAGCGCTCGCGCGTGTGTTCCTGCAGCGCGGCGTGAAAGGCGGCGACCGCCTGCTCCAGCCGCGCCGTCCCGGTCTCCCGTTCGCCTAGCGTTCTCAACGCATTACCGAGATTGTTCTGCGTCGTCGCCCAGTCGAGCGGGACGCGCTCGCGCTTGCGTTCATCCAGCGCGGCGCGATAGGCGACGACCGCCTGCTCCAGATGCGCCGCCCCGCTCTCCCGCTCGCCGAGCGTGCCGGCCGCGATTCCGTGCGAATTGTGCGCGTAGCCTTTTTCGTCCGGCGTGCGGGCGATGCGCTCAAGGTGACGGTTGACGCCGATGGCGGCGACAAGGTGGACGTTGCTGCCCTGGTCGCTGCCGAAGGCGGTGAGCGCATCTTCCTGCTGTGTCAGTTCTTCCCAAACGCCTTGGTGATGGTCGCCGTGCAGCGCCTCGGCCATTTCGATGATGGCCTGTGCCGCCGCTTCGCCGTCGTAGGCCGCCAGCGCCATGTCGCGGCGGCGCTCGCCGAGGGTTTTGACGCCCTGCTCGCAGCGGTCGCGCTCCTGGCGCATGTCCTCCATGGCGCGGCGCAGCGTTTCCTGCGCCAGTCGTGATTTGCCAGCGTCGAATTGGTTTCGCGCCTGTTGCAGAGCGCGGGTGACGATGTCGTCGGTGTTGCTTTGCTGGACGCCGCCGGCGATTTCCTTCTCGTAGATGTCGATGGCGTTGCGGACCGCCTGTTGCATCCCTTCAAGGTCGAGGGTCTTGTCCGCGGCGACTCTTTGCGCCATTTCGCGAATAAAGCCTTCGGCGAGTTGGCGCGCTTGCGCCTCTTGGGCGGCGTAATCCTGCACCAGCGGGTCGAGAATTCCTGAGCGGAACACATAGGTGGCCAGTTGGTCCGCATTGGCGAAGACGCAGCCGGGATAGCGGCGCACCGCCTCCAACCGTGCGAGATGGGTTTTTTGCGCGGCGCGGCTTTGCTCGGTGGGGGCGTAGGCTTTGTCGCGCGGGGCGTTGGCGTCGGGCTTGGCGATCAGGAGAAGTTTCTGGCGATGCAGCGCCAGCCAGGCTTCCCACTGCGTGTAGGTGATCGGCGCGCCGGCGAAAGCCTCAGCCAGGGGCGGCAGGTCTTTCGGCAGGTCGGGGTGCTTGCGCAGCAGCGTCGCCTGTTCGCGCGCGCCCGGCGTCGCGCCCGTCATGTCGCCGACGAGGTGTACCACCGCGTCGCATTCGGCGATGTAGACGTCGAGCTTGTCGAGCGTGTCGCCGCCGAGATCGACAAAATCCTCCTGGACCTTCACCTCGACATTGTGGCGCGTGAGGTCGCGGCGCAAGAGGTCGCGGTAGGCGCGGAATTCGTCGGAAACGGTTGATAGAAAAATTTTGATCGACATGGCCGGCGTTCAATGACGTAGGGCCATCATGACGGGTTTTGGGAGCGGCGCAAGGCTTGGGCGGGGCGCGGAGGCAGGGGCGGCGCTGCGTGGGGGATGTGGAAGATTCTATCTCAGGTTGTGAGGCTTGGCGCGGGAATCGTGAATATTCGCGCGATTCCTGTGAAAATCGCGCGAATTCTTGCGAAAAAACGTCGATTTTTGTGCGTGCAACCGTGCGGTTGTGTACGAGATGTTGCGGGGCAGGGGGACGGTGCGGTTTGGGTCACGGCCGTATTTTTTGTTTTGGAACAGCGGTTTGGCTTGGGTGAGTGAAGTATTATGTTTCACGTGAAAACAAAACAGGAACAAAATCGCGTAGGCCTGGCGTTTTCACTTTTGTCGCGGGCGGCGCGCGGCGTTCAGTTTTTGGCCGTACGGCCGCTCAGGCTCAATCCCAAGGGGGGCGAGGCGGGTCGGCGTGGATGGCCGGGACGACGCCCGGCCATGACGGCATGATGGTTTCGGCTCTTACTGGAGCGGTTCGATCTCGCCCGTGTCGTCGCCGTTCTCGCCGTTCTCGACTTCGCCGATGCGCTCCACCGACACCACTTTTTCGTCGGCTGCCGTGTTGAAGACAATCACCCCTTGCGCGCCGCGCCCGATGATGCGGATGCCGCTCACCGGGCAGCGAATCAGCTGGCCGCCGTTGGTCACCAGCATGATCTGGTCGGTCGGCTCCACCGGCATCGAGGCCACCAACTCGCCGTTGCGGGCGTTGACCGCCATGGCGACAATGCCCTTGCCGCCGCGCCCGGTGACCCGGTACTCGTAGGACGAGGTGCGTTTTCCGAATCCGTTGTCGGAAATGGTCAGAATCAGCTGTTCGCGCTGCTGCATCTCGACGAATTGTTCGGCGGAGATCGCGGCGTCGTCGGGCGCCTCCTCGGTCTCGACCGGCTCCTCGTCGCCCGACTGCGCCCGGCTCATCTTCAGGAACGCCGCGCGCTCCTCGCCGCTGGCGTCGCTGTGCAGCAGGATCGACAGCGCGATGACGCGGTCGCCCTCGGCCAGCGAAATGCCGCGCACGCCCATGGAATCGCGGCCCTTGAACACGCGCACGTCAGTGACGGGGAAGCGGATGCATTGGCCGAGCGCCGTGGTCAGCAGCACGTCGTCGGCTTCGGTGCAGATCTGCACATCCAAAATGCCCTCGCCGGCGTCGAGCTTCATCGCGATTTTTCCGGCGCGGTTGACGCTGGTGAAGTCGCTGAGCTTGTTGCGGCGCACCGAACCGGAGGTGGTGGCGAACATCACGTCGAGCGTCGCCCAGCTCGCCTCGTCCTCGGGCAGCGCCATGATCGAGGTGATGCGCTCGCCCTGTTCGAGCGGCAGCATGTTGACCAGCGCTTTTCCGCGCGCCTGGGGGGCGGCCAAGGGGAGGCGCCAGACCTTTTCCTTATAAACCTGGCCGCGCGAGGAGAAGAACAGAACCGGCGCGTGGGTCGAGGCGACGAACAGCCGATGGACGAAATCCTCGTCCCTGGTCTGCATGCCCGACCGCCCCTTGCCGCCGCGCTTTTGCGCGCGATAAGTCGAGAGCGGGACGCGCTTGATGTAGCCGGCGTGCGAAACCGTGACCACCATCTCCTCGCGCTGGATGAGGTCCTCATCCATCATGTCGCCGTCGACATCGAGGATTTGCGTGCGGCGCGGCACGGCGTGGGCGGTTTTCACCGCCAGCATCTCGTCCTTGACGATGCCGAACAGTTTTTCGCGCGAGCGTAAAATTTCGAGATATTCGGCGATTTCGGCGGCGAGGCGGTTGAGGTTTTCCGCGATTTCGTCGCGGCCCAGCGCGGTCAGGCGTTGCAGGCGCAGGTCGAGAATGGCGCGGGCCTGCTCTTCCGACAGCCGGCAATTGCCGTCCTCGTCGAGGCTGTGGCGGGGGTCGGCGATCAGCGCCACCAGCGGGGCCATGTCGCGCGCCGGCCAGACGCGGCCCATCAGCGCCGCGCGGGCTTCGGCTGCGTCCGCCGAGGTGCGGATCAGGCGGATGACCTCGTCGATGTTGGCCACGGCTATGGCGAGGCCGACTTGGATGTGGGCGCCGTCGCGCGCCTTGTTGAGCTTGAATTTGGTCCGGCGGCTGACGACCTCCTCGCGGAAATCGATGAAGGCGCGCAGGCAATCGATCAGGTTCAGGCTTTCCGGCCGGCCGCCGTTCAGCGCGATCATGTTGCAGCCGAACGAGCTTTGCAGCGCGGTGAAGCGGTAGAGCTGGTTCAGGATGACGTCGGCCACCGCGTCGCGCTTCAGTTCGATGACGATGCGCATGCCGTCGCGGTCGGATTCGTCGCGAAGGTCGGAAATGCCTTCCAGCTTCTTGTCGCGGACCAGTTCGGCGATCTTTTCGATCAGCGTCGCCTTGTTCACCTGATACGGAATTTCCGTGAAGATGATGGCTTCGCGGTCTTTTTTCGCCTGCTCGATGGTCGCGACGCCGCGCACCAGCACCGAGCCGCGCGAGGTCTCGTAGGCCTGGCGGATGCCGGCGCGGCCCATGATCGTGCCGCCGGTGGGGAAATCCGGGCCGGGCACGATTTCCATCAATTCCGGCAGCGTGATCTCGGGATTGTCGATCATGGCGACGCAGGCGTCGATGACCTCGCCGAGATTGTGCGGCGGAATGTTGGTGGCCATGCCCACCGCGATGCCGCCCGCGCCATTGACCAGCAGGTTCGGAAACCGCGCCGGGAGCACCGTCGGCTCCCTCTCCTTGCCGTCATAGTTCGGCTGGAAGTCCACCGTGTCGGAATCGATGTCCTCGATCAGGGCCAGCGAAGGCCGGGCGAGGCGGGATTCCGTGTAGCGCATCGCCGCCGCGCGGTCGCCGTCCACCGAGCCGAAATTGCCCTGGCCGTCGATCAGCGGCAGGCTCATCGAGAACGGCTGCGCCATGCGCACGAGGGCGTCGTAGATCGCCGCGTCGCCATGGGGATGGTACTTACCCATGACCTCGCCGACGATGCGCGCCGACTTGACGTAGGGGCGATCGGGCAAAAAGTTGTTTTCCTGCGTGGAATGCAGGATGCGCCGATGCACGGGTTTCAGACCGTCGCGGACGTCGGGCAGCGCGCGGCTCACGATCACGCTCATGGCGTAAGCGAGATAGGAGCTCTTCATCTCGTCGGTGATCGAGACCGGGCGGATGTCGGAGGGCTGCTGCGGGACCGGCGGATCGGTGTTATCGGGCAAGATCGGCTCTGGGTTTTTGTTGCTTTGGAATTTGCCGCTTTTCTTATGCGATTCTCACGGGAAAGGCCAATTTGCGGGCCTCGCCGGGCCATGAAAAAGCTGGTGCTTTCCCAGAGACTTACGCAAACTTTGCCACCGCCGCGCGCGTATCATGAAATAAAAACGACAAATTGCGGCCGGCGCGGCGCTTGCAGGCCTTCCGCGCGGCGACTAGCTTGGCGCGTAGAAAGTTTATGGGATTAATCATGAAAGTCACGGATTCGGTTCTCGACGCCATCGGAAACACGCCGCTGATCAAGCTGCGCGCGGCCTCGCAAGCCACGGGCTGCGCGATCTACGGCAAGGCGGAATTCATGAATCCCGGCGGCTCCGTGAAGGACCGGGCCGCGCTCGCCATCATCCGCGACGCCGAGGTTTTGGGCGCGCTGAAACCGGGCGGAACCATCGTCGAGGGCACGGCGGGCAATACCGGCATTGGCCTCGCCATGGTCGCCAATGCGCTGGGCTATCGCACCGTGATCGTGATCCCGAACACCCAGTCGGACGAGAAGAAGTCCATGCTGCGGCTGCAAGGCGCTGAATTGATCGAGGTTCCCGCGGTCCCTTACTCCAATCCCGACAATTACGTGAAATATTCCGGGCGGCTGGCGGAAGAATTGAACGCGAAGGAGCCCAACGGCGCGATCTGGGCCAACCAGTTCGACAATGTCGCCAATCTGCGCGGCCACGAGGAGACCACCGGCCCGGAGATTTTCGAGCAGCTCGGCGGCCGCGTCGATGGGTTCGTCTGTGCGGTCGGCACCGGCGGCACGCTGGCGGGCGTGGGACGGGCGCTTAAGCGCCGCAATCCCGATGTTAAAATCGCGCTCGCCGACCCGATGGGCGCGGCGCTTTACGCGCATTACACCAGGGGCGAGCTGAAATCGTCGGGCTCGTCGATCACCGAAGGCATCGGACAGGGGCGGATCACCGCGAACGTGGCGCAGGCGCCGGTCGATCTGGCGTACCAGATCACCGACGAGGAGGCGCTGCCCATCCTGTTCGACCTCGCGGCGCGGGAAGGTTTGTTGCTCGGCGGCTCCTCGGCGATCAACATCGCCGGCGCGATCCGGCTGGCCCGGGATTTGGGACCGGGCAAGACGGTCGTCACCGTGCTCTGCGATTCCGGCGCCCGCTATGCCTCGAAGCTGTATAATCCCGCGTTCTTGCGCGAAAAGGGCCTGCCGACGCCGCCATGGCTGGTTTGAGGCGGCAGGCGATCAGCGCTTCATCGCTGCTCGCAACGCCGCATTGATCCTCGACTGCCAGCCGGGGCCGCCGGCGCGAAAATGTTCGACGATGTCGGCGTCGAGCCGCAAGGTCGTCGAAATCTTTGGCGTCGCCGCCCTGGGGCGCCCGCGCCGCACGGGAACGGCGGCGAATTTCGCCCGATAGTCTGGCGCCGACAGGTCGGGCGCGTCGTCTTCATCCGTCCAGTCGGAGCCCATAGAGGGCTTGTTCGCGGTCATTGGCCTTCCTCAAGCTGATGATGCGGCGAGCGACGCCGCGCGCGGTCCAAACCACAACGACCATGCGCCCTCGAAGGCGCCCGATCGTGATAAATCGTTCCTCGCCGTAGTCCTTGCGTTCATCGGCAATGGTCAGCGTCGCTCCGTCGAAAATCTCTCCGGTTTGCGCCCTATCGAGACCCCGATGTTCCAGGGTCATCGCGCGCTTGTCCGGATCGCATTCGATCTTCAATGAATTATTGTTACTGCAAAAAATAGAAAGAGCAATGCCGTGAACCGGGTCGGCTCACACGACTTCGCCGCGCGCCAACTGTCCGGCCAACCGGATCGCGTGAATGTTCGCCTTGTAGGCCTCCGGGCCGCCCTTGAACACGGCGGAGCCCGCCACCAGCCAGTTGGCGCCCGCCGCCACCACGTCCATGGCGTTGTCGGCGGTGACGCCGCCATCGACCTCCAGATCGATGGGACGGTCGCCGATCATCGCCTTGAGCCGGCGGATTTTTTCCAGGCCCGACGGGATGAATTTCTGGCCGCCGAAGCCCGGGTTGACCGTCATCACCAGGATCAGGTCCAGGTCGTCGAGCACATATTCGACGACATCCTCGGGGGTCGCCGGATTGAGCGACACGCCCGCTTTTTTCCCCAGCGCGCGAATGGCCTGCAAGGAGCGGTGCAGGTGCGGTCCGGCCTCGGCGTGGACGGTGATCACGTCCGAACCGGCCTTGGCGAACGCCTCCAGATAGGGGTCGCAGGGCGAAATCATCAGATGCACGTCGAAGGGTTTTTCGGTGTGGGGGCGCAATGCCTTCACCACATCCGGACCGATGGTGATGTTGGGGACGAAATGTCCGTCCATCACGTCGACATGCACGACATCGGCGCCCGCGTCGCAAATGGCGCGGATTTCCTCGCCGAGTTTTGAGAAATCGCTGGCGAGAATGGAGGGCGCGATTTTCAACGGGCGCATAAGAGTCTCCCTGCTGTCGTTGACGCGTCCTACATCAGGGCGCGGGCGGCGTCCACTTGATGCGGTCCAGTTGGCCCGCGCATTGCAAGGTTTTCGCCATGATGAAAACGGATGTCGCCGTGCTCGGAGCCGGCATTGTCGGGGTCGCCGCCGCGCTGCACTTGCAGAGGCGCGGGCGCGAGGTGGTCCTGGTCGACCGGCGCGGCGCCGGCGAGGAGACGTCGTTCGGCAATGCCGGCATCATCGAGCGCGCCACCATTTTTCCCTACCTGTTCCCGAGGGATGTTCGAAAACTCGCGGTCTATGCCGTCAACGGGCTGAACGAGGCGCGCTACAACCTGCGCGACCTGCCGGGCCTCGCCCCCTTTCTCTACCGCTATTTCGTCGAAAGCGCGCCGCGTCGCGCGCTCGATCACGCCCTGTCGATCCGCCCGCTGATCGAGGCCTGCCTCGACGAGCATGAGAAGCTGATGGCCGACGCCGGCGTTCAGCATCTCTTGCGCAAGACCGGCTGGCTCAAGATTTTTCGCGACGAGGCGAGCTTTGCTGAAGGCCGTGGAGCGGCGGAAGCGCTGAAACCGTTCGGGCTCAAGGCGGCGGTGCTCGACGCCCCGGCGCTCAGGCAGGTCGAGCCCTTTTTGCGCGAGGTTTTTACGGGCGCTGTCCATTACCTCGATCCTGCGTCCGTTTCCGACCCGCAGGCGCTCACGCTTGGCTATTTAAGATTGTTCGAGGCGCGGGGCGGGCGGTTCTTGCAGGGCGACGCGGTGACGATGCGGCCCGCGACACGCGGGTTTGGCGTCGAGACGGTTCAGGGGCCGCTGCTCGCCCGCGAAATGGTTCTTTGTCTCGGGCCGTGGTCCGATCTGGCGCTGGCGCCGCTCGGCTACAAAATTCCGTTCGCGGTGAAGCGCGGCTACCACCGCCATTTTCGCGCGCAGGCGCAGGCGAGCCTGTCGCGTCCGGTGCTCGACGCCGATCGCGGCTATCTGCTGGCGCCGATGGCGCAAGGCATACGCCTCACAACCGGCGCGGAATTCGCGCGACGCGACGCGCCGCCGGATTACACCCAGGTCGAGCAAAGCGAGATTTTTGCGCGCGAGCTTTTTCCGCTGGGCGCGCGCATCGAGCCAACGCCCTGGATGGGACGCCGGCCCTGCCTGCCGGACATGCTGCCGGTGCTCGGCCCCGCGCCGCGCCACAAGGGCTTATGGTTCAATTTCGGCCACCAGCACCACGGCCTCACCCTGTCGGCGGTCTGTGGCCGGTTGCTGGCGGAAATGATGACCGGCGAACAGCCGTTCGCCGATCCCTCGCCCTTTTCAATCGAGCGGTTCTGAGCGTCCGATCACCAACCGCGGTAATAGGGACGCGGACCATAGAAGGGACGCGGTCCATAAAAGGGCCTGGGTCCATAAAAGGGCCTGGGGCCCCAATACGGCCTGGGGCCCCAATAGGGCCTGGGCCGCCAATATCCGTTCGGCACGCAGCGGCCCCAGGGGTTGGGATGCCATCCCGGGCCGCAGCCCCAGCGGACCTGCTCGACCGGCGCGGCGGCGGCCGGGGCGCCGGCCAGCGGCAGGGCGCTCGCCTGCGACACGCCGGCAAACCCCGCGCCCGCCAGGGCGACGGCGACAACGAGCGATCTGAAATTCGAGATCATCGGGTTCCTCCTTGTTGGCGGCCTTTTGCTTGGCCCGCCGTGGAACGCATTCAGGTTAGGCTTTGCCGCTGAACGCGCTCTGAACCAAAACGGGCAAAATCGCGTCGGGGTCGCGGCGACGCTGCGATTTCGTTAACGCCCGGTTTCAAAACGCGGACTCGCGCGAGGTCTTGCGCCAGAGGGTGAGGGGCTCGCGCGCGTTGGCGACGGCGCCGCCGCGACTCCTGGCGAATTTTTCGGCCTCGTCGCGGCTGACGAACACGCCGCCTTCGCGCCCGTCGGCGCTGCGCGCCAGCCAGTGGCCGCCGGGATCGCGACCGATCTCAAACAGCGGAGCGTCAATGCGTGGATAGGAATTCATGGCGTCCAAGTCCCTGGGGAGGCGTTTCAGTCGCACAAAAAAATGGCGGGAAATGGATCAGGTCAAGGCGCCGATCAGCGCGCCGCCCATCAGCGAGGCGAGCGTTCCCGCCACCAGCGCGCGAAAACTCATGGCGATGATGTCGTGCTTGCGCTCGGGCGCCATGACGCTCAAGCCGCCGACCATGATGCCCAGCGAGCCGAAATTGGCGAAGCCGCACAGCGCATAGGTGAGGATCAGCCGCGAGCGCGGGCTCAAGGAGGTTTCGCGCGCCAGATCGAGGAAGGCGACGAATTCGTTCAGCACGGTTTTTTCGCCCAGCAGTTTTGCCGCGGTCGCGAGATCGGCGGTTTCAATGCCGATCAGCCAGGCGAACGGCCAGAACCCCAGGGAAAACAGCCGTTGCAGCGACAGCTTTTCGCCTAGCACGTCGGGCAGGGCGCCCAGCCCCGCATTGACCAGCGCCACCAGCGCCAGCAGCACGATGATCGAGGCCAGCACATTGGCGAGGATGACGATGCCGTCGCTGGTCCCGCGCGAAATCGCCTCCAGCGCGTTGCGCGGCGGGTCGGCGAGGACGAGCGGCTTTTCCGGCTCGGCTTTGGCCGGGAAAGGGATCATCAGGGCGGCCACGGCGATGGCGGCGGGCGCCGAAATCAGCGCGGCGGTGAGCACATGGGCGAAGGCGTCGGGCAGGATCGGCTGAAGAATGTGGCCGTAGATCGCCATCACCGTGCCGGCGATTCCCGCCATGCCCACGCTCATCAGGCAGAAAATCTCGCCGCGATGCATGTTGGCGAGATAGGGCCGCACCAGGATCGGCGCTTCCACCATGCCGACGAAGACATTGACGGCGGCCCCGGTTCCCAGCGCCCCGCCGACGCCGATGGTTCGGCGCAGGACGAAGGCCATTCCGGCGACCACGCGTTGCAACAAACCCCAATGGAACAGCAGCGACGCCAGCGCGCAGACCACGAGGATCATCGGAAAGACCCGAAAGGCCAGCGACAGGGGCGAGCCCTTGCCGTTGAGCTCGAAGGGAAGGGTGCCGCCGCCGACATAGCCGAAGACAAAGCTGGTGCCCGCCTCGGTGGCGCGGTCGAGCGCGCCCACCCCTTGCGCGAGGAAGGCCATCGCGCTCGACGCCGCTGGAATTTTGAGCAGCAGCACGGCGAGCGCCGCCTGCAGGGCGACGCCGGCGACGACGACGCGCGGGGAAATGGCGCGACGGTCCTCGCTGAGGAGGGCGGCGAGGCCGAGCAGGGCGATGAGGGCGAGGCAGCCGTGAAGCAGATGCATGGTGGGGCGCGTGAGTATGAGGCCGCCGTCGACGCGGCGCTATTGCGTAATAGTACGCAATTGCCTCGGGTCAAGCTTGAGACCAATCTGGGGGACGGTCATCTGGACTCCGGCGCAAAGCCGGGGATCGGGCGAAGGTTACCAGGGGAGAGAAGGTAAGAACAATTCGCTCGACCGGACTTCGGGTCAACGGAAGATGCCCCCGCCATAACCCGCAGCAGCCGCCGCAAGGCGGCTTTTCTTTTTGCGCCGCAGTCCGGCGCCGCCGCGCATGATCTGGGGAACCGGGGCTGCAACTTTTTGCGCTGTCGCTGGTTAGGTGTGGCAAAGGCCCCCGCCTCCCAAGCCTCGTCCGGGCGAGCCGGCCAAAAGCGCAAGACGCGCGCCGCCCCGCATTCGGGGGCGAGCTTTTGGCGGACGGGGCAACGCCAAGCTTGGAGCTTCACAATGTGCGACTATTCGCTTGAATTCTATGCGACCCGCCAGGCCCAGGAAAACGAAGTCTATGTGACCACCCGTTTCCCCAGCGGCTCCATGGGTTTTGCCGCGCCCGGCGACTGCACCACCGCCGTCTGCGTCACCTATGGCACGAAGTTGACCCTCGAGAACCTGCCGCCCGAGTTGCAGCTTGAACTCGGCGTCGGGCCGATCGAGACCATCGTGTTCGCCCGCATCGACGAGGGGCTGCACCATGACGGCGTGCGCTTCGCCAACGGCCGCACCGTCCTGCTGCATCGGCTCGGCGTCGGCGTGCTCGGCAGTATGGTGAGCGACACGGCTTTGCCGGAGCGCAAGGAGGCGCCGGCCGAGAAGAAGATTCCGGTCGAACCGGCGGAGTGACGGACGACTCCAAAATTTAAAGCCGCCGAAAGGCGGCTTTTTTCGTTATTGCGCCGCGCTGCGCTCGTGGGCGAGGCCGCCGGCAAAAACCCTGGAGGCGTTGATGTCGGCGGCGGTCAGGGTCGACAGCGTCGCGGCGTCCACGGGCGCGCCCGATTCGAACAGGCGATTGGCCTGCCGCAGTCTCGCGCGGTCGAGCGCATTGCGGATCGAGCGGGCGTTAGCGAAATGCGGCTGCCCCCGGCGCGCAGCGATATAGGCGCGCATGGCCTCCACGCCTGCGGGGTCGAAGCGATATTCGTTGGCCGCCAGCATGGCTTGCGAGATGCGCAGCAGTTCCTCGTCGCTGTAGTCGGGGAATTCGATGTGGTGGGCGATGCGCGAGCGAAAGCCGGGATTGGACTTGAAGAAATTGTCCATGCGGTCGGCATAGCCGGCGAGGATCACCACGAGATCGTCGCGATGGTTCTCCATCACCTGCAACAGGATTTCGATCGCCTCCTGGCCGTAGTCGCGCTCGTTGTCGGGCTTGTAGAGATAATAGGCCTCGTCGATGAACAGCACGCCGCCCATGGCTTTTTTCAGGACTTCGCGCGTTTTCGGCGCGGTGTGGCCGATGTATTGGCCGACGAGGTCGTCGCGCGTCACCGACACCAGATGGCCTTTGCGGACATAGCCGAGACGGTGGAGCAGGCCGGCCATTTTGAGCGCCACCGTGGTTTTTCCCACGCCGGGATTGCCGGTAAAGCTCATATGCAGCGTCGGGGTCTCGTGCGCCAGGCCGAGTTTTTTGCGCGCGCGGTCGACGAGAAGCAGCGCCGCCGTCTCGCGGATGCGCTGTTTGACGGGCGCGAGGCCGATCAGCTCCTCGTCCAGTTCGCGCAAGATGTCGGCGACCCCCGAGGCTTGGAAATCCTCGGCGAGATCGATTTTTTCGGGCGTTTCGACCGGCAGAACTTCGGCTTGGGGCATGGGCTCGTTCCAAAAAAGGGGGGCCGGCGGGGGAGGACGCCGACCCCCTCGGGGAGTTACGGCTGCACGGTCGAGAGCGTGTAGTTCATCGAGCGGCCACGCACGTCGGTGCGGGTCATGGAGAAACGCGGCTCCACCTTCGGCCGTTGCACGATGAAGGCGGTGCGGACGGTCTCGAAACCGCGCGTGGAATCGAAGGCGATCAGTTTTATATAGACGTCCGGATTGGCTTTGCGGCAGGCGTCGAGCTCCATCATCACGCCGGCGGCGTCCTTCAGGTCGAACATGGGATTGCCCCACATGTCCCAGTAGGTGTTCCGAGGATGAGGATCGTCGGTGTATTCGATGCCGATGGCCCAGTCGTTGCGCAGGCAATAATCGATTTGCGCGCGGATTTGGTCGTCGGTGAGGTCGGGCAGGAAAGAGAAACAGCCCTGGGTGATGCGCATGGGGGTGGCTCCAAAGGGGGATGGTGCGTTCGCGGCGTCGATTCATCCGGTGAGCGTCATGCCCGGGCTTGTCCGGGCATCCACGCCGAACCGAAGGGAAAATTCTGCGGCGTCTGCGTTGGGGCGCCGCGTGGATGGCCGGGACAAGCCCGGCCATGACGGCATAGAGATGCGTGGCGCGCGGAGTTCTGTGGTTCCGCACTGGGCGCTCTTATTCCGCCGCCACCGCCGGGGTCGGGACGAAATCCGACGTGTCCGTCGAGGCGTAGTTGAAGGTGATGTTGCCCCAGGTGTCCAAGGCGGCCTCAAGGGGTTTGCACCACTTGGCGGCTGCGCGGAGAATTTCCGGGCCTTCGGTCGCGATGTCGCGGCCCTCGTTGCGGGCGAGCACCATGGCTTCGAGCGCCACGCGGTTGGCGATCGCGCCAGCCTGAATGCCCATGGGATGGCCGATGGTGCCGCCGCCGAACTGCAACACCACGTCGTCGCCGAACAGGTCCAGCAACTGGTGCATCTGCCCCGCGTGGATGCCGCCCGAGGCCACCGGCATGACTTTTCGGATGTCGCACCAGTCCTGGTCGAAGAACACGCCGCGCTCAAAATCCTGGCGCGTGAACGAGTCCCGGCAGACGTTGTAAAAGCCCTGCACGGTCTTGGGGTCGCCTTCGAGCTTGCCGACGGCGGTGCCGGCGTGGATGTGGTCGACGCCCGCGAGACGCATCCATTTGGCGATCACGCGGAAGGAAATGCCGTGGTTCTTCTGCCGCGTGTAAGTCCCGTGCCCGGCGCGGTGCAGATGCAGCACCATGTCGTTCTGCCGGCACCATTCCGCCATGGACTGGATCGCGGTATAGCCGATCACCAGGTCGATCATCACGATCACCGAGCCGAGTTGCTTGGCGAATTCGGCGCGGCGATACATTTCCTCCATCGTGCCGGCGGTGACGTTGAGATAATGGCCCTTGACCTCGCCGGTCTCGGCGGTCGCCTTGTTGACCGCCTCCATGCAGTAGAGAAAACGGTCGCGCCAATGCATGAACGGCTGCGAATTGATGTTTTCGTCGTCCTTCATGAAGTCGAGGCCGCCCTTGAGGCCTTCATAGACCACGCGGCCGTAGTTCTTGCCTGATAGCCCCAGCTTCGGTTTGGTGGTGGCGCCGAGCAGGGGACGGCCGAATTTGTCCAGGCGCTCGCGCTCGACGACGATCCCGGTCGGCGGGCCCCTAAAAGTTTTGACGTAGGCCGGCGGGAAATACATGTCTTCGAGGCGCGCGGCCTTGAGCGGCTTGAACGAGAAGACGTTGCCGATGATCGAGGCGGTCAGGTTGGCGATCGAGCCTTCCTCGAACAGAATGTAGTCATAGGCGACGTAAACGAAATACTGGCCGGGCTGTCCGGGAACCGGGTCCACGCGATAGGCCTTGGCGCGATAGCTGTCGCAGGCGGTGAGGCGGTCGGTCCACACCACCGTCCAGGTCGCGGTGGAGGATTCGCCGGCGACGGCGGCCGCCGCCTCGATGGGGTCCACGCCCTCCTGCGGGGTGATGCGGAACAGGGCGATGATGTCGGTGGGCTTGGGCTCGTATTCGCCGTTCCAGTAGCCCATCTGCGCATATTTCAGCACGCCGGCCTTGTAGCGCTCCTTGCCCTTGATTTCCTTGTTCGTCTCCATCCTTGCGTCCCCTTTCTTGATCTGGATCAAAGATACGCCGGGAGCGCGTTTTGTTTAAGTTCATTGTTTTGAACGTCATTTCATACTAGGGTGAAACGATGCTGCGACGGATCACGCTCCACCAGCTACGGCTGTTCGCCGCGCTGGCGCGCACGATGAACATGACGCGGGCGGCTGAGCAGCTGCACATGACCCCGTCGGCCTTTTCCATTCAGATCAAGCAACTCGCCGACAGCTTTGGGGTTGCGCTGCATGAGCAGGTCGGAAAAAAACTGTTCTTGACCGAGGCGGGCAGGGCGGTAGCGGTCGCCGCGCGCGAAATGGTCGAGCGGCTCGACCTGCTTGGCATGGAAATCGCGGACATGCAGGGCCTGGAGCGCGGAACCCTGCGCGTCGCCATGATCACCACGGCGCGCTATTTCGCCACACGGCTGATCGGCGATTTCTGCCGCGCCCACACCAACATCACCTTCGAGCTGGAGGTGGTCAACCGCGACCAGATCCTGCATCGCATGCGCGAAAATCTCGACGACCTCTACATTATGGGGCTCGTGCCCGAAGAACTGGATGTCGTCGCCTTTCCGGTCGCCGAAAACCCGCTTGTCGTCATCGCCCCGTCGGATCATCCGCTGTGCGGCGAAAAGCGCATCGCGCCGCAGCGGCTGGCGCAGGAGCCGTTCATCCTGCGCGAGGCCGGTTCGGGCACGCGGCAGGCCATCGAGCGGTTTTTCGAGCGGCACGGGGTGAGCCCGCCAGTGCGCATGAGCCTGGGCTCGGACGAGACGATCAAGCAGGTGGTGGCGGCGGGCCTCGGGCTCACCGCGCTGTCGCGTCACGTGCTGGCGCTGGACGCCGCCTCGGGGCGTTTGAGCGAACTCGATGTGCAGGGTTTTCCCATCGCGCGGCAATGGTATGTGGCGCATCTCCGGGCGAAGAAACTGTCGCCGCCGGCGCGCGCGTTCCTCGAAATGTTGAAGGAAAAACGCGACAACGCGCCCGCCGATTAACATGTTAATCGTTGCGTTTTACGGCCTTAGCCTTCCGCGGACTTGAGCCGGACGCCACTCTCGCGGATATCGCGGTCTTGTGGGATTCGGCTCCGCCCATGTCGGCCATTTTGCTTCTCGACGATAATGCCGCTGTCCGCATGGTGTTGCGCAAGTTTCTGGCGCGCGGCGGCCATGAGGTGACCGAGTGCGCCTCCGCGAGCGACGTCATCGAGGCGTTGTCGCGATCGAGGCCGGACGTTCTGATCACCGAGCTCTGCATGCCGCAAACCGATGGCGTGAAACTGATCCAGTTCGTGCGCGCCCTTTATGCCGACTTGCCGGTCGTCGCGATCACCGGCGGCGGGCTCCGTCTGCCGCGGGGGCTGCTTCTGGAAGAGGCGAAACAGGCGGGCGCGGATCGCGTGCTGTGCAAGCCCGTCGGCATCCGAGAGCTGTTGTCCGCCGTGCTTGACGTCGTGCAAGGCGAAACCTCCGCCGCTCCGCTCGATCGTGGCGACGCCGACGCTGCTTAAAGCGTTTTCGAGCGAAGTGGATGCCGGTTCGCGTGAAGAAAACGCGTCAAAACAAAAGACTAAAGCGTTTTCGAGCGAAGTGGATGCCGGTGCGCGTGAAGACAACGCGTCAAAACAAGACTCCAGGACAGACGGGCGTCGGACTCGGCGTAAGGCGAGGCGGCTCCGGCCCGTCACGCGCGCCTGAGATCATAGAACCCCAGGCAGCGCAGCGCGTCGCCGTCGCAATGATACACCTGCGCCGGCCAGGAATAGGGCGCGGCATAAGCAACCACGACGATGAGCGCGAAGATGAGCCAGGGATAGGCGATCAGATAGCGGAAATCGTCGCTGATCCAGAAGAACAGCGCGTCGGCGGAGGTTCGCAGCAGCGAGCGCGAGGCGCGCTGGCTCGGCGGAAGCGCGTCATCGGCCCTGTGCGCCGCCGAAATCATGAAGCCCAAGATGAGAGCGGTGGACGCGAAGATCAGCAGTCCGGTCGGGATATGCAGCGGCATGGCGAGAGTCCATTTTCGTCGAATATCATTTCGCAACACTAGCGACGCCGATTTGAGATGACGTTACGTCAATCGCGCAAATGCAATCGGTCAATTCGTTAAATCTCGGGAGCGCGCCGGCCGCCGCCCCGCAACTTTCCGGGGGTTGTGCGGTTAATTCTCGGTCACATGCCGTGTCATCAAGGGAGATTGAATTGAAAATCGTGAAAATCGCCGTGTTCGCGGCGACGCTTTTTGGCGTCAGCCTTGCGACCGACACCGCCTATGCCGGATGCTATCGCATGGGCGAAACCGGCTATCATTGGTATCGCCATTGTGTGGGGCCAAGCTTTCTGTACCCCCACCATCGCCGCTGCCACTATCGCCACGGCTGCCGCTACCGCTGAGACGGGCGTCTCAGCCGGCGAACTGACCCAGCGCCTCTTCCGACACCGGCGTGATCGCCACGGATTCGCCGCAGCCGCAGGACGAGGTTTCGTTGGGATTCTTGAACGTGAAGGTGGACGACATTCTCGTCGTCTCGAAATCCATCTGCGCGCCGATCAGGAACAGCACGGCCTTGGGGTCGATCAGAACCTTCGCCCCCTTGTCTTCCACGAGCAGTTCGCCGGGTTTTTGCTCCTCCGCCATTTCCACCGTGTAGGACATGCCGGCGCATCCCCCGTTCTTCACGCCGACGCGCAAGGCGAGGCCGCCGGCCTTGTCCATCAGAGCCTTCACGCGCGCCGCAGCTGCGTCGGTGAGTGTCATCACGGGGCGTCCGGCCATATCCTGCTCCAAATTTCGCTTGCCCCTGAGATATAGGGCGCGCCTCCGCCTTTGGAAAGGCAGGCCGGCGCCTGTCCGCCATCACGCGCGGTCCCGACCAAGCCAGTCCTCCGTCGCATTGACTTCGCTTGCGCGCGCGCCCAAAACAGCCGTCCCAACGAGGCTGTCATGACTTCCGTTTCCGTCACGCTGATCGACAACTACGATTCCTTCACCTTCAATCTCGTGCATTACTTCGGCGCGCTCGGCGCCAAGGTGAAGGTGGTGCGCAACGACCAGACCACGGTCGAACAGGTGATGGGCGAAGACCCGGATTGCCTTGTGCTGTCGCCAGGCCCCTGCACGCCGCGCGAGGCCGGCATTTGCTGCGACCTGATCCGCGCGGCAAAGGAAAAAATCCCGCTGTTCGGCGTCTGCCTCGGCCATCAGGCCATTGGCGAGGTGTTTGGCGGTGAGGTGGTGCGCGCGCCGAGCCCGATCCATGGCAAAATCGCCGAAATTCATCACACCGGCGAAACTGTCTTTCATGGCCTGCCGACTCCATACAAGGCGACGCGCTACCATTCTCTGGTCGTGCGGCGCGACAGCCTGCCGACCGAGCTCGCGGTGACCGCGCAAACGCCCGATGGCTTGATCATGGGCCTGTCGCACATCACCCATCCCGTTCACGGCGTGCAGTTCCATCCCGAAAGCATCGCCTCCGAGCATGGCCATGCGCTGCTGAAGAATTTTCTGGACCTCGCGCGCAAGTGGAACACCGCCAAGCGGAGGACGTGATGGAGGCGTTCAAGCCCTTTCTCGCGCGCGTTTCGGAAAGTTCCTCGCTTGGCCGCGCCGAAGCGGAAAAAGCGTTCGGCCTGATCCTCTCGGGCGAGGCGACGCCGGCGCAGGTCGGCGCCTTCCTGATGGGTTTGCGCGTGCGCGGCGAGTCGCTGGACGAACTGACCGGCGCGGTCTCGGCCATGCGCGCCCGCATGTTGCGGGTCACGGCCCCGCCCGGCGCCATCGACGTGGTCGGCACCGGCGGCGACGGCGCGCAGACCTATAACATTTCGACGCTCGCCGCGATCATCGTCGCCGCCTGCGGCGTGCCCGTGGCCAAGCACGGCAATCGCGCCGCGTCGTCGTTTTCCGGCGCCTCCGACGTCTTGACGGGTCTGGGCGTGCGCATCGGCATCCCGCCCGACGTCGTGGAAAAATGCCTGCATGCGTGCAACATCGGCTTCATGACGGCGCAGGCGCATCATCCCGCCATGGCGCTGGTGGCGCCGATCCGCAAGGAGCTGGGGGTGCGCACCCTGTTCAACCTGCTGGGGCCGCTCTCCAACCCCGCCGGCGTCACGCGCGCGCTGATCGGCGTCGCCGACGCCAAATGGATGGATTACATCGCCAAGACCATGGATGCGCTCGGCGCCGAAAAGCTGTGGGTCGCCCATGGCGCCGACGGTCTCGACGAGATCACCACCACGGGGCCGACGGACATTCTGGAGCTGGATGGCGGCCGGATGCGCCGGTTTATCGTGACCCCGGAGGAGGCCGGTCTTGCGCGTGCGCAAATGGCCGATTTGCGCGGCGGCGATCCCGCCCATAACGCCGCGGCCCTGCGCGCCGTTCTCAATGGCGCGAAGAATGCGTATCGCGACATCGCCGTGCTCAACGCCGCCGCCGCTTTGGTGGTGGCGGGCGAGGCCGAGGCGTTGAAGGATGGCGCGCGCCGCGCGGAAGCGGCGCTGGACAGCGGAAAAGCACATGATACGCTGGAAAATCTGATAAGAACCAGCAAAGAGGCGACAGAACACATCGTTTGTTGACAAGCCATCGAGGAAACACGCGCTCCATGTCCGATATTTTGCGCAAGATCGAAGCCTACAAGCGCACCGAGATTTCCGAGGCCAAGGTGCGTGTGCCCATGGCCACTCTGGAGCGGAAGTTGCGCGAAGCCGATCCGCCGCGCGGTTTTGTGCGCGCGCTGCGCGACAAGGTTTCGGCCGGACTGCCCGCCCTGATCGCCGAAGTGAAGAAGGCGAGCCCGTCCAAGGGCCTGATTCGCGCCGATTTCGATCCGCCAATCCTCGCCCGCGCCTATGAGGCCAACGGCGCCGCCTGCTTGTCGGTGCTCACGGATGGCCCGTCCTTCCAGGGCAAGCTGGAAGACCTCGCCGCCGCCCGCGCCGCCGTGCGCCTGCCGGTGCTGCGAAAAGATTTTATGTTCGACCCCTATCAGGTCTATCAGGCCCGCGCCGCCGGCGCCGATTGCATCCTGATCATCATGGCCTGCGTCGCCGACCGCGAGGCCAAGGCCCTGAACGCCGCCGCGCACGACCTGAACATGGACGTGCTGGCGGAAGCCCATGACGAGGCCGAACTCGACCGGGCGCTGGCGTTGGAAACCCCGCTGGTCGGCATCAACAACCGCAACCTGCGCGATTTTACGGTGTCGCTCGACCTGAGCGAGCAGCTCTGCCAGCGCATCCCCAAGGAAAAGCTGGTGGTGGCGGAAAGCGGCATCAGCGCGCACGAGGACATTTTGCGGTTGCGCAAGGCCGGGATCAACGTGTTCCTGGTCGGCGAGACGCTGATGCGGCAGGCCGATGTCGGCGCCGCCACCCGCGACCTCTTGAACGGCGCGGTCAAGCAATCGGCATGACGGCGAAACTCACCCACCTCAATGAGGCGGGCGAGGCGCGCATGGTCGATGTCTCCGCCAAGGCGCGCACCGCGAGAGAGGCGGTGGCCGAAGGTTTTGTGGTCATGGCGCCCGAGACGCTGGATCTGTGCCTTTCGGGGCAGGCGACGAAGGGCGATGTGTTCGCGACCGCCCGCATCGCCGGGATTTTCGCCGCCAAGAAGACCCATGAACTGATTCCGCTCTGCCATCCGCTGCTGCTGTCGAAGGTCGAGGTGGACGTGGCGCCTGAGCCCGCGCTGCCGGGCCTGCGCGTGACGGCGCGGGCGAAAGTCCTGGGCGAGACCGGCGTGGAGATGGAGGCGCTGACGGCGGTCTCCGTCGCCTGCCTGACCATCTACGACATGCTCAAGGCGGCCGACCGGGCGATGCGCATCGAATCTGTGCAACTCCTGTTGAAAACCGGTGGAAAGTCTGGGGATTACCACCGGGAAAGATGAACACGCATTTTCTGGCCGTCATGGCTGGGCGTGTCCCGGCCATCCACGCGGTCCTAAAGCGCGAAATAACAGGCGCTTCGGTCGCGCGGCCCGGCGTGGATGCCCGGCGCGAGGCCGGGCATGACGTCCGTGGGTGCAATCATGACCGAAAGAAAGCCTCTGCTCTCCGTCGAAGACGCGCTCGCCGCCATTTTAGCCGGCGCGAAGCCGCTTGGCTTTGAGGCCGTTTCGCTCGCTGAGGCTTTTGGTCGGACGCTGGCGCGCGATCTGGTCGCCCTGCGCACCCAGCCACCCAAAAACCTGTCCGCCATGGATGGTTACGCACTGCGTGCCCAGGACACTGGCAGACCGCTGACAGTAATCGGTGAATCCTCCGCTGGCGCCGGTTTTGAGGGCGTCTGCGGCCCTGGCGAGGCCGTGAGGATCTTTACCGGCGCGCCGCTTCCACAGGGCGCTGACAGCGTGCTGATCCAGGAAGACGCGGAGCGCGACGGCGATCTCGTCACCGCGCGGGCCGGTGTGGCGCTTGGCAAGAATGTGCGCGTCGCCGGCGTAGATTTCCGCGAGGGCGAGACCATTTTGCCCGCGGGACGGCGGCTCACGCCCGCCGATGTCGCCTTCGCCGCTTCCGCCGACCACCCGACGCTTCCGGTCGCGCGCCGGCCCAGGATCGCGGTGCTGTCCACGGGCGACGAACTGGTTCCGCCCGGCGAGAAACGCGGCCCGGACCAGATCGTCGCCTCCAACGCCTATGCGGTTCTTGGCCTGATCGCGGCCTGCGGCGGCGAGGCGATCGACCTCGGCGTCACCCCCGACCAGCCCGAAGCCATCGAGGCCGCCATTCGCAACGCCCTGGCGATGACCATCGACGTCCTCGTCACCATCGGCGGCGCGTCAGTCGGCGACCGCGATTTTGTCCGTGGCGCCCTGGCGGCGGAAGGCATGGCGCTGGAGTTCTGGAAGATCAACATGAAGCCGGGCAAGCCGCTGATCCACGGCCATATCGGCCAAACAAGAGTGCTGGGCCTGCCGGGCAATCCGGTCTCGGCGGTGGTCTGCGGCGAGCTTTTTTTGAAGCCGATGATTCGGGCGCTGTGCGGCGAGCCCGCAGGCCATAAACTCGAACCCGCAGTGGCGGGCGCCGACCTGAAGGCCAACGGTCCGCGCCGCGAATTTTTACGCGCGACCCTTGCATGGGGGGGGGAAGGCCGCCTCGTCGCCACGCCGCAAAAGGATCAGGATTCCTCGCTGAATTCGGTGCTGGCGCGCTCGCACGCCCTGATCCTGCGCGAGGAAAACGCCCCGGCCGTTGCGCGCGGCGGCGACGTGCGCGTGCTGCGGCTTACGGAATAGCGTCCATCCTCAGGAAGGCGACGCGAAACGTCGCCGTGAACGGCCCGCGCCAGCCCGCCAGCGCTTTTCGCAAGGCGGGGGCGGGCAGGGGGCGGCTGCCGGGGGCGGCGCGGTGGGCGCCGGATTTTTTCAGGCTGCTGGCGAAGGCGCGCGCGCTGTCAAATCGCGTTGGGAAATCGACGATCTCGCAGTCACAGGCGAAATTTTTGGGCGGAAACGGCCACAGCGAATCCTGCAAGTCGGATGCGCGCAAAAACTCCCGCCATTCCTGCAGCGCGCCCTCGACCGGCGTCGCCACATGCAGCACGCCGCCGGGCGCCAGCAGGCGCCGCCATTTCTGCAAGACCTGTGTCGGATCATGCAGCCAGTGCAGCGCCATGCTCGACAGGATCAGGTCGTAGCGCGCGGCGCTGGAGAAGGCGGCGGCGTCGGCGCGGATCGTCTCGACCTCCGCAAACTTGGCCTTGAGCCGCGCCAGCATTTTTGGCGCGGCGTCGAGCGCGGCGATGTGCGCGGCCGGCCATTTTTCGCGCGCGAACCCGGTGACGTGGCCGGTGCCCGCGCCGATGTCGAGAATTTTTGCCGGCGCGCCGCCGGCGCGGGCCACCAGCGCGCGCGCGACCTCGCTCTGGACCTGCGTCCACGCGTCATAGCTCTCCGCCGCCGCATCGAACGCGGCGATAATGTCGTCACCAGCCATGACGGCGCAAGAAATCCCTCAATTTTTCGGCGCAGAAGGCCGGCGCTGTCCAGGGCAGGCCATGCCCGCCCGTCGCGCTCACAAAAAGCTCGCCGCCGCTTTGCGCCAATTCGCGCGCCGCGTCCAGCGGAACGAGAGGATCGTCTTCAGCCGCGAGAACGAGCGCAGGCGGGTTCGCCGCCAAGCTCTGCGCCGTCATTGCGAGCGGAGCGAAGCCATCCACGCTGCGGCTTGCACGCGGGCCGGATGGAGTCGTCGCCTGCGGCTCCTCGCAATGACGGGGGGTGAGTGTGTCCCAGGCCTCCAGGAACGCCAGCCCTCCGGTGAGAGACTCGACGTTTGCCGCGCCGCCGGCCCCGCCGCCGTGCTGCGCGCGGAACGCGTCAACGCAGGCCTTGGGATCGCGCGCCAAAGCTTTGCGAAGGGCGCGCAGTTCCGCCGCGCGCACGCAGCCGCGCCCGTCCTCGGTCTTCACGAAGCGGGAAAAGGCGTTGATCGCCACCACGCCCGCCCAGTCGGCGCGTTGCGAAAAGCCCCAGCCAAAACCCATGGAATGGCCCACCAGCACATCGCCGGGTGCGAAATCCGGGATTTCTTTGGCGCCGAAAAACCCCAAATCCGCGCGGACCTGCGGCCAGTCGGTAAGCAGAGTTGCTAGGGCGTCAAAGCAGTCCGGCCCAAACGCCCAGCCATGGACGAAATAGAGCCTCACCGCGCGAGTTCCAAAAGGGCGTCCGCCAAAGCCGCCGCGTCCTCGGCGCTGTGGGCGGCGGAAAGGGAGATGCGCAGCCGGCTGGTGCCCGGCGGGACGGTGGGCGGGCGGATGGCGGCGACCAGAAACCCGCGCGCCTCCAGTTTTTTCGCGAGCTCCAGCGTTTCCGCCTCGCCGCCGATGATCACCGGGATGATTTGGGACGCGCTGGCGCCGCAATCGAACCCGGCGCCGCGCAGTTTTTCGCGCAAGCTCTCCGCCATCGCGAGCAGCGCGGCGCGCTCGGGGCCGAGCGTCGGAACGAGATCGAGCGCCGCGCCCATGGCGCCGAGCACGGCGGGCGGCAGCCCGGTGCTGTAGATCAGCCCGCCGCAGCGGTTGACCAGAAATTCGCGCAAGATTTTGGGCAGGCCGAGATAGGAGCCGAACCCGCCCAGCGCCTTGCCGAACGTGCCCATCGCGACATCGATTTTTTCGCCGAAATCCTCGCACAGACCAAAACCACGCGCGCCGAACACCCCGGTGGCGTGGGCCTCGTCCACGTAGAGCAGGGCGTCGAATTTCTTTGCCAAGTCGCCGATGCGCGCGAGGTCGGCGAGGTCGCCGTCCATGCCAAAAACGCTCTCGGTGACGATCACGCAGAATTCGCCCTTGGTCGTCCGCGTGCGCAAAAGTTTTTCGAGATGGTCGCAATCGTTGTGCTGGAAGCGCATCAGACGCGCGCCCGAAAGCTGTGCGCCCTGGAGCAGCGAGTGATGCGCCAGCCGGTCGGCGAGCACGGTCACGGGCCGTCCGATGACCTCCGCGTCCGCCAGCGCCGCGAGCACGGTGAGGTTGGTCTGGTAGCCCGACGCCAGCACCAGCGCGCTCTCCTGCCGCTTGGCGGCGGCGATCTTCGCTTCGAGGTCCGAAAAAACCGGGTGGTCGCCGGTCACCAGACGCGAGGCGGCGACGCCCGCGCCGTATTTTTCGGCGAAATCGCGGCTGGCGGCGATCAGCGCGGGATGCAGGCTCAGGCCCAGATAATCGTTGCCGGCGAAATTGATCAGCGTCTTGCCGTCTCGCACAATGCGGCCGCCCGGCGTGAGCGTGGCGCTCTTCAGCGTCCGCAGCCGGTCCTGCGCCGCCCTTTGTGCGCAATAAGTCTCATAGGGATCAACTTTTGCCATTATCCCGCAGTCTGATAAGAGAGCGCATCGCAAAACGCCAGCCGTCCTTGAAACGGCCGGGCCGAGACGAGACCATCATGAACGCGCAGCCGATATTTGACGCCAAAGCCTCCGTCCGCCACGACTGGACCCTCGAGGAGATCGAGGCCCTGTTCGCCATGCCCTTGCTCGATCTGGTGCATCGCGCGCAAATGGTCCATCGTCAATATCACGATCAGACCGTGCAACTGGCGAGCCTCTTGTCGATCAAGACCGGCGGCTGCGCGGAAGATTGCCATTACTGCCCGCAGAGCGCGCATTTTTCCAAAGCCACCGGGCTGGTCAAGGAAACGCAACTCGACGTCGATTACGTCCTGAGCCGCGCCCAAATGGCGAAGGAGGCCGGCGCCACCCGCTTCTGTATGGGCGCCGCCTGGCGCTCGGTGCGCGACGGCGCGGAATTCGACGCGGTGCTCGACATGGTGCGCGGCGTGCGCGCCATGAATATGGAGGCCTGCGTCACCCTCGGCATGCTCAAGCCGCATCAGGCCAAGCGCCTCGCGGAAGCCGGGCTGACCAGCTACAATCACAATCTCGACACCTCGCCGGAATTTTACGGCGAGATCATTTCGACCCGCACCTATCAGGACCGCCTGGACACGCTGAATTTGGTTCGCGCGGAGGGCATCGGCATCTGCTGCGGCGGCATTATCGGCATGGGCGAAAAAGAGCTGGACCGCGCCTCGCTGATCCGCGAGTTGTCGAAAATGAATCCACACCCGGACAGCGTGCCGATCAACGCGCTGGTGGCCGTGCGCGGCACGCCGCTGGAGGGACGCCCGCCCGTCGACGCCTTTGATATGGTGCGCATGATCGCCGTCGCCCGCATCACCATGCCCAAGTCACGCGTGCGGCTCTCGGCGGGTCGCTCGGAAATGAGCGCGGAGGGACAGGCCCTGTGCTTCATGGCCGGGGCCAACTCGATCTTTTATGGCGAAAAGCTGCTCACCACCGAAAACAACGATGCCGCGGCCGATCGCGAGCTGATCGAGAAGCTGGGATTGCGGCCGGAAGAGATCGAGGAGCGTTCAGCCCACTACGATCTCGACAACACCGAGCACACGACCGAGGTCAACGCCGCCAACTGATCTTTGGAGATCGTGAAGGCTGGTGTGAGATAGACAATGTCGCCGAAGGGGCGGATCCAAAACCCCCTTTCGGCGAATTTTTGGCGCAGCCCCGGCGCGTCGAGCTTTTCAAGCTGAACCGCGCCGATCGCGCCCTTCACCCGCACATCCAGCACGCCCGGCATTTTCCGGCACGGCTCCAATCCCTCGCGCAACAAAGCTTCGATGGCCGCGACCTGCTCCAGGCGCGGCTCGGTTTCGAACAAGTCGAGCGAGGCGTTGGCGGCGGCGCAGGCGAGGGGATTGGCCATATAGGTCGGGCCGTGCATCAGGGCTCGGGTGGGATCGTCGGACAAGAAGGCGTCGAACACATGCGGGCGGGCGATTGTCGCGGCCAGCGTCAGGGCGCCGCCGGTCAGCCCCTTGCCGACGCACAAGATGTCGGGGATGACGCCAGCCTGTTCGCAGGCGAAAAATGTGCCGGTGCGCCCGAAACCGACAAAAATCTCGTCGGCGATCAGCAGAATCTCGTGCTTGCGGCACATCTCCGCCACCCGGCGCAGGGTGGCGGGGTCGTGCATCTTCATGCCGCCGGCGCCTTGCACCAGGGGTTCGATCAGCACGGCCGCCACATTGTGCTTCTCGCGCGCCAGAAGGGCGTCGAATCCTTTCGCGCTCGCCTCGTCCACGGGGAGTTCCGCCAAAATCTGTTTTGGCAGATAATCCTTGAACAGGGCGTGCATGCTCTCGTCGGGGTCGCAGACGGCCATGCAGGCCATGGTGTCGCCGTGATAGCCGTAGCGGAACGACACCATGCGGCTGCGGCGGTCAAAACCTCGGTTCAGCCAATATTGCACCGCCATTTTCATCGCGACCTCGACCGCGACGGAGCCGCTGTCGACAAAAAACACTCTTGACAGATCGCCCGGCGCCTTCTCCGCCAGTCTTTTCGCCAGCCGCAGCGCCGGTTCATGCACGAGGCCGCCGAACATCACATGCGGCATTGTTTCGAGCTGCGCCTGCATGGCTTTCGAAATGTGCGGGTGGTTGTAGCCGTGGCAGGCGGTCCACCAGGAGGCGATGCCGTCGATCAGTTCGCGCCCGTCGTCGAGGGTGATCACCGAGCCAAGGGTGGAAACCGCCTGCAAAGGCTGGCGGGCGGTCTTCATCTGGGTGTAGGGAAGCCAGACGTGTTCGAGCAGATTTTCCATGAAGGGCGGCTGTGAAGAGTTATTTCGTGACGTCGACCGGCACCGGCATCGGCAAGACTTTTGTCACCTGCGCGCTGATCCGGCAGGCGCGGGCGCTTGGCCGGACGGTGGCGGCGACCAAACCGCTTATTTCCGGTTTCGACAAGAGTAAAATTTTGCAGAGCGACACCGGCGCCATTTTGCAGGCGCTGGGCGAACCGGCGACGCCTGAGGCGGTCGCCCGCGTGTCGCCCTGGCGTTTCGCTGCGCCGCTGGCCCCCAACATGGCTGCGGCGGCCGAGGGTTTGTCCGTGAACTGCGACGCGCTGTTCGCCCATAGCCGGGCGTTTCTGGCGGAGAGGGTCGATGTCGCGCTGATCGAGGGGGTGGGCGGGGTGATGGTCCCGCTGGATGATGCGAAAACCGTGCTCGACTGGATCGTCGCCTGCGGCTGTCCGGCGATTCTGGTGGTCGGGGATTATCTGGGAACGATCAGCCACACGCTCACCGCCGCCGAAGTTTTACGCGCCAAGGGCGTTGCGCTCGCCGCCGTCGTGGTGAGCGAGGGCGAGGGCGGGGAGGTTCCGTTCGCCGCCACTTGCGCCGATCTTTCCGCGCGTCTGCCGGTTCCGGTTCTGCCGCTGCGTCGCAACGCCGATGGCGGCGAACTGAAATCCCTGCTGGTGTCGTGAGCCGATGGCGTTGCCGGATTATTATGACGCGGATCCGGCCGCGTCAGCGCACGCGCAGAAAATCGCCGTGAATAAAACCCTGGCGCGCCGTGAGGCTCATCCCGTATTCGCCGCCGAACGTGATCTTGTCGTCCGAGAGCGAAATGATGGCGTCGTCATGGTCGGCGAGCGTGAACTTGCCTTTCGCCGGGATCAGTTCGCCGCCATCCCTCGCCAAAAAACCGTCGGGAAACGGCTTTGGACGATAGGCGTCCGGCATCCAGTCGCCATACCAGTCGAGCCACGGCTTGCCGTTGCGCTCATAGACCACGAGCGTGGTCTTCTCGCGATCGAAATCCTTGCCGTAGTCGGTATAGACCTTGGCCGAGCGATAAAGGCGCAGGGTTTCGGCGCGTTCCTTGAACAGCTCGGCGCAGGTTTTGTTCTCAAGGCATTGCGGCGCCTCGAAAAGCCAGGCCCGCTGCGAATCCTTGATGAACTCGGGAACAACGAAGGTCCGCAAGGTCTCGGCATAGGCTTTCGAAAGGTCCTCGTCGGCCTGGCCCAGCGCGGGGTCAGCGCAAATCCGGCGCTCCAGGGGCGTGCGCGCCTTGCCGCAATCGAAGCTGGCGGCGCGCGCGGACGGGGCGAGCGCGGCCGCCAGCAAAATCAGCAGGGCGGCCGTCTTCATCGTCAGTCCACGTCCTCGACATTTTCGGGTCCGCCGCCATGGACCCGCTGCGCCAGCGCCGCCTCCATGAAAGCGTCGATATCGCCGTCCAGCACCTCGTCCGGGGTTCCCGAGACGACGCCGGTGCGCAAATCCTTGACCATCTGGTAGGGTTGCAGCACGTAGGAGCGGATCTGGTGGCCCCAGCCCACGTCGGTTTTCGACGCGTTGAGCTTGTCGGTCTCGGCCTGGCGCCTTTCCAGCTCCTGCTCATAGAGACGGGCGCGCAGCATGTTCCACGCGGTGGCGCGATTCTTGTGCTGCGAGCGCTCCATCTGGCAAGCGACGGCGATGCCGGTGGGGATATGGGTGATGCGGACGGCTGAATCGGTCTTGTTGATATGCTGGCCGCCCGAGCCGGACGCGCGATAGGTGTCGATGCGGCAGTCGCTTTCATTGATCTGGATGTCGATGCGGTCGTCGACCACCGGATAGACCCAGGCCGAGGCGAAGGACGTATGCCGCCGCGCGTTCGAGTCGAAGGGCGAGATGCGCACGAGACGATGCACGCCCGATTCGGTCTTGGCCCAGCCATGGGCGTTGTGGCCCTTGACCAGCAGGGTCGCCGATTTGATGCCGGCCTCGTCGCCCGACGTCTCTTCCATCAGCTCGACCTTAAAGCCGCGCCGTTCCGCCCAGCGCGTGTACATGCGCAGCAGCATGCGCGCCCAGTCGCAGCTTTCGGTGCCGCCGGCGCCGGAATGGACTTCGATATAGGTGTCGTTGGCGTCGGCCTCGCCCGAGAGCAGGGCCTCGACCTGGCGGCGTTGGGCTTCCTTGTTGAGCGCCCGCAACAGTTCGACGCCCTCGTCCTGCGCGGACTCGTCGCCTTCCATCTCGCCGAGTTCGATCAGCGTGACGGCGTCGTCGAGTTCGGCGTCAAATTTCTTGAGGGAATCGAGCCGCGTTTCCAGATCCGTGCGCTCGCGCATCAGCTTTTGCGCGGCTTCGGCGTCGTTCCAGAAATCGGGGTGTTCGGATTTGGCGTTCAGTTCGGCGAGGCGGCGAGTCGATTGTTCGACGTCAAAGATGCCTCCTCAGCAGCCCGACTGACTGCTTGATCTCTTCGATAAGCGACACGGCTTCCGCGCGCATGTGGCGATTCCCATTCTCAATGATTGGAGGCCGTACATAGGCGCGGCAGGGCGCGGTGTAAAGCGGGCTCCGCCGGCCGACACATGCGTGGACCGCCCTCACGCTTCGAGACAGCCGCTTCGCGGCTTCCTCAGCATGAGGGCTACTGATTTGGTTCTAAAAGGATTTTCGAGTGGCCCTCATCCTGAGGAGCCCGCCTTCCGGGCGGGCGTCTCGAAGGACGAGGGCGGTCCACGCCAGCGCGTTAAATTTTCCGCACCGCCGCCAAAAATTCCCCGACCACGCCGGAGACGCGGCCCGCTTCCTCGTCCATGCGCGCGATGGCGTCGCGCGCCTGCCGCGCCGCCGCGACCGTTTCGTCGGCGGAGTTCGAAACCCCCTCGATGGTGCGCGACACCGAGCCCGCGCCTTCCGACGCCTGCTGGACGCTCTGGGCGATGTTGGCGGTCGAGGCCGACTGCTCCTCCACCGCGGCGGCGATGGCCCCGGCGATGTGGCTCATTTCGGAAATGCGGCC
Organism: Rhodoblastus acidophilus; assembly: GCF_009720655.1. GTDB lineage: Bacteria > Pseudomonadota > Alphaproteobacteria > Rhizobiales > Beijerinckiaceae > Rhodoblastus > Rhodoblastus acidophilus_A. The sequence goes on along the minus strand of NZ_WNKS01000003.1, from coordinate 278,847 downwards.
GTTGATCAGGTCCATGGCGTGCACCGCCTCACGCGTCGCGGTCTGCACGGCGCTGATCTGCGCGCCGATCTCTTCCGTCGCCTTCGCCGTCTGGCTGGCGAGATGCTTGACTTCGCTGGCCACCACGGCAAAACCGCGCCCGGCCTCGCCGGCGCGCGCCGCCTCGATGGTGGCGTTGAGCGCCAGAAGGTTCGTCTGGCTGGCGATGGCGTTGATCATGTTGACAATTTCGCCAATGCGCGCCGAGCTTTCGGCGAGGCCGCGCACCTTGGCGCTGGCGCCGTTGGCGTCGCCGGTGGCGAGATCCGCGAATTTGCGCGACTGATCCACCTGCATGGCGATCTCGCGAATCGAGGAGGTGAGTTCGTCGGCCGCCTGGGCGACGCTGCTGACATTGTTGGCGGTGTCCGCCGTGGTCCCGGAGACGGCTGCGGCGCGGTCGCGGGTGCGCTCGGCCTCGGCGGCGAGCTTTTGCGCGGTCTCGCCAATGCCGCCGGCGACCTGGCGGACGACGCCGAGGATGCGCGCCATGTCGCCGTCGAACCGGTCGGTGATCACGGCCAGATTTTTTTCGCGCGCCTGCCTGCGGCTTTCATGCTCGGACAGATCGACGATCCCGGAATACATCACTCCGGGATTGACGCGCGAACGCACCAGCGTGACCTGGGCGGGAAAGCTTTCGCCATTGGCGCGCTTGTGCGTCCAATCGAACTGACACCAGCCCTTTTGCCGCGCTTCGGCGATGATGCGCTGGGCCTTGACCGTGGAGGGTTCGCCGTCGGGTTGCGTGGACGGCGAAAGATCGGCCGGCGAGGTCGCGGAGAAGGCGGCCTTGCTGGAGTAGCCGAAGATGCGGACGGCCGCGTCGTTGCAATCAATGAAGTGGTCGCCCTCCAGCATCAGGATTGCATTGGGCGTCACCTCGAAATAGTCGCACTGGACCTTCGCGCCCCGATCATTTTTCTTTCGAAACAGCCCGGCCATGTTGTCTCCCACCCAATATGCGCGCCGATCGGGCGCCCCGGCGTGGGTCGCGCAATGCGATCGGAATAAAACGCATGCAACCTGAGCGAGAATAGTTAACGGGACATTGAGCGCGGGCCGGGCCGACGAGAAATTGCGGTTAATACGTAAGTGGAATCCTCAATACAGCCCGCCGGTGCCCCCGCCGACCTGGTTGTCGTCGCCGGGCGCGCTGGGACTGGCCGTGTGACCGCCGCTGTAGGAATCCGGCGGGGCCGTGCCGGGCTTGAAGGCCTCGAGGATCGAACCCGCGCCGGAGGCGCGCAGTCCGCTCCTCACATCCACCGAAATCAGCTTGATGCCCGGCGGCACGCGAAACGGGGTGTCGGGCTTGCCGGCCAGCGCCATTTTCATGAAATCGCGGAAGATGGGCGCGGCATATTGCGCGGCCTGCGCGGAATCGCCGAGCGAGCGCGGCTTGTCGTAGCCGATGTAGACGCCCACCGCGAGGTCGGGCGAATAGCCGATGAACCACAGATCCTTGGCGTCGTTGGTGGTGCCGGTCTTGCCGGCGAGATGTTTGCCCACCTCCCTGACGCCGACGCCGGTGCCGCGCTGGATCACGCCCTCCATGATCGAGGTCATCTGGTAGGCGGTGAGCGGGTCGATCACCTGCTCGCTCTTGTCCACCAGCTTCGGTTCGTTGTCCGGCGAGAATTTGTCGGCGTCGCAGCCGAGGCATTCGCGCTCGTCATGGCGGTAGATGGTGTGGCCCCAGCGGTCCTGGATGCGGTCGATCAGCGTCGGCTTGATCTGCTTGCCGCCGTTGGCGAGCATGGAATAGCCGGCGACCATGCGCATCACCGTGGTCTCGCCGGCGCCGAGCGCCATCGGGAGATAGGGCGCCAGATTGTCGTAAATGCCAAAGCGCCGGGAGGTCTCGACGATCAGCGGCATGCCGACGTCGCGGGCGAGACGCACGGTCATCAGGTTTTTCGAATGCTCGATGCCGTAGCGCAGCGTGTGCGAGCCGTAATTGCCCTTTTCGAAATTTTCCGGGCTCCAGGTTTCGCCGCCCGGCGTGGTGATCGTGATCGGCTCGTCCTGAAGGACGGAGGAGGGCGTGTAGCCGTTGTCGAGCGCGGTGGCGTAGACGAAGGGCTTGAACGACGATCCCGGCTGGCGCTGCGCCTGGGTGGCGCGGTTGAACGACGACTGGTCGAAGGAGAAGCCGCCGACCATGGCGAACACGCGTCCCGTGAACGGGTCCATGGCGACGATGGCGCCGGAAAGTTCGGGAATCTGCCGCAGCCGCACCTGACCGGGCTTGCTCTCGATCGGCTCGACGAAGATCACGTCGCCGACCGCGAATGCCTGCCGCATTTTTTTGCGCACAAAGCGGGCGTTGTCGGCCGAGAGCGTGGCGGTTTCGCGGTTGCGCGCGACTTCGCCGCCCTTTTCCTTGACCGGCTGCAGGCCGACGCGCAGGGCGGAATCATTGACGTCGAGCACGACGGCGAGCCGCCAGGGCGCGACATCGCCGAGCGGCGACACCTCCGCCAGCGCCACGCCCCAGTCGGCGCCGATCTCGATCTGCTTGTAGGGGCCGCGATAGCCGTGGGCCTCGTCGTAGCGCACGAGACCGTCGACGAGCGCGCGGCGCGCCATCAGCTGCATTTTGGGGTCGAGCGTGGTGCGCACCGACAGACCGCCCTCGTAGAGCTTTCTGTCGCCGTAGCGGTCGTTCAGCTCGCGGCGCACCTCTTCGGCGAAATAGCCGGCGGCGAAACTGTTGGCGGAGACGTTTCGGGGCGTGACCACCAGCGGCTCGGCCTTGGCCGCCTCGCCGTCGGCGCGCGACACATAGCCGTTCTCGACCATGCGGTTGATCACGTAGTTGCGGCGCTCCAAGGCGGCGTCGCGGTTGCGGAACGGATTGTAATTGTTGGGCGCCTTCGGCAGGCCGGCGAGATAGGCCGTTTCGGCCAGGGTCAGCTCCTGCACCGACTTGTCGTAATAGTTCAGCGCCGCCGCGGCGATGCCATAGGAGCCCAGGCCAAGATTGATCTTGTTCAGATAAAGCTCGAGAATCCGGTCCTTGCTGTAGGTCTGCTCGATGCGCAGGGCGAGCAGGGCTTCCTGGATCTTGCGCTCGAACGAGCGCTCCGGGGTGAGCAAAAAGTTCTTCGCCACCTGCTGGGTGATGGTCGAAGCGCCCTGCATGCGCTTGTTGCCCTCGATCAGCACTTTGACGGCGCGCAGCATGCCTTCGGGGTCGATGCCGTTGTGGCTGTAGAAATTCTTGTCCTCGGCCGAGAGGAAGGCTTCCTTCACCAGCTTCGGAATGGCGTTCGAGGGGATGTAGAGGCGCCGCTCATGGGCGTATTCCGCGACCAGCGAGCCGTCGGCGGCGTGCACGCGCGTCATCACCGGGGGCTCGTAATTTTTCAGCTGGGTGTGGTCGGGGAGATCCTTGGAGAAGGTGTAAACCAGCGCGCCCGCGCCGACCGCGCCGACGACGAAGACGATCGCGCCCGCCGCGAATAGAAAGGCGAAAAAGCGGGCGAACATGCGCATATAAATCATCCCCTGTGGAATATCTTCGGCGAATTCATGCCGTTTGGCAGCGCCTATAGCATCGCCCTATGGTCACGGTCATTTGAAAAATCACGATTCCTCAAGCGCGCCGCTCTACAGGGGCCAGCAATCGCCCGGCTTTGTGTCCGTTTGAGGGCGGCAGGGCGTTTACGCGGCGCGCCGGGTTCGCGGCGCCGCTCAGGGCGTGCGCGGCGCCTCAGTGAGCGCGGCGGGCGTCGCCACCGTCGGACGGCCGCGGAAAAAATCGTCGATCGCCAGCGCGGCCTGGGCCGCCGCCTTTTCCCGCCATTGCGGCGAGGTGAGGTCGACGGCGTCCTCGTTGCTGGAGAGATAGCCCAATTCCAGCAGCACCGAGGGCACGTCGGGCGCCTTGAGCACGACGAAGCCGGCGTGGCGCTGGGGATTCTTGTTGAGCGTGGCGGCGATCTTCCAGCGCTCGCGCAGATATCTGGCGAAAATGTTCGAGTAGGCGCGGGTTTCCCGCCTTGTGAGATCGAACAGGATGTCGTTGACCTCGCCAGCCTGTTCCTGCTGCTCCAGCCCGGCGAGCGAATCAGCCTGGTTTTCGCTCGCGGCGACCCGCGCGGCTTCCGCGTCCGAAGCGCGGTCGGAGACGGTGTAGACCGTGGCGCCGCGCACCGTCTGCGAACCGCCGCTCAGCGAATCGGCGTGGAGCGAGACGAACAGCGCCGCCCCGAGCTTGCGCGCGATGCGCACGCGCTCCTGCAAGGGGACGAAGGCGTCGTCCTCGCGGGTGAAGGCGACGCGATAGCGCCCGCTGGCGCGCAGCGGGCCGGCCAGCGCCTTGGCGAAATCGAGCACCACGTCCTTTTCGACCGCGTCGCCCTGGCCGATGGTGCCGGCGTCGACGCCGCCATGGCCGGGGTCGAGCACGATCAGCGGTTTCGAAAAATCCCTTTGCGCGTCCGGCGCGCGCGCCGGAATGGCGGCGGTGGCGTCGCGCCGCGCCTGCTCCTGACTTTCGGCGCCGGCGCGCGCGGCGGCGCCGAAGGCCGCTGTTTCCGCCGGCTTGATGACGAGCGTCAGTTCGCCGCCGTCCTTCTTCGGCGCGCAGGCGGCTGAAAATTGCGCGGGACCCGGCAGGTCGACGATGATGCGCGATTTTCCCGGCGACAGCCGGCCGAAGCGGTAGGACAATTCGTGGGGCGGGGCGGGATGTGTGGCGGGCTTGGCGGCGCGGCGGCTTTTTCGTTTGGCGCTCGCGGGATCGCCATGGCTGGGATCGATCAGGAACTTGACTTCGGGCAGGTCGAGCACGGCGCGCGGCGGCTGGTCGAGCACATAGGCCTGATGGGCGACGCAGGCGTTGAGGCTGAAGATGAGCCGGGTCTCGCGACCGCCCGCGCCGTCCGCGCTTTCGATGCGCACGTCGTAGGCGGCCGGCGGCTCCGCCCGCGCCGGACTCGCCGCGACCAGCGCGACAACGGCGAGCGCGGCGCGCCTCAGGCCGGACTTCCAGGAAACGGGCGAGATCTTTTGCATGCGCGGCTCGGGCGTTGGCGCAGTTTCCGACGATTCGTCTGGAAACGCATCAACCTCAAGTCAGACCATGAAATTGTTAACAATATTTAACCCTGGCGCCGGGCGCAAAAGACAGGCTTGTGGCGCCGACGCCACAGAGTTGCGGCAAAAACACGGTGGAGCGAAAAACTTGCCAAAACCACATGCGGCGGTTACAAAGAACTGTTCGGCGGCGCGAGACAAAGAGTCGCAGCGCCGGGGCCGAACGGGTTTCCCGTCTGGCAGGCGACCGTTCTTTCCGCGATGAAGGCGGCAAAGGTTCCTGTGAGACGGCGGGGCGATGTGCGCGGATGCGACGGAAGCGTCGCACGCGTCGTAGGCCCCCAATGCGTTCAATCCTCCGCCGCCCACCCCTCCACACGAGAGTGAGACGCGGATTTCAAGATTATGCTCCGCCGCCCGCCTCTTGAGGTTGAGCGCGCGGATGACTGTAAAGGTTTGCACGTGGCGACGCCAAACCTTCGGGGCGGAGACATGCTCCGCACGAAGACAGAATCGGGAAAAGGCCAGCGCGCTTCGACGCGAGGGGCTTGTCTGCGATTCGGCGGCCCACGGGCTTGCACCCCGCCTTCCCCGTCCCACACGACCCGGCCTTCGCTGACCGCGACGGTCCTTGTGGCGACGATTCCGCTTACCCCTTCCTTTCCATCTCCTATCATGGCGCGCCAGTATTGGCGCGGCGCCGCGCGCGCGGCGGGACCTGTCAGGCTTCCAGCCGGACTCCCCCGCGCAAGGCTAGCGGCTCTCCTGTGCAGCGCCATGGATTCAAGAGTTCGCAATGGCCAACAAAATGCTGATCGACGCATCCCACCCCGAAGAGACGCGGGTGGTGGTGCTCAGGGGAAATAGAGTCGAGGAATTCGATTTCGAGTCCGCCTCGAAAAAGCAACTGCGCGGAAACATCTATCTGGCGAAAGTCACGCGGGTCGAACCCTCGTTGCAGGCCGCCTTCGTCGAATATGGCGGCAATCGCCACGGTTTTCTCGCTTTCAGCGAAATCCATCCGGATTACTACCAGATTCCCCACTCCGACCGGATCGCCCTGCTCGAAGAGGAATCGCGCGCCCATCGCGAGGAGGACGAGGAGGAAAGCCCGCGTCGTCGCAGCCGTCGCAGCCGTCGCGGCGCGGAAAAACGTCGGGGCGGCGATGACCGCATCACCGGCGAGGCGGAGGAGTCCGACGAGGTTTTGTTGGCGCAAGACGGCGCGGTTGAACAGCCGGCCGACGAAGTTTTGGGCGACTCCGCTCCCCTCGAAGCCGCCGCCGGCGAAGGCGAGCCGGTCGACTCCGCGCCCGAGATCGAAGCGCCCGCCGAAAGCGCGCCTGTCGAGGTCGCCGCTGAAGCCGCAGCCTTCGAACCGGCCGCTGAACCGGCCGCCCAAACCGCCGAGCCTGTCGAACCCGCGCCCGAACCTGCCGCCGAGGCTCAGCCCGTCGAAGCGGCGCCCGCTGAAGCTCAGCCGGTCGAGGAGGCTCAGGCGGCCGAGGGCCACCAGCACGTTTTCCGAGATCCCGAAGGTTTCGCGGTGATCGAGGAAGGCCACGAGGATTCAGCCGCCGAAACCGTCGCGGACGAAGTTCGGGACGAAATTCGCGACGAAGATCGCGATGTGTCCGACGTCAGCCACGACAATGGCGACGAGGCCAGCGATGAGCTTCGGGCCAAGCGTCCCGCGCACGACGCCGAGGAGCATTCCGACGAGGGCGACCACGAGGAAGAGGAAGTCGTCGAGCAGCTTGGCGGCGACGCCATGGACGAGACGCCCTATCGCGCCCCCCGCCTGCGCCGCCAGTACAAGATTCAGGAAGTGATCAAGCGCCGTCAGGTGCTGCTGATTCAGGTCGTCAAGGAAGAGCGCGGCAACAAGGGCGCGGCGCTCACCACCTATCTGTCGCTGGCCGGCCGTTATTCCGTCCTCATGCCCAACACGGCGCGGGGCGGCGGCATTTCGCGCAAGATCACCGACGCCAGTGACCGCAAGCGGCTCAAGGAAATCGCCGGCGAGCTGGAGGTGCCCGAAGGCATGGGCGTCATCCTGCGCACGGCGGGCGCCGCGCGGACCAAGCAGGAAATCCAGCGCGACTTCGAATATCTGATGCGCATGTGGGAGCAGGTGCGCGAACTCACCCTCACCTCCAGCGCCCCGGCGCTGGTCTATGAGGAGGGCTCGCTGATCAAGCGGGCCATCCGCGATCTCTATAACAAGGAGATCGACGAGGTGATGGTCGCGGGCGACACCGGCTATCGCGAGGCGCGCGATTTCATGCGCCTGCTGATGCCGAGCCATGTGAAGAACGTCGTCGCCTACCGCGACCCGCAGCCCATTTTCGCCAAATGGGGCGCGGAATCGCAGCTCGACGCCTTGTTCCACAACCAGGTCACGCTGCGCTCCGGCGGCTATATCGTCATCAACCAGACCGAGGCCCTCGTCGCCATCGACGTGAACTCGGGCCGCTCCACCCGCGAGCACAACATCGAGGACACCGCGCTGCGCACCAATCTGGAGGCCGCCGACGAGGTGGCCCGCCAGTTGCGCCTGCGCGATCTCGCCGGCCTGATCGTCGTCGATTTCATCGACATGGAGGAGAGCCGCAACAACCGCGCCGTCGAGCGCCGGCTCAAGGAGGCGCTGAAGGACGATCGCGCCCGCATCCAGGTCGGCCGCATCTCGCATTTCGGCCTTCTGGAAATGTCGCGCCAGCGCATCCGCACCGGCGTGCTCGAAGGCTCCTCCGTGATCTGCCCGCATTGCGCCGGCGCCGGCACCGTGCGCAGCACGTCGTCGGTCGCGGTCCATGTGATGCGCGTGCTCGAGGACGCGCTGATCAAGAGCGCGACCCACAATGTCATCCTGCGCACCCGCACCGACATCGCGCTCTACATCCTCAACCAGAAGCGCGCCCTGCTGCGGCTGATCGAGGAGCGGTTCGGCGTGTCGGTGACGGTGGAGGCCGACGACAGCCTCGCCGGCGGCGCCTGGCACGCGCTGGAGCGCGGCGAGCCCGCCGATCCCTTGCGCCGCTTCGATCCGCGTCGTCCCCTGGAGGACCCGGAGCCCATCGGCGAGGCGGAGACCGAAGCGGAATTCGACGAGGAGCAGGTTGAGACGACCGAGGCCGAAGGCGCCGAGGGCGAAGACCGCGACGAGGCCGATGGCCGGCGCCGCCGTCGTCGCCGCCGCGGCCGCGGCCGGGGTTTTGAGCGCGAATCCAGCAATATAGAGGCCGGCGCGCCGCAGCCTTCGGATGAGGGCCTGAGCATGATGGCCGCGATCGGCGGCGACCTCATGGCGCCGGCCGAAAGGGCCGAGAGCCCGGCAGAGGGCGAGGACGAAGGCGCCCGTGACGAGAACGGGCGGCGCGGCCGGGGCCGCTGGCGCCGGCGCGGCCGGGGCCGTGGCGGCGAATTCAGCGATTTCAACGGCGACTGGCGTCCGAGCGCGGGCGAAGCGGGCGAAGCGTCGGGTGAGGGATCAGGCGAAGAATCGGGCGAAGGCGAGGGACCAGGCGAAGTCGCCTCCGAACCGATTGCGGCCCCGTTTGAGGCCGGTCCGGTTGAAGCGGTCGTCGAAAGCGCCCCGAGCGTGGAAAGCGCGCCCCATTTCGAAAGCGCGCCCAGCTTCGAAAACGCTCCGGTCGTCGCCGAGGCGCCGCAAGCGGCTGCGAACGACGACGCGCCAGCGGCTGTCGTCGAATCCGCGCCGGACGTCCCAGAGCTGGAGGCCGCGCCCGTTGAGCCTGCCCCCAAGGCCGATCGCGCGCCCTTGCCGGTTCAGCCGGAGCTGCCCGTGATCACGGAGGCGGACCCGTCGGCGCCGAAGCGTTCCGGCTGGTGGTCGCGCGCCAAGGCCAGCCTGACCGGCAAGTGAACTAGCAACGGGCCGCGAAAGCGGCCCGTTTCGTTTCGAAACCATGATGGGGCGGCTGCCGCCCCTCTCCCCGCAAGCGGGGAATAAGTCACGCCGCGTGCGCAAAATTTGTCGCCTGCGCGGGCAGGGAGAAAGACCGCGCCGCCGGAGCGCCGTGGAATTCATGCGCCCCGACATGAATCAGCGCGCCCTGCGTGTCGAGCCAGACTTTTCCGCCGATGTTCCGCCACAGCCGGCAGAACGTGTAGTCCTCCGAGAGATAGACGCCCGTTTCGGGTTCGATCATGCAGTCGAAGAAGGCGTACTGGTTGGGGCTGACGCTTGGCCCGCCCGAGCGCGCCGGTCCCGCATGGCTGGCGCTGTAGCGCAACTGCGGATAGGCGGCGGCCATTTTCACCAGGGCTTCGCGACTGATCATCATGAACCCGGTTCCGGCGTAAGTCCCTGTGACGAAATCGTCGCGCGCCTCCGCCTCCGCGCCTTCGCAGGGCGAGCCGACATAGCGCAGCGGCGCGGTCTCCACCGGCTCGCCGTCGACGGCGCGTTGCAGCCCACTGTTCCAGTCGAGCAGTTTGAGCGGATACATGCCGGCGACCACGTCGGCGTCGAAGGCCAGCATGCGCGCGACTTGGCGGGGATCGAAGCCGATGTCGGCGTCGATGAAGAGAAGGTGGGTGGCGCTGGCGTCGTCAAGGAATTGGCTGACGAGCAGGTTTCGCGCGCGGGTGATGAGGGATTCGTTGCCCAGCAGATTGAGAGAGGCCTGAAAGCCCAGGTCCCGGCCGAGATTGAGCAGGCCGACCGTCGAATGCATGTAGCGCTGGGTGACCATGCCGCCATAGCAGGGCGTGGCGATGAAAAGATGGGGTTCAGTCATGAAGGAAAAGCTCCGGGCGAAACGTGCAGGCGCATTGCAGCGCGTCAGCCTTGCCCGGAGCTTTTCTGGTTAATAAACGTTTAAGGTCGCTTTCTGGATCATACGGTTTCCGCAAGATCGCTTCGCGATCCGCGAAAACGAAATCGCGCGAAAATCCTCCAAGCGAAGGGCGGATTTCCGCGCGAACGGAATACGATTTCCGAACCGATCGTTCGGAAATCGTATCACTCCTTCGCCAGCGCGTCCGCCGCCTGGGCGAAGCCATGGAAGGATATGGGGAGTTTGATCGGGCGGGAGCCGGCGTCGGTGAATTCCAGCGAGCCGTTCTCGGTCTGCTCATGGAGCGCCTTCCACAGCGCGTCGTCCAATACGCCGTCAGCGAAGCAGCCCGACTGGATGCAGCGCCGCCAGGGCAGGTCCACGGGCTTGGCGTCCTTGTCGCTGGTCGAAAATTTCGCCACGCTCGGCAGCAGGATGTTCACGGGCAGATGCGCGGTGACGCGCATCGGTTCAGAAGGTTTGATGCGGCCAAACGCCAGTTGTGCGATCGGCTTCTGCGGCTGTCCCTGCCGCGACGCCTGGACGGTCTGGACGATTTCGCAGATTTTCCGCGCCTTGTCGGGCTCCCCGAGCCGCTGGCAGCGCAACAGCCAGTCGCCATAGGCGGCGGTCGTCGTGGCCGGCTCCGCGCCGAGCGGCGGTTTCTTGTCCTCGGCGAAGGCCGGCATGGCCAGAAAAATCAACGCCAGCGCAATGGAAAGACGAGACATAAGCGCCTCCTATGTTTCAGCTATAGCCGGGGGCGCGCAACAGTTCAATGACGTGGGTCAGCCCCGCTGACTTCTCCTGGTCCCGCGCCTCGTCTAAGCTTGCGCCATGTCCCGCTCCGCCCGCCTGCTGCGCCTGCTGCAAATTCTCCGCGGCTATCGCCACCCCGTGAGCGGCCGCGCGCTTGCGGACGAAACCGGCGTATCCTTGCGCACGCTCTACCGCGACATCCAGGCGCTATGCGCGCAGGGCGCGCCGATCGAGGGCGAGGCGGGGCTTGGCTTCATCCTGCGTCCCGGCTTCCTGTTGCCGCCGCTGATGCTTGACCATGGCGAAGCCGAGGCGCTGACGCTCGGCCTGCGATGGGTTGCGGCCCAAGGCGATCCGGCGTTGGCGCGGGCCGCGCGCGAAGCCTTGGCGAAGATCAGCGCGGTGCTGCCGGAGCGTCTGGCCGAACTGACCGATGATTCGGGCCTGCTCGCCCCGCCCACCCGTCACCGCGACGATCTTTCCGACCTGCGCCGCGCCATGAGGGAGGAGCGGGTGGCGCTGATCTCTTATGTCGACGCCGAGGGCGTCGCCACTGAGAGACGCATTTGGCCGATCGCGCTCGCCTTCTTCGACCATCGCCGCGTGCTCGCCGCCTGGTGCGAATTACGCGGCGATTTCCGCCATTTCCGCCTCGACCGGCTGCGGGGCTGGCGGACGCTGGAGGAGCGCTATCCGCGCCGCCGCCGCGTGTTGATGCGGGAATGGCGGGCGCGCGAGGGCATTTCGCCGGCCATGGGGCCGACGCTGCTGACGGAAACTGACGCTGGCGCGCGCTAGCAAAGGCAGGCATTCCCAAGGCCGAGGTTCAAGCCATGACCCGCAAAGATTTTTTGAACGCGCGCACCCTGCTGCTTGGCTTCGCAAGCTGGGCGGCGCCATTCGCCGCTTCGTTTCTGTTCTTTGGTCCGCACGGCGCCTTGCTGATCCCCCAGCCCCTGTTCAAATCGCTGATGATCCTGATCGGCGGCGCCTGCGGGGCTTTCCTTCTGCTCCGCGCCTTCCGGCGCATGCGCCCGACTTTTCGCGCCGGCCTTGCGCTCGGTCTGTTCTGGCTGGCGCTCAACCTGGCTCTGGATCTGGCGATCCTGGTCCCCATGGCCGGGATGACTCTGTCCCTCTATGTCGAGGACATCGGCCTGCGCTATCTGCTGATCCCGATCATGGCGGCGGCCATGGGCCGCGCCGCCGAAATTGGATGCAACGGTTGAAACTCAACAGTTGGCCGCGCCCTGCTTGCGCTCTTTGAGGAACTGGAAGAATTCGGCGCCCTCGCGCAGGCGGCGCTTCAGCATGTCCTTGTCGCGCGCCATTTCCCAGACGATCGCGCCGATCTTGCTCGGGCGGAAGTAGAACTCGCGATAAAACGTCTCGACCGAGTCGAAAATTTCCTTGTGGCTGAGGTTCGGGTAGTGCAGCGGCGCGATCTGCACGCCGTTCTCGTCCACCAGCTCGGCATTGTCGCTGTCGAGCCAGCCATGCGCCAGCGCCTGGGCATAGAGATGGGTGCCGGGGTAGGGCGCGGCCAGCGACACCTGCAACGTGTGCGGATTGACCTTTTTCGCGAATTTGATCGTCTCGCGGATGGAATCGCGGGTTTCGCCGGGCAGGCCCATAACAAAAGTGCCGTGGATGCCGATGCCGAGTTTTCTGCAATCCTTCGAGAATTTTTCCGCGACCTCGATGCGCATGCCTTTTTTGATGTTGAAGAGAATTTGCTGGTTGCCGGATTCATAGCCGACCAGCAGCAGGCGCAGGCCGCCGTCCTTCAGTTTCTTCAGGGATTCATAGGGGACGTTGGCTTTGGCGTTGCAGCTCCAGGTGATCCCGAGCTTGCCCAGCTCTTTTGCAATCGCCTCGGCGCGCGGAAGATCATCGGTAAAGGTGTCGTCGTCGAAGAAGAATTCTTTGACTTGCGGGAACGCCTTTTGCGCCCATTTGATCTCCTCGATCACATGGCCGACGCTGCGGGTGCGGTAGCGGTGGCCGCCCACCGTCTGCGGCCACAGGCAAAATGTGCAGCGCGATTTGCAGCCGCGTCCCGTGTAAATCGACAGATACGGGTGTTTCAAATAGCCAATAAAATAGTTTTCAATGGTCAGGTCGCGTTTGTAGATCGGCGAGACGAACGGCAGGTCGTCCATGTTTTCGAGGATCGGCCTGTTGTCGTTGTGCTGGATGTCGCCGTTGGCGTCGCGCCAGCTCAGGCCCTTGATCGCCTTGAAATCGACTCCGTCGGCGACGTCCTTGATGGTGAAATCGAATTCGTTGCGGGCGACGAAATCGACCACCGGGGCGTTGCGCAGCGAGCCGTCGGCGTCCACCGCCACCTTGGCGCCGATCAGACCGGCCTTGAGCGACGGATTTTCGGCCTTCAGCGCCTCGATGCATTTCACGTCCGAAGCGAAGGACGGCACGGAAGTGTGGACGACCACGAGGTCGAAGTCTTTTGCCTGCGCGACCACTTCGGCGAGGCTGGTCTTGTGCGGCGGCGCGTCGATCAGTTTCGAGTTTTCGACCAGCGCGGCGGGCTGCGCCAGCCAGGTCGGATACCAGAACGAAGCGATTTCGCGGCGCGCCTGATAACGCGAGCCGGCGCCGCCATCGAAGCCGTCGAAGGACGGGGCTTGCAGGAACAGGGTGCGCATGAGCTGCCGATCCAAACCGAAGGGAGAGCCGGCCTTGTCGCCAATTTTCGCGGCGCCGTCCAGATTTAGTTGATGGCGGACGCCGCGCGTCCCCTCTCCCCGCTTGCGGGGAGAGGGGGAGGCGGCGTCAATCCAGCCGGTTCATCCGCTCCCCGGCTACAAACGACTCCAGCACTTTTCCCAGTTGGTCCAGAAGTGTCTGTTGCGCCTCCAGGCTGGCCCAGCCGACATGCGGCGTCACCAGCACGTTGGGGCGCTGGGCCAGCCGCATGATCGCGCTGTCCGCCGGCGGGGGCTCGGGACGGGTCACGTCTATGCCCGCGCCCGCGACATGGCCCGCGTCGAGGGCGCGCTCCAGCGCCGCCTCATCGACAATGCCGCCCCGGGCCGTATTGATCAGCAGCGGCTTTTTCGTCATCAGCGCGAATTCGCGATCGGAAAGCAGGTTTTCCGTCTCGGCGTTGAGCGGGCAGTGCAGCGAGATCACGTCCGACGTCGCCAGCAGGTCGTGGAAGTCGATCCGGCCCTCACTGGGCGGCGCGCCCCTTCTCGCCGCGAAAACCACGTCCATGCCGAAGGCGCGGCCGATCTCGGCGACCCGCGAGCCGAGCGAGCCCGAGCCGATCAGGCCCAGCCTTTTGCCCGACAGATCAAAGATGCGGTGATCGTGGAAGCAGAACTGGCCGGCGTTCTGCCAGCGGCCGGCGCGCACGGATTCGGCGTAGGCCAGAATGTTGCGGCTGAGCGCCAGGATCAGCGCGAACACGTGGTCGGGCACCGCGCCGACGGAATAGCCGCGAATGTTGGTGACCGCGATTTTTTTGGCGCGCGCGGCGGCGATATCGACATTGTCGTGGCCGGTGGCGGAGATGGCCACCAGTTTCAGTCCGGGCAGGGCGTCCAGCTCGCGCGCGCCGATTTTCACCTTGTTGACGACGATGATCTCGGCGTCGCCGACATGCGCGGCGACCTCATCCGGCGCGGTGGCGTCGTGGTTGATCCAGCGATGCGGAAATTTTGGGACCGGCAGTTTGACGCCCGGCGCCAGGGTTTTCGCGTCGAGAAAGACGATTGTGTGCATGAATCCTCCGGGGAGGGGCAGGCTAGCGCCGGCGCCGCGCCGCGCCTAGCCGATTTTGCGCTTAAGCCCGCGATACGGTAGGAGAAATCTGAGCCCCGCGCCCCGTCATGCCCGGGCTTGTCCCGGGCATCCACGCCAGGACATCGCCTCGGCGGCGCCGAACGGGACGAATCGTCTCCGAAGCCCAGCCGAATCGAGCTCTCCATGGCGGCGTGGATGCCCGGGACAAGCCCGGTCATGACGTTCGTGGTGTTGAACAAGGGTTTTGCGCATGGGCGAGCGGATCATCATCATCGGCGCGGGGCAGGCGGGGCTGCAAATCGCGGAAAGCCTGCGGGCGGAACAGTTTGAAGGCGAAATCCTGCTGCTCGGCGAGGAAGGGGTCGCGCCCTACCAGCGGCCGCCCCTGTCAAAAGCCTGGCTCGCCGGCGAGACCGCCACCGACAAACTCACCCTGCGCGGCCCGGATTTCTTCGCCGCCAAGGGGATCGACCTGCGGCTCGGCGCGCACGTCGCCCAGGTGGATCTCGGCGCGCGGCAAGTGACCCTGGCGGAGGGCGAAACGCTGGAGTGGACCGGCCTCGCCTTCGCCACCGGCGCCAGCGCCCGTCTGCCGAAACTCAAAGGCGCCGATCTGCCCGGCGTCTGCGTGCTGCGCGGGCTGAAGGACGCCCGCGAGATTTCCGCCCGGCTCGGCATGGCCAAGCGGGTGGTCGTGGTCGGCGGCGGGTTCATCGGCCTGGAAGTCGCCGCCGCCGCGCGAAAAAAAGGCGTGGAGGCCGTGGTGCTGGAGGCGCAGGACCGCCTCATGGCCCGCGCCGTGACGCCAAGAATTTCGGAATATTTCGCCGACATGCACCGCGCCAAAGGCGTGGAGCTGCATTTTGGCGCGCAAGTCGCCGGACTTGAGGGGTCCGACGCGGTCAGCGCCGTGACGCTCGCCGATGGCGGCGTGTTCAAAGCGGATCTGGTGGTGTTCGGCATCGGCGCCAGCGCCAATGACGCCACAGCCGCTGCTGCGGGCGTCGCCTGCGACCGGGGGATTATCGTCGACGCCTGCGCCCGCACGTCCGTTCGAAATGTGGTCGCGGCCGGCGATTGCACGGTGTTCAGGCGCGAGGACGGGGTGATGCTGCGGCTCGAAAGCGTGCAGAACGCCGTGGAGCAGGGCAAGGCCGCCGCCGCCGCCCTGATGGGGCGCTCAAAACCTTTTGTCGCCACGCCGTGGTTCTGGTCGGACCAGCATGACGTGAAATTGCAGATGGCGGGCCTCTCCGGGGGCATGGATCGCCAGATCGCCCGGTCCCAGGGCGAGCACGCCTTTTCGCTGTTCAACTATTGCGGCGAAACGCTGGTGTCGGTCGAATCGGTCAACCGCCCGGGCGACCACCTCCTTGCGCGCCGGTTGCTCGACGCCGGCCTGTCGCCGGCGCCCGACCAGATCGCCGACGCCACCGTCGAGTTGAAATCCTTGTTGCGTTGATCTTTTTTTTGCCCTGATCCTGTCGCAATCAAGCAACAGCGTTGCATTATTGCCACGTATCGGAGCCTCGGCTATTGCTTGTGACGAAGAGGATTCGCGGGCGGAATGATCGGGAAGGGCGACAGGGAGGAGATGCGCAAGCAGCGCCGGCGCGAGCGCCGCCTGCTGCCGCGACTTGGGCCCTTCATCGTCGCCTTCGCCATCTTCTGCGCGGTCGCGTCCTTCCTGATCTTCGCCGGCCTGACTCCGATCACGCCGACCGACGAGAAGGTCACAATTCTCTTTCTGGTCGATTTCGCCGTCCTGCTGCTGCTGGTGCTGCTGGTCGCCTTCGAGACCGCGATTCTGGTGCGCGCCTGGCGGGCGAAAACCGCCGCCGCCGGCCTGCACATCCGCATCGTCGCGCTGTTCGCGGTGATCGCCGCAGTCCCCGCTTTGTCCATGGCCATCGTCGGCTCGGTGACGCTCGACAGGACGCTGAATCCCGCCTTCATGCGCGATGTGCGCGGTTTCATTGGCGGCGCGACCGAAGCCGCCGACCTGTTCAAGGAGGACCAGTGCCGGTCGCTGTTGCAGGAGGCGCAGCTGACCGCCGGCGACCTCGACCGTGGCAAGCCGATGTTCGACGCCGACCGGGGCCTGTTCAAAGAGTTCTTCTCCTCCCGCGCGAAATTTTTGGGGTTCACCGCCGCCGCGCTGATCAAACGCGACGGAACCATCGTCGAGCAGGCCGATGTGGCGAGCGGGCGCCCCGACCCGATCGTCAAACCGCAGCCCGCCGATTTCGACGACGCCGCCAAGAACGAGCCGCTGTGCCTGATTCCCAACGAGGGCCGCAATTTCGTCGCCCTGCGGCCGCTGCCGGCCTTTTCCGACGTGTTCCTCTACGCCAGCCGTCCCATCAATCCGTTCACCATCGAGTTCCCCAAGCAGGCCAAGGCTCTGGTCGACCTGTTCGGCGTCTTCGAGGCGCACCGCCACAATTTGCAGCTCACCTTCGCCATCATGTTCGGCCTGCTCGCCGCCATATTGCTGCTGTCGGCGGTGTGGCTGGGCCTCGCCTTTACAAACCTTCTGGTCGCGCCGATCCGCCGCCTGATCGCCGCGACCGACCAGGTGACCGCAGGCAATTTCTACGTGCAGGTGCCGGTGCGCGCGGCGGAGGGCGACCTCGCCCATCTCGGCGAAACTTTTAATAAGATGACCACCGAGCTGCGGTTGCAGCAAAATCGTCTGATCGCCGCCAACCATATGCTGGACGAGCGCCGGCTGTTCACCGAGGCCGTGCTGTCCGGCGTGCCGGTGGCGGTGCTCGGCGTGGGCGCGCGCGGCGATCTCACCGTGGCCAATCCCTCCGCGCGCGATCTGATCGGCGACGAGGAGGGGGTTGGCAAACCGGTGGCTGAGATCATGCCGGAGCTGGAGCCGATTCTCGATGAAGCGCGCGGCGGCCACGCCCGGCTCACGCAAAAACAGATGCAGATGACCCGCGCCGGTCGCGAGCGCATCTACAATGTCCGCGTCGCGCCGGGGCCGCTCAATCGCGGCGAACGCACATTTGTCGCCACGCTCGACGACATGACCGATCTGGTCACGGCGCAGCGCACCTCCGCCTGGGCCGATGTCGCCCGGCGCATCGCCCACGAAATCAAGAACCCGCTGACCCCCATCCAGCTTTCGGCCGAGCGGCTCAAGCGCAAATACGGACGGGTGATCGTCAACGACAAGGATATTTTCGATCAGTGCACCGACACGATCATCCGCCAGGTCGACGACATCAAGCGCATGGTGGACGAATTCTCGTCGTTCTCGCGCATGCCCAAGGCGCAATTGCAGGACGACGATTTGCGCGCCTGCATCGAACAGGTGCTGTTCCTGATGCGGGTGGGGCACCCGGACATCGAGATCGTCGACGATTTGCCCGAGGGATCGCAGAGGATGCGCTTCGACCGGCGGCTGATCTCGCAGGCGCTGACCAATGTGGTGAAGAACGCCACCGAGGGCATAGCCGCCACGGAGATGGAGGATCGCCCGCCAAGAATCATCGTCAGCCTGCGTTTGGAGGAGGGACAGGCGATCATCGACGTCGAGGACAACGGCAAAGGTTTTCCACGCGAAAACCGGGCGCGCCTGCTTGAGCCTTACATGACCACGCGCAAGGAGGGCACCGGCCTCGGCCTGCCCATCGTGCAAAAAATTTTCGAGGACCACGGCGGCGGCATCGAGCTGCTCGACGCGACCTCGGGGCAGGGCGCGCTGGTGCGCCTGCACTTCCCCGTACACAAGCCCAGCCAGGTGAACCATGGCGCATGACATTCTGATCGTTGACGACGAAGCGGACATTCGCGAACTCGTCTCCGGAATCCTGCAGGACGAGGGCTATTCGACGCGCACGGCGCGCAATTCGGACGAGGCCCTGTCCGCCATCGAGGCGCGCCGCCCCTCGATGATCTTTTTGGACATCTGGATGCAGGGGTCGAAACTCGACGGGCTGCAATTGCTGGAGAACGTCAAGCGCCACCACGAAACCCTGCCCATCGTCATGATCTCGGGCCACGGCAATATCGAGACGGCGGTCACGGCGATCCGCCAGGGCGCCTATGATTTCATCGAAAAGCCGTTCAAGGCCGACCGGCTCGTGCTGGTGGCGGAACGGGCGCTGGAAAATTCGCGGCTGAAGCGGGAGGTCAATGAACTCAAGGCCCGCAGCGCGGCGGTGACCACGCTGTCGGGCCATTCGGCGGCCTTGCAGCACCTGCGCCAGCTCATCGAAAAGGTGGCGCCGGCCAATTCCCGCATCCTCATCGCCGGCGCGCCGGGCGTGGGCAAGGAGCTGGCCGCCCGCGCCATTCACGCGGCTTCGGGGCGGGCCAACGGACCCTTCGTCGTCATCAACGCCGCCGCCATCGCCGCCGAGACCATGGAGACCGAGCTGTTCGGCGTCGAGGCCCGCGACGGCCGCCCGCGCAAGACGGGCGCGCTGGAGGAGGCGCACGGCGGCACGCTCTACATCGACGAGGTCGCCGACATGCCGCGCGACACCCAGGCCAAGATCTTGCGCGTGCTCGTGGACCAGAATTTTACCCGCGTCGAGGGGACGACCCGGGTCCATGTCGATGTGCGCGTGATCTCGTCCTCCGCGCGCGACCTGCCGCGCCTGATCGCGGAAGGGGCTTTTCGCGAGGACCTTTTTCATCGCCTGTCGGTGGTGCCGATCCGCGTGCCCTCGCTGTCCGAACGGCGCGAGGACATTCCCGAACTGATCACCTTCTTCATGGACCAGCTCGCCGCCAATTCCGGTCTGCCCAAGCGCCGCATCGCCGAGGACGCCATGGCGGTGCTGCAATCCCACGACTGGCCGGGCAATATTCGCCAGCTGCGCAACAATGTGGAGCGGCTGATGATTCTCACCGGCGGCGAGCCGGAGGCCGAAATCACGGCGGAAATGCTGCCGCAGGAGATCGGCGCGCTGGTGCCGTCCACGCCCGCCGGAACCGGCGGCGAAAAGTTGATGGGCCTGCCGTTGCGCGAGGCCCGCGAAGTCTTCGAACGCGAATATCTGGTGGCGCAGATCAACCGGTTCGGCGGCAATATTTCGCGCACGGCCGAATTTATCGGCATGGAGCGGTCGGCGTTGCATCGCAAGTTGAAGTCGCTGGCGATCGACTGAGTGGCCCGGCGCGGCTGTGCTCGGGCGGGACGGAGTCAGTACCGGCCGCGCTCGGCGGGAACTTCGCCGACCGAAAAAGCCTGCGACAGCGGCGCGATCGCTTAGACCGCCGACAGGACGACGATCGCATCGATCAGCCTGGAGACCGCGTTTTGCGCGCGTTCGAAAAACGACGCGATTCCCGTCACGAAATTGGCATCGGCCAGGGCTTCCAGCGCCCGGTTCAGGCCGCCCACGATGGTGATCTGGTTCAATGCTTTAAGAGGGGGCTCCGCTGCGCCGCGGCGCACAGACAGCGGGACGTGCCCGGACTTTGTTCGACGGGCCGGCCGGGAGCGCCGCGAAAAAATCTTGTCGGGCGCGGAGTTCGCGGCATATGGTATGAAGTTAAAGATTGCGCTCATTGCAAGGGCGCGTGGGGGGAGAGAGGTTTGACATCCTTGGGCGCGACAGAAGCGGAAAGCTTCGTTGGCGGGACGGCGGTGCGCCTGACCCGCCGCGGCGACGCCGCTTCCAACGAGGCGCGGAAAGGGGTTTATGCCGCGCTCGACCTCGGCACCAACAATTGCCGCCTGCTGGTCGCCCGGCCGATCCGCGACACGGGCGCCGAATCCTTCCGCATCGTCGACGCCTTTTCCCGAATCGTCCGGCTTGGCGAAGGTCTTGCGCAGAGCGGGCGGCTGTCGGAAGCCGCGATCATCCGCACCATCGACGCGCTGCTGGTGTGCCGCGACAAGATGGCGGCGCGCGATGTCGCGCGCGCCCGGCTGATCGCCACCGAGGCCTGCCGCGCCGCCGAAAACGGCGCGGAATTCGTCGCGCGCGTGCGCGCGCAGACCGGGCTTGAGCTGGAGATCATCAGCCGGGAGACCGAGGCCCGCCTCGCCGCGGCCGGATGCGCGGCGCTGGCCGATACCGCCGCCAAGAGCGTGCTGCTGTTCGATATCGGCGGCGGCTCCTCGGAAATCGTCTGGCTTTCGCCCGGGCGCGCCGCAAAGGATGGACAATCGGACGGCCAGGTGCGGCACTGGACCTCGCTCCAACTCGGCGTGGTCACGCTGGCGGAGAAATTCGGCGGCGCCGAAGTCAGTTTCAAGCAGTTCACGGCGATGACCGAGCTGGTCGTTTCGGAATTGCAGCATTTTCACGCGCGCTCATCCAAAGAGGAGCGCTGCGGCCGATTCCATCTGCTCGGCACCTCCGGCACCGTCACCACGCTGGCCGGCGTCCACCTCAATCTCGCGCGCTATGACCGGCGCCGCGTCGACGGCCTCTGGATGTCCCATGCCGAGATCGACACGGTGATGAACAGGTTGCGCGGCATGTCCTATTCAGAACGGGCGCGGAACGCCTGCATCGGGCCGGATCGCGCCGATCTGGTGCTGGCCGGTTGCGCGATTCTCGAGGGCATCCGCCGCTGTTTCCCCTCCGAACGAATCCGCATCGCCGACAGGGGGTTGCGCGAAGGCATGCTTCTGGAGTTGATGCGGGCGGACAAGAGTTTTGCCTGACGGAATCTCACTTTGACAAAATCATCCGGCGGCGGTTCGGGCGGCGAGGGCGGCCGGGGCCTGAAAATCCGCGTGAAAACCGCGCGCAAGCGCACTTTGGCGTCAACACTTTGGTTGCAGCGCCAGCTCAACGATCCCTATGTCGCCCGCGCCAAGCGCGAGGGTTTGAGATCCCGCGCGGCCTTCAAGCTGATCGAGATCGACGAAAAATACCATTTGCTCAAGCCGGGGCAAAAAATCGTCGATCTCGGCGCGGCGCCGGGCGGATGGTCGCAGGTGGCGGCGAAAAAGGTGAAATCGGCGGACGGCAAGGGCAAGGTCGTCGGCATCGACCTGCTCGACATCGAGCCGATTCCCGGCGTTGAATTCGCCGTGCAGGATTTTCTGGCCGATGAGACGCCGGACCTCCTGAAAACCATGCTCGGCGGCGAGGCCGATGGCGTGATTTCGGACATGGCCGCCAACACCACCGGGCACAAGCGCACCGACCACCTGCGAATCGTCCATCTCGCCGAACTCGCGGTGGCTTTCGCCGGCGACGTTTTGGCGCCCGGCGGGTATTTTCTCTGCAAGCTGTTCCAGGGCGGGGAAACCGGCGAGTTGGTCACCCAGCTCAAGCGCGATTTCGCCCTCGTCCGCCACGTCAAGCCGCAGGCGAGCCGGGCCGATTCGTCCGAACTCTACGTGCTCGCCACCGGCTTTCGCGGCGCGCGTTGAGCGCATGTCCGAGCTTCGCTGAAAACCTCATCAAACGTTTTCGCGGATCGCGGAGCGATCTTGCGGAAACCGTATCAGGCCAACACTTCAACAAAAAATCCGCGACCCCGGGGGGTCGCGGACGAAGTCGATGCGTTTCGCTTGACTGAGCTTGGCTCAGTACTTGGCGACGACCGCCGCCGGAGCCGGCGGGCTGAACTTGTAGGCGACGCCGACGCGGGCCGTGTTGTTGGACTGCTGGAAGCCGAAGTTCACGGAGCGAAGGGTGGTCGAGTCCGCCGTGCCGAAGTTGTAGTAGCGATATTCGCCGCGAACGGTCCAGTTCGGCATGAAGGCGTACTCGAGACCGCCGCCGACGTCGTAGCCAACGTTGGCGTTGGTGAAGTTGCCGACGCCACGGTAGTCCGTGTAGCGCGTGTCGGAGAAGGCGACGCCGCCGATGGCGTAGACCAGGAAGTGGTCGAAGGCGAAGCCGAGACGGCCGTTGACCGCGGCGAGCAGGTTCTGCTTAACGTTCACGAGGCCTTGGCTCTTGTCGATGCCCAGGCCTTGCACGTCGCCTTCGATGCCGAGCACGAAGCTGCCGATCTGGCGGTTGAAGCCGGCGAAACCGCCGCCCATCACCGACGCGCCGTAGAGATTGGTGTTGAGGCCGCCGACGCTATACTGGCTCTGCGACCAAGCGCCGCCGAGATCCGCACCGACGTAGACGCCGGTCCAATCATAGGGGAACACGACCGGCGGAGGAAGCGGGGCGTCCTTCACGCTGGGAAGGTCGCCGGCGATAGCCGGAGCGGCCATGGCCAAAGCGGCGAGGGCGGGAGCGAGACGTTTCAGCATAACGAAGGTTCCGTGAATAGCGTTGCGATACTCTACTTACGCTTAACATACACTTGAGTCTGACCAAGACCTAGACGTGGTCGTGTGCGGTTTCACGGATTCCCTGGAGGTGTGACCATTTGGTGACACAAAATCTGAGGGGTGAATCAGCTTTCGCGGGCGCAAAAAAAGTCCGCGACCCCGGAGGGTCGCGGACGATTGTGTCTGTCTGTCAGACTGAGACGAACTCAGTACTTGGCGACGACCGGAGCCGCCACCGGGCCGCCGAACTTGTAGCTCGCGCCGACGGTGAAGATGTTGTTGTTGAGGGTCGCGCCGGTGCGCTGAGCCAGGTAGTTGGACGGATAGTTCCAGGAGCCGAAGCCGTAGTGGCGATATTCGACGCGACCGATCCAGTTCGGGGTGAAGGCATACTGCACGCCGCCGCCGATGTCGTAGCCGGTGTAGGTGTGATTGACGCTGTAGCTCGGGGTGTTGACGGCCCAAGTCGCGCCCGGCGTCCAGGTCGCCGAGGTGCCGGCCCAAGCCACACCGCCGATGACATAGAGCATGGTGCGGTCGATGGCGAAGCCGGCGACGCCGTTGACCGAGGCCAGCCAATCCTGGTTGGTCTTCACCGACGAGTCGATCGCCGGATAATAAACGGTCTTGCCGATGCCGGTGCCGTAGAAGTCGCCTTCGACGCCGATGATGAACTGGTTGAACTGGTAGTTATAGCCGATGCGGCCGCCGCCAACCACGCCAGCGGAGCTGGTGTTGAAAGAGCCGAGGTTGTTGCCGAACACATCATAAGGCTTGGCGTTCAGTTCGCTCCAGCCGCCGCCGATGTCGGCGCCGATGTAGAAGCCGGTCCAGGAGAACATGGGAACCGGGGCGATGTAGACGGGAGCTTCCTTGCGCGAAGGCAGGTCAGCGGCGAGCGCGGGAGCGGCGATCATGATCGCGGCGAACGCAGGAACGATCTTTTTCAACATGACAAGGTTTCCACTTATTGAGGCTGACAGCGTCAGTCCATTGAACTTGCCTGAAACTACGCTCTGCTGATGCGCATGCCTAGCGGAGTCTCGAGCGCCCCCGTTGATTTCGGGGTGGTGTTGCGCGAACGCCACACGATCATGTCGCATCATCCTTAATATTCTCTGCGTGGCCGGACATATCTGCGCCGGCGTCTCCACGCAGCGGCAGAAACGCCAGCAGCGCCGCCGCCGATACCAGCGCCACGGCGAAAAAGGCGGGCGGAAACTGCTCCGCGCCCAAGGCTCCGCCCGATAAGTCGCGCGCGATTTCCAGCGCCGCCGCCGCGACGGTGACGCCAGCCGAAAGGGCGAGTTGCTGCGCCACGGCGTAGAAACTGGTGGCCTTGCTCAGTTGCGCCGGCGCGATGTCCGCGTAGGCGAGGGCGTTCATCGCGGTGAATTGCAGAGAGCGGAAAAATCCGCCGACGAACAGCGCCGCCATCAACAGCGCGTGCGGCGAGTCCGGCCCAAACAGGCCTATCGCCGCGAGCGACAGGCTCGACAGCACGCCATTGACCAGCAGCACGTCGCGAAATCCGAATTTTTGCAGCACGCTCGCGGCCGTCGCCTTCATGATCAGCGCTCCCGCCGTGGCGACGAACGTGGTCAGCCCCGATTCGAACGGCGTCATCCCGAATCCCAGTTGCAGCATCAGCGGCAGCAGGAAAGGTGTGGCGCCGACGCCGATTCGGAACAGCGAGCCGCCGATCACGCTGGCGCGGTAGGTGGGAACCCTGAACAGGTTCAGGTCGAGAATCGGATTCGTCGCCGTGCGGGCGTGGCGGACATAGAAGAGGAGTCCGACAAGACCGAACAGGATCAGCGCGCCGGCGCCGGGAAGCGGAACGAAGCCGCGCCCCAGGACGGTGAGGCCGAAGATCAGGCTGGACAGGCTCACGGCGGACAGCATGAAGCCGCGCGCATCGAACGGGGCGGGGTTCTTCTCGCGAAACTCGCCGATGTACAGGCTGACCAGCACCATGCCGGCGAGGCCGATGGGAACGTTGATCCAGAAATTCCAGCGCCAATGAAAATAGGTGGAGATGAAGCCGCCGACCGGGGGGCCGAGCATGGGGCCGATCAGGGCGGGAATGGTGAGCCAGGCGAGCGCGCGCACCAGTTCGCTGCGCTCGACCGAGCGCATCAGGGCGAGTCGCCCGACCGGGGCCATCATCGCGCCGCCGCAGCCCTGGACGATTCGCGCCGCGACGAACTGCGACAGGGTGCTCGACAGGCCGCAGAGAATCGAGCCGATGGTGAAGACGAGAATCGCCGCGCGAAAAACCGTGCGGGCGCCGAACCGGTCCGCCGCCCAGCCCGACGCGGGAATCAACACCGCCTGCGCCAGCAGGTAGGAGGTCATCGACAGTTTGAGCGCGATCGGGTCCTGGTGCAGGTCGGCGGCGATGGCGGGCAGGGAGGTGGACACGATGGTCGAGTCCAGATTCTCCATGAACAGGGCGCAGGCGACGATCAGCGGCGTGACGAAAGGGCGCAAGGGAGTCCGTTGGCGAGAGCGTTTTCAAGCGAGGCAAATGCCGATTCGCGTGAAGACAACGCGTGAAAACAAAAACCTGGAAGCGCTTTCCTGTTTTCATGAAACGTGAAAGCGCTTGAGATCGCAGGGCGACCTCGGATTAAAGGCTGTTCTCGCGGCGCACGGTCTTGTTGAATTCACGCAGCGCTTCCGCGCTGCGGTTGCCCCGCACATCGCGTAGGTCGATGATCATTATCGTTTCCGCCGACACTGTGTACAGAAGCGAAAACGACGTTCCAGAAATCCGGTGTTCGCGCACGGTCTCGAAATCCTCGTAGCGCTCGCCGGAAAACGGGAATTCGGCCAGAGTTTGCTCCGCGCGCTTCAAGGCGGCGGATGCGGCCTTGATATCGAGCTGCGGATTTTCCCGATAATACCGGCGCATCCACTTGAGGCCATGCGCCGCGGTCGGAAGATATTTGAGCGCCATCCGCCATCAAACTTTTGGAAACGGAGCGTCTTCGTCGGACAGAAGCCAATCGTGAACGGCGTCGCTGGAAACGCCCTCGATATTGTTTTCCATGAGCGCCAGCCCGGTCCTGATCAGGTCGCGGCTTGCCCGGCGCTCCTCCACCAGATTGCGAATCGCCTGGTTGGTCATGAACGAGACCGACCTCTTGTCGAAACGAGCGATCTGTTCGAGTTCGGTCTTCAATTCCTGATCGAGGCGGGTCGTGAGCGAGGTCGTGGGCATCGGCATGGTCCGACTGTGAGCGCGTGTCTTACAATGTCATCAGCCCTTGAATGGTGTCAAATTCGTGGGCCTTGCGATTAAAGCCGCGGCGTCCGCGCCAAATTCTATTGGTTTGCGCGGGATGAGATGCTAAGAGCACCCGCCAACTCACCTCAACCGCCGCCGCCGCGCTTTTCCGCGTTTGGCGTCCAATTCCGGAGCTGGCCTTGACCCAAATCCCCGTTCTGACCGAAGCCCTGACTTTTGATGACGTGCTGCTGCGTCCGGGGCATTCGGAAGTCATGCCGTCGGGCGTGACCATCCAGACCCGGCTGACGCGCGGGGTTCTGCTCAACCTGCCGATCATTTCCTCCGCCATGGACACGGTCACCGAAGCGCGGCTCGCCATCGCCATGGCGCAGGCCGGCGGCCTCGGCGTCATCCACCGCAACCTCGATCCCGAATTGCAGGCCGAGGAAGTGCGCAAGGTGAAGCGCTATGAAAGCGGCATGGTGGTCAATCCCATCACCATTTTCCCGGACGAAACCCTGGCCGACGCGCTCGCCCTGATGAGCCGTCATTCCATCTCCGGCATTCCCGTGGTCGAGCGCGGGCCGGAAGGGCGGCCGGGCAAACTGGTCGGCATTCTCACCAACCGCGACGTGCGCTTCGCCGAAAATCCGGCGCAGCCGGTTTACGAGTTGATGACCAAGCAGCTCATCACCACGCGCGAAGGGTCATCCAAGGACGAGGCGCGCCGCCTCCTGCACCAGCACCGCATCGAAAAACTGCTGGTGGTCGACGATGACTATCGCTGCGTCGGCCTCGTCACCGTGAAAGACATGGAAAAGGCCACCCAGCACCCCGAGGCCGCCAAGGACGAGGCCGGACGCCTGCGCGTCGCCGCCGCCTCCACCGTCGGCGACAAGGGTTTTGAGCGGGCCGAAATGCTCATCGACGCGGGCGTGGACTGCGTCGTCATCGACACCGCGCACGGCCATTCGCAAAGCGTGCTCGACCAGGTCACGCGCATCAAGAAGATTTCCAACAGCGTGGGCGTGATCGCCGGCAACATCGCCACCGCCGAGGGGGCCAAGGCCCTGATCGACGCCGGCGCCGACGCCATCAAGGTCGGCATCGGCCCGGGCTCGATCTGCACCACCCGCATTGTCGCGGGTGTCGGCGTGCCGCAGCTCACCGCCGTGATGGAGGCCGCCAGCGAAGCGAAAAAGGCGGGCGTTCCGGTGATCGCCGACGGCGGCATCAAATATTCCGGCGATCTGGCAAAAGCCATCGCCGCCGGCGCCGATGTCGTCATGATCGGTTCGCTGCTCGCCGGCACCGAGGAGGCGCCCGGCGAAGTGTTTTTGTACCAGGGCCGCTCCTTCAAGAGCTATCGCGGCATGGGCTCCGTCGGCGCGATGGCGCGCGGCTCTGCCGACCGCTATTTCCAGCAGGACGTGCGCGATGCGCTGAAACTTGTGCCCGAGGGCATCGAGGGGCAGGTGCCCTATCGCGGTCCGGTCGGGCCGATCCTGCACCAGCTCGCGGGCGGTCTGCGCGCGGCCATGGGCTATGTCGGCGCGCCCAGCATTGCGGAATTCCAGCAAAAAGCCCGGTTTGTCCGGATCACCGGCGCGGGCCTGCGCGAAAGCCATGTCCACGACGTCGCCATCACCCGCGAGAGCCCGAATTATCCCACGGGGCTGTGAGGAGTGAAAGGAATCGGGGACAGGAACGAATTGCGCCTTGGGCGCGTCGCCATTCCCGGCGGCGGCGTCCGCGCAATTCAATCCCGTCCCCTGCGGGCGCCGGGCTTGTCCCGGCCATTCCCGCGGCGCCGCAGCCGCGGTAGGACTTGACCTCGCGGGTCGGCGTGGATGCCCGGGACAAGCCCGGGCATGACGGACTGGGGAAAGCGCAAAGCCCTCACTTTTTCAGCATCCGGATTTCGCCATGCACGTGCTTCTCGTTCACAAGGCCCGCCTTCCCGTCTTCACGGCCGGGGGCACGGAGCGGATGGTGTGGAGCCTCGGCAAGGCGCTGACCCGACTCGGCCACAAGGTCACGTTCCTGCTGAAATGCGGCTCGAAATGCGATTTCGCCGAGGTGCTGCCGCTCGACCGCAATAAATCGCTGAAGGAGCAGATTCCGCGCGGCGTCGACATTGTTCACGTCCAGACCTTGCCGGATTTCGACGCCGACAACGATTTCGACATGCCCTACATCATGACGGAGCACGGCAACGCCACCACGGCGCCGACGCACCGCTATCTCAACACCTGCTTCATCACACGGGACCAGGCGGCGCGGCACAATTCCGACCAATTCGTCCACAATGGCCTCGATTGGGACGATTACGGGCCGATCGACCTCAAACGCCCCCGCACCTATTACCACTTCCTCGGCAAGGCCTCCGGCCCCGACAAGAACGTGCGCGGCGCCATCGACGTCGCCCGCGCTGCAAACGTGCGCCTTGAGGTGCTCGGCGGCCACCGGCTGAATTTTAAGCGCGGCTTTCGCTTCACGCCGTGGCCGAGCATTGGGTTCAATGGCCAGGTGGGCGGCGCGAAAAAATTCGCGTTGATGAACGGGTCGCGCGGGCTCATCCACCCGGTGCGCTTTCCCGAACCGTTTGGCCTGGCGATCACCGAAAGCCTGTATTTCGGCTGCCCGGTGTTCGGAACGCCCTATGGCTCGCTGAAGGAATTGGTCGGCGGCGAATTCGGCTTCCTCTCGGCTTCCGCGTCGGAACTGGCCCGCGCCGTGGCCGAAAACGCCTTCGAACCCCGCCGCTGCCACGAATATGCGCGCGACACCTATAATGCGATGAATATGGCGCGCGGCTATGTCGAAAAATACGAGATCATCCTCAACGGCGGCAAGCTGAACGCGAGCCCGCCCTGGCTGACCGACAAGAGCGTCGACCTGCTGCCCTGGAACGCGTGACTCCACTTCCAATGCAAACGCCGCCGGAGGTCCGGCGGCGCTCGAAAATTCGGGCCGTCTCGCTGCTCAGCCGCTCACCAATAATAATGGCGGTGATAGTAGTGACGATGCGGCCGATAGTAATGGCGGTAGGGCCGATAATAAGGCCGGTAATAATAATGGTGCGGCCGATAGTGCCGGCGGTGGCAGGGGCCCCAGTGCAGGAAACGGCCGGTGTAGCGATTGTAACAATAGACACGGGCTTTTTCGGTCAGATCGGGCGCGAGGGTCTGCTTGCCGAGAATCGAGCCGGCGACCGGGGCGGCCTTGGCTGGCTCCGATGTGAGTGTTGGCGCCGCCACGCCGATCATCACGGCGAGCAGCAAAAAACGAATGAGACGCATCGGGCAACTCCCTTCGAAGCGCGAAAAGCGGAGGTAAGCCCTCCAATGTTCAGTCTGCGTCCCCGCCGCGCTCTAGGCAAGGCGTATTGTTACGGAGGCCGGCTGAACAAACCTAACATGATCAACACGTTGTTTAATGGGCGGCGGACGGGCGTTGCGCGACTCCCGGCTTCGTGAAAAGACGAGCGCTGCCAAACCGCGAGAGTGAAATTCCGCATGCATCCTTCCGCCCGCATATCCGCCGCCATCGAAGTTCTGGCCGATCTGGAAAGCCGCCGTCGTCCGGCCTCCGACGCGCTGAAGGACTGGGGGCTGTCGCACCGGTTCGCCGGCTCCAAGGATCGCGCCGCCATCGCCTCGCTGGTCTATGACGCGCTGCGCCGCCGCGCCTCCGCCCGCTTTCTGATGAAATCCGAAAGCCCTCGTGGCGACATGATCGGCGCGCTGGTTTACGCGCGAGACATGAGCGCCGAAGAGATCGAAGGCCATTTTTCCGGAATCGGCCACGCGCCCGCGCCGCTGAGCGCGGAGGAACGCCAAAATCTCGCCGCACAAAACCTCGAGGGCGCGCCCGACTGGGTTCTGGGCGATTATCCCGAATGGCTCGGGCCGCATTTTTGCCGCGCCTTCGGCGACGACGCGGTCGCGCAGGGCGCGGCGCTGGCCACGCGCGCGCCGCTCGACCTGCGCGTCAACGCGCTCAAGGCGACGCGGCCCGAAATGCTGGTCGAACTCGAACATTTGGGCGCGCAGACCTGCCGCTATGCCCCCTTCGGCCTGCGCATCCCGCAGGGGGCGGCCGGACGCGGCGCCGCGCTCGACGCCGAGCCGGCCTATGCGCGCGGCATGATCGAGATTCAGGACGAGGGCTCGCAACTCGCCGCCGCCCTGTGCCGCGCCGCCCCCGGCGAAAAAGTTCTGGACCTGTGCGCGGGCGGGGGTGGCAAGGCCCTGGCGCTCGCGGCGACGATGGACAATCGCGGCGAGGTTTTTGCGACCGATTCCGACGGCCGCCGCCTGACCCCGATCTTTCCGCGCCTGGAGCGGTCGGGCGCGAGAAACGTGGTCGTTCGGGCGCCGCGCGGAAAAAACGATCCGGTCGCCGACCTCGCAGGCGCCTGCGATCTGGTCGTCGTGGACGCGCCTTGCACCGGGGTCGGCACCTGGCGGCGCAATCCCGACGCCAAATGGCGGATGCGCCCCGGCGCGCTGGAGCAGCGCCAGGCGGCGCAGGACGAGGTTTTGGCGAAAGGGTCGCGGTTTGTCGGGCCCGGAGGGCGGCTCGTCTATGTCACCTGCTCGCTGCTGTGCGAGGAAAACGAGGACAGGGTCGCGGCCTTCCTGTCGAACAACCCGGATTTTTCCTGCGAAAGCGCCGCCGACAGCCTGCGGCTGGCCGGACTCGAAGGGCTGGACGACGCGGCGTCGCCCCATGGTCCCGGCCTGCGGCTGACCCCGGCGCGCCACGATGTCGACGGGTTTTATGTCGCGGCGCTGCTCAGAAGGGCGTGAAGGGGCGCTGGCCGTTGCGCGTCGCTGTGTGGGTGAGGGATGAACCCCTCATCCGTCGCGCTTCGCGCGACACCTTCTCCCGCCGTAGGGCGTTCGTCAGAACGCCCGTCTCAAGACGGGCTATGGGGAGAAGGAGGGCGCCCGTCACGCCGCTTGTTGCGCCGAGCGCGCGGAGTCCCCGGCGCGCCAGCGGCCCGGGCGCGCGCCGCCCGGCTCCGCCAGCAGGGCGACAAAATCCTGTTGTTCCATCGATTCAATCGGCAGGCCGTCGAGATGCGGCGACGGCGCGCGAAAATCCATCGCCAGAAAATGCAGGTCCTCCAGGCGCCGGCCCAGTTCCGCCACCGCGCTGGCGAAGGCTTCGCGATTTGCGGCGAAAAAGCACTCCACGGTGAAGACGCCGCCCACGGCGACGCCGATGATCGCAGCGCGCGTCTCCTCGCCGTCGCGCATTTCCAACGCATGGGCGAGACCGCGGCCGAACAGCTCGCTCAAATGGGTCCGGCCCGGCGGACGGCGGCCGGCGCTGGCGCCTTGAGCGTCGCAAAGGTCGAGCAGGCGCTCGAAATCGCAGTCGAGCCGCACTTCCCCCTCGCGCGGATCAGCGCATCCGGACAGGCGAAGCGCCCGCACGATGGCGCGCCGGGGCGGCGACCACAGCGAGGCGAGGCCCGGAACAGCCTCGAAATAGAGACCCTGGGCATAAAGGTCGAGCGCCGCCTCCGCGTCCGGAATCGGCGTGAGGCCGCAAAATCCGTCGGCCCGTTGAGGCGCGCGGCCGCGGGGCTCGGCGCCGAACAGGGTTTTGCCCGCGAGGACGGCGAGGGCGGTGACGGCGAGAGGCAGCCGGCTTGGATGCGCCCATTCAGCGAGAGCGCGCGTAAGCCTTTCGACACGCCCGCGCTTCGCCGGCGCGCGCGGGGCGGGCGGCTCGCCGCCTTCCGCGAACAGCCGCGCGATATGCGCGGCGCGCTGGTCGAGCGGCAGCAGCGCGATTTCCTGCAGGCGGACGTTGGACATGCTCTGGCTCCGTTTCGGTCGTAAGCCATTGTCGCAAGGTCAAGTTGCCGCCCGCTTGGGGAAAAGCCTAAAAAGCCCGTATAAAACGCTAAAGGTTTTCCGGCATTGTGGCGAACAGCCGAATCGCGCACAAAAGGTCTTCTTTTGCCCGCAATTCACGCCTAACTCGCGCAAAGCTGAAGAAACCGGAGCGCGATGATCTCGCTGCTGAACAGACACCACGGGGCCAAGCCTTTCGGCGCCTATGAGCGCATGCTCGCCTTGCGCTACATGCGGGCGCGCAAGCATCGTTTCCTGCCGTCCGCCATCGCCGGCCTGTCCGTCACCGGCATCACCGTCGGCGTGATGGCGCTGATCGTCGTCATGGCGGTGATGAACGGCATGCGCGTCGAGCTGATGAGCAAGATCATCGGCGGCAACGGCCATTTCTTCCTGCAACCGATCGACACGCCGATGACCGACTACAAGGAGGTGGCGGCGCAACTTGAAAAAATTCCGGGCGTCAAGCGCGCCATCCCCATGGTCGAGAGCCCGGCCGGCATTTCCTCGCCGACCCAGCAGACCGGCGCGCTGGTGCGCGGCGTCTCCGGCGACGACCTGAAGCGCCTGCCCGGCATGGCCGGCAATGTGCGCCAGGGCACGCTTGAGAATTTCGATTCGGCCGTCGGTATCGCCATCGGCCAGCGCATGGCCGACAATCTCGGCGTGCGCGTCGGCGACACCGTGTCCATCCTCACCGCCAAGGGCGCGCAAACGCCGTTCGGCGTCACGCCGCGCATGAAGGCCTATCCGGTCAAGGCCATCTTCCAGTTCGGCCTGTCCGACTTCGACCAGCTGTTTGTTTACCTGCCGTTGGAGGAGGCGCAGGCTTTCTTCAACAAGCCCGGCGAGGTCAGCGTCATCCAGGGGTTTGTCGACGATCCCGCGCATATGGACGAAGTGCGCATGAAGATCGAACAAACCATCGAGCGCCCCAACATCCTCACCGACTGGCGCCAGCGCAACAAGGGCTTTTTCGACGTGCTCAAGGTCGAGAGCGACGCCATTTTCCTCATTCTCAGCATCATCGTCGCCGTGGCCTCGCTGCTGATCGTGCAGGGGCTGGTGCTGCTGGTGAAGGACAAGACCCGCGAGATCGCCATCCTGCGCACCATGGGGGCGTCGCGCGGCGCGGTGCTGCGCATCTTCATTCTCACCGGCGTCGCCATCGGCCTGGTCGGCGTGACCCTCGGCGTGGCCATTGGCGTGCCGCTCGCCCTGCATCTCGACGACGTCCGCCAGTTCCTCAACCGCGCTTTCAGCTTGAACCTGTTCCCGGCGCAGTATTATTTCGGCCTGTCGCAATTGCCGACCGTGGTGGAGAAGAAGGAAGTGGTCGGCGTCGCCCTGCTCACGCTCGGCCTGTCCTTCGTCGCCACCATCTATCCCGCGTGGCGGGCGGCGCGGCTCGATCCCGTTGAGGCCCTGCGCAATGAATGAGTCCCTTCCGGTCCTCGCCCTCACCGGCGTCACCCGCCGCTATCCCGAGGGCGACGGTTTCCTCGAAATCTTGCGCGGCGTCGACGGCATGCTGTGGGCGGGGCAGGCGGTCGCGCTGGTCGCCCCCTCCGGCGCCGGAAAATCCACCCTGCTGCACATCGCCGGATTGCTGGAGCGGCCCGACGGCGGCGTTGTCGCCATCGACGGAGAGGCCGCGTCGGAACTCGACGATCGCGCCCGCACCGCGCTGCGGCGCGACAAGATCGGTTTTGTTTACCAGTTTCATCACCTGCTGCCGGAATTCACCGCGCTGGAAAACGTGATGACGCCGCAGTTGATCGCCGGTTTGACCAAGCGCGAGGCGCGCGAGCGGGCCTATGAACTGCTGGACTATCTGGGCCTCGGCGCGCGCGCCAATCATCGCCCCTCCGAACTGTCCGGCGGCGAGCAGCAGCGAGTCGCCATCGCGCGCGCGGTGGCCAATGCGCCGGCGCTGCTGCTGGCGGACGAGCCGACCGGCAATCTCGATCCGCAGACCGCCGAAAAAGTGTTTTCGGCCTTGATGACGCTGGTGCGCGCGACCGGACTCGCCGCCGTGATCGCAACGCACAATCTCGATCTGGCCGCGCGGATGGACAGGCGCTGGACCTTGCGCAATGGACTGCTGGTTGAGCTTGAGTAAAGGCGCAACTTATGCCCAAACCGCGGAGTGTTTCATTCCGAGAAAATGCGCCGCCAAGGGACTGGATTTTCAGTAACCCTACCCCAAGCTTTGCCATGCGTCCGTCCACAGAAAACGGGCATTTATCCACAGGGCCGATTCATCACAAGCGCATGAATTTGCGGCTTGTCCTGGTCTTTGAAAAAAAAAATACTTCGCGCGCAATATTTCATGGAACGCAAGCGCAATGGAACGAGAACAAAAAACTTTGATCACCTGCCGCGTCCCGAGCCGTTTTCCGCGCCGCGCGGCGGGGCGGGGCACAACCTGAAGCTTCGCGAGAAGGACAAGCCATGATGCTTCAAATCCCTGATTTGATCGACCAGGTTGGCTTCGTCCATCTCCACGTCCACACCTCGTTCTCGCTGCGCGAGGGGGCGCTGCCGCTGGCCAAGTTGCTGAAACTGGCCGCCGCCGACGGCCAGCCGGCGCTGGCGGTGACCGACACCAACAATCTGTTCGGCGCTCTGGAGTTTTCGGAAAAGGCGTCCAAGGACGGGCTTCAGCCGATCGCCGGCGTGCAACTCGCGGTGGATTTCGCCGACGCCGAATCGCTTCGCGTCCCCGGCGAGCCGCTGGCGGGCGACGCCTCGCTGGGCAATCTGGTGCTGCTGGCCATGGACGAGGCCGGCTATCTCAACCTGATGAAACTGGTGTCCGCCGCCTGGACCGGGGTGGACCCCGGTGACGCCGCCCATGTGACGCTCGCGCAATTGCGCTGTTCGAACAACGGTTTGATTGCGCTCACCGGCGGCCCCTCCGGCCCGCTGGACCGCGCGCTCGCCCTGCACAAGGATGCCGGCGCCGAGACCCGGCTCGACGCCCTCGTCGAAATTTTTCCGCAGCGCCTCTATGTCGAGCTTCAGCGCCACGGGACGGAGCTGGAAAAGCAGGTCGAGCCGCTGCTGCTCGACATCGCCTATCGCCGCCATCTGCCGCTGGTCGCGACCAACGAGCCCTATTTTGCCGCAAAATCCGACCATGACGCCCATGACGCGCTGCTGTGCATCGCCGAGGGCGCGATGGTTTCCGATGACAACCGCCGAAAACTGACACCCGAGCATCGCTTCACCACCCGCGCCGAAATGCTGGAAAAATTCGCCGACATTCCCGAGGCGACCCGCAACACGGTGGAAATCGCGCTGCGCTGCGCCTTTCGGCCGAAAACCCGCGCGCCGATCCTGCCGAATTTCACCGAAGGGACGGATGAGGCCGCCGAACTGCGCGCGCAGGCCATGGCGGGTTTGAGGGCGCGACTCGACGCCCACGGCCCCGCGCCGGGCCAGACGCTCGAAGATTATGACAAGCGGCTCGAATTCGAGCTGTCGATCATCGAGAAGATGAAGTTTCCCGGATATTTTCTCATCGTCTCGGACTTCATCAAATGGGCGAAATCGCAGGGGATTCCCGTGGGGCCCGGGCGCGGCTCGGGCGCGGGCTCGCTGGTCGCCTATGCGCTGACCATCACCGACCTCGATCCGATGCGTTTTTCCTTGCTGTTCGAGCGGTTTTTGAATCCCGAACGCGTGTCCATGCCGGATTTCGACATCGACTTTTGTCAGACCCGCCGCGACGAGGTGATCGCCTATGTCCGCCGCCGCTATGGCGCGGATCGCGTGGCGCAGATCATCACGTTTGGCTCGTTTTTGGCGCGCGGCGTGCTGCGCAACGTTGGTCGCGTGCTCGAAATGCCGCTGGGACAGGTGGACAAGCTCGCCAAAATGGTGCCGCAAAATCCGGCGGCGCCGGTGTCGCTGAAACAGGCGATCGACTCGGAGCCGCGCCTGCAGGAGGAGGCGGAGCGCGATTCCAAGGTCGCCAAGCTTTTGGAGATCGCCGAAAAGCTTGAGGGCCTTTACTCCAACGCCTCGACCCATGCGGCGGGCATCGTCATCGGCGACCGGCCGCTCGACCAGTTGGTGCCGCTCTACCAGGACCCGAAATCCGAAATGCCGGCCACCCAGTTCAACATGAAATGGGTGGAGCCGGCGGGGCTGGTGAAATTCGACTTTTTGGGACTGAAGACGCTGACCACGCTGTCGACCTGCGTGAACCTGCTGAAGCTGCGCGGTATCGAGGTCGATCTTTCCAAAA
Organism: Rhodoblastus acidophilus; assembly: GCF_009720655.1. Lineage (GTDB taxonomy): Bacteria > Pseudomonadota > Alphaproteobacteria > Rhizobiales > Beijerinckiaceae > Rhodoblastus > Rhodoblastus acidophilus_A. Next base: position 242,846 of record NZ_WNKS01000003.1, on the reverse strand, counting down.
TCCCGCTCGACGATACGAAAACGTTCGAAATGCTCGGGCGCGGCGAGACGGTCGGCGTGTTCCAGCTGGAAAGCGTGGGCATGCGCAAGGCCCTGACCGAAATGCGCGCCGACCGTTTTGAAGACATTATCGCGCTGGTCGCGCTGTATCGTCCCGGTCCCATGGCCAACATCCCCACCTATTGCGCGGTGAAACTGGGGGAAGAAGACGCCGACTACATCCACCCCAAGATCGAATGCGTGCTGAAGGAGACGTTTGGGGTCATCATCTACCAGGAACAGGTGATGCAGATCGCGCAGATCCTGTCCGGCTATTCGCTCGGCGAGGCCGACATGCTCCGCCGCGCCATGGGCAAGAAGATCAAGGCGGAGATGGACAAGCAGCGCGAACGTTTTGTCGACGGCGCGGTCGCGGGCGGGCTGGACAAGGCCAAGGCCGACGAGATTTTTGATTTGCTGGCGAAATTCGCCGACTACGGGTTCAACAAGAGCCATGCGGCGGCTTATGCGCTGGTCGCCTACCAGACCGCTTGGTGCAAGGCCAATTACCCCGTCGAATTCATGGCGGCGTCGATGACGCTCGACAAGAGCAACACCGACAAGCTCGCGGAATTTCGCAATGAGTGTCTGAGGCTTGGCGTCAAGGTCGAGCCGCCGTCGATCAACGACTCCGGGGTCGATTTCGAGGTTCATGCCGATTCGGAGGGGGCGCTGACGATTCGCTATGCCTTGTCCGCCGTGAAAGGCGTGGGCGAGGGGCAGGCGGGGGCGCTTGTCGCCGCGCGGGGAGCGAAACGATTCGTCAGCCTCGCGGAAATGGCGCAGCGGCTGAACCCGCGCGAGGTCAACAAGAAAGTCTTGGAGAGCCTGGCGGCGGCGGGGGCTTACGATGAGCTGGAGCGCGACCGCTCAAAGGCGTTCGTGTCGATGGAAAAGGTGCTTGCGCACGCCAATCTGGCGCAGGACGAGGCGCGGGCAGGGCAGAACGCTCTGTTCGGCGGCGGCGAGCCGGAGCCGCTGCGTCTGGGCAAGTGGGACAATTGGTCGGCGGAAGAACGGCTGAAACGCGAGTTCGATTCGATCGGCTTTTTTCTCTCGGGCCACCCGCTCGATTCCTATCAGGCGGTGTTGCAAAAACTGCGGGTGCGCAACTGGGCGAGTTTTGCCCGCGCGGTGAAGCAGGGGGCGTCGGCGGACCGACTCGCCGCCACCGTGCTCGACCGCACCGAGCGCAGGACAAAATCCGGCAACAAGATGGGCATCGTCACCCTGTCCGACGCCTCCGGCCAGTACGAGGCCATCATGTTCCAGGAGGGTTTGAACCAGTTCCGCGAACTCTTGGAAAAAGGGGCGTGTGTGCTGGTGACGCTGGATGCGCGGCTTGAAGGCGAGGATGTGCGCGCGCGCATCACCCTGGTGGAAAAACTCGACGAGGCGGCGGCGCGGATTCAGAAGGGGTTGCGAATCGCTTTGCGCGACGGCGCGGCGCTGCCGATTCTGGCGGAGCGGCTGAAGGGCAAGCCGGAAGGCGAAGTTACGTTGCTGCTGCGGCTCGACGAGGATGAGCGGGAGGTGGAGGTCAAGCTGCCGGGCAAATATCCGATCAACCCGGCGGTTTCCAACGCGATCAAGAGCTTGCCCGGCGTGGCCGAGGTGGAGCTGGTTTAGCTTTCAGGCGGCCTCCGGCTGGCGGACCGATGCGTTTCGCGCCGGCGTCGATCGTCGCCTTGGCGCAGCGCGCATGGACCAAATGGCGCGGTCGCTCGCGCCGGGCAGGCCGGCCGCTTGCGCGACGGGCTTGCCAAGTCTTCCGCCCTGATATAAAGCGGCCCCTCCAATCCACACGCGAAGGACGGCGGCCTGTTCCAAGGTTCGCTCCGGTGGCTTCAACAAAAACTGAAGCCAAAACTTCGCGGCGGCTCAACCGGAGAATTTTGTCATGGCGCTTCCCGATTTCACCATGCGCGGCCTGCTCGAGTCCGGCGCTCATTTCGGCCACCAGGCTCACCGCTGGAACCCGAAAATGGCCCCCTTCATTTTCGGCGTGCGTAACAACATCCACGTCATCGACCTCGCCCAGACCGTGCCGCTGCTGCACCAGGCGCTGAAGGCGGTCTCCGACACCGTCGCCAAGGGCGGCCGCGTGCTGTTCGTCGGCACCAAGCGCCAGGCCCAGGAGCAGATCGCCGACGCCGCCAAGCGCTCCGCCCAGTACTACATCAACGCCCGCTGGCTCGGCGGCATGCTGACCAACTGGAAAACCATCTCGGCTTCCATTGCGCGTCTGCGGAAAATCGACGACCAGCTCAACTCCGGCGCCTCCGGCCTCACCAAGAAAGAGCGCCTGATGATGTCGCGCGAGCGCGACAAGCTGGAAAAGGCTCTCGGCGGCATCAAGGACATGGGCGGCGTCCCGGACCTGATCTTCGTCATCGACACCAACAAGGAGCAGCTGGCGATCAAGGAAGCGGCGCGCCTCAACATCCCGGTCGCGGCCATCCTCGACACCAATTGCGATCCGGACGGCATCACCTATCCGATCCCGGGCAATGACGACGCCGGCCGCGCCATCGCGCTCTATTGCGACCTGATCGCCCGCGCCGCGCTCGACGGCATTTCCCGCAGCCAGGGCTCGCTCGGTTTTGATATCGGCGCCGCCGAGGCCCCGGTCGCCGTGGAGCTGCCGGCCGACGCCGAAATCGCGTCAACCGCCGACGTGTTCGAGCTGCTGTCCGCCCCGCGCGGCGCCCCGGACGATCTGTCGAAGCTCGCGGGCGTCGGCCCGCAGGTCGAGAAGAAGCTCGCCGACGCCGGCCTCTACCACTATTGGCAGTTCGCGGCCATGACGGAAGCCGACGCCGCCAAGGTTGACGCCGACCTCAAGCTCAACGGCCGCGTCGCCGGTTGGGTGCAGCAGGCGCGCGAACTGGTCGCCGCCTGAGGCCTCCTGATCGTCCCTGACGAAGTTTTTCGCGGCGCGCCCGAACTGGCGCGCCGTCTGTTTGATAGGCGCTCTGTCGCCGAACTGTTGCGAACTCCCGTTTCCATAGGCCGCGAACGCTTGAGCGATTCGCAGGCCAAGCCCAAGAGGATGACGTTCATGGCCACGATCACCGCCGCCCTGGTGAAGGATCTCCGCGAGAAGACCGGCGCCGGCATGATGGACTGCAAGCAGGCGCTCAATGAAGTCGACGGCGACATCGAAGCCGCCATCGACTGGCTGCGCAAGAAGGGCCTGTCCAAGGCCGCGAAGAAATCCGACCGCGTCGCCGCCGAGGGTCTGGTCGGCATCGCCGTGTCCGGGACGACCGGCGTGGTGGTGGAGGTGAACTCGGAAACCGACTTCGTCGCCCGCAACGAAGAGTTCCAGGCGCTGGTGAAGACGATTGCGCTGGTCGCCGCCGAGAAGGGCGAAGTCGACGTCGAGACGCTGAAGGGCCAGCACTATCCGGGCGCCGCTGGCACGGTGGCCGACGCCATTTCGAATGCCATCGCCACCATCGGCGAGAACATGACGCTGCGCCGCGCCGCCATGCTGTCGGTGAGCGACGGCGTGGTCGGCCATTACCTGCACAACGCCATCGGCGAGGGCCTCGGCAAGATCGGCGTGCTCGTGGCGCTGGAATCGACCGGCGACAAGTCCGCGCTTGCGGATCTCGGCCGCAAGATCGCCATGCATGTCGCCGCGACCAATCCGGTGGCGCTGGATGCGACCGGCGTCGATCCGGCCACGCTGGAGCGCGAGAAGAACGTGCTGCGCGAGAAGAACGCCGGCAAGCCGGCCCATGTGCTGGAAAAGATCGTCGAGTCCGGCCTGAAGACCTATTTCAAGGAAGTGACGCTGGTCGAGCAGGCGTACATCCACGACGGCGCCAAGACGGTGGCCCAGGCCGTCGCAGAAGCGGCGAAGGTCGTCGGCGCGCCCGTCGCGCTGAAGGGTTTTGTCCGTTACGGCCTCGGCGAGGGCATCGAGAAGCAGGAAGCCGATTTCGCGGCGGAAGTCGCGGCGGCCGCCTCGGGCGCATAATTTTTTCCGTGCGCCACGCCCGGCCTTGCGCTGGGCCTGGCCCGGCAAGAGAAAACCCGCCCCAGCGTGTAGCGGCGCTGGGACGGGTCCTGAACGCCGCCGCGCCCGCGACAGCAGTGGCATGTTAGCGGATTTTGCTGGGGCGCGACACCCGTCCCCGCCGCTTGGCGGAAACTTTTTTCAATTAAATCAAGTCGCTTGATCTTTACTTGTGGTCTCGGGCCGTTGCGGCGTGAGCTTTGGCGGATCATCCAGCGCATCCGTCGTGATGGGTTCGCATGACTTCGGCGCGCGAATAGGCGATGCGGCGAAAGAGGTGAATCAACCGCGCCGCGAGGGACGAACCCCTCATCCGTCGCGCTTGCGCGCGACACCTTCTCCCGCCGCAGGGCGTTCGTCAGATCGCCCGTCTAAAGACGGGCGATGGGGAGAAGGGAGGCGCTCCGTCGAGTCGTGACAACTCCCGGAGCGGCTGCGACGCATTGGTCGCAAGGCGCGTATGATCCAGCGCGTTAAGCTTGTGTCTATGGTCGGGTGAGCGATTCTGAGCCGTGTCGCCGCGCTCAAACCTTCGGCCAGAGGCGCGCGCGGTTGGCGATGAAGAAATCGCGGAATTTCAGCCCGGCGCGGCTCGGGGCGGGCGCGATTCGGGTCAACAAAAACCATTGCCGCACCAGGGGCAGGCCCGTCACCGGCAGGGCGATCAGGTGACGGTCGGCCAGCTCCATGCGGCAGGTGTGCGCCGAAATGATCGCCAGGCCGAGCCCCGCCATCACCGATTGCTTGATGGTTTCGTTGGTGCCCATTTCCACCACGTTGAACGGGCGCCCCCCGCCGAGGCGGGCCAGAAAGCGCTCCATCAGCAGGCGGGTGCCGGAGCCGGGCTCACGCGCCAAAAAACGCTCCTCGACCAGATCTTCCGCGAGAATCTCGTTGTCGGTTTCGAGCCGGTGGCCCGGCGGCGCGATCAGGATGTGCGGGTGATCGCCCAGCGTAAACGTTTCGACGCGCAGATGCGCGGGCGGGCGGCCCATCAAGGCCACGTCGAATTCGTCGCGCTCCAGCCCGGCGATGATTTCCTCGCGGTTGCCGATTTCCAGGGTCACGCGGATGTCGGGGAAGGCGCGGTTGAAGGCGGCGACGAAATAGGGGGCGAGATATTTGCCGGTGGAGACCACGCCGAACGCCACGGAGCCCGTGGCGCCGGAAATCAGCGCATCGACCCGTTCGGCGGTGCGCGCCGCCAGCCGCTCGAAATCCAGGGCGAGGTTGAGCACTTCGGCGCCGATTTCGGTGGGCGAAAAGGGTTTGGAGCTGTCGCGGTGGAACAAGGGCGCCCCGACCATATCCTCCAAAAGTTTCAACTGCGTGGAAATGGCGGGCGGGGTGACGCCGAGGGTCAGCGCGGCGCCGCTGACCGAACCGCGCTCCACCGTCGCCGAGAATGCGCGCAATTGCCGGCGGGTCAGTCCGCGAAAATCCGGCATCTCTCTCCCCCTCGTTTTAGATAATCTAAATCAGATTTCCATTTTTTAAAATTTATTTTTCTACGCCGAGGGCGTTACTAGGGCCCGTCGCCCAACGAAACGGGGGGCGCGAACCCCCGCCAAGGGGACCATAGACCGGCCAGGAGCCGGGCGGAGACGACAATGACCGCACATCATGCGCCGGCGCACCACGTGGGCGAGAGCCTCGACGCCTATCTGACAGCCTGGGCGGGCGGCGACGCAAGCCGCGCCACGCTGGCCAAATGCATCGCGGCGCTGGCCGACGCCGGCGCGGCCATCACCGAAGCCGTGGTGCGCGGCCCGCTCGAGGGCAGCCTGGGCGTCGAGATCGGCGCCGCCAACGCCGATGGCGACAAGCAGCGCGCGCTCGACGTGCTCGCCGACCAGAAGATCGTCGCGGGGCTGAAGACGGCGGATGTCGCCTATTACGCCTCCGAGGAAGAAGAAGCGATCCTGACGCTCAACCCGCGCGGCGCGCTGGCGGTGGCGGTCGATCCGCTCGACGGCTCCTCCAACATCGACGCCAACATTTCGGTCGGCACGATTTTCTCCGTGTTCCCGGCGAGCCCGGCCGGCGCGACCGCCAGCTTCTTTCGTCCCGGCCATGAGCAGCTTGCCGGCGGATACGTCGTCTATGGCCCGCATGTGGCTTTGGTGTTCACGCTGGGCGAGGGTGTCGCCCATTTCGTCTTCGATCCCATCGACGAGACCTTCAAGCTGGTCGCCGATGGCGTCAAGATCACGCCGAGCACCCGCGAATACGCCATCAACGCCTCGAACTACCGCCACTGGATTCCGCCGATCCGCACTTTTATTGACGATTGCGTCGAAGGCGCCCAGGGGCCGCATGGCAAGGATTTCAATATGCGCTGGGTGGCGTCTCTGGTCGCCGAAACCCACCGCATTTTTGTCCGCGGCGGCGTGTTCCTTTACCCGGCCGACCAGCGCCGGGGTTATGAGCAGGGCCGCCTGCGGCTGCTCTACGAGGCCAACCCGATCGCCTTCCTGGTCGAGCAGGCCGGCGGCGGCGCCACCGACGGCTTCAATCGCATCCTCGACAAGCAGGCGTCCACCCTGCACCAGCGCACGCCGCTGATCTTCGGCTCGCTGGAGAAGGTCAACCGCATCACCTCCTATTACACCAACGTCCACTTCGAGAGCACGCCTTCACCCCTGTTCGGCCAGCGCGGCCTGTTTCACGCCTGAGAATCGGAATAACAAATGTCGATCCAGCACCCCATCATTTCCGTCGTCGGCTCCTCGGGCGCGGGCACCTCCACCGTCAAGCACACGTTCGACGGCATCTTCCGCCGCGAGGGCTACGCCGCCGCCTCCATCGAGGGCGACGCCTTCCACCGCTTCAACCGCGCCGACATGAAGGCCGAAATGGCCAATCGCAAGGCGGCGGGCGACGCCACCTTCAGCCATTTCTCCGTCGAGGCCAACCTGCTCGCCGAACTCGAGGGTTCGCTGAAGACCTATGGCGAAACCGGCAAATGCAAGTCGCGCACCTATGTGCATGATGACCGCGAGGCCGAGTTGCATGGCGTGCAGCCGGGCCATTTCACCGACTGGCGCGATATCGGCGACGGCTCCGACCTGCTGTTCTACGAGGGCCTGCATGGCGCGGTGAAGGCGGACGGGGTGGATATCGCCAAGCACGCCGACCTGAAGATCGGCGTGGTCCCGGTGATCAATCTCGAGTGGATTCAAAAGATCCACCGCGACCGCTCGCATCGCGGCTACACCACCGAAGCCGTCACCGACACGATCCTGCGCCGCATGCACGCCTATGTGCATGTCATCTGCCCGCAGTTCACCCAGACCGACATCAATTTTCAGCGCGTGCCGGTGGTGGATACGTCCAACCCGTTCATCGCGCGCTGGATCCCGACCGCCGGCGAGTCCTTGGTGGTGATCCGCTTCCGCAATCCGCGCGGAATCGATTTCCCCTATCTCACCGCCATGATCCACGATTCCTGGATGAGCCGGGCGAATTCCATCGTTATACCGGCGGACAAGCTTGATCTCGCCCTGCAACTCATCCTAACCCCACTGATCACCCGGCTGGTCGAACGTGGCCGCAGAGCCAATTGAGCGCGAAACGCCGAGCCAAGCGACGGATCGAAAGGACAAATTCATGAACCAGGCCGTTACTGCCGAAAAGGCGACCGCCGTTCCCTTCAAGGACATGGCCAACGCCATCCGCGCCCTGGCGATGGATGGGGTGGAAAAAGCCAAATCGGGCCATCCCGGCATGCCCATGGGCATGGCCGACGCAGCCGCCGTGCTGTTCACCAAATTCATGAGGATCGACCCGGCCGACCCGGCCTGGCCCGATCGCGACCGCTTCGTGCTGTCGGCCGGCCATGGCTCCATGCTGATCTACGCCCTGCATTATTTGCTCGGCTATGACGACATGCCCATCGAGCAGCTCAAGAATTTCCGCCAGCTCGGCTCGCGCACCGCCGGCCACCCGGAATATGGCCACGCCAAGGGCATCGAGACCACCACGGGACCGCTGGGGCAGGGCATTTCCACCGCCGTCGGCATGGCGCTGGCCGAGCGCCTGCTCAACGCCCGCTTTGGCGACGATCTCGTCGACCACTACACCTATGTGATCGCCGGCGACGGCTGCCTCCAGGAAGGTATTTCGCATGAGGCCATCGATCTCGCCGGGCATCTCAAGCTGGGCAAGCTGATCGTTTTGTGGGACGACAATTCCATCTCGATCGACGGCGCCACCAGCCTCTCGACCTCGATGGACCAGCTCAAGCGCTTTGAAGCCGCCGGCTGGAATGTCGCTCGGGTCGACGGCCACAACGAGGCCGAACTGACCGCCGCCATCGAAAAGGCTCGCGCGCATTCGGACAAGCCGTGGCTGATCGCCTGCAAGACCGTGATCGGTTTTGGCGCCCCGACCCGCGCCGGCACCGCCAAGGCGCATGGCGAGGCGCTCGGCGCCGAAGAAATCGCCGGCGCGCGGCAAAAGCTCGGCTGGGCGCATGAACCTTTTGTTATCCCCGAGCCGATTCTGTCGCAATGGCGTGAGGTCTCGCGAAAAGGGGCCAGCGCCCATGCCGAATGGAGCAAACGTCACGACGCCTCGGCTTTGGCCAAAAAATTCGACAAGCAGATGTCGGGCGCTGTGCCGGAGGCGCAGGAGGCGCTGAAGGCGCTGATCGCGCAGCATGTCGCCGAAAAGCCCAAGCTTGCGACGCGAAAAGCGTCGGAAGTGGCGCTCGCCGCCATCAATGGCGCGACGGAGCTGACGCTCGGCGGCTCCGCCGACCTGACCCACTCCAACCTGACCATCACCAAGGGGATGGAGTCGGTGAAGCCCGGTTCGTTCGGCGGCCGCTACATGCACTACGGCATCCGCGAGCACGGCATGGCTGCGGCCATGAACGGCGTGGCGCTGCATGGCGGCTTTGTTCCCTACGGCGGCACCTTTTTGGTGTTCTCCGACTATATGCGCGGCGCCATTCGCCTGTCCGCGCTGATGGGCGTGCGGGTGATCTACGTGCTCACCCATGATTCCATCGGCCTCGGCGAGGACGGCCCGACCCACCAGCCGGTGGAGACCGTCGCGTCGTTGCGCGCCATCCCGAACCTGCTGGTGTTCCGTCCCGCCGATGCGGTGGAGACGGCGGAAGCCTGGGCGGTGGCGCTCGACAGCCTCCACACCCCCTCGGTTATGGCCCTGACCCGTCAGGCGCTGCAGCCGCTGCGGGTGACTCCGAGCGAGAATCTGACCGCCAAGGGGGCTTATGTTTTGCGCGAGCCGGAAGGCGGACGCGACGTGACCCTGCTGGCGACCGGCTCGGAAGTCGAAATCGCCCTGGCCGCCGCCGATCTGCTCGCGGCGCAAGGCAAGAAGGCGGCTGTCGTCTCCATGCCCTGCTGGGAGCTTTTTGAGGCGCAGAGCCCGGAATACCGCAAGTCCGTGCTGGGTTCGGCGCCGCGAGTCGGCGTGGAAGCGGCGCTGCGCTTCGGCTGGGACCGCTGGATCGGCGACAATGGGGCCTTTGTCGGCATGGCCGGCTTTGGCGCCTCCGCGCCCGCGCCGGAACTCTACAAGCACTTTGGCATCACGGCCGAAGCCGTGGCTGAGGCGGCGAAAAAGCTGATCGGCTAATTAGTCCCCTCTCCCCGCATAGCCCGTCGAAAGACGGGCGTCCTAGCGGACGCCCTATGCAGGGGAGAGGGTTAGGGTGAGGGGGACTCCGGCGTTAGCTTCCGGCCATAAGGAACGCCGCTGGCGAGAGCGAAGCTAATCCCAGAGTTCCCCTCATCCCCCGCCTTCTCCCCGCTCGCGGGGAGAAGGAGCCAGATCGTGGAAACGACGAACTTTTCGCGCCGGATGAGGGGTTCCGCCCTCACTCCCGACGCAAGTTAAGAACCCCTCATCCGTCTCGCGGCCTTAGGCCGCGAGCCACCTTCTCCCGCAAGGGGAGAAGGAAGGCGCCCGTGCGCGCATCGACAACCGGAGGAACCATGGCCCGCATTACGCTCAGACAGCTTCTCGACGCCGCCGCCGAGCGGTCCTATGGCGTCCCCGCGTTCAACGTCAACAATATGGAGCAGGCGCTCGCCATCATGGAGGCGGCGCGGGCGACCAACGCCCCCGTCATCATCCAGGCCAGCCGCGGCGCCCGCGCCTATGCCGGCGACATCATGTTCGCCAAGATGATGGAAGCGCTGGAGCTGATGTATCCGGAAATTCCGCTGTGCATCCACCAGGATCACGGCGAGCGCGTCGCCACCTGTCTTTCCGCGATTCAGAACGGCTTTACCTCCGTGATGATGGACGGCTCGCTCAAGGAGGACGGCAAATCGCCGGCCGATTACGACTATAACGTCGCCATCACCTCGGAAGTCGCCCGGCTCGCCCATATGGTCGGCGCCTCCGTCGAAGGCGAACTCGGCTGCCTCGGCTCGCTCGAAACCGGCCATGGCGAGGCCGAGGACGGCCATGGTTTCGAGGGCAAGCTCGACAAGAAAGACCTGCTCACCGATCCCGAGGAGGCCCAGCGTTTTGTCGCCGCCACCAAGGTGGACGCCCTCGCGGTCGCCATCGGCACCTCGCACGGCGCCTACAAGTTCACGAAAAAACCGACCAGCGACGTGCTCGCCATCGACCGCATCGCCGAAATCCATGCGAAGATCCCCAACACCCATCTGGTGATGCACGGCTCGTCCTCGGTGCCCGAAGAATATCGCAACCTGTTCAACGAGAACGGCGGCGAGATGCGCGAGACCTATGGCGTGCCGGTCGAGGAAATCGTGCGCGGCATCAAGTTTGGCGTGCGAAAGGTGAACATCGACACCGACCTGCGGCTTGCCGCCGCCGCGGAGTTTCGCCGCGTCGCGACCAAGAACAAGTCCGAGTTCGACCCCCGAAAATTCCTGAAACCCGCCATGGACGCCATGAGCAAGGTCTGCCGTGACCGTTTTGAAGCGTTCGGCTGCGCGGGACAGGCGCACCATATCAAGGTGAAACCGATGGCGGAAATGGCCAAGGCCTATGCCAGCGGCAAGCTCGATCCCGTGATCCCGGCCCAAGCCGCCGCCGAGTGAAGTTAATTGCATTAGGGAGATCAAAATGGACCAGTCAGACCGTTACGCCAATCTGAACTTGAAGGAAGCCGACCTCATCGCCGCGGGCAAGCACGTGCTGGTCGCCTACACGATGAAGCCCAAGCCCGGCCACGGCAGCTATCTCCAGGCCGCCGCCCACTTCGCCGCGGAATCCTCGACCGGCACCAATGTCGAGGTTTCCACCACCGACGATTTCACCCGCGGCGTCGATGCGCTGGTCTATGAGATCGACGAAGCCAAGGAGATCATGAAGATCGCCTATCCTGTCGACCTGTTCGACCGCAACATCATCGACGGCCGCGCCATGATCGCGTCCTTCCTCACCCTGACCATCGGCAACAATCAGGGCATGGGCGACATCGAATACGGCAAGATGCACGATTTTTACGTGCCGCCGGCCTATTTGCGCCTGTTCGACGGCCCGTCGACCGGCATCAAGGATCTGTGGCGCGTGCTCGGCCGTCCCGTGGTCGACGGCGGTTTCATTGTTGGCACCATCATCAAGCCGAAGCTCGGCCTGCGTCCCGAGCCCTTCGCCAAGGCCTGCTATGACTTCTGGCTGGGCGGCGACTTCATCAAGAACGACGAGCCCCAGGGCAACCAGGTGTTCGCGCCGTTCAAGGAATCGGTGCGCCTCGTCAATGACGCCATGATCCGCGCCCAGGACAAGACCGGCCAGGCCAAACTGTTCTCGTTCAACATCACCGCCGACGACCATCACGAGATGGTCGCGCGCGGCGAATACATCCTCGAGACCTTCGGTCCCAACGCCGACCATGTCGCCTTCCTGGTCGACGGCTATGTCGCCGGCCCCGCCGCCGTGACCACCGCGCGCCGCAGGTTCCCGAAGCAATACCTGCACTATCACCGCGCCGGCCACGGCGCCGTGACCTCGCCGCAGTCCGATCGCGGCTACACCGCCTTCGTGCTGTCGAAAATGGCCCGCCTGATCGGCGCGTCCGGCATCCACACGGGCACGATGGGCTATGGCAAGATGGAAGGCGACGCCTCCGACAAGAACCAGGCGTTCATGCTGGTGCAGGACTCAGCCGACGGCCCGTTCTACCATCAGGAATGGCTCGGTATGAACCCGACCACGCCGATCATCTCCGGCGGCATGAACGCGCTACGCATGCCGGGCTTCTTCGACAACCTCGGCCATTCCAACCTGATCATGACGGCCGGCGGCGGCGCCTTCGGCCACATCGACGGCGGCGCCAAGGGCGCGGTCTCGCTGCGCCAGGCGGAGCAGTGCTGGCGCGCCGGCGCCGATCCCGTGGACTACGCCAAGGACCACATCGAACTCGCCCGCGCCTTCCACAGCTTCCCGGGCGACGCCGACAAGCTCTATCCAGGCTGGCGCGAGAAGCTCGGCCACGCCGCGGCGTAATGAAAAGGGCCAACCGGAACGCGGGTTCCGGTTGGCCGCCAGCTCTTCAACCGTCATTGCGAGCGCAGCGAAGCAATCCACGCTGCGTCTTGCACGCAAGCTGGATTGCTTCGTCGCCTTCGGCTCCTCGCAATGACGGAGGGAAGGTCAGAGAGAGTCGCCCATGTCCTTCGATCGCAGCATCAAGATCGCGCCCTCCATCCTTTCCGCCGATTTCGCCAATTTCGGCGCCGAATGCCGCGCCATCGAGGCGCAAGGCTGCGACTGGGTCCATGTCGATGTGATGGACGGTCATTTCGTCCCCAACATCACCTTCGGGCCCGCCACCTGCGCGGCGATTCGCAAGCACATCAAGGGCGTGATGGACGTCCACCTGATGATCGCCCCGGTCGATCCCTACATCGAGGCGTTTTGTAACGCGGGCGCCGATTTCCTCACCGTCCACGCTGAGGCCGGACCGCATCTCGACCGCTCGCTGCAATTGATCCGCGCCTGCGGCAAGAAGGCCGGCGTGTCGCTCAATCCCTCGACCCCTGCGAGCGCGATTGAATTCGTGCTCGACCGCATCGACCTCGTGCTGGTGATGACGGTCAACCCCGGCTTCGGCGGCCAGAGCTTTATCGAATCGCAGGTCGAAAAGGTGCGGCAAATCCGCGCCATGATCGGCGAGCGGCCCATCCATATCGAGATCGACGGCGGCATTACGCCGGAAACCGCGCCGCTGGTGGTGGCCGCCGGCGCCGACGCGCTGGTCGCCGGCTCCGCCGTGTTCAAGGGCGGTTCCGTGGATAACCCCGAAGTCTATGGCCGCAACATCGCCGCCATCCGCGCGGCGGCCGAGGCGGCGCGCGTCAAGTCGGCGGCGTAACACCGCCGATACAGTCATGGACCGCCCTCGTGGTTCGAGACGGAGGCTTCGCCTCCTCCTCACCATGAGGGCTACTATGTGTGAGGGCGCGTCGGCGCGCGTCTCGAACCAACGGGAACATGACTGCCGTCGCGGCGCCGCATCACCTTGCTTTCGTTTTGCCGCGCGTTATAGTCCGCGCCGAAAATCCCAAGGTGAAGAGGCTTTCCATGTTCTTTGTCACGCCCGCCTATGCCCAGGCCGCCGGCGCCGCCGCGAGCGGGACCGACATTCTCGTCCAGATGGCGCCGTTCGGCATCATCCTGCTCATCATGTACGTGCTCATCCTCAGGCCGCAGCAGAAGCGCGCCAAGGAACACGAGACCATGGTGAAGAACATTCGCCGCGGCGACACCGTCGTCACCAACAGCGGCCTGATCGGTCGCGTGTCGCGCGTCGCCGACGATTCGGAAATCGAGATCGAAATCGCGCCGAACGTGCGCATTCGCCAGCTACGCGCCGGCGTCGCCGAAGTGCGCTCCAAGGGCGAGCCGGTGAAGGACGAGCCCGCGAAGAAGGAGCTGCCCGCCAAGCAGCTGCAAAAGGGCAAGGGGCCCGCCAAGGCCGAGCCGCCCAAGGTGGAGCCGGCCAACGATGAGCCCGCCAAGGATGCGCCCAAGGACCAAGCCTGAAAGTTCTAGCCGATCATGCTGCGGTTCCCCCTCTGGAAAACCATCCTCACCCTCGCCGCGACGCTGATCGCCATTGCGATCTGCGTTCCCAGCATGATCGGGCCGGAAAACCGGGCGAAACTCGCCGCGGTCCTGCCGTCGTGGTTGCAGCCGCAAAGCATCGTGCTCGGCCTCGACCTGCAGGGCGGCGCGCATCTCCTCTATGAGGTGGATCGCGCCGATGTCGTGAAAACCATGACGCAGAACCTGCGCGACGACCTGCGCCGGTTGCTGCGCGAAGAAAAGGTCGGGGTGTCCGGCGGCGTCGGCGTCACCGCGCGCGGCGTGCAGGTTCGTCTCGCCGACCCCAAGGATTTCGCCCGCATCCAGACAAAACTGTCGCAGCTCGTGCCGCTCGCCGCCAATGCGCCGGGCTCGGGGCTGGACGTCAGCAATGACGACGGGCTGGTGCGGCTGACCATCACCGACGCCGCCATCGATAACAAGGTGAAGCGCGCGGTGGAGCAGACCATCGAGGTGCTGAACCGCCGCGTCAACGGTTTGGGCACCACCGAGCCGAACATCCAGCGCCAGGGCGCCGACCGCGTGCTGGTCGAAGTGCCGGGCTTGCAGGACACCAACCGCCTCAAGGAAATCGTCGGCACCACCGCCAAGCTGGAATTCCGCCTTGTCGGCGAGCCCGGCGCCCCTCCCGGCGATGTCGAACAGCTCGACCAGACGGATCAGCCGGGCAAACTGCCGGTGGAAAAGCAGGTGATGGTGGAGGGCGAGGACCTCACCGACGCCCAGCCCGGGTTTGACTCGCGCACCAATGAGCCCGTCGTCAATTTTCGCTTCAACATCCGGGGCGGCCAGAAGTTTGGCCAGGTGACCTCCGCCAATGTCGGGCGCCCCTTCGCCATCGTGCTCGACAACAAGGTGATTTCCGCGCCCCGCATCCTGGGGCCGATCACCGGCGGCTCCGGCCAGATTTCCGGCCGGTTCACCGTCGAACAGGCCAACAATCTTTCGATCCTGCTGCGCGCCGGCGCGCTGCCGGCCAAGCTCACCATTGTCGAAGAGCGCACCGTTGGTCCGGGTCTGGGCCAGGATTCGATCGACGCCGGCAAGCGCGCCGCCTATTGGGCCGCCGGGCTGGTCGTCACCTATATGCTGATCACCTATGGCACGTTCGGCGTGTTCGCCAATCTCGCCCTGCTGATCCATATTTCCATGATCTTCGCCATGCTGGTGCTGCTGCGGGCGACGCTCACGCTGCCCGGCATCGCCGGCATCGTGCTGACGATCGGCATGGCGGTGGATTCCAACGTGCTGATCTACGAACGCATCCGCGAGGAATCGCATGCGGGCCGCTCGATCATTTCGGCGCTCGACGCCGGTTTTAATCGCGCCTTCGCAACCATTGTCGATTCCAACGTCACCATGTTCGTGGTCGCGGCGATCCTCTACTTCCTCGGCTCCGGTCCGGTGCGCGGATTCGCCGTCTCGCTGGCGCTCGGCATTTTGACGACCATCGTCACCGCCGTGACCATGACGCGCATGATGATCGCGCTGTGGTACAAGTACCGCCGTCCGACCAAGCTGCCGATTTAACGGGTTCCGAAGATGAAACTGCTGCGGCTTGCGCCCGAAAACACCAAATTCCCGTTCATGCGCTTCCGGCGCGTGTCCTATCCGTTCTCGGCCGTGCTCTCCATCGTGTCGGTGCTGCTGTTCCTGTTCGTCGGGATGAATTTCGGCATCGACTTTTCCGGCGGCACGCTGCTGGAAGTCCAGGCGAAGTCGGGCAAGGCCGACCTGTCCTACATTCGCGATCTCTCCGAGCACCTGAACCTCGGCGACCTCGAAGTGCAGGGTTTTGGCACGCCCGCCGACGCCTCGATCCGCTTCGGCATGCAGCCCGGGGGCGACGCCGCCCAGCAGGTGGCGGTCGAGAAGGTCAGGAAGGCGCTCGGCGACGCCTACGAGTTCCGTCGCGTCGAGACGGTGGGGCCGCGCGTCTCCGGCGAACTGGTGCAGCAGGGCACGCTCGGCGTGGTCATCTCGATCTTCGCCGTGCTCGCCTATCTGTGGTTCCGGTTTGAATGGCAGTTCGCCATCGGCGCGATCATCGCCACCATGCACGACCTGTTGCTCACCGTCGGTTTCTTCTCGATCACCCAGCTTGAGTTCAACACCACGTCCATTGCGGCGATTCTGACCATTGTCGGCTATTCGCTCAACGAAACCGTGGTGGTGCTGGACCGCATCCGCGAAATGATGCGCAAATACAAGAGGATGCCGACGGACCAGCTGATCGACATGTCGGTCAACGCGGTTTTGCCGCGCACCTTGATGACCGCGACCACGGTGTTTCTGGCGTTGCTGTCGCTGGTGGTGTTCGGCGGCAACGTGATCCGCTCGTTCTCGCTCGCGATGATGTGGGGCATTTTTGTCGCCACCTATTCGTCGATCTTCATCTGCTCGCCGACGCTGATCTATCTCGGCCTGCGCAACGAGCGCAGCGCGCGGGATGAGACGACGGCCGGCGCCAAGCCTCTGTCGAGCGGGAAGCTTTGAGCGAAGGCCGGAAATACGACGGTTTTCTGCCCGGCGCCCATCGGATCGAGGCGATCGGGCAGGGCGCTTTCGCGTTCGGCGGCGTGTCGCATGTCGGCTCGCTGCTGCTGCTTCCCGATGGCGTGCGCGCCATCGCGGCGACGCGTTTTTCCGACGTGGACGAAGCCGTGCTGGCGCCGCTGTTCGCCCTGCCGCGCGGCGACGTGGACCTGCTGCTGTTTGGCTGCGGACCGTCGCTGCAGCCGGTTTCGGCGGCTTTGCGCCGGCGCCTGCTCGACGCCGGGGTGCGCTGCGATCCCATGAGCACCGGCAATGCCGCGCAGACCTACAGCATTTTGCTCGGCGAAAAACGCCGCGTCGGCGCGCTGTTGATCGCGGTGGCTTAGAGCGAGGCCGGCGCGGACGGCGTCTCAGAGGGTTGACGGTCCGGCGGCAAGCGCCCCTTCCGCCCGATCTTGTTGATTGCATATGTTTCGAGTATGCGGAAATTCCGCGGGGCGCCTGTCTGGGACGCCGGGATTCACGATACTGCGGTTCTGGAATCACGAAATCTTGCATGCGCGCGAGGCTGTGGAAAATACCATACTTGCGCGTTGCGGGTTGCCGTGGTGAGGAGTTGGCATGTCTAGATTCGTGGAAGTCGCCCCCTCATCCGTCTCGCGCCAAAGCCCGTCGAAAGACGGGCGTCTTTCGACGCCCTTTGGCGCGAGCCACCTTCTCCCGCAAGGGGAGAAGGCCGAGCCCATTCTGCGATGCTGCGGCGCTTCATGTCTTCCGCAACGACGAGCGTGCACTTTTGGATGAGGGGTTTTTCGCATGAGCTTCCCCGACTGCTACGCCCATTGCGAAGCCGTCTTGCGCGAGGGCGACAAGGACCGTTGGCTCGCCTGCATGTTCGCGCCCGCCGACAAGCGCCCGCATCTGCACGCGCTCTACGCCTTCAATCTGGAGGTGTCGCGCATCGCCGCGCAGGTGACGCAGCCGCTGCTCGGCGAAATGCGCCTGCAGTTCTGGACCGATCTCCTCGGCGGGGGCTCGGCGGGCGACGTCCGCAATCCCGTCGCCGACGCCCTTCTCGCCACACTCGACGCCTGCCGCCTGCACCGCGAGCCGCTGCTGGAGTTGCTGGAGGCGCGGCTGTTCGATCTTTACAATGAGCCGCATCCTGACCTCGACGCCTTCGATCACTATTGCGATCTCACATGCGGCGCCCTGTTCCGCCTCGCCGGCCAGATTGTCGATCCATCCGCCACGGGACTCGCCGCCGCGCCCGCAGGCCGCGCCTACGCCCTCACCGGCCTGTTGCGCGCGCTGCCTTGGCTGGCGGCGGAGCATAAATCGCTCGTTCCCGCCGACATCGCGGCGCGCCATGGGGTCAGGGCCATGCAGAACGCGCCGGCCTTGCGCGCCGCGCTGGAGGCGTTGCGCGCCCACGCCCGCGAAAATCTGGCGCAGACCCGCGCGGCGCTGGAGCGGACGCCGGCTCAGGAGCGCCCGGCCTATCGGCCGCTGGCGCTGCCGAAACTCTACCTCGCCCAGATGGACGAAGCCGGCGATCCCCTGCACCCGCTGCCGGAAATCCCGCAATGGCGCCGGCAATGGGCGCTGCTGCGCGCAAAAGTTTAGAGTTGAATTTAGAAATCGAAGAATTTTTCGCGCAGCGCGTTCTCGTAGTCCTGCTTGGCTTCCTTGGCCCTTTCGCGCGCGTCCTCCTCGTCGAAATGCGCCTGCTCCCAGCGGTCGACTTCGGCGAGGGTGTGATTGACGCAGACCAGCGCCTCTTCCGTCCGAATGGCGGAGATCCACTGCTCCAGCGCCGCCTTGTAGGCGGTCTGCAGCGTGTCGAGTTCGGGATAGTCCTGGACGTCGCTCATGGTCATCCTCCTGACTTCATCACGCTTAGGCGACGCGGCGAAATGAATGATACGATTTCCGAACGATCAGTTCGGAAATCGTATTCCACTCGCGCGGAAATTCGCCCTTCGCCTGGAAGATTTCCGCGCGATTTCGTTTTCGCGGATCGCGAAGCGATCTTGCGGAAACCGTATGAATCGTCCGCAACACAAGGGACGAACCCCTCATCCGTCGCGCTTGCGCTCGACACCTTCTCCCGCCGCAGGGCGTTCGTCAGAACGCCCGTCTGAAGACGGGCGATGGGGAGAAGGGAGGCGCCGCGCCAGAGTATCGTGGCGCTTATCCGGCGCCGGATTTGCTGCAGGTATTTCGGTTGGTTTCTTTAGGCCAGGCGCATGAAGGCGTGATGACTGCGTTTAAGCCGCAGTCGTCAGCCACGCCTTCAGATCGGCCTCGGCGCGGGCGGACAGGGCGCGTTTTCTCGCGAGCGCTTTTTCCGGGCCGCGAAGTTTCTTGCCGTCGGGCGCTTTCGGCGTCTCGGCGAGCGGGGGGAACAGGCCGAAATTGACGTTCATCGGCTGAAAGCTTTGCGGGCCGTTGTCGATCGTGTCGATATGGCCGCCGGTGATGTGGTTGAGCAGCGCCCCGATCGCCGTGGTCGGCGGCGGCGGCTGCAGGATCAAGCCCAGGCGCTCGGCGGCGGCCATGCGTCCCGCGATCAGCCCCACCGCCGCGCTCTCGACATAGCCTTCGCACCCTGTGATCTGGCCCGCGAACCGCAGGCGCGGATCGGCCTTCAGCCGCAGGCGCGCGTCGAGCACGCGCGGGGAGTTCAAAAACGTGTTGCGGTGCAGACCGCCCAGACGCGCAAACTCGGCGTTTTCCAGCCCGGGAATGGTGCGGAAAATCTTTTGTTGCGCGCCATAGGTGAGCTTGGTTTGAAAACCCACCATGTTGTAGAGCGTGCCCAGCGCGTTGTCCTGGCGCAACTGGATGATCGCGCAAGGCTTTTGCGTGGGATTGTGCGGATTGGTGAGTCCGACGGGTTTGAGGGGACCGTGGCGAAGGGTCTCGCGGCCGCGCTCCGCCATCACCTCGATGGGCAGGCAGGCATCGAAATAGGGCGTTTTTTCCCACTCCTTGAACGCGACCTTTTCGCCTTCCAGCAGGGCGTCGATGAACGCCTCGTATTGCTCGCGGTCGAGCGGGCAATTGATGTAGTCGGCGCCCGTGCCGCCCGGTCCCGTCTTGTCATAGCGCGACTGGAACCACGCCTTGTCCATGTCGATCGAATCTTTATGGACGATGGGGGCGATGGCGTCGAAAAAGGCCAGCTCCTGCTCGCCGGTTTTTTGTTTGATGGCTTCGGCGAGGGTGGGCGAGGTCAGCGGCCCCGTGGCGATGATGACATTGTCCCACTTTTCCGAGGGCAGCTCGTCAATTTCCTCGCGGCGCACCCAGATGGTGCGGTCGCTTTCCAGCGCATGGGTGACGGCGGCGGCGAACCCGTCGCGGTCGACGGCCAGGGCGCCGCCGGCGGGCACCTGATGGGCGTCGGCGCAGCCCATGATCAGCGAGTTCATCGCCCGCATTTCCCGGTGCAGCACGCCGACCGCATTGGTGGAGGCCTCGTCGGAGCGGAACGAGTTGGAGCAGACCAGTTCGGCGAGCGAATCCGTCTTGTGGGCGTCGGTCGGGCGGGTCGGGCGCATTTCATGCAGGATCACCGGCACGCCGGCGCGGGCGATCTGCCACGCGGCTTCGGCCCCGGCGAGACCGCCGCCAATGACGTGGATGGGATCGATGTCGAATGCGGGATTGGCCATGGGTGCTCCGTCGGGAGCGCGCTTTTAGCGCGGACGGGCGGGGGAGGGAAGCGGGGCGGGCCATGGACTTGGCGCCTTTTTGGCACGGTTGACCCTGGCGGTGAGGCTGCGAATTTGCGAAATTTCAATCTTGGGTTGAAAACGATTCGCGAAATGTGATCACAAATCGCGCGTTTTCATGCATTTTGTGCAAAAAACCGCGCAAAAACCGTTTATTTTC
Source organism: Rhodoblastus acidophilus (assembly GCF_009720655.1). Taxonomy (GTDB): domain Bacteria; phylum Pseudomonadota; class Alphaproteobacteria; order Rhizobiales; family Beijerinckiaceae; genus Rhodoblastus; species Rhodoblastus acidophilus_A. Next base: position 222,323 of record NZ_WNKS01000003.1, on the reverse strand, counting down.
GTATGTGCAACTCCGAGGTTGTTGCGCGGGCGACGCTCGGGCCTGCCTCGGGCGGAGTAAATAAAAGTGTAGAATTTCAGCGGCTTGCGAGAAAAGGTTTCACGTGGAACATAACGGGAACAAATTTCGCGCGTTTGTCAAGCGCGGGAAAATCGTTTTCACTTTTTACAAATTGGCGGTTTTGGCTTGCTGTTGGCCGCAAGGACGCGGGGCTCGCCGCTCGCAAGAGCCATGGATTGCTTCGCTTCGCTCGCAATGACGGCGTGGGCGGTTTGGAAACGCCCAGCGCTTCGGTCTTGCGGGTCGGCGTGGATGCCGCGAAAGGCCCCGGCATGAACGGCATGAACGGCATGACGGCGGGGCGAGGACAGGAGAATTGCGCCTGACGTCGCAATTCGATCCTGTCCGCTGTTTTTCAGCAGCACCTGAATCCGGCGTTGTTGCCCACCCCAAACCGACGATCCTCGCGGTTGCGGAAAAATTCCGTGCGCGTCATCGGAGGCTGGCCCGGATGTGTCCGGGCCACATGGGCGACATAGGCCTCGTAGTCGGGCTGGCCGCACATCAGCGCGGCCGTCTGACTTAAAGTCCGGCCAAAATTCTTAAGCCCCTGAGGGCAGCACACCGGCATCGCCGATCTCCCTGGTGGACACATTGGGATTGCGCCGCGCTTTCAGGATCGTCGCCAGGCCGAACCCGACCATGGTCACGACCACCGCCATGAAGATGGCGGTCAGGCCGGCGTCGACATAGGCGTTTTGCACCACGCGCGCCATGTCCTCGGCGGTCTTGGCGGGGGCGAGCATCTTGCCCTCGGCGGCGGCCGCCGCGTATTTGTTGGCCTGAGCCAGGAAGCCGATCGCCGGGTTGGCGTCGAACAGCTTTTGCCAGCCGGCGGTCAGCGTGCACACCAGCAGCCACACCATCGGCACGATGGTCACCCAGGCGTAGCGGTCGCGCTTCATCTTGAACAAGGCCGCCGTGCACAGGATCAGCGCGATCGCCGCCAGCATCTGGTTGGCGATGCCGAACAGCGGCCACAAGGTGTTGATGCCGCCCAGCGGATCGACCACGCCCTGATAGAGGAAATAGCCCCACATCGACACCGCCAGCGCGGTGGCGACCAGATTGGCCGCCCAGTTGCGGGTGCGCCCCATGACCGGGACGAAATGGCCGGTGAGGTCCTGGATCATGAAGCGGGCGACGCGGGTGCCGGCGTCGACCGTGGTCAGGATGAACAGCGCCTCGAACAGGATGGCGAAATGGTACCAGAACGCCTTCATGGTAGGGCCGCCCAGGAAGCCGGACAAAATTTCGGCCATGCCGACGGCGAGCGTCGGCGCGCCGCCGGCGCGCGACAGGATGGTCTTTTCGCCGACGTCGGCCGCGGCTTGCGTCAGCATGTCAGGCGTGACCGCAAAGCCCCAGCCGGAGATGACCGAAGCCGCCTTCACGGCGTCGGTTCCGATCACGCCCGCCGGCGCGTTCATGGCGAAATAGACGCCCGGCTCCAGCGCCGAAGCGGCGATCAGCGCCATGATGCCCACAAAACTTTCCATGAGCATGGCGCCATAGCCGATGAAGCGCAGCTCCGATTCGGAGCTGACCATTTTCGGCGTGGTGCCGGAGGAAATGAGCGCGTGAAAACCGGAGACGGCGCCGCAGGCGATGGTGATGAACAGGAAGGGGAACAGCGCCCCCTTGAACACCGGGCCCGTGCCGTCGATGAACTGGGTCACCGCCGGCATTTTCATCGCCGGCATGACGACGGCGATGCCGATCGCCAAGCCAAAAATCGTGCCGATCTTGAGGAAGGTCGACAGATAGTCGCGCGGCGCCAGCAGCAGCCAGACCGGAAGCACGGACGCCACAAAGCCATAGCCGATCAGCATCAGCGCCAGGTGCTCGCCCTTGAAGGTGAACAGCGGCGCGAGCGTCGGGCTCTCGGACACGGTCTGGCCGAAGACGATGCCGGCCATCAGCAGAACGAAGCCGAGGATCGACATTTCCATGATGCGGCCGGGGCGGATGAAGCGGTTGTAAACGCCCATGAGAATGGCGGTGGGCAGGGTGGAGAACACCGTGAACGTGCCCCAGGGGCTGCCCTGAAGCGCCTTGACCACCACCAGCGCCAGCACGGCGAGCAGGATCACCATGATGGCGAGCACGCCGAACTGGGCGATCAGGCCGGCCGTGACCCCCATTTCCGTCTTGATCATGTCGCCGAGCGAGCGCCCGTCGCGGCGGGTGGAGAGGAAGAGGACGGTGAAGTCCTGGACCGCGCCGGCGAAGACGACGCCGACCAGAAGCCAGAGCGTGCCGGGCAGATAGCCCATCTGCGCCGCGAGCACCGGACCGACCAGCGGGCCGGCGCCGGCGATGGCGGCGAAATGGTGGCCAAACAGCACGTATTTGTCGGTCGGGACGTAATCGAGCCCGTCATTGCGGCGCACGGCGGGGGTTCTTCGCGAATCGTCGAGGCGCAGGGCGCGGCGCGCGATCACCAGGCTGTAGAAACGGTAGGCGATCAGATAGACGCAGATGGCGGCGGTCACCACCCAAAGCGCGTTGATGGTTTCGCCGCGGTGCAGGGCGATCCATCCCAGCGCGAAGGCGCCGAGCGCCGCGACGGCGATCCAGGCAAGATACGACACAACCCCCGTCTTGCGGGGCTCCGCTAGGCTCGTCATTCCGTTTCCTCCGCCGCTCGAGGGCGGCTTTTTTATGGCGGTCCAGACCTGTAGGGATGACTCGTCCCCAAGGGTCCGTCAAGAAGGGTCCGTCAAGGTTCTCCCGGTACAACGCCTGAGCGCGCCCGCGCGTTTCTGCGCTTATGTTCGAATTGGCGGACCGTTGCAGCAGGTCTATAGTCCGGCCGGAATCGTTTGGGAGGACGCGATGAAGCTCGTCATGTTCGATATCGACGGCACGCTGTTGGACAGCCAGAATTTCATCGTCGAAGCGCAGCGGCGCGCGTTCGCCGCCCACAATCAGCCTGCGCCGAGCCGCGAACGCGCGCTGTCCGTGGTCGGCCTGTCGCTGCGCGAGGCCTTTGTCGAGCTGACCGACGGCCAGGGGCCGGTGGAGACGCTCGCCGCCTCCTACAAGGCCGCCTACAGCGAATTGCGCGCCCACGCCACGCCCGACGAGGACAGGATCTATCCGGGAATCGACGCGTTGCTGCGGCGTCTCGCGGCGCGGCCCGATTGCAAGCTCGGCATCGCCACGGGCAAGAGCCGGGTGGGCGTGACCAAACTGTTCGCGCGGCAGAACTGGGGCGAGCTGTTCGCCACGGTGCAGACGGCGGATGACGCCATTTCAAAACCCGCGACCGAAATGTTCGAGCGCGGCCTGCGCGAGACCGGCATTGACGTGAAAGACGCCTGCATGGTCGGCGACACCACGTTCGATATCACCATGGGCCACCGCGCCGGCGCCTATTGCATCGGCGTGTGCTGGGGCTATCACTGCCACGACAAGCTGAAAGTCGCGGGCGCAAATGTGCTCGTCCACAGCGTGGACGAACTGGAGACGAGGCTGGATGAGTTCTTCCGACAATCCGTCAATCCGTGACGACCTTTCCGCGCTGTTCGTCGCCGACGAGGAGCGCGATCCCGTCAAGGCGGCGCAGCGCGAGATGAAGCGTCCGCTGCCGAAGCGGTTTTATGCGGATGTGGCGGTCGTTCCGGTCGAGGACGCGTTCGGCTTGGCGCTGGACGGCAAGCCCGTTCGCACGCCCGCGCGACAAAAACTGGCCCTGCCGACCGTGGCGCTCGCCGAAGCGGTCGCCTCGGAATGGCGGGGGCAGGGGGAACACATCAATCCCGCGACCATGCCGCTGACGCGCATGGCGAACACCGCGCTCGACGGCGTCGCCGCGCAGATGGAGCAAGTGGCGGGGGAGATCGCCAAATTCGCCGGCTCGGACCTGGTTTGCTATCGCGCCGGCGAGCCTGACGCCCTGGTCGCCGCGCAGAACGCCGCGTGGACGCCCGTGCTCGATTTCGCCCGCGATTTTCTCGGGGCGCGCTTCAATCTGGCGGAGGGCGTGATGTTCGTGGCGCAGCCGGAGGAATCGGTTGCGGCGGTGGCGCGGGCGATCGAGACGGAGGCGACCAGGCCTGACGGCGCGTTTCGGCTCACCGCGCTGTACGAGATGACGGCGCTGACCGGCTCGGTGCTGATCGCGCTGGCCCTGGCGCAAGGCGCGAAGAAATTCGAGCAGGGCTGGGCGGCTGCGCATGTGGACGAGGACCACCAGATTCGCGTCTGGGGCGCCGACGCGGAGGCGCAGGCGCGACGCGAAGTCCGACTGCGCGACATGCGCGCGGCCTACGAAATGTATGCGGCGCTGGGGTGACCGCTTTCCCGGCCGCGGGGACGCGAAACCCTTGTGGACAATGCGACGGCGGACGCGCGTCAACGGCGCAAACCTTATAAGATGCGCGGCTCGCGAATGAGGGGAACAACATGTCGGGTAGCGTCAACAAGGTCATTCTCATCGGCAATCTTGGCCGCGATCCCGAGGTGCGCCGCACCGCCAATGGCGATCCCGTGGTGACCTTTTCGCTCGCCACCACGGAGAGCTGGCGCGACAAGGCGACGGGTGAGCGCCGCGACCGCACCGAATGGCACAATGTCGTGATCTTCAATGAGAACCTGGGCAAGATCGCCGAGCAGTACTGCAAGAAGGGCGCGAAGATCTACATCGAGGGCCAGTTGCAGACCCGCGAATTCACCGACAAGGAAGGCGCCCAGCGCAAGACCACGGAAGTGGTGCTGCAGCGCTTCCGCGGCGAACTGACCCTGCTCGACAGCCGGGGACGCGGCGGCGAAGAGGGCTCATACGGCGGAGAAAGCTTTGGCCGCTCGTCGCCGATGCAGCGCGGCCCCTCCGGCGGGCAGGGCGGCGGTTTTGGCGGCGGCGCCTCGGGTGGCGGCCGGTCCTCGGACGCGCTCGACGACGACATTCCGTTCTGAACGTCCCGCGCCATCGCCCCGCTTGCCGCGACTGCAACGGTCGCCGCCGGGTCCGAGAGCAGCGGCAGGACGTTGCGGCGGGTCATGTCCATAAACCATTTGCCACGAACAGGATTGGTTTGCGCATGACAACGGAATACAGCAATGTCGGTAGCCGTACTTTGTCTGAACTTGATCGACAGGTGCATCACGCCGCATTTTTTTCGGCGTCGCGCAATAAAACGGAGGTTTGAGTGATCAATCGTCGTCATATCTTTAAGACCGCCGCCGCCGCGGCGGCGGCTCTCTGCATCGCGGCCGCTCCGGCGTTTGCGGATTCCGGCAAGGTCCGCCTGAGATTCGCCAGCGGCGGCTTCATCATCGGCGTCGGCGGCGGCTCGGGCACCTTGACCTTCCGTGGCCGGACCTATCCGCTGAGCATTGGCGGTCTCAGCATCGGCGTGATCGGCGCCGCCGGCGGCACCCTGGTCGGCCGCGCGCTTAACCTGCGCCAGCCGACCGACATTGTCGGCACCTATACTGCCATTGGCGCCGGCGTCGCCGTGGCGGCCGGCGCGCGCGTGGTGCGCATGCAGAACCAGAACGGCGTGATTCTTGAGTTGCACGGCAATCAGATCGGCTTCCAGGCCGCCGCCGGCCTGAGCGGCTTGAGCCTGTCGATGTGATTGGCTGAACCCGCGAGACTTTTGGGGCGGCGTCGCAAGAGGCCGCTCCGTTTCGTTGGATAAGCGCTTAGAACTTCCCTCGCCCGAGACGGCGCCGTACAAGGCGCGACGAAAGGGCGAGACATGATCCGACTCGATAATATCAGCAAGCAGAACGGCACCCACCTCATCTTCATCGAGGCCTCCGCCGCCCTTTTGCGCGGGGAAAAGGTCGGACTGGTCGGCCCTAACGGCGCGGGCAAAACAACCCTGTTCCGTCTTATCGCAGGCCGGGAAAACCCGGACGAGGGGCAAGTCTCGACCGATCGCGGCGTCACCATCGGCTATTTCAACCAAGATGTCGGCGAAATGTCCGGCCACAGCGCCGTCGTCGAGACGATGAACGGCGCCGGACCCGTGAGCGAGGTCGCCGAAGAGCTGAAGGCCCTTGAGGCCGAAATGGCCGACCCCGACGCCATGGATCGCATGGACGAGATCGTCCACCGCTATGGCGAGGTCCAGGCGCGATTCGAGGAACTCGACGGCTATGCGCTGGAGGGCCGCGCGAGAGAGGTCTTGGCCGGCCTGAATTTTTCGGAAGAAATGATGGACGGCGATGTCGGCAAATTGTCCGGCGGCTGGAAGATGCGCGTGGCGCTCGCCCGCATCCTGCTCATGCGCCCCGACGCCATGCTCCTGGACGAACCGAGCAACCATCTCGACCTGGAAAGCCTGATCTGGCTGGAGGATTTTTTGAAGGGCTACGAGGGCGCGCTGCTGATGACCTCGCACGACCGCGCCTTCATGAACCGGATCGTCAACAAGATCGTCGAGATCGACGGGGGATCGCTGAACTCCTATTCCGGCGATTACGAGTTTTACGAGCAGCAGCGCGCGCTTAACGAAAAGCAGCAGCAGGCGCAGTTTGAGCGCCAGCAGGCCATGCTCGCCAAGGAAATCAAGTTCATCGAGCGGTTCAAGGCGCGCGCCTCCCATGCCGCGCAGGTGCAGAGCCGCGTGAAAAAACTCGACAAGATCGAGAAGATCGAGCCGCCGCGCCGCCGTCAGACCGTGCTGTTCGACTTCCCGCCGGCGCCGCGCTCCGGCGAGGACGTGGCGACGCTGAAAGGCGTGGAAAAAGCCTATGGCTCCAAGCGCATCTATGAGGGCCTCGACTTCCAGGTGCGCCGGCGCGAGCGCTGGGCGGTGATGGGGGTGAACGGCGCGGGCAAATCGACCCTGCTGAAACTGGTGGCGGGCGCGGCCGAGCCGGATGCGGGCGCTGTGACCATCGGCTCCGCCACAAAAATGGGCTATTTCGCCCAGCACGCCATGGAGTTGCTCGACGGCGAGGCGACGATTTTCGAGGACCTCGAGGCGACGTTTCCGCAGGCGGGCAGGGGGGCGCTGATGACGCTCGCCGGCTGCTTCGGCTTTTCCGGCGACGATGTCGAGAAGAAATGCCGCGTGCTGTCGGGAGGCGAAAAGGCGCGGCTGGTGATGGCGAAAATGCTGTTCGACCCGCCGAATTTTCTGGTGCTCGACGAGCCGACCAACCATTTGGATATCGCCACCAAGGAAATGCTGATCAAGGCCCTGTCAGCGTTTGAGGGCGCGATGCTGTTCGTCTCGCACGACCGACATTTTTTGGCGGCGCTATCGAACCGGGTGTTCGAGCTGACCCCGGAGGGGGTGCATCAATATCCCGGCGGCTACAGCGAATATGTGGCGTCCACCGGACAGGAGGCGCCGGGGCTGCGCCACTGAACCCGAGGAGCAACCATGAAGGTCATTCCCGATAAGATCGACGACGCGGTCCTCGCGCTGCTTTGGTTGACGCTGCACGACGAGCGCCGCGCCTGGAAGGGTTTTGATTGGAATGCGCTCGACCGCCTGCACAAGAAGGGATTGATCGACGATCCCCAGAACAAGGCCAAGGCGGTGGTCCTCACCGACGAAGGCCTGCATCGCGCCGAGGCGCTGTTCAAGGAGTTGTTCACGCAGCCCTCTTGACGCCGGGAGGCCATTGAGGTTGCGGATTGACCCTCTTCGCGGCGCCGTCGCATAGTGCCGTCAGGCGCTTCGGCGCGTTGTCCGATTCCGGCTCCCTGGCCGGCCAGCCAAGAGGTTACCATGTCCGCGACCGTCTCGATCGGCGCCTTGCCCCTGTCCGAGGTTTTGACCGCGCCGGAAAAGGGCGCCCTGACCGTGATCGCCTTCGCCGGCAAGGATCTGGCGCTCGGCGCCGAGACGACGAAAATCCTCGGTGATGCCGTCGGTTTGATCGGCTCATCGGCCGAATTCGCGGGGTTCAAAGGCAAGATCGGCTCGGCGCTTGAGTTTCTGGCGCCCGCCGGCCTCGCCGCGCAGAAACTGATCGTGCTGGGAACCACGCCGGACAAGGACGGCGAAAAGCTCGACTACCTGCGCCTGGGCGGCGTCGCCGCCGCGAAACTGGGAAAATCCAAGCTCGCCCGCGTCCTTTTCGATTTTGCCGCCGCGCCGGAGGATTTTGTCGCGGCAGCCGGGGATTTCGCCCTGGGCCTGCGGTTGCGCGCTTACAAATTCGATCAGTTCAAGACGAAAAAGGCCAAGAAGGACGAGGCGGAAAAGGACAACGACGATCCCGTCGAGATTTCCCTCGCCGGAACCGACGCGGGCGTGATTGGCCAAGCGATCGCCGACACGTCGGGCCTCGCCGACTCCGTTGATCTGGCGCGCCGACTCGTCAACCTGCCGCCGAACCTGCTCTATCCCGAGAGCTTTGCCGCGGAAGCCAAGGAGCTGGAAAAACTCGGCGTCGAGGTCGAAATCCTTGACGTGCCGGCCATGGAAAAGCTCGGCATGCGGGCGCTGCTCGGCGTCGGCCAGGGCTCGGCGCGTCCGAGCCGCGTGGTGATCATGCGCTGGAACGGCGGCAAGGAAGGCGAAGCCCCGCTCGCCTTCATCGGCAAGGGGGTCTGTTTCGATTCCGGCGGCGTGTCGATCAAGCCGGGCGCCGGCATGGAGGACATGAAGGGCGATATGGGCGGCGCCGCCGCCGTCACCGGCCTTTTGCGCGCGCTGGCGATCCGAAAAGCGAAGGCGAATGTGGTCGGCGCCATCGGTCTCGTCGAAAACATGCCCGACGGCGGAGCGCAGCGCCCGTCCGACATCGTCACCGCCATGTCGGGAGCGACAATCGAAATCATCAACACCGACGCCGAGGGACGCCTGGTGCTCGCCGACGTGCTCTGGTACGTGCAAGACGCCTACAAGCCGGCGTTCATGATCGATCTGGCGACGCTGACCGGGGCCATTCTGGTGTCGCTCGGTCAGGAATACGCCGGGCTGTTCTCCAACAATGACGACCTCTCGGAGAATCTGAAAAAGGCCGGCGAGGCCAGCGGCGAAAAGGTCTGGCGCATGCCCATGGGCGCGCCCTATGAAAAGATGATCGAGTCCAAGTTCGCCGACATCAAGAACACCGGCGGGCGCTTCGCCGGCTCGATCACCGCCGCGCATTTCCTCCAGCATTTCGTCAACGACGTTCCCTGGGCGCATCTCGACATCGCCGGCACGGCGATGGGTTCGCCGGCGAGCGATCTCAACCAGAGCTGGGGTTCGGGCTGGGGCGTGCGCCTGCTCGACCGACTCGTCCGCGACTTTTATGAGGAATAGCAGGTGATGAAATCGCCTCCTCTCCCGGCATGCGGGGAGAGGGCAGGGGTGAGGGGCCGGGGCATAAGCCTCGGCGTCGTCAGGAAGGGCCGCCTCCCCCGATGACGGAAGTCTGGTTCTATCAGCTTCAGCGCCGCAGGCTGGAGCAGGTCTTGCCAAGTCTGGTCGAACGCGTGTTGCAGCGCGGCTGGCGCGCCGTGATCCATGCGGCGACGCCGGAGCGGCTCGCGACGCTCGATGACTTGCTGTGGACCTACGCCGAGGACTCGTTTCTGCCGCATGGCGGGGGCAAGGACGGCGATCCAGACATGCAGCCGGTCTGGCTGACGCTGGGCGACGATAACGCCAATGGCGCCCAGACCCGGTTCCTGCTCGAAGGGGTCGAGGCTACACATTTCGTCGATCATAGTTACCAGCGACTCATTGTCCTGTTCGACGGCCGCGACGAGGATTTTCTCACGGCGGCGCGCGTGCAGTGGAAAAAACTGCGCCAAATCAACGCGACGCTCGCCTATTGGGCTGAGACGGACGAGGGAGGTTGGCAAAAGCAGGCGTGACCGCGCGATTTCAGTCGCCAGGATCATGCCGTATTTCCGCCCCATTCCTTGACCACCCTTCACCATCACGAAACCGTGATCTTTGGCGCGCGGCGCAAGCCTGAGGGTCGGTAACCATTTGGCAACTTTCGGGACGCATGGTCGGGCCTGAAAGATTTGAATAAAATCCCGCGCTATGGGCGGCGCGGCGCAACGAGGATGTCAGATCTCTGATGAAACGTCTCGTCACTCTCGGCCTGTTGATCGCCGCTCTTGGCCTCGGCGGCTGCGCCCAGCGGCAGCAAACCTCCATGCGCTCCCACGGCAAGGAATATTTCCCCGAGTCGAAATATGGCCGCGCCAGCCCGCGCGTCGTCGCCGAAGGCGAGGAAGTGCCGAAGGGCGGCGGCCAGTATCTGGTGGGAAAACCCTATTCGGTCGCGGGACATACCTATGTGCCGAGCGAGCGCAAGTTTGCCGGAACCGGCCTCGCGTCCTGGTATGGCGACGCCTTCCACGGCCGGCGCACCGCGAACGGCGAAGTCTATGACAAGGACTCCGTCAGCGGCGCGCATCCGACCATGCCGCTGCCGAGTTATGCGCGCGTCACCAACCTGCGCAATCATCATTCGATCATCGTGCGCGTCAACGATCGCGGCCCCTATCACGACGGCCGCATCATGGACCTGTCCTCCCGCGCCGCCGAGGCGCTGGGCTATCGCCACATCGGCACCGCCAGGGTCAAGGTCGAATATGTCGGAAACGCCTCGCTCGGCGGCTCCGACGACAACAAGTTGCTGGCGACGCTGCGCGTCGACGGCAGGCCGGCGCAACTCGACGATTTCTCGTTGTCGCCGACCATGGTGGCGGAGCGCCGCGAACTTCCCGAGGAGCGGCCGGCGCCCACCCAGGCCGTGCGCGACATCGAGCGCGTCGCCATGATCCAGCCGGAGAGCGCGCCGCAAGCCCCGCCCCGCACGGATTACGTGGCGGTGAACCAGCCGCCGCCGCCGAAACGCCCGGCGCCCGCGCCGCCGCTGAAGCCGGAGGAGCTCGCGCCGGCGACCGGGCCCGTCGCGCAACTTCCGGAACATCCCCCCGCGCCACCACAACGGCCGTTCGATCTCGGCACGATCCCCGGCGCGGACACGCCGATCCGGGTTTCCCGACGCTGAGGATTTTCCGCGCCTTGGCATCCCCCCGGTAATCGCATAGAAACTGGCTCGGCCTCCGCGCGTCCTATTGCCGAGGGTCCAAGCATTGCCGGAATCGAGGGTCGTGTGAGACGTTTCGCCGTCCTGTTCATTATCCTGGGCGCCGCTTCGGGCGCATGGGCTCAAACAGTTACGACCACGGCGCCCCGCGCGCTGGTGATGGACGTGGGTACGGGCGCCGTGCTGTTCGACAAGGCGGCGGACGAGCCGACCGCGCCGGCCTCCGTGGTCAAGCTGATGACGGCGGAGCTGGTTTTTCGCGATCTCAAGAGCGGCAAGATCACGCTCGACACCCAATTCCCCATCTCCGAACACGCCTGGAAAACGGCGCGGGGCGGCGCCTCCATGTTCGCGCGGCTCGGCGCGAACATCCGCGTCGAGGATTTGTTGCGCGGCATGATCGTGCAGTCGGGCGCCGATGCGGCGGTGGCGCTTGCGGAAGGCCTCGGCGGCTCCGAGGAAAGCTTTGCGGGCATGATGAACAAGCGGGCGGCCGAACTGGGCATGAGCCGCTCGCATTTCGTCGATTCCTGGGGCGCGGCCAACCCCGCCCAAACGGTCAGCGCGCGCGACCTCGCCCGGCTGGCCGAGCACGTCATCAAGACCTATCCGGAATATTATCATTTCTTCGGCGAGAAGGAGTTCACCTGGAGCAAGATTCGCCAGGTCAATCGCAATCCCATCCTGTTCAATGAGGTGAATGGCGACGGGCTGAAGGTCGGCAATCTGCCCGACGGCGGTTTCAATCTCGTAGGCTCCGCGGTCAATGGCGACCGGCGGTTGATCGTTGTCGTGCTCGACGCCAAGACCGCCAAGGACCGCGCCGAGGAAGCGCGGAAACTGTTCAATTGGGGGTTTCGCGGCTTTGAGGTGAAGGAGCTGCTCGCTTCGGATGAACAGGTGGGCGTCGCCAAGGTCTATGGCGGAGCCAAGTCGGAAGCGCCGCTGCTCACCACGGCGCCGGTGCGGCTGATGGCGTCGCGCGGTTCGACCGACAAGATCACCGGCCGGATCGTCTATACGGGCCCGCTGCTTGCGCCGGTGGCGGCGGGAACCGTGGTGGCCCGCCTGAAGATTTTCAGCGGCTCCACCCTGGCGATGGACGTTCCGCTGAAGACCGGCGAGGCGGTGGAGCTTGGCGACCTCAGCCAGCGCGCCAAGGACGCCGCGTTCGAACTCGGTTTGCAAATTTTCCACAAAACCCTTTCGTCCGGATTCAAGAGCGCCAAGAAGGCCGCAACGAACGCAACGCAATGATGGCCGAAAAACCCATTCATGAGGTCATCGCGGATGAGGATTTCGCCCGGCGCCGGGCGGAAGCGCGCGAAAAACTCGACGCGATCGATCCCGCCAGACAGGGGCATGGCGACGATCGGTTTCGTCGGGACTGGTTTCACGCGGTCTATGCGCTGGCTGAAGGCGACGCCGCCAAAGTGCCCTGGGGCAATCTCAGCCCCCATCCGCATCTCGCCGGCTGGCTGGCGAACACGCGACTGGACGGCATGCGCGCATTGGACATAGCCAGTGGTCTTGGCGACAACGCCGCCGCGCTGGCGGGGCAGGGGGCTGAGGTCACCGGCTTCGACCTTGTCGCCGCCGCTGTGGACTGGGCGAGACAGCGCTTTCCCCACATCGCCTTTCACACGGCCGACCTGTTCGCCGCGCCGCCCGAATGGGCCGAAAGATTTGATTTCGTCAACGAGATCTATACTTTGCAGGCGCTGCCGGCCGAACTCCTGCCGCAGGCGCGCGCGGCGCTCGCCGGTTTCCTCAAGCCGGGCGGACAGCTACTGGTCATCGCGCGCGCCCGCGACGAGGACCAGGCGATCGACGGCCCACCCTGGCCGCTGACCCGCGCCGATCTGCTGGCGTTCGAATCGTGCGGACTGCTGTTGGAGACGCTTGAGGACATTCCCCCGGGCGCAACTCCAAATCGTCACTGGCGGGCGCACTTTCGCAAGGCCTGAAGATTTTGCCGGCGAGCGGCTGGCGGCGCAATGCAATTCATTGCAAGACGCGCAGTGCAATTCATGGCATCGCCGATCTTTTCGTGGGGATTCGTCAGCGGGGATAGAGAATCATCTGCGTACAACCGACCAGGGCTAGAGTATTCAAGCGAAGTGGATGCCGGTTCGCGTGAAAAAGCTCTGGGGCGCGTCCGCGCCCGGCGCCACATCCGTGACGGTCAAACCGAGATGGTCCGGAAGGAACCCCTTGGCCATTTCGTTGAATGTTTCGGGGTCGGGGCGGCAAGGATTATTCCGTCGCCTTAGCCTCGTTCCAAAGCGCGTCCATCGCCTCCAGATCGACTTCACCAAGCTTCCGCCCCTGCTTTTCGATGGCTTGTTCTATATATCCAAAACGCCGCTCGAATTTTTGGTTGGTGGCGCGCAGGGCGGCGTCGGGATCGGCCCTGAGGTGACGGGCGAGATTCGCCACGGCGAACAGCACGTCGCCGATCTCTTCCGCCACATGGGCCTTGTCGCCGCGGGCAAGCGCCTCCTCGACCTCGTCGCATTCCTCGCGAATCTTCGCCAGCACCAGCCGCGCGTCGTTCCAATCGAAACCGACCTTCGACGCCTTGTCCTGCAATTTGACGGCGCGGGCGAGCGCGGGCAGGACGGCCGGCACATCGGCGAGCAACCCGCTTCGCGCCTGATCGGGCAGGCCGGCGGCGCGACGTCTTTCCGCCTTTTCCGCCTTCTCGCGCGCCTTGATTTCGGCCCAGACCCCTTCCACCGCCTCCGGCGTGCGCGCTTGCGGCGAGCCGAACACATGGGGGTGACGGCGAATCATCTTTTCATTGATCGCCTGCACGACAGCGCCGAAGTCGAACAGGCCGCGCTCCTCGGCCAGCCGGGCCTGGAACACGACCTGCAACAGCAGGTCGCCAAGTTCATCGCAGAGGTCGACAAAATCCTCGCGCGCGATGGCGTCGGCGACTTCGCAGGCCTCCTCGATCGCATAGGGGGCGAGAGAGTGGAAATCCTGCGCGAGGTCCCAGGCGCAGCCGATTTCCGGCGTGCGCAGGCGCGCCATGATTTCGAGCAGGCGGGAGATATCGCGGGTCGGTTCCATGCTGGCCTCAAACGAAAAGAGCAGGGCGGTCGACCGCCCTGCTCTGGGAAAATGTTGGAACCGTCAGGCTCAGGAGAGCGAGATGGCGACCGCTTCGCGGCCCTTCTGCGTGTCCACCACCTTCATGGTGACCGGCTGTCCCTCGGCGAGGCCGGAAATGCCGGCGGATCCGAGGATGGAGATATGGACGAACACGTCCTTGCCGCCATCGCTGGCCTGGACGAAGCCAAAACCCTTGGCGCCGTCGAACCACTTGACCGCGCCCTGGACTTCCACGGCGTTGGACATGTCGGGCTGGCGGCGCGGCGGGCGCGGCGAATCGCCGAAGGACGGACGCTGCGGCGCGCGCTCGGCGGCGCCGGCGGTGTCCACCTCGATCACGCGGGTGACCTGCTGGCCCTTGACGCCATTGGCGACGAGCACCTTGAGCTTTGCGCCCGGGGGGACGTTTTCATATCCGGCCTGCTGCAGCGCGCCGATGTGGAGGAAGGCGTCGCCTGCGCCGTTCGAGAGTTCGACGAAGCCGAAGCCCTTGTCGCCCTTGAACCACTTCACCACGGCGTCGACGGAATTGCCGACGGGGGCGGGCGAAGGCGGAGGAGCGAAATCGCCGAAACCGCCGCCCATGGGCTGACGGTCGAAGGTCTGGCGGGGTTGGCGAAACTGCCGCGGGCTGTCGAATGAGGGCCCATCGTCATCGAAACCGCGCTTCCTGGGGCCCCGGAAATCTTTACCTTTGCTCATGTCCGCTCTATTTAACTCCGCCTCATTTCAAAATGGCGCGGGACGCTCGCCTACGCCTATTGGCCCCGCAGCGCACAGGCCCAGGGAACCGCCAGCAGATGGTTCTGTGATTATTTTCAAGTCCAAAGCCCGCGCGTTCATTATTTAGCAGCAAATGGCCAGTTCTGGCTATGGGTAATTTCGCGGAATCGCACCGTTTCATGGCGAAATTTCGCCCGTTCGGAATTACCGTTACGGAAACCCTGCCAATCCGTGACGCTGCCGTTTTGGCGTCGGAAATAGCAGGAAAAAGCGGCCAAGCCTGTCGGCGCGAGGGATGATTGTGGGACCTCGACCGAAGGCGGTTGCGAGGCCATGAACCGGCTTGATGGCCAAGCGAATGGATTCGGCGCGCGCTTCCGACCCCGACTCCGGGCGACCTGATTCTCGAAAACGACTCACATTCCGAACGGCTGTGCGCGCCAAGCGCCGCCTGCGCGATTTTCCCGAAAGCTCAGCCGCCCTTGCCCTTCAAGGTCATGAACATGGATGGATTTGCCGATGCGGCCGGCGCCGCCGGAGCGCCGGCCGAATTCGCCGAGACGTTGCCGCGGCTTTGGCCGGCGCTGCGAGGCGCGACCGGCGCCGCCCGGAATGACGCGAGCCTTCATGATGAACGTCAGGTCGCCAACGCCCCGTCTACTGGGGCTGGTTTCCGCGTCCACATGCCCCGCCTCCGCAGCCGTATCCATGCCGATAGCCCCAGCCCGTGGCGTTCAGCGCCTCGCGGCAGGAGGTTCCGACCTTGTCCTTGTTCTGCTCGAGGCATTTGCGCACCGCCCGGTTCACATGCGGCAGGCCCTTGCAATAGGTCTCGATGTCGCTGGCGCAGGCGCTGGCGACGGGGCCGCGCTGGGCGAACGCCAGCGGAGGCGATGCGAGAATTGCGGCGGCGATCAGAGCCAGTATCTTGATTTTCATGACACGCTCCTTGTCGAAAACGACTGTCGCGGACCCTGACACAGCGCGCATGACAATTGGCTGACGACCGCCGACAGCGATTTGCAAGCTTGAAACGCGCATGTTGCTCGCAACGCGAAAGGGCGGAGCATGACCAGATCGCTGCTCGTCGTTGTCGCCGCCGGCGCGATCATCGGCGCGTCGCCGGCGCCGGCGGAGCCCGTGTCGCTCGAAAGCGCCCGGGACCTCGTTCGCCGAGGCGACATCCTGCCGCTTCGAGACGCCCTGAGCCGCCTCCGGCCGGTCCCAGACGGGGAAATCGTCGAGGCTTTCCTGGAACGCGAGAAGGATGGATATTTGTACAGGATCAAGGTTCTGGGGAGGGACGGGCGCTATCGTGACCATCGCGCGAATGCGAAGGCCAGCGCCTCCGGCGACGGTCCATGAGGATGGGCGCGATGCGAATCCTGGTGGTCGAAGACGAAAGGAAGGTCGGCGAGGAGTTGCGTCGCGCTCTGGAATCGGCGGGCCATGTGGTGGAGCAGGCCCGCGACGGCGAGACCGCCTGGTTTCTTGGCGACACCGAGGATTTTGACCTCGCGGTGCTCGATCTCGGCCTGCCCAGGCTCGACGGGGTCCAGGTGCTGAAACGCTGGCGCGCCAACGGCCGGACCATGCCCGTTCTCATCCTCACCGCGCGCGACGGCTGGTCGGAGAAGGTCGAATGCATCGACGCCGGCGCTGACGACTATCTGGTCAAACCCTTCCGCATCGAGGAATTCATGGCGCGCGTGCGGGCGCTGCTGCGGCGGGCGACCGGACACGTCAGCGCGAAGCTCTCGCTCGGAGATGTCGTCGTCGACACGCGGATTTCACGCGTGCTGATGGGCGGCATGCCCGTGGATCTTTCGCCGATGGAATATCGGCTTGTCCACTACCTCATGCACCATGTCGGCCGCGCCGCCCCGCAGATCGAACTCACGGAGCACATCTACGCTCAGGATTTCGAACGCAACGCCAACGCCATCGAAGTGCTGGTGGCGCGGATCAGGCGCAAGCTCGGCGACGATTTCATCAAAACCCGACGCGGCTACGGCTATTACGTCGGCGAACTGGACGAGGGCGAGGGCAAGCCATGACGTCGCTGCGTCTGCGTCTCCTCGCCGCGGCCACGCTCGGCATCGCCGCCGCCCTGGCGATCGCCGGCTTCGTCATCGTTTCCGCCTTTGACAGCCATGTGCGCGGGCGCTTCATCAAGGAGCTGGACGACCACCTGCTTCAAGCCGTCTCCCTCCTGACGCCGCAGGCGGAGGGAAAGGCGTCGCTCTCGGGCGAACTCTCCGACCCCCTGTTCCAACGCCCACTGTCGGGCCTCTATTGGCAGGTGTCGGAAAGGGGCGCCATCCTCCTGCGGTCGCGGTCTCTCTGGGACGAGTCCATCCCTTCCGCCCGGGACGAGGTCGGCGTGGGAACGCCCCAGGTGCGCGAATTGCGCGGCCCGAGAAACAAATGGCTCATCGTGGTCGAGCGCACGGTCGTCCTGCCCGGACCCGACGGGGACCGCCGCTTTCAGGTCGCCGTCGCGGGGGAGCAATGCGTCGTCAACGAGGCGCGCAAGGATTTTGTTCGTGTGGTGGCGCCTTCGCTGGCGATATTGGCTGGCCTGCTGATCCTGGCGTCATGGGGGCAAGTGCGCATGGGGCTGGCGCCGCTTGGCGGCTTGCGGCGCCAGCTTGAGGCTTTCCGCGCCGGAGAGAGCGAACGACTGAACGGACCGTTTCCGCGCGAACTCGAGGGTTTGGTGGGCGATCTCAACGCGCTCATGGAAGCGCAGGCGCAGGCGATCGAGCGGTCGCGCGCCAATGCGGCGAAACTGGCGCATGGGCTGAAGACCCCGCTCGCCGTGCTCTCGACGGAGGCCCGCGCCTTGCGCGCGCGCGGCGAGACCGGCGTGGCCGACAGCCTCGATGGCGAAATCGGCCTGATGAACGCGCATGTGACCCGCACGCTCGCTGCTGCACGCGCCGTGGGGCCCAGGAGCCCCGTCGCCTCGCACACGCTGGCGCAGCCGCTGCTGACACGTGTGGTCGGCGTGATGACGCGACTGCCGCGCGGCGACGAACTGAGCTGGGAGGTCGAGGTCGCTCCGGAAAACCTCGAACTGTCGATCGACCAGCGCGACATGGAGGAACTCGCCGGCAACCTGCTGGACAACGCGCGGAAATGGGCGCGCAGCCGCGTCAGGGCGTCGGCCCGGCGCGAGAACGGCAGGATCGTCGTCGCCGTGGACGACGATGGTCCTGGCGTTCCCGACGACCGGATCGATGACGTCATGACCAGGGGCGCGCGTCTGGCCGAGGATGCGCCGGGGACGGGCATAGGCCTGGGGATCGTCACGGACCTGGCCCAGCTTCACCAAGGCCAGTTTGTGATCGGGAAGAGCGAATTCGGAGGCTTGCGCGCCGAAGTCCGGCTGTGACGGCCGGCGGCGTTCCTTGATGTGATGACCTTGGCGTTCGCGGTGGCGACGATGAAAGGGAGCTGGGCTCAGGTGCAAGCAGGAGCAGCGGGACTGGCTGTCCTTTTCACGCTTGGCGCCGCCGCGGAGGCCCGGCGGCCCCTGGCGCGCGGACGAGGGCGACACGCGCGGCTGGATGCTCATGTCGCCCAAGGAGAGGATTGAGCATCAGGCGAAAATCCGGTCGTTCGGCGATTGCGCCGACGCTGGGATGGGCCGGTTGCGGCCTGCTTCTCGCCAGCCTGTCCGGCAACTCGATCCGCTTCACTTCCCGCGGCGGCATCAAGCCTTTCGGATGTCGCCGGCGGCGCGCGCGAGAAGCGCGACCACTTCGGCCTCGGCGTCGGCGTCGCCCTCCAACTTTTTCGCGGCGACGGCGCGCAGATTGACCAGCGCCGCTTCGACCAGGGGCGGCAGGCCAGGGAAGGGGGCTTCGCTCCGCTGCGCTTCCATCATTGCCGCGCGCGCCCCCAGGGCGGAGAGGCGGTCCAGAACGGCCTCGGCGAAGGCGCGGTTTTCATCGAGGAAGACGCCGCCTTCCGGCGTAATCGTGTAAAGTCTCTTCACGCCCTCAGCTTGCGAGGTCACATGGCCGACCTCCTCGAGATAGGTGAGGGTCGGATAAACCACGCCGGGGCTCGGTGCGTAGAGACCGGCGGTTCTCTCTTCGAGCGCCTTGATGATGTCGTAGCCGTGGCGCGGTTGCTGTTCGATCAGCGCCAGTGCGATCAGCTTCAGATCGCCTTGAGCGAGCATGCGTCCGATCCGGAATTCGCCGCCGCCGCCGCCGCCTCGACCGGGGCCGCGTCCACCCCTCCAGCCGAAGCCGCGCCCTTTGCCCCCGCAGCCTGGGCCGCCCGATGCGCAATTCTGTTCCAAAGCCCGCGCTCCTGGTTAGATATAACTTTGGATAGCTCTTTCGATGCAATCGCACAAGATATATCCCTATCGGGCGAGCCGGCGGCTCTTCGCCTCGCGGATGCAGACGAAAGCCAGCGCCAGCAGGATGAACAGCAGAGTTTGATTCTCTTTCTGCGACAGCGCCAGCCGATAGATGCCGTAGGCGATCAGCGAACACCCCAGCGGTCCCGCCAGCGCCGCCCGCGCGTCGCGATCACGCAGATATATCGTAAGACAAGCGCACGCGGCGAGCGCGATGGCGCCGAAATAGCAAAAGGCCCCGGGAAAACCGGTCTCGATCAGAGCCGAAATCAGGTAGGAATCGACGCTGGTCGGCGCCCCGGGCGCGGACCGCCAGTCCAGCACGGTCGCGGCCAACCCCATTCCATGACCAAAGACCGGCTCGTCCAGAACGAACGGCCAGGCCGCCGCCGCCTGTTCGGCGCGCGAGGCGGTGCTGCCGACGGAATCGCCGCCGCCGAACACGATGTTGAACAGGCGTTTCCAGGTGAGAACGACGGCGAGCGCGGCCGCGCCGGTCATGGCGACGGCGATGGACGCGATGGGACCAGCGAGACTTTCGCGCGTGCGCCAGAGGCGGACAGCCCAGCACAGCCCGAGCAGTGGCATGGCGACCAGGAAAGCGACCGAACCGCCGCGCGACCCGCTGACGAACAGGCAGGCCAGCGCGGCGACGATCACCGAAAGCCCGAGCGCCCGGTCGTTGCGCGCGCCTCCGTGCAACAGTAGAAAGAGGCCAAGCGGCGCGCACATGGCCGCGAATTCGCCCAGGGAAAGCGGCGTGTTGTAGATCGACACCGCGCGGAAAAACCCGTTTCGCCAAGGATTGAACTCCATCAGCAGTCTGATGCCGGGATTACTCTCCGTCATGCGGGCGAGCAGCCCTTTCGGCAGGATGTCCAGGGCAAAATTGTGCTCGGCGACAAAGTCGGAGATCCCCAGCGCCGCGACCGGCAGGCACAGCACGCCGATCAGCCGAACCAGCCGGACCCCGGCGGCCTCGTCCGCAACGACAATCAGGCAAGCGAGAAAGGGCAGGCGCCAGGAGAAGGCCGCTTCGGCATAAGCCTGAGCCGAAGCGGCGGGATCGACCGAAAAAACCACGGAGAGCCCGGCCATCAGGTCAAAGCCGATGTTCAGCGCCAGCAGCGCCGGGGCGGCGCTCAGCGCCGAAAGCATTTGCTTGCGAGACCGAGCCGAGGTGGCCAGATGCGGCAGCGCCAGCGCGAGCAGGATCAGCAAGGTCAGCCGGCGCAGCGAAATCCACGGCAGCCCCTGCGTCTGGACCATGTAATAGGTGGGCAGGCAAAGGTGCGCCGCGACCATGCCGACGAAGGCGGCGGCGACGAGGCGCGGCGAAACCAGCTCCTGGTCGGGCAACAGCAACAGGAGCAGTCCGCCCAGGGGGAGTAGCATGGCGACGCTTGCAAGCGGCGAGCCGAGCGCGGCGACCCCGCCCGCCGCCAGCGCATAGGCCAGCAGCCCCAGCAGGGGGAGACGCCCGGCGGCGGCGATCATGGCGCGGCTCCGGCGCGAACGGCGCCGTCGCCCCGCAAAAGGATGCGCGTCAGAGCCGCGGCGGCCAGCGCCGCGCAGACAAGCGCGGTCGGTCCGCCGAACATGGGCAGGCTTGCGACAAGCGTCAGTGCGCAGGCGAAGGCGAGCGCTTTCAAATAATCGGCGGCAGCCGTGCCGAGCATCCGGCGCGTCAGCGAAAAGGTGACGACCAGCGCGATCGCTTCGCCCAGCGCCCGGCCGACCAGCGCCGATCCAACGCTTGGAGTCGCCAGCATCAACCCGGCGGACACAAGCAAAGCCCCCATCGCCGAAAGATTGCCGAGCGCCGCCTCCTTGGTGCGCCGGTCGAGCAACAGCAGGGACGTGAACGGTTCGGCGCGGGCGATGCGGAGCAGGGCGGCGGCGCAAAGCAGGGCGAGACCGAGCGGCGGCAGGACAAAGCGCGGGCCGAACACCAGCGACACCAGAATGTTGGCGCAAGCGAGCGCACCGCAGGCGTAAAAGGCGCCGGCCGCTGGCGCAGCGCGGGCGATGCGGCGGATCGTTTCGGCGCGCTCGGCGCCGGAATTGTAGAGCGTGGCGCCGGCCAGCGCGCCCATCATCCGCTGCGCCAACGTGACCGGAACCAGCACCGCCAGCATGGCGACGACGTAAAGCCCAAGCGCCTCGGGGCCGAGCAGCGCGCCGACCAGCAGCCGATCCCCCTGCGCGGCGACGGCGAGGCCCAATCCGTTCGCCATCAGCGGCGCGCCGAACCGCAGCGCCTTGCGAAACTCCGCGCCGAACGACAGCCGGTACGGGATGGCGGCGAAGGCGTGGCTCGCGATCGTCTGCCCCAGCGCCAGCCCGTACAGCGAGGCGGTCAGGGCATTGTGACCGCCCCCCAGCGCCAGGGTCGCGGCGAGGGCGAGCAGGGAAAACGTTGCGCCGCTGATGGCGACGCGCAATTGCGCGCCGTAATTGGAGTCCCGCTCCGCCACTTTAGGCGCCAGATGCTCGAAACCTCGTATGAACAGCGGCCCGGCAAGCGCGCCGAACGCGCCGACGTCGCCGGAAAGGCCGAACAGCGCTGCGGCGAAGGGCGCGAGCGCCAGCGCCAGCGCCGCCAGCAAAACCCCGCGCAAGGCCAGCAGACCATGGGCCCCGGCCAGTGCGGCGGCGAAATCTTCCCGGCGTTCCGCGTAGACCGAGCGGTGCAGAGCCATGTCAGTGATCTGATCATAGAGGGCGTAGGCCGTCGCCAGAGCCGAGGCGAAGCCGAGTTCGCTCAGGGACAGCGCACGGCTGAGCAGCAGCATCCGCGTGAAGGGCAGGGCGATCTCCAGCGCCGCGCTTCCGGAGAGCGCGGCGCCGTTCCGCCAAGCGCGCGGCGTTCTCATCGCGCATAGGCGCCAAGGTCGGCGCCGGCGCTGCGCTTGCGACCCTCGGCGTCGCTTTCCGGCGCGCCATCGGCCGCGCCGGCGACAGGCGCGACGAGATGCAGGTCGAGCACGCCGGTTTGAGGCGACAAAGCGCGAAACAGCGGCGCGAGCGGCGCGACGCGGTTGCCGCCGCCTTCGACGATCCGCGCCTGCTTTTGCGCGCGGATCGGGAGCGCGGTCAGATTGTGGTCGAGGGTGACGTCGGCGTTCTCGACCACGATGGCGGTGGCGATGTTGTTGCGCACCAGCGCGTCACTGCGCGTGGCGTGGTCGGTCGAATCGTGGATCAGAATCCAGCTGTCCTTTTGACCTGGGCGGGTCGCGACCACGGTATTGTTGAGAACTTTGGCGTTCTTCACGCCGTAGAGCGTGATTCCATGCCAGGTGTTGGTGGCCACGACATTGTTTTGAATGGTGACGTTTTCGAAGCGGCCGGTGAAGATCGAAATGCCCTGCATGTAATTGTCTTCAGACGGATTGAGGTTGGCGATGATGTTGCCGTCGATGAGGATGTCGCGGTGGACGGCGCCGTCGAGCGCCCAGCCTTGCGCCCCGTCGGGATGCAGCTTTTCCGCGGGCGGGTGCCGGCTTGCCGAGACCTGATTGCGCCGGATCGTTACGCCGCTGGCGTGGAAATCCATGGCGTCATTGCCGAAATCGTGGAAAAAATTGTCCTCGACAAGGGAGTCGTCGCCGCCGATGTCGAGCGCGTTGCGCAGATGAAAAAATTCATTGCCGCGCACCAGCGCGCAGCGCGCCCGCGTCACCAGACCATACATTTTCGGCCTGTTCACCCAGTCGTCCTCGCGCCAGTCGGCGACGGTCGCAGCCGTGAAATAACGGTTTTGGACGAAGGCGATGTGGTCGCTGGGGCCGAGCGCGGGAGAGCCGGCCTCGACGATGGCGCCCGCGGGCCCGCTCTCGCCGGATGCGGCCGTAAAGGTCAGCCCGCGCAGCAGCCAGTGCGAGGCGCCGGCGATGAACAGGCCGTGCGCGACAGGCTTGGCCCCCGGCGCCGCTGCGATCGTGATGAAATCTGCATTGGCGTAGCCGATGAGCGTGATGTCGCCGTAGTCGCCATCGGCGAGTTCGATCGCGTCGCCGGCGCGGATCAGGCCGCCCTCCGCCGGTTCGGTGGCAAAACCGCCGTCCGGCTGGCGGCGCAGGCGCGGGGAGGCGATCAGCCCTCGCGCGGGATCGAGGACCTCCGCGAGGCTGCGCCAAGGTTTTCGAAACGATCCGTCGCCCTCGGGCGATCCGCGTGAGGGATCGACATGGAACACCCGTCCGCCAAGATCCTTTGGCGCGTCGCACGCGACGACGACGCCCGGGAGGACGGCGAGCGCCAGAGCCACGAACATAGCCATTCGCTTCATGGCGCCGCCCCAAAATTTTCGCGGGCCAGCGCCTCTTCGTAGGCCTCGGCCAAGATGCCCCATTTGCGCGTGATCACGCCGGAGCGCAGGATGCGCGCGGGATTGCCGGCGAGGACGCTGCCGGCGGGCGCGTCCCGCGTGACCACCGCTCCGGCGCCGACAATGCAATTGTCGCCGATCCGCACCCCTGCCATGACGATGGCGCGCGCGCCGATGAAGCAATTGTCGCCGATATGGGTGTCCGCGTGGAAATGGCGCGAAAGGTCATGAGAGAAGATCACGGCGTCGAAGGCGATCAAGACGCCGTCGCCGATGTGGATGCCGCGCGGGTTGGTCGGATCGAGCCGTGCGCGCAGCGAGATCAGGCAATCGCGTCCGATCTCCATGCCGGCGCGGCGCAGCAGGCCGAGCCGAGCCGCGATCACGATCCGGCGAAACGCCAGCATCAGCCGCTTGAAGGGAGAGGGCGGGGCGCCGTTCCTGCGCGCTGATCTCGGGCCCGCCGCGATTTCTGTGTTCAGGCTCACCGGCCCCGTCCCGTTTCAAATGGCGTTATGGCCCTGGATCACCACCGCCGTCGTGCGCAGCAGGATGGTAATGTCGAGTCCCAGGCTCCAGTTGCGCACGTACCAAAGGTCAAGCTCGACCCTGCGGCGGATCTGGTCCTCGGTTTGCGTCGGCCCGCGCGCGCCATGGACCTGCGCCCAGCCGGTCACACCCGCCGCGACCTGCTGGCGAAGGGCGTAATCCTCGACCTGCGCGGCGAAGTCGCGGTCGTGCTTCAGAGCGTGGGGACGCGGGCCGACCAAGGACATGTCTCCGCGCAGGACATTGAGCAGTTGCGGCAACTCGTCCAGGCTGGTCCGGCGCAGGAACGCGCCGACGCGGGTGATGCGGCGATCTCCGGGACGGGCCTGTTCGACCTCCACCCCGTCCTCGGTCCGATACATCGTGCGGAACTTGAACATGCGGAAGGGACGGCCGCGCCGCCCGCCGCGCGTCTGCCGGAACAGCGGGGGGCCAGGACTGTCCAGTCGGATCGCCAATGCGATCGCCGCCATCAGCGGAGCGAGCGTCACAAGAGCCGCGCCGGCCACGAGAATGTCGAAGGTTCTCTTGGCCGCGCGCGCCTCGCGGCTGAGCGCTTCCGCCTCTCCTTGAGGCTCGCGGCGGGCCCGTGCGGGTTCCGCGTCCCCCAGCACGTCGAACGATTCTTCATCGTATGCGCTTGCGGCGGTCCCGGACATGTTTTCCACGGCTGGCTCCCGGCGTCCTCGGGTTGTTGGGCATGCTCAGGTTGTTAAGATTAAATTAATTCAACCTTCCGTTGCGGATTGTCGCAATTGTTCCATTCTGGAGCAGGGTGAGCCGATAAATTCATCTTGCCGTTGCGTCGAAGGGGCCGGAGATGACCGAAGTTCTCGATTTGGGGCCGCGCGCCAGAGCGCGTCCCGGCATCAGGAAGGCGTCTGTCGACGCCCGCCGCGTTCGCGCGGAGGACAACCGCCTGTCGCCTCTGCTCGGCGTCGCGCGCGCGCCAGCGGGGGAAGCCGCCGAATCGATTCGCTCCATTCGCGCGTCGCTGATGGCCGCCGGTTTCGCGCGCGGCGGGAGTTTCGCGCTGGTCGCGGCGCGGAACGGGCAGGGGGCGAGCGTGCTGGCGGGCAATCTTGCCCTCGCCTTTGCGCAGCTGGAACTGAAGACGCTGCTGGTCGACGCCAATCTGCGCCGCCCCGGCCTTGCTCACCTGTTTGGCCTGCCGACGCGGCCGGGCGGGCTGGCCGAATCGCTGACGCGCGGACAGGGCGACGCGCCCATCGTCCGAGAGGTCGCCCCGCATCTCGCGATCGCGCCCGCCGGCGCGGCGCCGTCCAATCCCCAGGATCTCGTCGCATCCAAAATGTTTGTGCGCCTGGCGGCGAAATGGGCGCGGGACTTCGATCTTGTGATCTATGACGCGCCCGCGGCGCTCGACAGCGCGGACGCCGCGGTGATCGCGGCCCGCGCGGGTTCGGCGGTGATCGCGGCGCGTCTCGACGAAGCGCGCTTCGACGACGTGCGCCGCGTCAGCGCGGGCTTGCGCGCCCATGGCTGCGCCATCGCCGGCGTGGTCGGCGTGCGCTGGGCGCGGGCCTGAGTTCGTTCGCTCTCCCACCACGAACTCAGGCCCGGCCCCGCCTCTGCTTCGCCTCAATCGATCCGCTTGAGGCCGGACAGATAGCGGTGAGCGTTTTCGACATAGTGGCGGGCGCTGCCGAGCAACCCCTCCGCCGACGACGGATCGAGCGTCTTCCTCAGCTTGGCCGGCGCGCCGACGATCAAGGAATAGTCGGGGAACTCAGCGCCCTCGGTGACGAGCGCGTTGGCGCCGACGATGCAGAACTTGCCGATTTTCGCATTGTTCATGATCGTCGCGCCCATGCCGATCAGACTGCCTTCGCCGATTGTGCAGCCGTGCAGGATCACGCAATGGCCGACGGTGACGTCGGCGCCGATGGTCAGAGGACAGCCCATGTCGGTGTGCAGGACGGAGCCGTCCTGGATATTCGTGCGCGCGCCGACCTCGATCCATTCGTTGTCGCCGCGCAGCGTCGCGCCGAACCAGACATTGGCGTCCTCGCGCAGCCGCACCCGGCCGATCAGATTGGCGTCGGGCGCGACGAAATATTTTCCGTGTTCGGGCAGCTCCGGCGACACGCCGTCGAGCGAATAGAGACTCATGCTTTTCTCCCTTGCGGACGCCACAATAATCGGCTCAAAGCCATTCCGCCATTTCGTCCTTTCGGGTCCCATGCGCCGCCTGCTTCTCCTTCTCGGCTTCGCTCCCATCCTGCTGGTGCTTGGCGGGGCCGCGGCATGGCGGTTCTGGCCGTCGCCGCAGCCGCCGCAAACCGTCGAAGTCGCCATCGGGTCGAAGCGGCTGCATTTCACCTCGGCCTATCTGCGCGAGGGGCCGCTGGAAGCCAATCGTGTGGATCTGGTGGTGCTCGCGCCCGATTTCGCGCCGGCGGCCGCCGAGCCGCGCCGACTTCCGGGCGCCGGCGAAAACGAAAAGGCCGGGGCCGCCCAGATTTTCATCACCTTGACCCCTGACGCAGGCGGATCGAACCGAACCGCGCCGGCCGACCAGCGCGCTCCCTATCTGGCGCCCGAGGTTCTGGTCAGCGACGGCGGGCTGCTGATGCGCCGCTTCGACGACAAGTCGCCGTTCGCGGGTGAAGATTTTTATTACGCCGCCCCTGACGGACAGGATTTCGCAGCCCGCTGCCAGCGCCCGAAGATCCCGGCCGACGGGCTGCCTGAAGTCTGTCTCGCCCATTTCGCGGTTGAAGGGCTCGATGTCGCGCTGCGATTTGATCCGCGCTGGCTGCCACACTGGGCCAGCCTGCGCGCCAATGCGCTGCTGCTGACCCGCGGCGCGCTGGCGCCGTGAGATCGACGTGAATAGACAATCTCAAGTCAAGCGAATCTCAGCACAGCTCGCTTGACTTCCTCCAGGCGCGCGCAGGCATGACCGCGATCGAATACGCGCAAATCGCCGCCTTACTCTCGGTGGCGGCGATCGCCAGCGTCCACACGCTCGGCTCGAAGGTTAACTCCCATTTCTAGTTCATCAGCAACGCCATCAATTGACGCCTTGCCTCATCGCGTGACTCCCTCACTTGCGTTGCGCCCGCAGGCGTGAAAAGACGCGGGCGGAGGAATGTCTCAGCATGGGATTCTGGTTGGATATCGCCGCCTTCGCTCTGAAGGCCACGCTCATCGTGGTGGCGGTCGGCGCCCTGGCGGCGCTCATGGCGCGCCTCACCCGTCGCGACAGCGGCAGTGCGCGCGAAATCGAGGTGCGCTCGCTCAATGAGCGCTACGAACAGATGCGCGACGAACTCGACGCAGAAATCCTCGACAAGAAACAGCGCCGGGCGCTCGCCAAGGCGCGCAAACGTGAGGCCAAGGCGCGGACGGGCGGCGAACCCGGCAAACGCATCTTCGTCCTCGGCTTCAAGGGCGATGTCATGGCGTCGACCGTCAAGAACCTGGCGCGCGAGATCGACGCCGTGCTTACCGTCGCTCGTCCGGAGCAGGACGAGGTGGTGTTGCGGCTTCACAGCCCCGGAGGCACGGTCACCGGCTACGGACTCGGGGCGGCTGAACTCTCGCGGCTTCTCGATCGCAAGATCAAGGTCACGGTTTCCGTCGACCAGGTGGCGGCGAGCGGCGGCTACATGATGGCTTGCGCGGGCGACGCCATCGTCGCCGCGCCTTTCGCCCTCATCGGCTCGATCGGCGTCGTGGCGCAGGTCCCCAATCTCCACCGGCTGCTCAAGAAAAACGACATCGATTACGAGGAATTGACGGCCGGCGAATTCAAGCGCTCCGTTTCGATGCTCGGCGAGATCACGCCGGCCGGCCGCGAGCATTTTCTCGGCAAGATCGAAGACACCCATGCGGTCTTCAAGACCTTTGTCGCCGAGCGCCGCACGGGCGTCGACCTCGCCAAGGTCGCAAACGGCGACGTCTGGCTCGCGACCGAGGCGCTCGGCTTGGGTCTTGTCGACGCCTTGTCGACGAGCGACGAACTTCTGTTCCGCTTGAAGGACGAGGCCCGTTTGTTTGAGGTCAAGACCGCAGCGCGCAGAACTCTCTTGCAACAAGTGCTCGGCCGCTTGGGGTTCGAGGGCGCATCGGCGTTTGGCCCGCTCGGGGCGATCAGAGCAAGTTCGTTGATCTGAGGAACGCGGACCAATAGCGTTGCCGCTGTGAATCCCATGATCGCCCAGAGTTGGCGCTCGAGGCGCCGGGGTGATTTCGAGGAGCGGCGAAGCGCGGCGTTGAAGCCGAGGGTAGGGGAGCTTCAACCAGCGTCGCTGCGTCCCTGCCCCGCGTCGTTCGAGAAGCGTGTGACCGGCAAGAGTTGCGAATGAACACACTCGCCGTCAGCTCCGGGGACGGTTGTGCAAAATTGGTGCGTTTTGTCTCCGGATGCGTACGCGGTAAGGGCCGCGGAAGCGGCGTTTGCACAATTTAAGGCCAAAGGGATGGCGGTCACTTCAATGACGCGCATGGTGAACTTGTGGATGATGTGAGCATGCCGCCGAATGCTCTCGCGCCTTTACCGTGACGTGCGCAACTGCGATTACGCTGGAAACGGCAACTTGAAGAGTTCCATAATGTTGATTATGCGAATCCAAGATCGCGTCCGTCAAGGTGGTGGAAATTGTGGGGCGATCGTAGCGCCTCTACTTCGGGCTGCGATTTTTGGCGGCGCGGCGGCTTCGTCGGCAAGACCGGCCATCGTCTCCAAGCTCATGTAGCGGTGCTGTAATTGCCATTCGTCGTTCTGTTCGAGCAGGATGGCGCCGACGAGCCGCCTGATCGAAACTTCGTTGGGGAAAATGCCGACCACGTCGGCGCGCCGTTTCACCTCCTTGTTGAGACGCTCGATTGGATTTGTGGAGTGCAACTTGGCCCAATGCTCCTTGGGAAAGGCCATGTAGGCCAGCACTTCGGCCTCAGCGGCGTCCAGCACGTCGGCCAGCCTCGCAAATCGCGCCCTCAATTGGTCGGCGACCTGGCGCCAGGTCCGCGATGCGGCGGCTTGGTCCTCCTGGGCGAAGGCCGAGCGGATTGCCGCCGACACCATGGCGTGATGCGTTTTGTGGACATGGGCGAGCGCATTGCGCATGACCCGAAGGGGCCGCGAAGTGAAACGAAGCGAATTGGACCCGGCATCTCTGCCAACTCGCCTTGAAGACCTGGGCGATCGCCGCCTTCAGACCTTCGTGCGCGTCGGAGATGACGAGCTTGACGCCCTTGAGGCCGCGGCTTTCCAGAGAACGAAGGAAGCCGA
Source organism: Rhodoblastus acidophilus (assembly GCF_009720655.1). Classification (GTDB taxonomy): domain Bacteria; phylum Pseudomonadota; class Alphaproteobacteria; order Rhizobiales; family Beijerinckiaceae; genus Rhodoblastus; species Rhodoblastus acidophilus_A. The sequence continues at coordinate 192,926 of NZ_WNKS01000003.1, read as the reverse complement.
GCCAGGACACCGCCGCCTCGGACGGTCCCAGCCCGAGCCCAATGATCTCACGCCGCCCTTCGCCGTTTACCGCCGTGGCGATTATTGCGGCGACCGAGACGATCCGTCCGTTCTCGTGCGCTTTCAGATAGGTCGCGTCGAGCCAGAGATACGGCCACTCGCCTTCGAGCTTGCGGTCGAGGAACGAGTTCACCCGCGCGTCGATGTCCTCGCAGAGCTTCGAGACTTGGCTTTTCGAGATGCCGGACATGCCCATCGCCTGCACGAGATCGTCGACCTTGCGCGTCGAAACGCCCTGGATATAGGCTTCCTGGATGACGGCGGTCAGCGCCTTCTCGGCCATCCGGCGCGCTTTGGGCGAGACGCTCGGCGCTCTTCTCGCCATAGTCGGCGCCGGTCAGCCCGGCGACCTCCATCTCCATCAGCCGCTTGGCGGCAAAGCCGATCATCTCCCGCAGGATATCGGCGTCGGGGACCTTTTCCACGAGCGCGCGAAGGTTCATCATCTCATCGGTCATCGATGGTTCCTCGGTTGCGTTGGTGTGTCGCAACCTGAACTTAACCGGAGAATCGCCGGTGGCCGCCGAAAGCCGCTCGCTCGCTACGGCGCTATGGGGAGCGCGCTTCGCAAGCGGCTTGCTCCCGTCGTCCTACACCACGGCCTGGGACACGATCCACCCGCTCATTCTCAATCCCCCCTCTCCCCCCGGGGCGGCGGGGCCTAGGAGTTCCTTCCGAGCAATCCGGACGGGGCGGATTGGCGGGGCGGGGCAGCCGCTGGCGTCGCATTCGTTGGGCGGCAGCGTGTGGGAAAGCTGAACGACGTCAGCGCCGAATTACGCCTCGAGATTAGGCGACAGGAGATATGGCAGGTGTGACGCGCCAGGCTCATGACATGCGAGCGCATTGAAGCAGCGAACCAGCGCGATTTTTGCGACGGTGCTCCCAGGGTGCTTCCATTTTCGGAATTGATGGAAGCAACGACGAGCGAAATTCTCGCTAAGTCCCTGATTTCGATGGTGGGCGCACAAGGGCTCGAACCTTGGACCCGCTGATTAAGAGTCAGCTGCTCTACCAACTGAGCTATGCGCCCATCGAAATTTGTCGCAGAACATTGTTTCTGAGACGAAAATTCAGCGGCCAGTTGTGCTCGCCGCCGAACGAGTGGGGATGTAGCAAAGCCTTTCCGCCCTGTCCAGCCCCCGAAACCGCTTTTTGCACTTTTTGCTAAAACACGTCTTCTCCCAGCGCCGTGATCACCTCGTTCGAGGGCAGGCCGTTCACCGCATAGCCCATGGTGCGGTTGTATTGCAGCGCCGCCGTCTGGCCGTTGAGCGCCGCCAAGCGGTCGCCGCCCCGCGGGCATTGAAAGGTGAGGGTGCGACCGCGATGGGCGCGGTACCAGGCCTGAAGCCGCTGCTCCAGTCGAGCAGGTTCGGCGCCGCTGGTGAAAATGTCGGATATCACCGACTCATGGCTCGCGGGCGCCACGCCGACGCAGAACCGCCATTCCTGCGCCGTGGCGGGAGTGGCCAACAGAATCGCGAAAAGGGCGGCGCGGCGGATCATCGATCAAGTCCTGCGGAAGCTCGGCAAAACTTGCGTGCGAATGGTTAAGAATCGGCGCCCGACGCCGACCGGGTCGCGCCGAAAATCGGCTCAAACGCTTGACGTAGCGCCATATCGACCTCCGGCATGGTCACGGGCAGGCCGAGATCGACCAGGCTGGTCACGCCCAGATGGCTTTCGAAAATGCCGCAGGGAACGATGCCGGCGAAATGACGCAAGTCCGGCTCGACGTTGATCGATATGCCGTGGAACGACACCCAACGGCGCAGCCGCACGCCGATCGCCGCGATCTTGTCCTCCGCCGGTTCGCCGTTCGGACCCGGCGGCTTGTCCGGGCGCGCCGTCCACACGCCGACGCGGTCCTCGCGCGTAAAACCCTTGATGTTGAACAGGGCGAGCGCGGCGATCAGCCAGGCCTCCAATGCGCCGACAAAGGCGCGCACGTCGCGGCGGCGGCGCGACAGGTCGAGAAGGACGTAAGCCACCCGCTGGCCCGGCCCGTGATAGGTGTACTGGCCGCCCCGCCCCGCGTCGAACACCGGGAGGTCTTTGGTGAGCAGATCTTGCGGCTTGGCGGAGGTTCCCGCCGTGTAAAGCGGCGGGTGCTCCACCAGCCAGACCTTTTCCGATTCGCTTCCGTCGGCGATTCGTCCGGCCCAGTCCTCCATGCGCTTGCAGGCCAAGGCGTAGTCGGTCAGCCCCTCCGCCACGATCCAGTCAACCGGTGGCGAAGCGGGGGTCGGCAGAAAATTTTTCGAAAGGGTTTCGCGAGATTCGGACATCGGGGCCGCGTTTCGGCTGGAGTGGAAGGCTCGGGCGATTCCGAAAATTTTCAGAGGACTCTGAAGCCAACGCCCCTGCCCCTCACCCCAACCCTCTCCCCGCACGCGGGCAGAGGGAGAGGGTCGCGGCCTTCTTGCCTGAAATCGCGTCTTTCGGTCCAGAACAATCGCCTCGATGAAATTTTCGCTCAGGAACGCTTGCCAGCGCGGAACCGATTTGTTAGACGACCGCTACCGATTGCGTCGCTCCTGCAACGCAATGATTTCGCGGCCATGGCGGAATTGGTAGACGCGCTAGCTTGAGGTGCTAGTCCTTTAACCGGGGTGGAGGTTCGAGTCCTCTTGGCCGCACCAATCGACAAGACGATTGGAAAAACTCGCGTCGCCAAACGCGAGTCTGTCATCTTGAATGAAGCCCTGCGGACGCCGCGCGGACAGCCTGTGGACGGTGTGATGTTGTCCCCCGAACTTAAGGTGATGACGCTCGTGTGAGTCGTCTCATCACCCGCCTGGATGCGAGCGCGGCGAAAATCTCCATGACCATGGCGCTGACGTCGGTATGACCTCCTTTCGAGCAGCCGCCCTGGAGGGTCAATTCGTCGACTGCTGCGGCCGCGGCGTCGGACGCGCGAGTTCGCCAAACATTTTTCTGTAAAAAGCTTCGGTCTCGGAGGTCCAGCCGTCCGGCGCGGCGCGCAACTCGGGGGCGTCCGGGCCGGGGACGAGGTGGACGAGCTTAAAACCTTCCGCATGTAACGTGCGCAGCAGCGACGGAATCATGTCGGCGGTTTGCCGGTGAATGTCGTGCAGCAGGATCATGCCCCTACCCGCCTTGCGCAGCCGCGTCATCAGCAGGTTCAGCTCGCGCTCCGACGTCATCGGGTTCCAGTCGGAGGCCCACAGGTCGGTTCCGAACACCGGCATTTTTCGCATCGCCGCCGCCTCCAGCAGCGCTGGCGAATCGCCGAAACCGGGGAAGCGAAAAAAGTGCGAGGCCGTGCCGCCGGAGGCCGCCGCCACGGCCTTGTCGCCGCGCTCGATCTCCGCGATCCCGTCGGCGAGGTCCAGCGCGCGCAGGCTTTTCGACGGATGCGACCAGGAATGGCTGCCCACCGTGTGCCCTTCCGCGATCTCGCGCCGCACCAGCTCCGGCATGGCCTGCGCATTGCGGCCGATGAGGAAGAAGGTGGCCTTGGCGCATTGGGCGGCGAGCGCGTCCAACACCTTTCGCGTCGCCGGCGAGGGACCGTCGTCAAAGGTCAGCACAACCTCATGGTCGGCAAGGGAGAGCGTTCGCGGGTAGGTTTTGAGGCCGATCTGCGGCGCGCCGCCGACCGCGATCTCGCGCGAGACCCCGAGCGCGTCCGGACCGCAGGCTTGGGCGGGCGCCGGCATGCTCGCCAGCAACAGGCCGAAGATTAACCATTTGTTGACCGTCATAGATGAAATTCCGTACGGTCTCATCGGCGCCTGACGCGGGGGATCGCCTGTCGCAAATGGCGCAAATGGCCCGCGAAATCAAGCGTTGCGCTGGACAAGGGTGAAAATCTGGTTTCTATTGCGGGCCTGCATGGTTAATGCCCTTTAACGACTTTTTGCTCTTCCAGGGATATTCTGCCCGCATGAACAATCGGTCGAAAACTCTTGGATTTCTCGGGCTCGCCGCGCTCCTCCTCGCGGGCTGCGGTGGCCCCGGCCCCTCCATCATGCCGGACTCCGGCCGGCTCTCGGGGCAGCGGCCCGGTCACTTCAAGGAGTCCGAGGCGATCAAGATCGCCAAGGATCTCCCGGTGCACGGCGTCGACGTCTCCAAATACCAGGGCGATGTCGACTGGATGGCGGTCGCCAATGGCGGCGTGAATTTCGCCTATATCAAGGCCACCGAGGGCGGCGATCGGCTCGACCCGAAATTCTTCCGAAACTGGCACGGCGCCAAGGCCGCGGGCCTGCCGCGCGGGGCCTACCATTTCGTCTATTGGTGCCGGCCCTGGCACGAAAACATGTCCTGGTTCGAGCAGCACGTGCCGCGCGAGCCGGACGCCCTGCCCCCCGTGCTCGATGTCGAGGCCACGCCCACCTCGACCACCTGCCCCCGCCGGCTGGAAAAGGAGCCGACGCTGCGCGAGATCAAGGCCATGCTGGTCGAGATGGAGCGCTTTTACGGCAAGAAGCCGATCATCTACACCACGGTCGATTTCTACGAGGCCATGTTCTCGGACGGCGAGATGTCGGAATACCCGATGTGGATCCGCTCGACAAAACATCATCCCGCCGTGAGATATGGCAACCGTCCCTGGCATTTCTGGCAGTACCAGTCGGACGCCTGGGTGCACGGCATCCCCACCCGAGTCGACCGCAACGCTTTCTACGGCGATGAGAAGGATTGGCGGAACTGGCTGCAAAACAACACTTTCGCCGCCGCTCGGTAGTAGCCGCAACTTGCGCAAGCGATCATTGATGTTACTGTTTTAAAAGGCGCTTCGCCCAAGGAAAGCGCTTTGAAAATTATTAAACGATAACAAATAGTTAACGGGGAGAAACCTATGCCCAAGACGATCGGCCTCGCCGATCTCGCGGCCGCCGTGTCAGCGGCCGTCGCCTCCGCCAAACAGAGGCCGGAACCGGTCGTCATCGGATTGGCGCCGCCAGCGCGACCTTGGCCGCAAGCGGCGGCGACCTTCGCCGGGGCGCGTCCGACAGTGCCGCCGAAATGGCGCGACGGCGTGACCGCGCCCAGAGCGAGCCTGTCCAAGGCGGCGCCCAAGGCGACATCATCGTTCGAGGGTTGGCGCGGCAACGCTTGAGGAGCAGGTCATGTCAGGCGATGGCGACCTCCTCTGCCCCAGTGTGACGCCCGAGACCGAAGGCGCCGTCTTGTTCGGCGTGGTTTCGCGCGTCGCCGGACGACCGAAGGTGGACTGGCTGGAAGCTCCCACCCCTGTGACGCCCGAAATCCTGGCGCTGACCGGCGACACGCCGCCGGCGCAGGTGCTCAGGTTCGCCGCGAAATGCCAGGAGTCCTTCTGCGCCCATTTCGACGGCGTCGATTGCCGGTTGGTGGGACGGCTGGTCGCCGCCCTGCCCCCGGTCGCCCATGAACAGTTTCCCTGCGCCATTCGCGGGGATTGCCGCTGGTTCTGGCAGGAAGGCCTGCGGGCCTGCGAACGCTGTTCGCAGATCGCCACCTATGAGGACCATCCCGAGGCCAGCCTGCGGGAAGCGGCGCGTCCTTACGCGCGCGAGTGATCTCCCGGCAGCAGCGCGTCCGTCTTGCCGGTGAGCCAATAGGCGATGAGGCCGATCCATTCGCGGATCGCCATTTCGGCGTTGCGCACGGCCGTCGCGCCGTCGCCGGGCGGTTTTGCGTCCTCGTCGGTCCCGAACGTGCGGAAATCAACGGGAAAGGCGACCGGGTTCATCCCCAGCGCGCGAAAAACCCCCATGGCGCGCGGCATGTGCCAGGCCGAGGTCACCAGCAGCCAGCGCTCCCCCGCTCCGGGATGGACCAGTTTTTGAGTGAACAGCGCGTTTTCCCACGTGTTGCGCGACTTGTCCTCGAACATCATCTGGCTGTCGGGGACGCCGAGTTCGCGCCAGAATTTTCGCGCGGCGTCCGCCTCGGTTTCATCCTGGGGCAACAGCGAGCCCGAGCCGCCGGAAAACACCAGCTTCGCCTTGGGGAAAGCGCGGGCGAGCGCGACGCCCGCCGTCATGCGCTCGCCGGAATCGTTGAGTTGCGGCTGCCTGCGCGCCGCGCCGACGCGCTCGTCCACGGCGCCGCCCAGGACGATGACGCCAACCGGCGCGGGCATGTCGAGGGTCTGGACGGGGAAGCGGTCTTCGAGCGGCCGCAGCAGCGCGGCGCCGACCGGTAGGAAAGTCATGGCGGCGATCAGGGCGAGGCCGAAGCCGATGAAACCGGCGCCGCCCCGTTTTCTCACCACCCGCCACAGCCCGAAGGCGATGGCGAACAGGCCCAAATGCAGCGGCGACGCCACGAACCAGAAGATTTTGGAGGCGGCGAAAAACATCAGTCGGCGCGCGGGACGCCGAGGCGATAGACGCCTCTAAAATCCTCGGGGTCGACGGGTTTGCCCTTGCGATAAATCACCAGCCGCCCCTCCAGCGCCAGCGCCACCGCCGCGCGACGCACCTGAACAAGATGGTTGCGCCAGCCGAGGTCATCCTCGCCGCGCTTTTCCGCGAAGCTTTTCGCCGCGTCAGTCGGGCAGATGGTTTTTTCCGGGCCGACGGCGCGGCATAGATCGAGAATCGTTTCGGACAAGTCGCTCATCCGGGCATTGGATCATGCGGAGCGCCACGGTCAAGCGCCCGCATTCGAGGCAATCACATAACGTTTGGTCAATGCGCGGCGTCTATGATCCGCGCGCGGAGAAAGCTCATGAAGCCCGAAATGGTCACCACCGCCTTCGATCTGCCCGGCCATCGCATTGTGCGCGGCCTCGGCCTCGTGCGCGGCATCACCGTGCGCTCGCGTTCCGTGCTGGGCAATGTCGCGGGCGCGTTCCAGATTCTGTTCGGCGGGCAGATTTCCGTCTACACCAACCTGTGCGAACACACCCGCACCGAGGCCTATCGCATGATGTGCGAACAGGCCGACGCGCTCGGCGCCAACGCCATCCTGGGCATGCGCTATGACGCCACCGAGGTGATGGGCGGCGTCACCGAGGTGATTTGCTATGGAACAGCGGTGATCGCGGAGGCCCTGCCGTGAGTTTTTCCCGCGCGGCTTTCGGCCTGCTCGTGCTCGGCGCAGGCGTTTTCATCGCGCAAATCTGGTTCGAGATCCTGCGGCCCGAGATTTTTGCCAAGACCCTGGTGACGCTCGGGATTGTGCTCGCCCTGGTGCTGATCTGGGGTTTTGTTCAGCGCGAAAACCGCGAGAGCGCCAAATTGCGCGATCCCGAACGACGGGAATGAATTGCTCAGGTTGACCAAGGCGCGCGCCTGCGCTTCCATTGGAGCGGAGGGGCTCAAATGGCGTCGCAAATCACTCTTGGCTATCAGCAGATGCTCGACGAGGCGCTTGCGGCGATCAAGACCCTGAGCGTCGATGAAGCGCGCGCGCTTTTCGGACGCGAGGACGTGCTGTTCGTCGATCTGCGCGACCCGCGCGAACTCGAGCGCGAGGGCCGCATTCCCGGCGCCTTCCATTGTCCGCGCGGCATGCTGGAATTCTGGATCGACCCCGCGAGCCCCTATGCCAAGCCGCAGTTCCAGGAGGACAAGACCTTTGTGTTCTTCTGCGCCGCCGGCTGGCGCTCCGCTCTGTCGACCTATTTGGCGCAACGCATGGGGCTTGATCCGGTGGCACATATCGACGGCGGGTTCTCCTCGTGGAAGAAATCCGGGGCGCCGGTCGAGGGCGGGAAGAGCGAGAAGGTTTGAGGACGCCGAAGCCGAAGCTCCCGGGGGAATGCAAGGATTCCACAATGACGAGAAAATCCAACGGACCACGCAACGCTATGTCGTCATGGCAGGGCGTCGTCCCGGCCATCCACGCGGCGTCGCAATGCGAACCGTCGCAGAAGTGTCCGTCGCGGCGCGGCGTGGATGCCCGGGACAAGCCCGGGCATGACGTCATTGGCTTGGTGAGAGCGATGACCGGAGGGCGCGCATGACAACCCTTCTCATCGGCAACAAGGCATACTCCTCCTGGTCGGCGCGGCCCTGGCTGCTGATGACCGCGCTCGACATTCCCTTCGCCGAAAAAGTCATCCCGCTCTATGCGGAGGGATCGCGCGAAAAGGCGCTTGCCGTCGCGCCGACCGGAAAGGTTCCGGTGCTCATCAACGATGGTTTTGCGGCCTGGGATTCGCTCGCCATCGTCGAATTCCTGCATGAACGTTTTCCGGAAAAAAACGTGTGGCCGGCCGATGCGCAAAAACGCGCCCGCGCCCGCTCGCTCTGTGCGGAAATGCATTCCGGGTTTCAGGCGCTGCGGCAGGCCTGCCCGACGAACTTTCGCCGCGACCCGCGCGAAAAACCGCTCGAACTCGACGAGGCCGCGCGCGAAAATCTTTCGCGCATTGACGCGATTTTTTCGCAGGCCGAGGGGCCCTTCCTGTTCGGGGACTACAGCGCAGCCGACGCCTTTTTCACGCCGGTCGCGACGCGGCTGCACATCTACCGTCTGCCGATCTCGGCCGGGGCGCAGGCCTATGCGCAAGAATTGCTGGCGCATCCCGCGTATGAGGGATGGCGGGAGGGCGCGCGGGCGGAAGACTGGGTGATCGAGCGCTGGGAGAACCTCTGAACGACGTCCGCGAGGTTTTTTTCACGTTTTTGCGCCTCGGGCTCACATCCTTCGGCGGCCCGGTCGCGCATCTCGGCTATTTTCATTCCGAATGCGTCGCGCGGCGGCGCTGGCTTGACGAAAAGACTTTTGGCGACATTGTCGCCCTGTGCCAGTTCCTTCCGGGACCGGCGTCGAGCCAGGTCGGCGTCTGCCTCGGCCTGCGCCGCGCCGGTTATTGGGGCGCTCTTGCGGCCTGGACCGGTTTTACGGCGCCCTCGGCGGCGCTGATGATCGGTTTTGGCCTTGGCCTCAACCTGCTGGACTCAAGACCGTTTTTGCATGGGCTGAAAATCGTCGCCGTCGCCGTGGTGGCGCAGGCGGTCTGGGCCATGGCGCGCCAATTCTGCCCCGATTTTTTGCGCCTCGCCTTGGCGCTGGCCTCCGCCACGCTGGCGCTGGCCCTGCCCGACGCGCCCGGACAGATCGGCGCGCTCGTTGCGGCGGCGGCGATTGGATGGGCCGCGCTGCCGCCCCAAGCCGCGCCCGCCGCCCTCGATATTTTCGTTGGCCGCCGCGTCGGTTTTCTTGCCGGCGCCGTCTATCTCCTGCTGTTGCTGAGTCCATTGGCGCTGAATCTGCCGGCGGGGGGCGAAAAACTCGCCGCCATCTACCGGGCCGGCGCGCTGGTGTTCGGCGGCGGCCATGTGGTGCTGCCGCTGTTGCGCGAGGGGCTGGTCGTCCCCGGTTTCATCGACGATTCCGCCTTCATCGACGGCTATGGCGCGGCGCAGGCTTTACCGGGGCCGCTGTTTGCTTTCGCCGCCTATCTCGGCGCGGTCATGGATGGTTTCGGCGGCGGCCTGCTGGCGCTTGCCGCGATTTACCTGCCTGGCGTGCTGCTGTTGTTCGCGGTGCTGCCGTTCTGGGCGCAGGTCCGCGCCCTTCCGGGAGCGTCCGCCGCGCTCGCGGGGGTCAACGCCGCCGTGGTCGGGCTGCTGTTCGCCACCTTTTGCGCGCCGATTTGGACCTCGGCGATTTTTTCGTTGCGCGACGCGCTGTTGGCCGCGTGCGCCTTCGCCTTGCTCGTTTTCGCCAAGGCGCCTCCCTGGCTGGTCGTGCTCTTGGGCGCGCTAATGGCTCAGGCGTTGCCCTGACGACATCCGCCCGATACACTCGCGCCTCAGGATTGCCCGCTACACAAAAAAGGGAGGAGCGCGGCATGAAACAGGCTATTTCGCCGCAACAGGCGGCGGAAATGATTCCGGACGGCGCCGTCCTGATGATCGGCGGTTTCATGGGCGTGGGAAGCCCTCATCGCATCATCGACGCTTTGGTGGACGCCGGCCGAAAAGATCTGACCGTCATCGCCAATGATACGGGCCGCCCGGATTACGGCATCGGGCGCCTCGTGCGCGCGAATGCGCTGAGGAAGGTCATCGCCTCGCATATCGGCACCAATCCGGAAACCCAGAAGGGCATGATCGAGGGACGCATAGAGGTGGACCTCGTTCCCCAGGGCACGCTCGCCGAGCGCATCCGCGCCGGCGGTTACGGGCTGGGCGGCGTGCTGACCAGGACAGGCTTGAACACCATCGCCGCCAAGAGCCAGAGGGTGATCGAGATCGACGGTGAGGACTGGCTGCTGGCGTCGCCGCTCAAGGCGGATTTCGCTCTGCTCCACGCCGACCGCGCCGATTTCGTCGGCAATCTCGTCTATGAGCTGACGGCGACCAATTTCAATCCGGTGATGGCCACGGCGGGCGCGACCGTCATCGCGGAACCGCGCGAAATCGTCCCCGTCGGTCTCATTTCCCCCGACAACGTCAACACGCCCGGCGTTCTCGTCAATTTTCTCATCCGTCGGGAGGCTCATCATGTCGCCTGAGGAAATCATCCAGCGCCGCGTCGCGAGCGAACTGCGGCCGGGCACGCTGGTCAATCTCGGCATAGGCCTGCCGACCGGCGTCGCCAAATTTATCCAGCCCGAACGCGGCATCCTCTTTCAGTCGGAAAACGGCATCGTCGGCATGGGCTCGCGCCCGCCGGAAGGCATGGAGGACGAGGAGCTGACCGACGCCGGCGGAGCCTTCATCACCGCCGTTCCCGGCGCTGCCACCGTGGACTCGACCCTGTCCTTCGGGCTGATCCGCGGCGGCCATCTGGACGTCACCGTGCTCGGCGGGCTTGAGGTGGACGAAAAGGGCCATCTCGCCAATTGGGTGGTGCCGGGAAAAATGGTGCCGGGCATGGGCGGCGCGATGGACTTGGTGGCCGGCGCCCGACGCGTGATCATCGCCATGCAGCACACCGCCAAGGGGCGGCCCAAGATCGTGCCGGAGTGCACGCTTCCTTTGACCGCAAACCGCCGAGTCACGCTCATCGTCACCGATCTCGCGGTGATTGAACCGACAGAGACGGGACTTGTCCTGCGCGAGCGCGCGCCGGGCGTGGCGGTTGCCGACATTGTCGCGGCGACATCCGCGAAGCTGACCGTTCCGGACCATGTTCCGGAAATGGATTTGGGCTGAGTTTTACGGCGGTCACAATTCGGCGCCAGAATTTGCCGCGTTCGCTTTCATCTCCGGCGAGGCAGGCATGGACGCACATCAGCGCAAGATCGATCCGCTGCACAAGGTGTGGGACCCCGAAGACCGCATCGGCGACATGCTCAAGGGCAAGCGCGGGCTGGTTGTCGGAGTCGCCAACGAAAACTCCATCGCCTATGGCTGCGCGGCGAAGTTCAGGGGCTTCGGCGCCGAACTGGCGCTGACCTTCGCCCACGAGAAGGGCAAGCATCACGTGCTGCCGCTCGCGGAGCAGATCGAGGCGAAGATGCTGCTCCCGCTTGACGTTGAACAGCCGGGCCAGCTCGAAAGGGTGTTCGAGACGATTGAGAGGGAGTGGGGCAAGCTCGACTTCGTGCTGCATTCCATCGCTTTCGCGCCGAAAGGCGACCTGCACGGCCGACTGGTCGATTCCTCGCGCGAGGGATTCGAGCAGGCCATGCGCATTTCGGTCCATTCGTTCATCGAAATGGCCCGCCTCGCCGAGCCGCTGATGACGGACGGCGGCGTGCTCCTGACCATGAGCTATTACGGCGCGGAAAAAGTCGTCCACCATTACAACATGATGGGCCCGGTCAAGGCGGCGCTGGAATCCTCCACCCGCTATCTCGCGGCGGAACTCGCGCCCAAGGACATTCGGGTCTTCGCCCTGTCGCCCGGACCGATCCGCACCCGCGCCGCGAGCGGCATCGCGGGGTTCGACGATCTCGTCGACATGGCGGAATCGCGCAGCCCCGGCAAGCGTTTGGTGGATATAGCGGAAATCGGCCGGGTGGCGGCTTTCCTGGTCGGCGGCGCATCTTCCGGCATGACCGGCGACACCATCTATGTCGACGCCGGCTTGCATATCATGGCGTAAAGGCGTGGCGACCCCTCAGGTCGGCTCCCTGGCGAGATCGCCCATCGCCATGAGGAGGATTTGCAGGAAGGTCTCGGCCTCCCGCACGTGTTCGAGCGCTCGAACGACGGCCTGCTTGCCGCCTCCGATCATGATGTCGGCAAGCGCAAAACGAAGATTGATCGCCGCGATTTCCCGCAACGCGAATTCGGCGTCAATCATGTGCGCCTCCCCGGATTTTTGTTGTTATTGAAAATCGGCTCTTTCGGCCAAGCTCAGGGAAGCACGCGCGTGCAGGCAAGGGAATGAATTTTCTCTAGGTGTTTTCCACAAGCAGGGAAGCGAGCAGCACCGCCATGTGGACCGGCTTCCTTCCGGCGCCGTCGGCGATCTGGTGGCGGCACGAAAAACCATCGGCCACGACTTCGTCCTCGGGCGCCGCCGCGCGCACCGCCGGCAGCAGGGCGAGCTCCGCCATTTTGCGCGCGGGCTCGAAATGTTCGGCTTCGTAACCGAAGGCGCCGGCGCCGCCGCAGCATCCGGTCTCCAAAATTTCGACCTCCTGGCCCTCGATCAGGGCAAGGGTTTTTTTCAGCGTCTTCATCACGCCAAACGCCTTTTGGTGGCAATGGCCGTGAACGACAATTCTGCCGTCACGCTTTCTCAGCGGCAGCTTGAGTCCCTTGCGCTGCGCCTCGCGCGCCAGAAATTCCTCGAACAGATAAAGATTCTTGTTGAGCCGGCTGACATCCGCGCCCAGGCCCAGGCTGAAAAACTCGTCGCGCATCGAAAGCAGGCAGGACGGCTCGAGTCCGATCACCGGCAGCCCCCTGTCCATGGCCGGCGCCAGCGCTTTCAGGATGCGCTCAGCCTCGAACCGCGCTTTCGAAACCATGCCCATCGACAGATAGGTGCGCCCGCAGCACAGGCCGCGATTCGGCTCGGGATCGTCGGGCGCGGGCTTTGCAATGGACACACGATAGCCGCCGGCCGTCAGCACTTTTATGGCGCTTTCCGCGACCAGCGGATCGAAATGTCGGGCAAAAGTGTCGACCAGCAGCACGACCTCGCCGCGCTCGCCCGAGCCCTGGGGGCCGGGGTCTTCAAAAGGCTTTTTTGACGGCGGCGGCAGCGGCCTCTTGGCGGTGAGCCCCAAGAGCTTTTCCCCGGCCCAGGCGAGCGGCGGGAAAGCGTTGCGCGCCAGCGCCAAAACCCTTAGCGCGCCGCGCCAGCGGGCCAGCCATTCCGGCAAACCGCCCATCAGACGATTGCGAAAGGGAATGCCGGCGATCTCGTTGCGCTGCGCCAAAAATTCGGTCTTGATCAGGACCATGTCCACGGCGCTGGGACATTCCTTCTTGCAGGCCTTGCAGGACACGCACAGATCCATGGCGAGGCTGAGCTCCGGAGCCGCAAAAGCGTTTTCGCCGTAGTCTCCGTTGAGCGCGGCCTTGAAGGCGGCGACGCGGGCTTCCGTCGAATGCGCGGCGTCGTGGGTGATCCGGTAGGAGGGGCACATCACCCCCCTGCCCTCGCGCTGGCATTCGCGACTGTGCATGCATACCGCCACCGCCTTGGCGTAATTGCCGCCGCGTGTGGGTATGCCCGAATAGGCGTCGCCAATGCCGTAGGTGTCGTAGCCCGACCAGTCCAGATGCGTTTTCATTGCGCTCCCGGCCAAGCAAGAAACCCGCCAAGCTTTGCGCGCCGACCCATTTGCGCGCACCCCACGCTCCTTTTGCGCGCACACCTCCGCACGGCTACCCGGTCCAGGCCCGCAAAATCGCGAGCATGCGGCGGCCGCGCTTCTGGAGTACGGGTTGACAGGGACGCGCGTCCTCCTCAGATGCAGACAGGATTGGCGACGGCAGGGCGGCGAAATGTTCAACAATGACGATGTGATTGCGGTTTTGAGGGGCGTGGCGGGACCGGACGGGCGTACGCCCTTGCCGGAAACCGGAGCAATTTCCGGCATTTCAATCCGCGACGGCAAGGTGTTCGTGTCGATCGCGGTGGAGCCGGCCCAGGCGCGCGGCGCCGAGCCGATGCGGGCCGCCGCCGAGGCCGCGCTGCGGCGCCTGCCCGGCGTCGCCGGCGCCAGTGTCGTGCTCACCGCCGAACGCGCGCCGGGAAGCGCATCTGGTTCAGCCCCAGCCCCCCGCCAGCCCGCGCATCCCGCTTCGAAAGGTTCGGGACAGGAGGGGGTGAAGCGGGTGATCGCCGTGTCCTCCGGCAAAGGCGGCGTGGGAAAATCGACCACGGCGGCGAATCTCGCCGTTGGTCTGGCGCGGCTCGGGCTGAAGGTCGGCCTGCTCGACGCCGACGTGTTCGGGCCCTCCGTGCCAAAACTGTTCGCGCTCGACCAGCGGCCCGAGACCACACCGGACGGCAAGGGCATGATACCCCTGGAAAAATACGGCGTGCAATTAATGTCAATCGGCTTCCTCATCGCGCAGGATCAGGCGGTGGTGTGGCGCGGTCCCATGGTGATGTCGGCGATTTCACAACTGCTGCGCGACGTCGCCTGGGGGGAACTGGACATTCTCGTCGTGGACATGCCGCCCGGCACCGGCGACGTGCAGCTCAGCCTCGCCCAGAACGCGCAACTGTCGGGGGCCATTGTTGTCTCGACCCCCCAGGACCTCGCGCTGATCGACGCGCGGCGCGGCATTTCCATGTTCAACCAGGTGAACGTGCCGATTCTCGGGGTGTTCGAAAACATGTCCTATTTCCTGTGCCCGCATTGCGGCGGGCGCTCGGAAATCTTCGCCCATGGCGGGGCGCGGGCGGCAGCCGAAAAAGCCGGCGTGCCCTTCCTCGGCGAGGCGCCGCTGGACATGGCGATCCGTGAAGGCTCCGATGACGGTCGCCCGGTTGTGGCGACGGCGCCGGACTCGCCGCAGGCGGCGCCCTATATGGCGCTGGCGGAAAAAGTGCGCGACGCCGTCGCCGCCGAAGCGCCGAAGGGACCGAAAATCACCATCGGGTGATGCCTGGACCGCCCTCGCCCTTCGAGACGGCGCTGACGCACCTCCTCAGGGTGAGGGCTGCTTTTTTGATCAATGCTAACCGAAGCGGGCGTCGACCTGCTTCACCATCGGCGCGGAGCCGCCGATCAAGATCAACTCGGCCAGCTCCGCCGCGCCAAGCCCACGCTCGATCCTAAACTTCATCTGGCCGTCGTGCGCGGGACCATCGAACACGCAGAGCGCTGCCAGAGCTTTGTCAAACATCAGTGCGTAGGCCGTCTTGTCGGCGGCGGGCAAGTTTTTTGACGCGAAGAGTTCTGCCCCCGAACGCGTCAGCTCAAGCACGAGTTTGTCGCCCTCGGCGCGCGCGACAAAAATGTCGTCCTCGTTGCCAAGCGATTTGGCGGGGTCCACCGCAACCGCCGCGCTCAGATTGGCGCGCGGAAACGGGCGCGGCGAAAAAGTCGTCGGACCTGCGGGGACGACCGGCGCCATCGAAAACGGCGCGGGGAAGAACAGGTCGATTCGCCCGCCGATCCAGGCCAGCCATTGCGCGCGGTCCATGCCCTCGACGGACAGAACGAAATTCCGGTCATCCTTGTCGGCGAAACTGGGTTTTCGGAGACTGAGCGCCTTTTCCAGCATTTTTTTCGCCCGGTCGCGCCAAATCCGCGCCTGCGCGTCGAGCGCGGCCGGGCTCCAGTCGATCCGGGTTGTATCGCCCTTGAGTTCGCCCAGCTTCTGCTCACCGGCGAGGCGAGGCAATGCGGCCTCGAGTTTTTCGAAATCCTCGGGGCGGCGCAATTTCACCCTCACCCCCGCCGTGTCGGCGGAAACCTCCGTGAAAAACGTCCCGCCGAGAATGCGCTCCAAACCCTCGCGGAGACGGCGGGCGAACAGGGCGCGCAAGCGCGCGTCGTCCACCTGAAAGGCGATTTCCGCCTTTTTCGGGGACGGGGCTGCAAAGGCCGGGGCGGCAAGCCCCCCGAGCAGCAGCAGCAGGAGGCGGCGATCGATCGACGGAGCGCTCATGGCGCCATGATAAGCCAGACTCGCGAAAATGTTGAGATCGCGCGGCAAAGCGGGCATAGAACCGTCATGACCGACACCTATTTGCTCCAGCGCATCGCCGAGGCCCTTGAACGGCTGTCGCCGCCGCCGCCGAAAAAACCCTCTTTCGACGCCGCGCAGGCCTTTGTCTGGCGCGCCGAGAGCCAAACCCTGTCGCCGGTGAAAAAGGTCAGCCGGGTCGAACTGTCGCTGCTGCGCGGCGTCGATCTCGCCCGCGACCAGCTCCTGGGCAACACCGAGCGTTTTGCGCGCGGACTTCCAGCGAACAACGTTTTGTTGTGGGGCGCGCGCGGCATGGGCAAATCTTCGCTGGTCAAGGCGGCGCACGCCGAGGTGGACGCGCGGCTGGCAGGGACGAAGAACTGTCGCGGCCTGAAGCTGATCGAAATTCACCGCGAGGACATCGAATCGCTGCCCCTGCTGATGGGTTTGCTGCGCGAGGACGCGCATCGTTTCATCGTGTTTTGCGACGACCTGTCGTTCGACAGCGGCGACGCCTCCTATAAATCGCTGAAGGCGGCGCTGGAGGGCGGCATCGAGGGACGTCCGGACAATGTGTTGTTCTACGCCACCTCCAACCGGCGCCACCTGCTGCCGCGAGAGATGATGGAGAACGAGCGCTCCACCGCCATCAATCCGGGTGAGGCGACCGAAGAAAAAGTGTCGCTGTCGGACCGGTTCGGCCTGTGGCTCGGCTTCCACAAGTGCAACCAGGACGAATTTTTGGAGATGGTGTTCGGCTATGTCGCGCGTTACGGCCTGGAGGCGCCGGCCGAACAAATCCGCGCGGAGGCGCTGGAATGGGCGATCACCCGCGCCTCACGCTCGGGCCGCGCCGCCTTCCAGTATATTCAGGATCTTGCGGGTCGCCTGGGCAAGACGCTGGACTGAACGGCGGGGCGGGGATTCACCGGGCGCCCTGCAACCGCTCCAACAGGCTCGCCCCCGCTGGTTTCCTCGGCCGGCGCAGCGCCGCAAGCGCCGCCTTCCCGCGCTTGCGCAGCAAGGCGACGATGTCGTCCTGGAAACCGGCGCCTCCAGCAATTTGCTCCGCCTCTTCCGGGCTCGCGCCGAGTTCCCGCAGCAAGTCCCGATAGAAGCCCGTCAGGCCCGGAATATCGCCCGGGGAGGTTTTTTCCCGCGCCTTCAGTGAATCGGCCTCCGCCAGCCGCGCCTTGACCTTCTCGCGGTGGCGTTTCTGCTTCTGCGCGCCAGTGAGCGGCGTTTCGCCCAATCTCCGCATCTGTACCCGGTACCCATACGCGAACTCGAATCGGGAAAATGTCAATCGCGCCCTTTCGGCAATAACGTTACGTAACCATTGTTAGGGATGCGTTACCAAGATTGACGAAAGACGAGTCGGCTTTTACCTGAGATCAATATTCTTCTTGCGGAACT
Organism: Rhodoblastus acidophilus; assembly: GCF_009720655.1. Classification (GTDB taxonomy): domain Bacteria; phylum Pseudomonadota; class Alphaproteobacteria; order Rhizobiales; family Beijerinckiaceae; genus Rhodoblastus; species Rhodoblastus acidophilus_A. The sequence goes on along the minus strand of NZ_WNKS01000003.1, from coordinate 175,476 downwards.
AAGAGGGAACATATAATGTTCGTTCATGATTTGTTTAAGCGATTCCCACCGCTGACAGAATAGGAAGTCGACGGGAAGGTTCGCGTAGTCGCTGCTTGAGGTCGTTCATGCTCACCAAGAAACAAAGCGAGTTGTTGCGCTTCATCAACCAGCGCCTCAAGGAAAGCGGCGTGCCGCCGTCCTTCGACGAAATGAAGGACGCGCTCGACCTGCGCTCCAAATCCGGAATTCACAGGCTGATCATGGCGCTGGAGGAGCGCGGCTTCATTCGCCGCTTGCCCAACCGGGCGCGCGCGCTGGAGGTGCTGCGCCTGCCGGAATCCTCGACGCCCTCGACGCCCCGCGCGAAATTCGAGCCGAGCGTCATCCCCGGCAATCTGGGGAAAGTGCGGCCGATCCAAGCCGGTGAGGAGGCTGAGCGGAACAATGTCGCCATTCCCGTGATGGGCCGCATCGCGGCGGGGACGCCGATTTCCGCATTGCAGACGCGTTCGCATTCGATTTCGCTGCCGCCTGACCTGCTCGGCAATGGCGAACATTACGCCCTGGAGGTGCGCGGCGATTCGATGATCGAGGCCGGCATTCTCGATGGCGACACCGTCGTCATCAAGCGGCAGGATACTGCGGAATCCGGCGACATCGTCGTCGCCCTGATCGACGAAGAGGAGGCCACGCTGAAGCGCCTGCGCAAGCGCGGGGCGTCCATTGCGCTCGAGGCCGCAAATCCGGCCTACGAAACGCGCATTTTCGGGCCGGATCGCGTCGCTATCCAGGGCAGGTTGGTTTCACTGGTGCGGAAATATTGAGGCTGCGGCGGGTCGGCGCGGCCAAGGTCGGCGCCAGACGCGGCGGGCCTTCCGCCGCGAGGATATTCCGCGACGCTTCCCGCAGAGGCGCCGCTTGGAGGGCCTGAACACGCCCGGCCATGACGACACGAGCTTATTTTGCCTGCGGGATGCTCACGCACGTGTGGCTATTATTCCCCTAACCGGCCGTCAGGGGCGGCGGGACGCGCTAGCGCGCATGACTGCGAGCCCGGACGCCATGGCGACGACACACAGCGACATGAAAATCTGAACCGGCCAGGAGCCGGGGAAGCCCACGGGCATGTGGCTCGACATGCTGAAATGCAGGGTCGCTCCGGGCCGATCCGGGTGGCGCGGTTCGGCGAGCTTGGCTTTCAGCCGCGCCAGCGCCGCTTCCGCCGCCTCGCGCTCGCCATCGGTGACGGCCCCGCGCCGAAGCGCCTCGACCTTTCGCACACGTTCCCGCAACTGCCTGCTGCTCGTCATCGAAAAGCCCTCATTGCGCCATGAGGCCATGGCGAAGCGCGCCCGTCAATCCGCGATCGCCGAAATCGCGCAAAAATAAGTCGTTAGGCGGCGGCGCGGGCGTTTTCCGCGTGCAGCAACGCCTGGATGTGGCGGCACTGGCGCACGATGTCCAGCGCCTCCGGGGCGACGCGGACGCAGGCGGGATCTCGCGCGAAAATTTTTAGAACCGCGATGTCCTCGTCGTCGAAGACGACATCGAGCAGGTCGAGATCCTGGAAATCGTCTTCGAGCACGACGCCGTCGTAGCGCGCGGCCAGACGCTCGCAGAAATCGACAGCCGCGCGGACCAGCGGCTCCCAGGCGCAGCCGAGAGCCGGCGGCAGCGTTTCCCTCTCGACGAAGAAGGCGTCGGCGTTGGCGCTGATGCGGTCGAGCAGGTCGCAGGCTCGCGGAATCATCCTGATGTCGTCGAGGATGTAATCGGCGAGGTGAACGATTCCGTTTCGGCCCGGCATTGGCGTCCTTTGTTTGAGTTCCACAGCAGTGATAACAGAAATGTGATCGCCCCGGCAAGCTTGGCTTCAAAACGCCTCTTCCGGAGCGCCGTGCGAAAGACTGCGCCGCGCGCTCCAGCGCGGTTTCGGCGCTCGCGACCACGGCCGGTCCTCGCCCGGCGCTCGGGCCGTGCGCCACGCGATGGTCTCGCCGTCCAATCGCAGTGTGACCGCCCCGGTTTGCGCGAGCCTTGCGCGGTCGAGCACAATGGGCGCGACGCAATAATCCGGTGCGAAGAGCGGCGAAATAACGATTTTCGCCCGGGCGCAGTCCTCGTGAAACGCTTCGGCCTCCAGCACCAAGGCCACCGCCGCGCCGTTGCGCGCAAGCGCCGCGCAGCCGAGCTTGTCGCAGCGGCCCGCCGCCTCTGGCTTTTGTCTGTCGTCGCCGTCAGCGCGCAGCCATTGCTCGGACGCGAACGGGTTTTGGCGCCCGAGCGTTCTCAAGGCGCCGCTGGCGTCGCGCAGGGCGGCGGTGTCGCCCGTCGGAGGAACGGCGATGTCGAATTTTTCGGAACTCGCGGCGCCGACGAGGCCGACGCCCAGCAAGGGGACCGCCGTCAACCGCAGCAGGCGGCTGCGCCAGAGCAGCGCGGAGAGCACGGCCAGGGCCAAGAATACGATGGACCAGGGCGCGAAAGCCGGCAGCGCCACATTCGACGCCGGCGATGAGCCGATCCAGCGGGCGACGCGCATGATCGCCTCGATGCCCAGGCTCAGCCAAGCCCAGACTGGGCCATCCAATCCGACGAGGTAGAGGGCCGAGCCCAGCAGCGCCGCCGGCACGGCAAAAAATTCTATGACCGCCAGCGTCAGCGGGTTGCCGATCAGCACGTAGGGGCTGAGTTCGTGGAAATCATAGGCCATGAACGAGGCCGTGGCGGAGGTGGCGCAAAAAGTGGCGACCAGCGCGCCGCCCGCGCCCGAGTTCAGCGCCGCGCGCCAGCCTTCCGCCTCGCCCGGCGGTGGCCGGGAGCGCATGCGCGCTTCATAAACGGCGACCAGCGCCGCCACAGCCGCGAAGGACAGTTGAAAACTCGCGCCGAGCAGGGCTTCGGGCTCGGTGATCACCACAAGAAGGGCGGCGAGCGCGAGGTTGCGCATGGTCAACGCCGGCCGGTCGGCGAGCACGGCGCCGAGCAGGATCAGCGTCATGTAGAGCGCGCGCTCCGAGCCGACCCGCGAGCCCGTGAACAGCGCGTAGCCGCAGGCTGAAACCATGGCGAGCGCCGCCGCCCATTTTTTTATGGGATAGTTCAAGGCGAGGTGGGGAATCCGGGCGAGCAGCGCGCGAAATCCGACAAAGAAAATGCCGGCGACAAGCGTCATCTGCACACCGGAAATGGTGATGATATGAAAAATGCCGGCGCGGCGGATGGTTTCGCGCGCCTCTTCGGACAAAAGATCGCGCTTGCCCGTCACCATCGCGACGGCGATGGCGCCGTTGTCGCCGCCGACCGCCTGAAACACCCGCTGGGCCAGCACGTTGCGCGCGCGATCTATGGCGGCGAAGAAGCGTAGGCTCCGCGGCGCCGGAGCGGGCGGCGGGTCGATTTTTTCCGGCGCGCCCAACATATTGCCGACGCCGCCGATGCGCGCGAAAAAGGCGTCGCGGGCGAAATCGTAGCCGCCCGGCAGCGAAGCTTTTGGGGGCGGCAGCGCCCGGATTTTGGCGGCGACGAAATCGCCCGCAGCGAAGCCGGGCGGGCCGCGTGTGCTCAGGCGCAGGCGGAACGGGGTCGCGCCGGGGCTCACCCCCTCCATTTCGGCGACGCGCAGCAGGATTCGCGCGCCATAGCCCGGGGGGAGACGGGCGTCTTTCGACGCCCTTTGCGGTCTAGCGTCCACTTCCTCGACGAAGCCGGCGACCTCGCCGATAAACGTTCTCTGCAGGACCGGCGCGTCCACCCGCGCCACGCGCCAGCCTGCAGAAAGCTGGCCGGCGAAAAAGGCGGCCAGCGCGACCAGGGGCAACAGCAAGGCGCGGTGGGCGCGAGCGAGCGCCGCAAAAAGACCGAAAGCGGCGGCGAGCGTCGCGATAAGCCAAAGGCGAGGCTCGGTCGGCGCGAGAATATGGGTGATCGCCCCCGCGCCGGCGCAGACCGGCAGCCAGAGGAAAAAGCGCCGCTCGCTCCATTCCTCCTCGAAGGCCGCAACGATCCGCGCCCCAAAACGCGCGGCGAATGCCGGCGCGGAAAACACTGGCGCGCGGCCGGGAGGCGTGCGCGCGGAAAAGTCTCCCGATACGCTCGTCATCAGCCCCTTTTTTTGCGCGTTTGCGCCATGCTAGGAGGGGCGCGCGCGGAGCGACACCAACCGGCCGCGCGAAACTGAAGGTTTTCGAAATGTCCGAGATGATCACGCGCTTCGCCCCCTCGCCCACCGGCTATCTGCACATCGGCGGCGCGCGCACCGCCCTGTTCAATTGGCTGCTGGCGCGCCAGCAGGGCGGCAAGATGCTTCTGCGCATCGAGGACACCGATCGGGAACGCTCGACCGACGCGGCGATCGCCGCGATCATCGACGGCATGCAATGGCTGGGCCTGACCTGGGACGGCGACACCATCTACCAGTTCGCCCGCGCCGACCGCCACCGCGAGGTCGCCGAGGCCATGCTCGCCAAGGGCGCGGCCTACAAATGCTACGCCAGCGCCCAGGAACTGGAGGCGATGCGCGATCTCGCGCGCAAGGAAGGGCGTCCGCCGCGCTATGACGGCCGCTGGCGCGAGCTTGGCGGGACGCAGGCGGAGGCCGACGCCATCGCCGAGGGGCGCAAGCCGGTGGTGCGGCTGAAGGCGCCGCGCGAGGGCGAGACCGTGATCCAGGACAAGGTGCAGGGCGAGGTCCGCTTCCCCAACAAGGACCTCGACGACCTGATTTTGCTGCGCTCGGACGGAACCCCGACCTATATGCTGGCCGTGGTGGTGGACGACCATGACATGGGCGTGACGCAGATCATCCGCGGCGACGATCACCTCACCAACGCCGCGCGGCAGACCCACATCTATCAGGCGATGGGGTGGGATGTTCCGGCCTTCGCCCATATCCCGCTGATCCACGGGGCGGACGGGGCCAAACTGTCCAAGCGGCACGGAGCGCTGGGCGTCGACGCCTATCGCGCCATGGGCTATCTGCCGGAAGCGCTGCGAAACTATCTGGCGCGGCTCGGCTGGAGCCAGGGCGACCGCGAATTCTTTTCGACCCCCGACCTCATCGAGGCGTTTTCGCTCGACCAGGTGCACCGCTCGCCGGCGCGGTTCGACTACGCCAAGCTCGAAAACATGAACGGCCACTACATGCGCGCGACCCCGGACGAGGCGCTGCTGGCGGTCTTTTTGGAGACCCTGCCCTATCTGCCGAACGGCGAAACCCTTTCGGCGCAGGTCGACGAGACCAAGACGGCGCAGCTGCTGCGCTCGATGGCCGGGCTCAAGGAGCGCGCGAAAACCCTGGTCGAATTGGCGGACGGGGCGCAGTTTCTGTTCGCGCAGCGCCCCTTGACCTATGACGCCAAGGCGACGGAAATTCTGAAACCGGAGGCCAAGGCGCATCTCGCCGCGCTGGCTCCACGATTCGCGGCGCTGGCGGACTGGACGGCGGCGGCCACGGAAGACGTCGTGCGCGCCTATGTCGCGGAAACGGGGGCAAAGCTCGGACAGGTCGCCCAGCCGCTGCGGGCGGCGCTCACCGGGCGCGGGACTTCGCCGGGCATTTTCGACGTCATCGAAGTGCTGGGCCGCGACGAGGCGCTCGGCCGGATCGCGGACGCGGCGGCCTGAGCGCCGCCTCGCGGCGCCCATTGGTCTAAGGCGCGTCATCTTGCCCCAGGCCCGCAACTAAGCTAGTCAGAGCGGCGCACAATTGACGCGGCTCTACCGTCCAGCCCTCCCGATGATGGGGAACAAGGCTCGCCCGGGGCGCTCCCCGAACGGCAGACGCGACTTGGATGACTGCAAAGGGGCGATGTCATGGGCGAATCAGCAAAATTCACGATCGGCGAAAAAGTTGTAGACATGCCGGTCTCGCACGGGTCGGTCGGACCGGCCGTGGCCGATATCGGCAAGCTTTACGCGCAGACCGGAATGTTCACCTATGATCCGGGCTTCACCTCGACCGCGTCCTGCGAGTCGAAGATCACCTATATCGACGGCGACGCCGGCGTTTTGCTCTATCGCGGCTATCCGATCGAACAGCTCGCCGAAGGCGGCGACTTCCTGGAGACCTGCTACCTGCTGCTGAACGGCGAGCTGCCGAACGCCGCGCAAAAGGCCGAGTTCGACTACCGCATCTCGCGCCACACCATGGTGCACGAGCAGATGGCCCGGTTCTACCAGGGTTTCCGCCGCGACGCGCACCCTATGGCGGTCATGGTCGCGTGTATCGGCGCGCTCTCGGCCTTCTATCACGACTCCATCGACATCACCGATCCGGTGCAGCGTCAGGTCGCGACCGTCCGCATCATCGCGAAGATCCCGACCATCGCGGCCATGGCCTACAAGTATAATATCGGCCAGCCCTTCATGTTCCCGAAGAACGACCTCGATTACACTTCCAACTTCCTGCGGATGTGTTTCGGCGTGCCGTGCGAGGAGTACAAGGTCAATCCGGTTGTTTCCCGCGCGCTGGACCGCATCTTCATCCTGCACGCCGACCACGAGCAGAACGCCTCGACCTCGACGGTGCGTCTCGCCGGCTCCTCGGGCGCGAATCCCTTCGCCTGCATCGCCGCCGGCATCGCCTGCCTGTGGGGCCCCGCCCATGGCGGCGCCAATGAGGCCGCGCTGAAGATGCTCACTGAAATCGGCCACGTCGACAATATTCCGAAATACATCGCCAAGGCCAAGGACAAGAACGATCCGTTCCGCCTCATGGGTTTCGGCCATCGTGTCTACAAGAACTACGACCCGCGCGCCAAACTGATGGCCAAGACTTGCCACGAGGTTCTGGGCGAACTTGGCATCAAGGACGATCCGCTGCTCGACGTCGCCGTGGAGTTGGAGCGCATCGCGCTGCACGACGATTATTTCATCGAGAAGAAGCTGTATCCGAACATCGACTTTTACTCGGGCATCACGCTCAAGGCGATGGGCTTCCCGGTCTCGATGTTCACCGTGCTGTTCGCTTTGGCCCGCACCGTCGGCTGGATCGCGCAGTGGAAGGAAATGATCGAGGACCCGCACCAGAAGATCGGCCGTCCGCGCCAGCTCTACACCGGCGAACCCCGCCGCGAATATGTGAAGATCGCCTCGCGCGCGTGATGAAATTTTTCACCATCGCTCTCTCCGCCTCCGTCCTGTTTCAGGCCGGGGGCTGTCCCGCTTTCGCCGACGACAAGATCGATGACAAGGCTTTTGATTGTCCGGCCTTCAAGGCGGTGATCGCGGCCGCGCCCGACGGGTTTGCATCACTGCGCGGTGCCGTGGTGCGCGACGAGGACAGCGTGGCTGCTTATGCCGTGCCTGCGCCGCTGTTTGGCGCCTGCGAAATTCTCGACAAGAAGAAGATTTCGGAGATTTCCTACTCGTGTCAGGCGGAAAAACTCGATCTCGCCGATCTCAAGGCGACGCTCGATTCCTGCCTGGGCGAGAGCGCGCAGCGTTACGCGTCCAATGAAAATCCGAATACGCCCTATCTGCGCTACAATGTGCCAGTCGCGGGGCGGCAGGCGCGCGTGATCGCGCTCAAGACGTTCGGGAAGATCACGCTGGCGGTGTTCAACCCGAGGTGAGGACCCGTCGGGAAAATCCCGGCGCGAACACGAGCCTATGCAGGAGGCGACGCGGCTTTACGCCGGCATGGCCGGGCAGACCGTGATGGAAGTGCGGACTTCCCGGGCGCCGCGAGCCGGCGCCCGGTCGTATGTCAGAGCTTGTCGACCTGACCGTATTCCAGTTCGACCGGGGTGGCGCGGCCGAAGATCGACACCGCGACCTTGACGCGCGAACGGCTCTCGTCGACCTCTTCCACGAGGCCTTCGAACGAGGCGAACGGGCCGTCGTTGACGCGCACCTTTTCGCCGACATCGAAGCTGACGGAGGTTTTGGGGCGCTCGACGCCCTCGGCCACCTGGCCCTTGATCCGCTCGGCCTCATGATCGGGGATCGGGAACGGCTTGTTGTCCTGTCCCAAAAAGCCTGTGACCTTGGGCGTGTTCTTGATCAGATGGAACACTTCGTCGGACAGGTCGCATTTCACCAGCACATAGCCGGGAAAGAATTTCCGCTCGGCGTTGAATTTGCGCCCGCGACGAACCTCCACCACCTGTTCGGTCGGCACCAGGATCTCGTCGAACTTTTCGCTCAAGCCGCGCTGCGCCGCGCCCTCGCGGATCGATTCGGCGACTTTCTTCTCGAAGTTGGAATAGGCGTGGACGATGTACCAGCGCTTGGTCATGAATGTGTCCCGTATGAACTCAGTAGCGTTTTCAAGCGAAGTGGCCGCCGGTTCGCGTGAAGAAAACGCGTCGAAACCAAACTTCTCAGCGGCCGAAGCTGAGAATGAAGCCGACGAACAGTCGGATGAGCTGGTCGGCCGAAAGGAAGAACAGCGAGGCCAGCACGACCATCAGCGCGACCATGCCGGTGGTGATCATGGTTTCGCGACGCGTGGGCCAGGTCACCTTGGCGGCTTCGGCGCGGACTTCCTGGAGGAAAGTGAACGGATTTGCCATGACGGTTCCGACTTGTCGTTTCGGACCGCGTGTTAGACGGTCGCGGGCTAAAAAAGTGGGCGCGGAACCTCTCGGTCGCGCGCCTCACACGGCTTTATAGCGAATGCCGGGGTTTTCGCCAAGCGCTTTATTGCGGCGGCTGGCGCTCCCTGGCGCGCCGGCGCGCGCGGAGAGCGAACTGGTTGAGCGCCTCCACCAGCACGGAAAAGCCGATGGCCGCGTAAATGAACCCTTTTGGTACGTGGTAGCCGAAGGCTTCGGTCATCAGGCTCATGCCGATCAGCAACAAAAAGCTCAGCGCGAGCATCTTGACCGTCGGATTGGCGTGGATGAACCGGCTGAGCGGCGCCGCCGCCACCATCATCATCAGGATGGCGAGCACCACCGCCGCGACCATGATTTCGAGATGGTCGGCCATGCCGATGGCGGTGAGCACGCTGTCGAGCGAGAAGACGATGTCGAGAATGGCGATCTGAAAAATGGCCTTGGCGAAACTTTTTGTCGTCCGGCCGCCGCGCTCGTCCGGCTCGTCGGGAACGATTTCCTCATGGATTTCCTGCGTGCCCTTGTAGAGCAGGAACAGGCCGCCCAGCCCCAGCACGATGTCGCGGCCGCTGAAAGCATGGTCGAGCGCGGTGAACAAAGGTTCTGTCAGATGCGCCAGCAGGAACATGCTCGACAGTAGGCCCAGGCGGAACAGGATGGCCAGGGCGAGGCCGAGCCGCGCCGCGCGCGCCCGCTTGTCCTCCGGCAGGCCCTGGGTGGCCAGCGCGACGAACACCAGATTGTCGACGCCGAGCACGATTTCCATGGCGGAAAGGCTCAGAAGGCTGATCCAGCCGCCTATGGTGGTGAAGGGGTGTAGAAAGTCCACGTCATATCCCAAGGTGAGCGGGCTGCTATCTATCGCAATAAACGCGTCGCGGCAAAATCTCACCCCCCGACCGGCAGCCGCAGGGTGAACGCCGCGCCGCCTTCGGGGCGATTGGCGGCGGATATATCGCCGCCGTGTTCGCGGGCGATGGAATAGGAGATCCAGAGTCCCAGGCCCGTCCCCTCGCCCACCGTCTTGGTGGTGAAGAACGGCTCGAACATCTTGTCGAAGGCGGATTCGGCTATGCCGCCGCCATTGTCCTCGACCACGATCTCGACATCGCCGCCACTTTTTTCGCGCGCGCGAACGGTGACACATGCATCGGCGCGGCCGCGCACGGCGTCGAGCGCATTGTCGATCAGGTTGACGACAATCTGGTGAATCTGCCCCTCGTTGCCCCACAGGGTCAGACCGGATTCGACATCGACGCAGATGCGCGCCTGATTCTTCTTCGACCGCGCCGCCCATTGCGCGGCCACCGCGACGATGCGCTCCACGTCGATCTTTTGCGCCTCATGCGCGCGGTTGAACGAGAGACGGCGCAGGTTTTTCACGATTTCGCTGATGCGGTGCGCGCCTTCCAGCGTGCCCTCGATCAGCGGCGTGAGATCCGCAAGAATGGGGTCGATCCGGTATTTTGTTCGCAGCGCCGCGGCGGCGGAATCCTCCAGCTTTTCAGCCTCGACGAAATAATTCGACAGATTCTTCCGGTAGCGCTCCAGCACATGGACGTTGCCGTAAACGAAACTGATGGGATTGTTCAGCTCGTGCGCGACACCGGCGACGAGCCGGCCGAGGCTCGCCATCTTCTCCTGTTCGATTAGTTTCTTCTGTGCGTGTTGCAGGTCGAGATGGGCTGTGTGCAGGGCCTGATAGGCGCGGCGCAATTCGCCGATCGGCCGTCCCGTGAGCACGGCGCCGACGCAACGGCCGGTGTGGTCGAAGCGGCTGGAGAAATTGATCGCCATGACGTCGGTCGGGCCGCTCGCCGTCGAAAACCGCAACTCGCAATCGCCGGCCGGCGCGCCCGCATACAAGAACTGCCGCGCCACCGCGCGGTCATCCTCGACGATCACGTCAGGCAGCGGCGCGCCGATCAGCTTGGCTTCACTACGGCCAAGCAAGGTGACAAAGGCCGGATTGGCCTGGACGATCCGGCCCTCGGCGTCGCAGACGGCCAGAATGTCAGAGACCGAGGCGATCACGCTGGAGATAAAACTTTGCGCCTCCTCCAATTCCGCATTTTTTGCTTCGAGGTCGGATTCATAGCGCAGCAGGTCGGAGTAAACCTCGTCAACGCGCTTGACGACCTCCTGCCAGACGGATTCCTGGCTGTCCGAGAGATCGCCGTCCGCGCCGGCGCCCGCGAGCGCCAGGATGTTTTCGGGGCGCGACGGGCGGTTGGGGCTCATGGCTCACACCCCTGCGCCACATCTTTTCGCAAGTCGTAGCGGTCGATTTTCGCGCGCAAGCCGACGCGGGACAGGCCAAGCTTTTCCGCGGCGTGGCTGATGTTGCCGGAGCAGGCGGCGAGGGTTCGCGAAATCGCGGCGCGCTCCAGCGCCTCCACCTGATCCTTCAGCGTCGTGTGGCCGTTCAGGTTGATGCGCACATCGCCGCTCGCCACCCGCGCCGACAGCAGATGCGCGGCGAGCGGCGCATCCGCTTCCGCCATCACCACCATGCGCTGAATCTCGTTGTGGAGTTCGCGCACATTGCCCGGCCACGCGTAAGCGCGCAGCTGCCGCAGGGTTTCCGGCGTGAAACCCGGAATTTTGCGCCGGAACGCGCGGTTGACCTCGGCCAAAATGCTTTCGGCGATCAGCGGAATGTCGCCGCTCCGCTCGTTCAGCGCCGGCAGGTGCAGCGGGAAGGCGTTGAGGCGGTAAAAAAGGTCGCGACGGAAGCGCCCCTGTTCGACATCGCTTTCGAGGTCGCGGTTGGTGGCGGAAATGACGCGCACATCGATCTTTCGCGACCGCGCCGCGCCGAGCGGGCGCATCTCGCGCTCCTGCAACACGCGCAACAGTTTGACCTGGAAGGCCGGGGAGGTCTCGCCGATTTCGTCGAGAAAAATCGTGCCGCCGTCGGCCAGTTCGAACAGGCCGATGCGGTCCTGATAGGCGCCGGTGTAGGCCCCCTTCTTGCAGCCGAACAGTTCGCTCTCCAGCAATTCGTCGGGGAGCGCGCCGCAATTTTCGACCACGAAAGGCTTGTCGCCGCGCGCTGAACCAAAGTGGATGGCGCGCGCCAAGAGCTCTTTGCCAGCGCCGGACGCGCCGGTGATCAGGACGGAAATGTCGTAGCACGCCGCCTTGCGCGCCAGCGCCAGCGTGTCCACCATGGGCCCCTTGGGGTCGTGGACGATGCGCTCGAACTCGAACATTTTTTTCTGTTCGCGCCGCCGGTCCGAGAGCATGCGGTTGAGCGTTCCGTGCGACGGCTTGACGTCCCCGCCCCCCGGTCCCTTCTGCAAATGGTAGAGCCGCACGGCGTCGCGCACGGTCTCCAGGAGTTTTTCCGGGCGCCAGGGTTTGGTGATGTACTGATAAATTCCGGCCTCGTTGACGCCGGCGATAATGTCCTCGGATTCGGAAAAGCCCGAGATGATCATGCGCACGGGATCGGGCCAGGCCTCGCGCACGCGGCGCAGGAAATCGACGCCGGATTCGCCGGGCATGCGCTGGTCGCACAGGATGGCCTGCACCAGATCGCCCGCCAGGATGGCCTCGGCCTCCTCCGCATTGCTGGCGAGCAGCACGTCGAACTCTTCAGAGAGCACGCGCTTCAGCGATTCCTGCGAGCGCAATTCGTCGTCGACGATGAGAACGGCGCCAGACGTCATGCGATGTCTCTCCGCGGACGAAGGGAGCGATGCAGCGCCAGATGCAATGGCGTCCGCGATTTCGCCACCTTGCGAATGAAATTGTGCCGCGCGACATGATAGGAGGGATCGAAACCGAAGAAATTGCGCTGCATTTTTTCCAGTTCTTCAGAACGATATTTTTCCAGAGGTTTTGTCGCCTCGTCTTTTTCGCGCGCAAGCCTTTTGGCCGCGAGGCGTTCGGCGAAATCCGCCACCGATGCGATTAATTGCACACGTGCGCGCATGACCGCTTCCGCCTCTTCCGGCGCCTCGGGCAGGATGATGTCGGCGAGGCCGAGACGCGCGGCCTGCGCCGCGCCCATCGGCAGGCGGTTCTGCGTGATCAGCCGCGCCTTTTCGGACCCGACGCGGCGGGGCAGCAGGTAGGTCCAGTATTCCGAGCCGTAGAGATTGCCCATGTCCTTGTAATGCGGGTTGAGGATCACGCCGTCGCGCATCATCACGACATCGGCGGCGAGCGCCAGGAACACGCCGCCGGCGCCGGCGTTGCCCCGCAGCGCCGCGACCACGAGACGGTCGTCGATGGCGAGCAGGGTTCGCACGCAATCGTTCATCGCCTCGATGTTTTGAAGGGATTCTTCGGCCGCGCTTTGCGCCGCTTCGATGACGCCGAGATGCAGGCCGTTCGACCAATAATCCGGGCCGCCGGTGAGGACGAGCGCGCGCGCTTTCTCGCGGCGTGCGGAAACAATCGCCGCTTCGAGCGTGCGGCAGTCCGCGACGCTCATCGCGCCATTGTGGAAGGCGAAATGCAAATAACCGATGTCGCCGTCCTGCTCATAACGGATCAGCGGCGAAGGTTTTTCTGGCAGCGCGGAAAAAACGTCGCCGAGCATGTGCGCCGCCGGCAGTTTGAGCGATCCGGCTGCGGGCTCGCGCAAATGGCCGATCCACACCGCGCCGTCGCGCGCCGCCAAAGCGACCGCCCCACCGCGCCGCGCCAAAAACGTTCCGGGTTCGGCTGCGGGAAGGCCGTGCGCCGCCTCGGCATTGAATAGCAGATATTCACGCCCGCCGATGGACCCTGGCGCGCCCGGGGAACCGTCCGCCGAGCGAATTTTTCGCAGCACCGCATCCACATCGTCGGCGGCCCAGTCGATGCGGCGCAGCGCGCGCGGACAGACGGGACGCATGGGCGTGAGTTCGGGCTGCGGCTGCGCGCGTTCGCCGTTTCGGAATTTTTGCAAGGCCTCGATCACGCAGGCGACGGCGCCACGCGTGACTTCGTGGCGGTAGTGGCTGGACTTGCTCGCCGCACGCATGGGGAAGGCGCGCGTCACCCAGACCGGGCCGGCGTCGAGGTCCGGCGCGGCTTCGAGCAAGGTCACGCCCCAGTTTTCACGGCCTTCCAAAATCGCCCAGTCGAGCGCGGAGGGACCGCGATCCCCCGGCGGCCCCGGATGCACGATCAGGCATTTTGCGCGGGCCAAGACGTCCTCGGGGATCGCCCGCTTGAGGAAGGGCGCGAGGACGAGGTCGGGCTCGAACAGGTCCACCGCCTCGCGGAGCACTGCGTCGGAAATGTCGAACTCGACGCTGACCTCTTCGCCGCGCTCGCGCAGTTCCACGAACAACCTTTGCGTCAGGCTGTTGAAAGAATGGCAGAGCAGCAGGATGCGCATCTTTTTGTCGCCCTCAGCAGATGCGCGGGAGCTGTTCGCCCGACAGCCAGTCGACAATGCGCCCGCCACCGAACGCTGTGCGCATCTGGACGAAATTGTGCGCGTCCTCGACGGCCTCGCCGATGATCGCCGCGTCGCGTCCCAGCGGATGCGCGCGCATCGCCGCCAGCAAGGCCTCGGCCGCCTCGGGCGCGACGAAGGCGATCAGCTTGCCCTCGTTGGCGACGTGCAGCGGATCGAGGCCTAACAACTCGCAGGCCGCCGCGACTTCCGCCTTCACCGGCAAAGAATCCTCGTCGATGCGCACGCCGATGTTCGACTGGTGTGCGATCTCGTTGAGGGTTGCCGCGAGGCCGCCGCGCGTGGGATCGCGCAACAACCGCAAGTGCGGGCCGCAGGCCGCGACCATGTCGGCGACGAGGCCGTTGAGCGAGGCGGAGTCCGAAAGAATTTGCGTTTCGAATTGCAGGTTTTCGCGGCTCGACATGATGGCCACGCCGTGGTCGCCGAGCGTGCCGGACACAAGAATCTTGTCGCCGGGACGCGCTCTGTCGCCGGAGAGAGTCAGACCGTCGGGAACGACGCCGATGCCGGCCGTGGAGATGAACACGCCGTCCGCCTTGCCGCGCTCGACGACCTTGGTGTCGCCGGTGACGATTTTCACGCCGGCTTCGCGCGCGGCGTTGCCCATGCTCTCGGCGATCTTCGCGAGGTCCGCGAGCGCAAAACCTTCCTCTAGAATGAAGCTGGCGGAGAGGTGCAGCGGCTTGGCGCCGGCCATGGCGAGATCGTTCACCGTGCCATGCACGGCGAGCGAACCGATGTTTCCGCCCGGGAAAAACAGCGGCGACACCACATAGCCGTCTGTCGTCATGGCGAGGCGTCCAGGCGGGATGGAAAACACGGCCTGGTCGTTACCCTGCGCCAAAAGATCGTTGGCGAAGTTTTCGGCGAAAATTTCCGAAATCAGTTGCGCCATGGCGCGGCCGCCCGAGCCATGGGAGAGATCGACGCGTCCGTTTCTGATGTCGAGTTTTCGGGTGCGAAGGCGCGGGGCGTTCATGACGCTTGTTTCTCCGTTGCGTCGCGGAAGCGACCGTAAGTCCAATGAGCGGCGCAGGAGCCCTCGGATGACACCATGCACGAGCCCATCGGCGTCTCCGGCGTGCAGACGGTGCCGAACAGCTTGCAATCCGTGGGTTTTTTCACGCCGCGCAGGATCGCGCCGCACTCGCAGGCGGGATTGTCCTGCGCCGGCTGGGTGGTGATTTCGAACACTTTTTCGGCGTCGAAAGCGGCATAGGCGTCACGCAGTTTGAGCGCCGAATACGGGACGTCGCCGAGGCCACGCCATTCGAACATGTCGCGCAGTTCGAAAATGCTGCTGACCAAATCTTGCGCCTTGAGGTTGCCGTCCGGCGTCACCGCGCGGCTGTATTCGTTCTCGACCTCGCAGCGGCCGTCATTGACCTGGCGCACCAGCATCAAAATGGCCTGCATGACGTCGAGCGGCTCGAAGCCGGCGACCACCACCGGCTTTTGGAACTCCTCGGCGAAAAAATCGTAAGGGCGCGTGCCGATCACGGTAGAGACATGCGCCGGGCCGATGAACCCGTCTATGCGAACAAGGCCGAGGTCGCGCACGTCGGGGCTTTCCAAAATGTTCTGGATCGCCGCCGGAGTGAGGACGTGATTGCAGAACACGAAGAAATTTTTCAGGCCGAGTTTTTGCGCCTGCACGAGCGCGAGCGCGGTCGGCGGCGTGGTGGTCTCGAAGCCTATGGCGAAGAACACGATTTTTCGCGCGGGCTCCTCCTGCGCGATGCGCAAGGCGTCGAGCGTCGAATAGACCATGCGGATGTCGGCGCCCGCCGCCTTGGCCTTGATCAGGCTGAGGCCGTTCGAACCGGGTACGCGCATCAGGTCGGCATAGGTGCACAGCGTCACGTCGGGCCGCTGCGCCAGTTTGATCGCATCGTCCATGCGGCCCACGGGCAGCACACAGACGGGGCAGCCGGGGCCGTGGATCATGCGCACGTTTTTGGGCAACAAATCTTCGAGGCCGTAGCGGGCGATGGCGTGGGTGTGGCCGCCGCAGAATTCCATGAAGCGATAGTCGTGGTCGGGTTTCGCCTCGGCGGCGATGGTCGCGGCGATTTTGCGCGCCAGCTTGCCGTCGCGATATTCGTCGACATATTTCATGATGGCGCCCCCAAGCCGGCTTCCGCCAAGAGCTCAAGCGTTTTTTGCGCCTCCTCGGGGTCGAGCTTGTTGAGCGCGTAGCCGACGTGAAGGATGACGTAATCGCCTACCTGGACGTCCTCGACCAGCGCCAACGAGATCACTTTTTGCACGCCGTCGAGACTGACCTTCGCCATGTCGCCGTCCAGCAGCTCCGTCACCTGGACGGGGATTGCGAGACACATTTGTTTCTCTCCCTCACCTCTCGTCCGTCATTTGCGAGCGCAGCCAGGATTCTTGCGGATGGAAGAGAATCCTGGATTGCTTCGCCGCTACGGTTCTCGCAATGACGATGTAGAATTGTTCCTCAGCACCGCCCTTGCGAGCGCGGCCTGTCCGAGCGACAGGCCGCCGTCGTTGGGCGGCAGTTTGCGCGCCAGCAGCGGCGCACGATTGTTGTCGCGCAGATTTTGCGCGAGACCTTCCGACAAAATGCGGTTCATCATGCAGCCGCCGCCGAGCGCAATTTTTTCGTCTTGCTGGGTCAGGGCGCAGAGGGCTTCCGTGAGGCCGGCGATCAGCGTTCCGTGCAGCAAGTCCGAGCCCTCGCGTGCGTCCGGATCCGCATCGATGAGATGTGCGAGCAGCGGCGTGAAATCGAGTTTGCCCTCGCGCCAGGCATGTCCGCCGGGCAGGGCTTTGGGCTGGCGGACGGCGGCTTCGAGGCGCATCGCCGCCTGTCCCTCGAAATCTTGTCTTTGGGGGAAGCCGAGCAGCGCGGCGCAGGCGTCGAACAGGCGGCCGAGGCTGGTGGTCTGCGGATAGTTGGCGCCGAGCATTTTCGCGGATTGCGCGGCTTGCGGGACCTGGCTGAAAAAGGTCGAAGCCTCTTCGAGACGGCCGAGCGCGGCAAAAGCCGCGAGGCCCATCCGAAATGGCTCGCGCGCGGCGCGGTCGCCGCCCCACAGCGGCAGGGGGCTGAGCGATCCTTCGCGCGCAAAACCGCCCTGCCCGTCAAGCCGCAAGAATTCGCCGCCCCAGACGCCGCCGTCGTCGCCGAGGCCGGTCCCGTCGAGCGCCGCGCCGAAGATTTGCGTTTCGCCATGCTCCGCGCCGATCGCCGCGACATGGGCGGCGTGGTGCTGGAAGCGCAGGATGGGCGGGCCAAAATTTTCGGCGAAACGGGTCGAGAGATAGTCCGGGTGCAGGTCGCAGGCGACGGCTTCCGGCCTCACGTCGAGCAGGCGCAGCAGATGCGCGGCGCTTTCTTCGTAGAACCGAAACGTTTCGGCGTCGGAGAGGTCGCCGATGTGCTGGCACACAAACGCTTCGCGGCCGCGCGTTAGGGTGAGGGTGGCCTTCAGATGGCCGCCGCAGGCGAGCACGCTGGGGCCGTCGTCGCCGAGGTCGATGGGCTCGGGCACAAATCCGCGCGCCCGGCGCAGGAAGGCGGGGGCGCCATCGACGATCTGCATGACGCTGTCATCGGCGCGCACGACAATGTCGCGGTCGTGCGTGACGATGAGGTCGGCGATGTTTGCGAGTTTTCGAAGCGCCTCGTCGTTGTCGGTGATGAGCGGCTCACCGCCGGGATTCGCCGAAGTCGCGACCAAAGCGAACTCGCAAGACGCGTTTCGCTGGGCGCCCGCCGCTTCAAACAACAAATGATGGACTGGCGCATAAGCCAGCATCACGCCGAGGCGGCTCATGTCCGGCGCGACCGCTTCTGGGAGATTCTTTAGGGAATCGATGAGGACGATGGGATGCGCCGGCGAACGCAACAGCGCCAGTTCTTGCGGCGTCGGTTGGCCGAACAGTTCTGCCGACGCTTCGTTTGCCAGCATCAGCGCAAAAGGTTTGGCTTCGCGATCCTTGCGGCGGCGCAGTTCCGCCACCGCGTCGGCGTTGCTCGCGTCGCAGAGCAGATGGAAGCCGCCAATGCCCTTGAGCGCGACGATTTTTCCGGCGCGGAGGGCGGCGACGAGTTCCGACGGCGGATGGCTCAGGCGCGGGCCGCAGTTTGCGCAGGCGATGGGCTCGGCGTGGAAGCGGCGATTTGTCGGGTCCGCATAGTCGCGCGCGCACTCTTCGCACATGGGAAAACGCGCCATCGAGGTCCGCGCGCGGTCGTAGGGAAGGTTTTTCGTCAGCGTGTAGCGCGGGCCGCAGTGCGTACAGTTAACGAAGGGATAATGATGAAAACGGCTCGACGGGTTGAAGAGGTCGTCGAGGCAGTTTTCGCAAATCGCCGCATCGGCGGGGATGCGGGTTTGCGCCCTGCCCTGTCGCGTGGTCTCGATGACGAAATTCGTGTCGCCGCGTGGCGCGATGTCCTCGCAATGAAGCGAGTCCAGGCGCGCCAGCGGCGGCAATTCCGCGCGCAATGTCGCGACGAAATTTTTCGCAAAACCTTCGACTTCGATCAACACGCCTTCGGCGTCGTTGCGAACAAATCCCGTCAGACACAAGCGCGCCGCCAGCCCGTGCACGAAGGGGCGCATGCCCACGCCCTGCACCGCGCCACGCAGGCGCAGACGCAGGCGAGTCACGTGCTCCTCGTGCTGGCGGGCGGCCTGCGTCATGGCTTCCTTGCCAGCGCGGCGCGCGCGGAAATCCAGGCGTAAAAACTCGCCAGACCTTCGCCGGTGCGCGCGGAAACAACAAACGTTTGCAGGCGCGGGTTGACGCGCAGCGCGTGGGCGAGGCAGGCGCCGACGTCGAAATCGAGGTGCGGCAGCAGGTCCGACTTGTTCAAAATCATCAGATCGGCGGCGGCGAACATGTCGGGATATTTGGCCGGCTTGTCCTCGCCTTCGGTGGTCGAGAGCAAGACCACCTTGTGCGCCTCGCCGAGATCGAAGGCGGCGGGACAGACGAGATTGCCGACGTTCTCGATGAACAGCAGCGAGTTTTGCGCCACGTCGAGATGTTCGAGCGCGTGGCCGACCATGTGGGCGTCGAGGTGGCAGCCTTTGCCGGTATTGACCTGCAACGCCTTGGCGCCGGTGGCGCGGATGCGCTCGGCGTCGTTGGAGGTTTGCTGGTCGCCCTCGATCACCGCGATGGGGAACTTGTCCTTGAGATCCGAAATGGTGCGCACCAGCAGCGAGGTTTTGCCGGAACCGGGGCTTGAGACAAAATTCAGCGCCAGCACGCCCTTTTGCGCCAGCGCCGCGCGGTTGGCGTTGGCGTAAGAGTTGTTCTTGCCCAGAATGTCGCGCTCGATTTGGACGATGCGCTCCTGGCTCATGCCGGGGACATGAACGCCGGCAATCCCCGCGCCGTAATCGTGGGTGTGGGTGTGGTCGTGGTCGTGCGCGCCGGTATGGGCGTGCTCGACGCTGTCGGAATGATCGCCGTGGCCTTCACCATGCGCGTGGGTATGGCCGTGCTCGTGATGGTGTTCGTGCGTCACGCCGCCATGCGCGTGCGTGTGGCTGTGGACGTGGTGGTGGTCGTGCGCGTGGTCGCCGTGGGCGTGGTCGTGGCCGTGCTCGCCGTCATGGGCGTGGGCATGCGCTTCGTCATGGTCGTGGTGGTGGTCATGGTCATGGTCATGGTCATGATCATGATCATGATCATGATGACCGTGGCCGTGATCGTGCGTGTGATCGTGGTCGTGGCTGTGATCGTGGCCATGCGCATGTTCATGGCTGTGTTCATGCGTATGCTCCTGCCCGCCATGCGAATGCGCGTGACGGTGGGCGTGGCTATGTTTGTGCTCGTGCTTTTCGCCTTCGACGCTGGCCGTTCCGCATCCGCAAACCGTGCACATCACTCGACCTCCAGTTCCTTGACGCGCATCTCGTCGCCCGACGTCATCTGCACGTGATATTGACCGCATTCCGGGCACTGACCGAAGCGCTCCGCGAGCGCCACGGTTTTCGAACAATCGAGACACCAGCCGGCGCCCGGCGTCCTGAAAATTTCCAGCTTCGCGCCCTCGGCGAGCGTGCCGCGCGCGACCACGTCGAAACAAAACAGCATGGCCTCCGGCTCGACGCCGGAGAGTTCGCCGATTTCCAGCCACACGGTTTTCACTTTTCGAAAACCCTGCTTGCGGCCTTCCTCGGCCAAAATTTCGACGACGCCCTCGGTGAGCGACATTTCATGCATCGACCGCCTCCAGGATTTCGGCCTCGGCCTTGATGCAGGGATCGAAGACGAAGGCGAGGCGCTCGACGCGGCGCTTCGCCTCCGCGCCCTCGCCGATCTTCGCGCCGATCAACAGACGCGCGAAGGGGCCGTCTTCGTGGAAATTCCATTCGGTGGGCGCGACGATCCGATAGTCGCCGATGCGCCCGGAGCCGTCGAGCTTGCAGGCGTGAAGCAAGCGGCCGCGCGCGGACTCCACCGCGGCGAAACCATCACCGCGTGCGCAAAGCTCTTCGAGCGAGGGGCCGCCTTTAAGCAGCCATTGCAGCACCCCGCCGGTCCCCATCATGTCGGCCTCGCGCGCCGCCAGCCGACCCGTCAGCGCGGCGGAGCCGATGCCGGCGCGAGCGGCGGCCCCGGTTTCGGCGCGGCGTTCGCCGATTCGCGGCGCGCGGCTGAACGTCTTGTCGGCCCAGAGCAAATCGACGACGAGAGGATCGTCGCTGGCGGTCAGCGGATCGATGCGGCGCGGGCGCAGGCCCATGAAAAATTCGTCCGCCATGGCCTCCGCCATCTGGCGGGCGACAAAACCATCTTTTGTGCCAAGACCGAACCGGGTGAGGGCGTCGCGCAAATCGTCGGCGCTGACGCCAGCGCGGAGGCGGCGCAGCAGCGCCAGCGCGTCGCGCAAGGCCGCGATCTCGTCCGGGGTCGGCGCCGCGCCCGGCCAGTCCAGCAGGCTGGCGCGCAGCAATTCGCCAAGCCGCTCGGCAAGCAGTTTTTCCGCCTCATCCTCTTGCGGCGGCAGTCCCGTCGCGGCGCGCACGGCGGTGGCCTGCGCGACCGGGCAGAGCGAAAACAGCCGGCCCGCGAGCGCAACCGCCTCCTCGGGGTAAAGCCCGACAAAGACCGCGCAGGGATCGACGCGCGGCGAAAGGATTTCGATCTCGGCGACCGCCTTGTGGCGCGTGCGCGCGCGGATGCGGAGCGGAGTCATGCGCGCCGTCCCAGGCGGAAGAAGGCGCGGCGGTCCATGGCGACCGTTTCCTTCCTGGGCGGTTCGGGCGACGGCGCGGGTTCCGGCGCCTTCATAAGCGCGTCCATCGCGGCTTCGGCCGTCGCCAGCGCCGCCGCGTGATCGCCAAAATTGTCCATGGGCGAGAACAGCGAGGCGAACAGCAGCCGGTCAAAACCGTCGAGATCGGTCGCGAGGAAATCCACGTTGCCGGTGGGCAGGGTGAGGCCCCGCGTCGCCCCGGGCCTGTCCTCCACTTTCGGCGCGCCCGCGCGCGGCGAGGCGCAGACGTTCATGAACCAGGGCGTGAGCACGATGCCGAGGTTGAAATCGCCATGGGGACAGAAGCCGACGCAGGCGACCCGTAGGTGCGGGTTGCAGATCGGCATGTCCTTCATGCAGCGCTCGTAGAGCTCCTCGAAATGCTCCTTGAGCCGCTCCGCCAGTCTTGTCGCTTCCAGATCGTCAGTCATCTTTGTCGAGCCGCAGGAACCGCGCTTGCACGGCGTCGCAATTGGGACAGCGCCAGTCTTCCGGCAGGGCCGAAAATGGCGTGCCCGGCGCGATCTGCCAGACGGGATCGCCGACGGCGGGATCGTAGACATGCCAGCACACGCCGCATTCCATCTTCGCGTCGTCGGCGAGGTTTTCGTGCTTGCCGAATTGCTCGAAAGCGCTCACGAGAAATAGGCCTCCTCGATCTCGCGCAGGCGATGGGCGCTGTCCTCAAAATCCTCGTCGGCCGCGCAAGCGGCCGGCGGGGGCGCGCCGATTTCCAGCGTGTCCAGCACGACCTCGTCCGAGGCGTTGAAATATTGCACCGACCACACATGCTTCACGCCAGTCGAGTGGACGCGGCAGGCGCCGTAGCCTTTTGATACAAGTTTTACGGAGCCGGGGCCGAGCGTCTTCTGCAAGAAGTCCATGTCCGCCGCGTTCATCGGCAGCAGCGAGAAAGTGATGGTGTGGGTGGGATCGCCCTCCTTCCACGCTTCCGCGCGCGCGGAAATTTCTTGCAAGAGCGGCATCACGTTCATCACGCCTTCTGGTGGCGCGCCGATTTTGAGCGGGCGGCAATTGGCGAGCGCGGCGCGGCGGGCGATTTCCGGCAGGCTCGACACTTCGAGATAATCGGCGAACAGTTTGCCGTCCGCGTCAGTGAAGCGCACCCGCCACAGGCCGGCCATGACCGCTTCCTGGATTTGCGCGACGACGCCGTCGGGCGTCGCGGCGAGACCGCCGACCTCGCCCTCGCCGATGGCGCCGGAGATCAGGCGCTTTTCGTCGTCGGAGAATTCGGTGAGGTCGAACAATTGGCCCTGCGCGTGCGCCCGCTGGCTTTCGAGCGCGGCGACGATTTTCGGCAGCATGTCGCGCACGCGCGGACAGGCTTTGGCCAGCGCCTCGCCCTCTCCGGTGGCCAGCAGCGAAATCGACTTACGCGCCTCCTCCTCAACACCAATCGGGAGGATGGTCATGGTGTCCTCGGCGTCTTCGGGCGCGACCCAGAATCCGGCTTTCATATTTCTCTCCCTGAGTCTACGCGCGATGGACGTGGGCGAATTCGGTCCTGGGCTTTTGCGGCGCGACCAGCACGGGCGCGTCGGGCGCAAGGGCCTCGGCGATTCTTTGGCGGTAGTCTGCCCAATCAAGGATTTTGGGCAGCACGGCGACCGGCTGTCCGTCGCGCGTCACGACGACGGAGGGGAAGACGAACACCTGGAAACGGTTTTTCAGCGCCGCTTCGGCCTCCGGCGCGACCAGCGCGCCGCGCACCTGGCCGGAAAACACCTTGAGCAGTTCGGGAAACAGCACCGCGACATCGGAGGTTTCCGGGCGGGGCGCGCCAGCGCCGGAGAAGAACAGCAGGGCATGGGGGCCGCCGGAGGCGAAAAAGGCGTCGATGGAGGCATCATCGATAACGGGCAAGCCATGGCGCTCGACAAGCGCCTTGAGCAGGGAATGATCCACGAGCGTTTCCTTTCGTTTCCCGTCTCCGCAAGAAGCGCGCCACGCGGCTTCTCCTTGGAAAAGCGGGGTATTTGCGCCGTTCGGCGTCATCTATGGAAGCGAAGCTTACAGAAAGAGAAATGATCTTTCCAGCAGAAATAATGGGCTGGAATGGATTATTTTTGATGCAGATCAAATGGGTTGAGAAATATTCACGAGCCTTGATGACGTCATTGTGAGTGGAGAGAAGCAATCCAGGAGTCTCTTAGGCAACGATTGCGCGACTTTGTTGCCAGAGCGCCAGTCATGCGTCGCTTGGGTGGTCTGGATTGCTTCGCTCCGCTCGCAATGACGACGCCAGGGCTTGAAATTCTACTGTTGTCGGAGCATCTCGTTCAGCGCAGATGCTCGGGAAGCTGTGGCTCCCGGTTGATGAGATCGGCGAAGGCGCTTTCGAAATTCTCGCCGCGCATCGCGGCTTCGAGACCGACCAGCGCCTGGTCGATCAGCGCCGCCTCCTCGTCATCGAGCACGCGCACGGCGCTGTCGATGTGAATCAAGAGCTTGGCGCCGGCTGGCTGCCCTCCGACCAGAAGCACCGACACGCGACGCGTCTCGTTCCCGCGCGCGCAGAGCGCGGACACCTCGTCGCTTTCGATCACCGTCATCGGCACGCCAAGACACATGAAGACAGTTCCTTTGAAAAGGGCGACGCGGCATTTGCGCCGCGCCGCCGTTTCGGCCGCAGGGGACGATGCGACCGAAAGGCTTTTTTACGCGGCCGCGATCGGCCGCTCGTAGCTCGCGTGGTCGATGTCATTGGCGAGCAGCGGCTCGACCATTTCGCCCTTTTCGCGGCGCGTGCATGACGCGCCCCATTGTTCAAGAATCGACGCGGCGATTTCCGCCGCATGGACCAACTGGTCGCGAACCGGCTGGGTCAGCGGCCCGCCCCAGTCTTCCAAATCCTCGGGCTGGCAGCCGATCAGGGCGAGCTTTTCCGGATAGTCGCCGAGCAGGTCGGCGGCGGACAGCACTTCCTGAAAGCCGGTCTGGTGCAGGCTCATTTTCTTGGCGCCGGTGAACTTTGGCACCTCGCCGCCCTCGACGATTTTGAGCGTTCCGGGTTTTAGGCCGTAGTCGATGGCGTCGAACACCAGAAGATAATCCGCCTCCTGGACGAACTGCACGAGGTAGAGGCCCTGCGTGCCGCCGTCCAGCAGGCTGACGTTTTCGGGGACGCGATAGAGGCTGTGAAAAATTTCCAGCGCGCGCACTCCGAAACCTTCGTCGGCCCAAAGGATGTTGCCAATGCCGAGGACGAGGATTTTCTTGTCCATGTCAAACCTTGTCGTCGCGGAACTGGCGTTCGCCGGAGATCATCGACGAAATCATGCTCTGGCGCGACATGATGTCTTCGCGGACCGCCGCATAGACGTGGATGGCGGCGAAAATGCACAGCACCCACAGGCCAAGGTGGTGATAGGTGTGCACGTCCTGGCTGTTGGGGAAGATCAGGAACACCCAGCCGAACAGCTTGGCCCAGATCGAGCCTTCGCCGGCGCCTTGGGAATACAGGGCGAAGCCGGTGCAGATCATGAAGATCGTGCCGAGGGTGAACACGAAGAACATCATCAGATGCGCCAGCGGGTTATGGCCGACGTATTGCCGGGGAAACTTGACCGCGAAGGCGTACCATTTGGCCTCGTTCCACAGGCCATCCCAAAAGTTCTTCTTCCAGACGGGAACCCAGAACAGCTGCTTCGAGGCGGGGTTGCCCAGGAACACCCAGACGAACCGCATCAGGAAGAACACGGCCATGGTCTGGCCCGCCGCGAAATGGGCGAAGCGAATATACCCCATCTGGTAATGGGCGCTGGCTTCGCCGCCGAGCGAGCCGGGCGGCGAGGCGATCAGATAGCCGGTGATGAACAGCACGGTCATGCACGCCGCATTGACCCAGTGCCAGATGCGCACCGGCGCCTGATAGACATAGACCGTGCGGCGGGCGACGACGACCTCACCCTTCAATTCGCTGATATCGGCGATTTTCGCCAGATCATCCATGACGACCTCCCGAGGGATTCATTTGATTACTTGGCCCTTGTGCGGGCTGCCCCTCTCCCCGCGAGCGAGGAGAGGGGACGATCAGCGGTCAGCGAACCTGAATCTTCGCCATTTCCTGGCCGTCCTCGCTCATCACGTGAGTCGAGCAGGCGAGGCAGGGGTCGAAGGAATGCAAGGTGCGGATGATCTCCAGCGGCTGCGACGGATCCGCCATCGGCGTGTCGAGCAGCGAGGCCTCGAAGGCGCCGATATTGCCTTTGGGGTCGCGCGGGCTGCCGTTCCAGGTGGTGGGCACCACCGCCTGGTAATTGTCGATCTTGCCGTCCTTGATCTTGATCCAATGGGCGAGCGCGCCGCGCGGCGCCTCGGTGAAGCCCACGCCCTTGACCTCGGAGGGCCAGGTCTGAGGATCCCACTTGTCGACATTGGCGGTGCTGGAGTCGCCCGCTTTGATGTTGGCGATCAGCTTGTCATGGAAATGCTTGAGCTTGTTGGCGGCCCACTGGCATTCCAGACCGCGCGCCGCCGTGCGGCCGAGCGTCGAGAACAGGGCCGACGTCGGCGCGCCGAGGTCCTTCAGGACCTTTTCGACGGGCTCCTTGAATTCCGGCTTGTTCTGGGCGTAGCCGATGATCCAGCGGGCGAGCGGCCCGACCTCCATGGCGTTGCCCTTCCAGCGCGGCGCCTTGATGAAGCTGTATTTCGCGCTTTCGTCCAGGGCTTCGATATTGGTTCTCGTGCCCTTGGCGTTGGGGCCGAGCACGAAATTCGGCTCGGTGACGCCGTCCCAGGGATGCAGGCCCTTGGTTTCATCCGGGTACTTGTACCAGGAATGGGCGACGAATTCCTGGATCTCCTCGGGATCGCGGAGATTGACCGGGAAGACCTCGTTGAGGTTGCCGTTGATGATCGCGCCTTGCGGCAGGAGCAGGTTCGCGGCGGAATAATCGTTGGCGCGCTCGGGAATGTCGCCGTAGGACAGCACCGACTTGCTCGACAGGCCGCCGCCGTACAGCCAATCCTTGTAGAACGAGGCGATGGCGAGCAGGTCGGGAATATAGACCTTGTTGGTGAACTCGATCGAACGGTCGATGATCTCGCTGACGAGATTCAGCCGCTCCATGTTGATCGCGCCGACGCCGCCGATTCCATCGACGTTGATCGGGCACGGCACGCCGCCGACCAGCCAGTTCGGATGCGGGTTCTTGCCGCCGAAGACGGTGTGAATTTTGACAATATCCTTCTGGAAGTCGAGCGCTTCCAGATAGTGGGCGACCGCCATCAGGTTGGCTTCCGGCGGCAGCTTGTAGGCGGGCGAACCCCAATAGCCGTTCTTGAACGGGCCGAGCTGGCCGGATTCGACAAACCGCTTCAAGCGGCCCTGAAGCTCCTTGAAATAGCCGGGCGAGGACAGCGGCCAGGACGAAATCGACTGCGCCAGCGCCGAGGTGGCCTTGGGATCGGCCGACAGCGCGGAAACGACATCCACCCAATCGAGCGCATGCAGATGATAGAAATGCACGATGTGGTCGTGCACTTGCAGGGTCAGCTGCATGATGTTGCGGATGGAGTTGGCGTTCTCCGGAATCTTGATCGCCAAGGCGTCTTCCACGGCGCGGACCGAAGTCAGCGCGTGCGTTCCCGTGCAGACGCCGCAGATCCGCTCCGTAAAGGCCCAGGCGTCGCGCGGATCGCGGCCGCGCAGGATCACCTCGATGCCGCGCCACATCGTGCCGGTGGAGACGGCGTTGCGGATGACGTTGTTGGAATCGACGTTCACCTCGACGCGAAGATGGCCTTCGATTCGGGTGACCGGATCGACGACGACCCGCTTGCCAGAATTGTCGAGCTTAAAGCCGTTCGGCGTTTCGAGACCCATGTGTGCGTTTCCCTAAAATTCTTGAGACCGGTCTTGCGGGCGGGCGATCATTCTTGCGCCGAGGCGGGCGGCGTCTTGTGGTCGTGTTTGACCCGCAGGCGGCCGACCGCCGTGATGCCGGCGTGAATCGCCATGGCGCCGACCACCGCGGCCGTGGCGGCGATGCCGATCTTGTCGGCGTTGGCCTCGATGCCGAACTGGTGGATGTTCGAGAGGCGTTCGTAGAATGGCCCCTTGTCCCAGAAACCGTCTTCCGAACAGCCGATGCAGCCGTGGCCCGACTGGATCGGGAAGGAGACGCCGTCGTTCCAGCGCACGGTGGAGCAGGCGTTGTAAGTGGTTGGGCCCTTGCAGCCCATTTTGTAAAGACAAAAACCCTTTCGCGCGTTTTCGTCGTCCCATTCCTCGACGAACTGGCCGGCGTCGAAATGCGGACGGCGGTAGCACTTGTCGTGGATGCGCTGCGAATAGAACATCAGCGGACGGCCCTGGCGGTCGAGCTCCGGCAGCCGTCCAAAGGTGTTCACAAAAGTGATGACGCCGGTCATGACTTCGGCGATCGGCGGGCATCCCGGCACTTTGATGATCGGCTTGTCGGTGATGACCTTGTCGATCGGCACGGCGTGGGTCGGATTGGGTTTCGCGGCTTGCACGCAACCCCAGGAGGCGCAGGAGCCCCAGGCGATCACGGCCATGGCGTCGGCGGCCATTTCCTTGAGTTTTTCGACGAAGGGACGGCCGCCGTCGATGCAGAACATGCCGTCCTCGTTCAGCGGCGGATTGCCCTCCACCGCGAGGATGTACTTGCCCTTGTACTTCTGGCGGGTCTCCTGGAGAATCGCCTCAGCCTGATGGCCCGCCGCCGCCATGATCGTATCGTCATAGTCGAGCGAGATCATCGACAGCACCACATCCTTCACCAGCGGGTGCGCCGAGCGGATAAAACTTTCCGAGCAGCAGGTGCATTCGAGGCCGTGCATCCAGATCACGGGGACGCGCGGGTTCGTCTCCAGCGCATGCGCCACTTGCGAGGCGCCGGTCGCGCCCAGACCCATGCTGGCGGCGGTGAGCGAGCAGAATTTCGAAAAATTGCGCCGGGTGATCCCCTGGCGACGGATCACGTCGTAAAAAGTTTCGGTTGCCGACATCAAGCGCTCTCCTGCCCTGGTCCGGTTCTTTGGGCGCGAGCCCCGCGCCCTCGCGACGGCTGCGCCGCCTGCGGTTGGGCTCCAGTTGGCAAAAAGGGCGCCAACTGCGACAATTTGTCTGCTTCCTCCAGGATTCAAGGACTTGTAGGAATAAAATTCCGCGTGTTCTGCTTAAAAAAGTGGAAAGAGCGCTGGCGCCGGACGCAAGTTTCTTGGCGCCCCAGGGGAAGGCGCAGGCGCTTCGGGTGAAGCGCGCCGCGCGTAAAATTGTTTCTGCAAAATGATTTCAAACACGGAGAGAATCGTGGCGCCCGGTTTCCGGTGGCAGGGCCTTGTTTGCGCGGCTTTCCTTGCGTCCCTTTTCGCTCCATCCCCGGACGCGCGTCGTCCGCCACGGCCTCAATGACGGAGTCATTGCCGCGCGCTCCATCGACTGGAAGGCGGATATCGGGACCAACCTCTGGATTTTCCCGCGCGGGATGGCCCGGTCAGGCGAAGTCTGCCCGAACGCTCTGCGTTGGACGTCGAAATAGGACGGCGCGATCGCCAGCGCGAGGACGGACGGGATGAACGCGGCGGGGCTGGTCGCCAATGTGCTGTGGCTGGTTGAACCCGACTCAGGGCGCATTCAAGGCCAAAGCGCCGTTCAACTTCGCGGGGACCTGTCCGTGCGCGCCGCGCGCGTCTCAGTAGCGGACGCTGATCGGGCGCTGCCAGGCATCCATCGGGTGATTGACGATGACGGTATGCTGCGTCTGCGGATTATGCGCCTGCATCTGCGTCACCGTCATCTCCAGCGCCAGGGCCGAGGGCGATTGCCCCGAGGGGCAGGCGCCGCAGACCGATACGATCGCCCCTTCCTCCCAGGCGTGGGCGCCACAGGTGAGGCCGAGCAGCGCCGCGCCGGCCAGAAAAATTTTCGATGCGTTCATTTGAGCGGCCTCGTCAAGACTTGGGTAAGCTTGACGCGAGTTTTGGCCACGCGCCTTGCCGGCGCGTTAAGGGCGGGACGACGGCTTGAAACGCGGTTAACGCGCCCTCAATGCGCCGTGCACACCATGCAGGGATCGAAACTCCTGACCACATGCTGGATCGCCGCCGCTTTCGCGCCGAGCGCGCCGGTTTCGACGCCGACCAGCGCCTGCTCCAACGGACCGGGAACGCCCGCCGCGTCGCGGGGCGAGAAATTCCATGTGGTCGGCGCGATGATTTGATAGGCGCGGATGGCGCCGCGCTCCACGCTCACCCAATGGCCGAGCGCGCCACGCGCCGCCTCGACCCGGCCGATGACCGCGCCACTCGCCAGCGGCGGCGCGGTCTCGCAGAAATTTTCCCGGACATTGAGCGCCCTGGCCCAGTTTTCGGCGGCGATTGTAATCAGGGCGATTTCGAGCACGCGGGCGACGACCCGCGCCAGCACTTGGCTGCCGCCGGATTGCGCCAGCAGCGCGCGCACCAGCTTTTGGCCCGCGACCGCCTGCCGCGCCACCGCGCCGGTTTCGGCGGGGCTTCCGTCGAGGCGCGGCGCCTTGGCGAAGGAATAGGCCCCGACGCGCTCCATGTCGGGCAGTGTGTGCGCGCGAAAAGGGTCTTCGGCGCAATCGGCGAAATAGGAGGCCGCGACCTGCTCGCCGATCCTGCCCATGGTTTTCGCGGCGCCGGCGGCGTCGACGACGCCGGCTTGGAACAGCGGCCCTTCCGCGCCGTGATAGCCGCCAAAACTCATCAGCGGCAGGGCGCAGCGGCCGAGTTTGTCCAGGCTCAGGTCGCGGGCGAGGCGCAAAAAAGCTGCAAAATCGGCTTTGGTCTCCGCATAGGCCCACAGGTCCTCGGGCGTCTCCATCGCGGCGATGTCTTCGAGCGGCGCGCCGAACAGGTTTGATTCCGCGAAGGCGCGGAAATCGCCCAGGATCGCCAAAAGGCGCATTTTCCCGCCGAGATCGAGCGCGCGGGTGACGCCGCCCGGTTGCAGGGCCAGGGAATGCGGCCATTTGCCCGCGAGCAGGCCCATGATGTGCAGTAGGCGGGCGCGCGCGGGAAGCATGTCGCGCGCGGCGGCGCCCTCCACCGCCTTGAAGCGCGCGGCAATTTCGGCATGCCACGGCTTTGGCGCATATTCGGCGCGGGCAAAATCCGGCATGAAGAACAAATAAAAATGGCTCAGGTGGTCGGCGATGTTTTCGGCGGCATGAACGAGGTTCGCCGCCAGTTCCCCGTTGCGCGGCGGCTTGACGCCCGAAATTTCGCGCAAGGCGGCGGCGGCCGCCAGGCTTTGCGACACCGAGCAAATGCCGCAGATGCGCGGCGCGATGGTGAGCGCGTCGCCCGCCGGACGCCCGACGAGGATTTGCTCGAAACCGCGATAGAGCGTGGCCGCCACGCGCGCCTCGGCGACGCGGCCTTCTTCGATGTCCAGCGTCAGCTCCAGATCGCCCTCGACCCGGTTGAAGGGACCCACGACCAGCCGGGTCACTTTTGCCTCTTCGGACTGACGAGGATGCGGTCGGCCTCGGCGTTTTGGCGCACCCGCGCCGGCGTCGCCGATTTCGACAGGGCGGCCAAAGTCATGAACCAGGCTTTCGGCATGTCGAGCGGCAGCCCAACGGGGATGCCGCCGATTTTCGGCGTGACATGGGTTTCGCGCGCGGCTTCAAAACCCGGCGAGGTGCAGGAAATGCAGGCGAAACCGGCATGGGTGCAGGAGCCGCCGCCGTTCCAGGCGCGCTGGTTGCAGTCGCCGATCGCCTGCGTCGCCTTGCAGCCGAGATGCTCCATCAGGCAGCCACGTTCCGAAAGGACGCGCGCGGAAGCCTTGAACTCGTAGAATTCGTTGCGCGAACAGCCGTGATGGGCGAGATGGCCGGCGAAAAACAGGGGTCGGCCGAAGGCGTCGAGGTCACTCGCCTTGAGGTCGCCCGCAGCCAACGCGCCCAGCGTTTCGACAATCCAGCCGGGATGCGGCGCGCAGCCGGCGACGTTCACCACCGGCAACCCGCTCCGCGACCGCCACGCCACACCCAAAACGCCGCCGGGTTCGGCGCCGTCGTAGTGCAGGCCGCAGCTGTCGGTTGGGTCGGGATCGCCGGCGGGAATGCCGCCGAACGCCGCGCAGGAGCCGACGGCGACGCAGGTTTCGGCGTGCTGCGCCAGCGCGCGGGTGAGATCGAGCAAGGTGCGGGTCGTTCCCGACAGCCGGTTGAACGCGCCTGTGCCATGGGGGCCGCGCAGAATCGAGCCTTCCACGCAAAGGATGTCGAGTTTTACGGCGCCGGTTTCGATGTCGGCCAAAATTTTCAGAACTTCCGCGCCCGTCGCCTCGCTGACGCTCGGGTGCCAGAGCAGGTCCAGCCGCAAGTTTTGCAGCTCGGCGAACAGGCCGGCGCCGCCCTGTTCGAGCGCCGCCATGGAGCAGCCGCCACATGAGCCCGCTTGCAGCCACAACAGGGTTTTTCGCTGTGTCATCGCGGCACTGTCGCCGCAATCGCCTCGGATTTCAATGGCCTCGCAGGGCGAGCCGTGTTTTGATGCGCCATGGACGCGCGCAGCCTTTTAAGACGCATGTTTGACGCCGCGATCGCTTCGGCGCAGCCGGCTTTGTGCTTGCCGGCGCATCTGCCGGAAAAACCGCGCGGGCGCACCGTGGTCATCGGCGCGGGAAAAGCGTCGGCCGCCATGTCGCGCGCGCTGGAGGATTCTTGGGACGGGCCTCTGTCCGGCGCGGTGGTGACGCGGTTCGGCTATGGCGTCGCGTGCCAAAGAATTGAGGTGATCGAGGCGTCGCATCCCCTGCCCGACGCCGCCGGACTCGCCGCCGCGCAAAAGATCGCCGGGCTGGTTGAGGGGCTGAGCGCCGACGATCTGGTGATTGCGCTGATTTCGGGCGGCGGCTCCGCACTGCTCGCGGCGCCCCTGCCCGGCCTTACGCTCGATGACAAGCGGCATTTAAGCGCCGCCCTGCTCGCCAGCGGCGCGACGATCAGTGAAATGAATTGCATTCGAAGGCATCTTTCCGCCCTCAAGGGCGGACGGCTCGGCGCGCTCTGCGCCCCGGCGCGGGTTGTCGCGCTGCTGATCTCCGACGTGCCCGGCGATGACCCGATTGACATCGCCTCCGGGCCGACGGTCGGCGACCCCACCACCTGCGCCGATGCGCTTGCCGTTTTGTCCCGCTATGGCATCGAAGCGCCGCCCGCCGTGCTGGACGTGCTGCGCTCTGGGGCTGGCGAAAGCGTCAAGCCTGGCGATCCCCGGTTGGCGCGCTCCGAAGTCAGGTTCATCGCCGCGCCGCAAATGGCGCTGGAGGCGGCGGCGTCCTTGGCGCGCGAGGCCGGGTTCGCGGCGCACATCCTCAGCGACCGCATTGAGGGCGAGGCGCGCGAGGTTGGCAAGGTTTTGGCCGCTCTGGCGCGGCAGATCGCCGCCAAGGGCCAGCCGTTTGCCGCCCCCTGCGTGCTGCTGTCCGGCGGCGAGACCACGGTGACGGTGCGGGGCGCGGGGCGCGGCGGGCGCAATGTCGAGTTTCTGTTGTCTTTGGGTTTGGCGCTTGAGGGGATGCCGGGCGTTTACGCTTTGGCTGGCGACACCGATGGGGTGGACGGCGCCGAGGAGATCGCCGGAGCTTTGTTGACGCCGGACTCTTTGGCGCGGGCGCGAGTTTTGGGGATTTCGCCGCGCGGCGCGCTGGAGGCCAACGATGGCCACGGGTTTTTCCAGTCGCTGGGAGATAGCGTCGTGACCGGGCCGACTCTCACCAATGTCAATGATTTCAGGGCAATTTTGGTCGAGGGGTGAGCCCGATTACCGCTAATCGCGCGATGATTTCAAACGTTCAAGGCACGCGATCTGGGGCATTCGTAGCACTACACCCTATCTCCGGAAACCTACGTCAGTGACTTGAGGGCAAGTCTGGTCGCACCGAGCCATTTAGTCCAGTTCGACTGGCTGCTGGGCGAACTCAGCGAGGCGGCAAGCCTTCGTTCTCCCAATATCCAACCCCAATCTCCCCTTGCAATTTGCTCCGAGGATAACCGAACTGGACGATGACCATGATAGCGCCACGCACGTGCATCGTAATTTGGACGCCCATCGAGCGTGACTTCGTCGGCGTTCTTGCCGGAAAGCGTCAACAGGATGGCTTGGTCCTGCGGTGGGCAATGCAATTCGACCGTATGCCCCGTGTCATCCCTCCACAGACCGATTGAATAGTTTTTGTTTTCTCGGTTCATATTCGATCGAACAATCAGGCCTCTCGACGTCAAAGTTAGAACAGACGATCCTGGATCATCCGCGATGACGGTCGCATATCGCCCGGGCCAACGCGTCGGCAGTTGCGGTCCATCCATGAGAATGACGAAAACAAGATTGGGTCCCAATGCGCGAAGCCATGGATGCGCGGGATCGAAACGAGCTAAGTCCTCGCAAATCATAGTTGTAAAAGTGGAGCCTTGACGAAATACATTAAACTGCATTTCTCGAGTTCCAATTGCCAAATACTCCCACCATGTAACAAACGGATCCAATGCGCTAGCAAGCCCATAATTTTTGATTTGCTCACCATCAAGACGCCATCTAT
Source organism: Rhodoblastus acidophilus (assembly GCF_009720655.1). Lineage (GTDB taxonomy): Bacteria > Pseudomonadota > Alphaproteobacteria > Rhizobiales > Beijerinckiaceae > Rhodoblastus > Rhodoblastus acidophilus_A. The sequence continues at coordinate 141,688 of NZ_WNKS01000003.1, read as the reverse complement.
GGTGCTTTCTGCGTGATTGCGAAACCGCTTTACGACGCAAAGGTTTACCATCCCTATCTAAGGGTGTTGCGAATATTGTCGACATAACAGTATTGCCATGGTCGCTTTCGCAGTTCTCGGACAAACCTGAGATCAGAAATTCAAGTTGTGGCTTACGAGATTTCAACGCCGCGACGAAGTCGTAATAGGTTGGCCAATCCAAAGCGTACTCTGGCAGTACAATTCCATGAACGGCACCGCAGTCGCGCTCCGCCTCCTCCACCAGCGCCAAGGCGAAAGAGACGAAATTCTCCGCCGATGCGTCAGTCGACCACCGCGTTTCCGGTCCCCGGTACTCAATTGAACTGCCATTCGGCGACAGCCAGCGAGGAAAAATGCTGAAGCGGCCCCAACGCTCTTGGTTGAGAGAGCCAGATGCGCCAGTTACATGGGTTTTGCCATTCACCGTACCCGAAAAACAATTCGGGCTGATTTGATAGGGGTACGGCAGCATCAATATGTTGAGCGGCTTACTGTCTTTTTTTCCATGCGCAATGGCTGAGTGCCAGTAAACGTTCGTCGGTCCACGAGGCGAGAGTATGGCCAAATTGTGGCTCATCGTGCGCATCGAGCACCCGAGCGCAGGTGTTCGATTCTTGGGAAGGACCCGCACGATTTCCGAGTTGAGAACAAAGGCGATCGTGTCGGTTGGGCCGTGTTTGGAAACGTGATCCTTATCCGGATTTCGTCCGACTCTGCCCACGGCTCGGAAGTTCGTCAGCAGGTCTTCATAGACGGACGTCACAAAGCTGGCCCAGTCGGGCGCAAGTTTGCGCGGACCGGTGCTAGCCCAATCCTCGACGGCAGATCGTTCTGGCGAAGCTGACGCAAACCCTATATCAGCACTGGCTTCATCCGAAATCACTAGCAGCGCATGCGCGCATTTCCACCATTCCGGTGTCGGCTCATCGGGTCGAAGGCGCTTGACCAAGCTTTCCGAGTCGTAACTCAACAAGCGTCGCCACAACTCAGCGACGCTATCCTCGTCAGTTTCATCCGCACTGGCAGGGCAATCCCGCCAGAGACGCCCCCTTCTCACCCAGCGATCCATATCATCGCTTGAGGCGTGCCATACTGGTGACTGATATTCGCACCTGTCACATTCTTTACAGCCGCTCGGATCTTCGCAAGTCTCACAAGCGCCGGATTCCCTGTCTGGCGAGATGTTCGCCACCAGAAACTGATAGGCACCAGACACATAAAGCATGTGAGCGACGGCACCAAAGACGTCGGCGGGCATATGTGGCGCGCGCGTAATAGACCCGTCCTGACCAGCCAAGTCTGGATTCGTCCCCTTAGGGAAGAGACGCGAAAGAACGCCACCAACGGTTTCAGGATCGTAGCCGCTGCTCATGGAGCCGCCTGCGTATAAGAAGCAAATTGATCAATGTCCAGATCGTCGCGTCAGCGCCCCTTCAGGCCAAGAGCTTCATTCTCCGCGGCAACGTTATCGTGTCCCGCCTTTCTCCACTTTTCGTTGGTCTCACGCTCTCCTTCGGGCTTCGTCAGGTCGGGGAACTTGGCGGAAAAATCTTTAATTCGCAGAAACAAAGCGCCGCGGAGATTTGCGGTCCATTCGGGGTTCGACTTGAAGAATTCCAACCTTGCCTTACTGTCTGCATTCGCCAAAGGCGGATGGCGACTGGCAATCATGTCCATCTTGATTTCGCGATCGATTAGCGGACCATTTTTGGTTGCAATGCCCATTTTCTTCGCCTTTTTGGCCATCTCCCCCTCCCACTCCACAACGCAACTCAAGTGTGAAGCAGGACAATTTAGTTCCACTCAAGGGGGTCAGAAATATGTCAGAAATGTGATTCAGGGTTACAAATCGATAAACCACGCTGCGAACTAGGTCAAGCTTCAGATAACCGCTTTAGTACACTTGCTGCACCGTCGCCCGTCAAGCCTTCATCCCTACTCTCTTGATTTCCCACTGCAATTCGACGCCCGTCGCGGCTTTTACGCGGGCGCGGACCTCCTCGCCGAGGTTTTCGATGTCGGCGGCGGTGGCGTTCCCCCGATTGATCAAAAAATTGCAGTGCAGGTCCGAAACCTGCGCGTCGCCGACCACCAGACCGCGACAGCCGGCCTTGTCGACCAGTTGCCACGCCTTTTCGCCCGGCGGGTTCTTGAAGGTCGAGCCGCCGGTCTTTTCGCGGATTGGCTGGCTCTTTTCCCGCGCTTCCGTGATGCGGTCCATTTCCGCATTGATCTGCGCGGGCTCGCCCGGGCGCCCCTGGAACAGCGCTTCGGTGAAGATGATGTCGTCGGGGGCGCCGCTGTGGCGGTAGGTCATGTGCAGGCCCTCGACCTTGAACACATGCACGTCGCCCTTGCGGTCGACGCCTCGGGCTTCGACCAAATAATCCTTGGTCTCGCCTCCGTGGGCGCCGGCGTTCATGCGCAAGGCGCCGCCGATGCAGCCCGGAATGCCGCGCAGAAAAGCGAGGCCGTCGATGCCGGCGTCGGCCGCCGCCTTGGCGACGCGCATGTCCGGAACGCAGGCGCCGACCCGCAGGCGATGGCCTGGCTCGACCTTGACCTCGCCAAACGCCCGGCCGCCAAGCCTGATCACCACGCCGGGAACGCCACCGTCCCGAATGATGAGATTGGAGCCGAGACCAATCACCGTTACATCAATGGCTTGCGGCATGTTTTTGAGAAAATACGCGAGGTCTTCTTCATCCGATGGATTAAAGAGGACCTGCGCCGGGCCGCCCACTCGAAACCAAGTGTAGGGCGCGATTTCGGCGTTCGCGGTCAAGCGGCCGCGCAACTCCGGCATGCGCGCCGCGAGCTCGCCAGTGATGTCCTTAAAAGTCATGCAAAAATCCCGTCCAGCCAGCGCCGGAACATTTTGGCCCCGGCCTGCGCCGTCGCCGCGCCCTGTTCCGCCGCCTGCCGCCGCAGGTCGCCGGGCTTGATCCCCACTTTTCCCAATTCGCAGGTGTGGCCGATCAGCCAAGCTTCGAGCGAGTCCGGCTCGACCTCCGCATGGAACTGCAGGGCGAGGCCGTAATGGCCGAGCGCAAAAGCCTGGTGCGGACACAGCGGGGTGGAGGCCAGCGACACGCCATTGGGCGGCACGCCAAAAGCGTCGCCGTGCCAGTGCAGCACCTGCGCGCCTTCAAGATCGGACAGCGGATTTTCGCCCCCGATGTCGCGCAGGGTGAGCGGCGCGTAGCCGATCTCCTTGCCCGGTCCCGGGCTGGCCGGCGCGCCCAGCGCCGTCGCCATCAATTGCGCGCCGAGGCAAATGCCCAATGTCGGCTTTTGCGCCAGCAGGCGGCGGCTGATGGCGGCGATTTCCTCCGTCAGGAACGGGTAATCCTCGGTTTCATAGACCCCGATGGGGCCGCCGAGCACAATCAAGAGGTCGCAGGACTGGATTTCGTCAGCCGGGAGCGGACCCAGGCCGACTTCGTGATAGACCGAGGCAAAACCGTAATCGGGGAGAATGCGCGCCAGAATGCCGAGGTTTTCGAAGGCGACATGACGCAGGACCAGCGCACGCTTCACGCGCCGCCCTCCGCCAATTGGCCGGGCAAGGCGTAAGCCCATTGCGTGATGTTGCCGGCGCCGAGGAAGACGACGTAATCGCCGGGGTTGGCGAGTTCACGGATGTATTTCGGCAGGGCCTCCGACGCGGGCAAGGCCAGGGCCTGGCGGTGGCCGTGCGCCTTGATCGCGGCGACCAGATGGTCCCGGTCAATGCCCTCGATGGGGGATTCGCCGGCGGCATAGACATCGGCGACCAGCACCACGTCGGCGTCGTTGAAACAGGTGGAAAAGGCGTCGAACAGGGTTTGCAAGCGGGTGTAGCGGTGCGGCTGCACTACGGCGATCACCTGCGCCTTTGTCGAAGCGCGCGCGGCCCGCAGCACGGCGGCGATTTCGACGGGGTGGTGGCCGTAATCGTCGAAAATCGCGACCCCGTTCCAGTCGCCGGTGCGGGTGAAGCGGCGCTTGACGCCGCCAAAGCCGGCAAGGCCTTTTTGAATCTGGTCGAGGCCGACGCCGAGCTCGTAGGCGACCGCGATGGCCGCCGTGGCGTTGAGCGCGTTGTGGTGGCCGGGCATGGGCAGGACGAGGTCTTTGAGCACGATCTCGCGACCGTGCAGGCGATCACGGATCGTCACCTGGAACCGGCTGACCCCGCCGGTCAGGTCGATGTTTTCGAGGCGCACGTCGGACTGCGGGTTCTCGCCATAGGTGATGACGCGGCGGTCCTCAATTTTTCCCACCAGTTCCTGGACGGTGGGATGGTCGAGGCACATGACCGCAAAACCGTAGAACGGCAGGTTTTCCACAAAAGTGCGGAACGCCTCCTTGATGGCGTCGAAGGTCTTGAAATGGTCGAGATGCTCGGGGTCGATGTTGGTCACGACCGCGACGTCGGCCGGAAGTTTCAAAAAGGTGCCGTCGCTTTCGTCGGCTTCGACCACCATCCACTGGCCCTCGCCGATGCGGGCGTTGGTGCCGTAGGCGTTGATGATGCCGCCGTTGATGACGGTGGGGTCGAGGTCGCCGGCGTCGAGCAGGGTGGCGACCAGCGAGGTCGTGGTGGTCTTGCCATGGGTGCCCGCCACCGCCACGCATTGCTTGAGACGCATCAGCTCGGCGAGCATTTCGGCACGACGCACCACCGGCAGGCGTTTTTCGCGGGCGGCCGACAGCTCCGGGTTGTCGCGCTTGATCGCCGTGGACACCACGATCACCTCGGCGTCGCCGAGGTTCTTGGCGTCATGGCCGATGAAGATTTTCGCGCCCTTTTCGCGGAGGCGCTTGACGTTGGCGTTGTCGGCGGCGTCGGAGCCCTGCACCTGATAGCCGAGGTTCATCAAAACCTCGGCGATGCCCGACATGCCGATGCCGCCTATGCCCACGAAATGGATCGGGCCGAGCGTGCGGGGCAGTTTCATTGGGGGCTCTCCGGCGAGTCGATCATCCCCGCGATGTGCAGGGTCAGGTAAGCCAGCCTTATGGCGGCGTCGGTCACGCCGGCGGTTTTTGCCTCCGCCGCGCGCTTCGTCAAGTCTTCGGGGTGGGCGAGCGCATGCCGCAACCGCTCCACCAGCCCAAGGGGCGTGAAATTGATCTGCCGCACCACGTCGGCCGCGCCGGTCGAGGCGAGATGGGCGGCGTTGGCCGCCTGATCCGCGTCCAGCGCGTGCGGAAAGGGCACGAGGATGGACGGCCGGCCGATGGCGGCGATTTCCGACACGGTCGAGGCGCCGGAGCGGCCGATCACCAGATGCGACGCTGCGATGCGCTTGGGCAGGTCGCTGAAGAAGGGCGCGACATCGGCCGCGATCTTCAGCCGCGTGTAGGTTTCCTTGACGCGCGCAAGATCTTCGTCGCGCGCCTGCTGGGTGACGACGAGGCGCGCCCGCTCCGCTTCGGTGAGCAGGCCGAGCGCCTCGGGGACCACGTCGGAAAAGACGCGCGCCCCCTGCGATCCGCCAGTGACCAGCAGCCGCAGTTTTTGGTCCTCGAAGCCGGGATAGGCTGACTTCGCCGCCTCCAGCACCGCCGGGCGCAGGGGATTGCCGACATAGGCGACCTGCGCCCGTCCGGGCGAAACGCCGTCGAGCGTGGGAAAGCCGGAGGCGATCAGCTTTGCCCGTCCTGCCAGAAACTTGTTGGCGCGGCCGATCACCGCGTTCTGTTCGTGCAGCACCAGCGGCACGCCGCGCAGCGACGCGCCGAGCGCCGGCGGCACCGTGGGATAGCCGCCGAACGCCACGATGGCGCGGGGTTTCAACTCGCCGGCAAGATTGAAGGATTCGAGCACGCCATTGGCGAGGGTCAGAAGCGCCATCAATTTGGAGCCGAGCCCCGAGCCGGTCGGCGTCGCCGAGGCGATGACATGAACCGCTTCGGCGGGGAAGTCCGCCACGTATTTCTGCGCGCGGTCGTCGGTGGCGAGCCTGACGCGCGCGCCCTTGGCGATGAGCTCGTGGGCGAGCGCCGCCGCCGGAAACAGATGGCCGCCGGTTCCGCCGGCGGCGACCAGAATCAGATTGTCGCTTTCCATCAGGCGGCGTGTCCTTCGGGCGGGCGCCTATGATCGAACAGGATTTCCGAACGCGGACGCTTGCGCGTCACCGCTATCAGAAAACCCATGCCTATGCCTAGAGACAGCAGCGACGATCCGCCATAGGAGATGAACGGCAGCGTCATGCCCTTGGCCGGCATCAGGTGCAGGTTGACGGCGATGTTGATCGACGCCTGGATGCCGAACAGCATGGCGAGGCCCGCCGTGGCGAAGCGGCAGAACGGATCCTCGTTGCTCGACGCCTTGATCAGGCTGCGCAGCACGATGAAGGCGAACAGCCCGACCAGCGCCATGCAGAAGATCAGGCCGAATTCCTCGCCGGTGACGGCGAAGATGAAGTCGGTGTGCGAATCCGGCAGGATCTGCTTGAACGTGCCCTCGCCCGGCCCCTTGCCGAACCAGCCGCCGGAGACGAAGGCGTCGTGCGCGGTCTCCACCTGGAACGTGTCGGCCTGTCCGCCGCCCTCGCCGGGGTTCAAAAAGTTCTGGATGCGGGCGCGCACGTGCGGGGCGAATTTGTAGGCGAGGCCGGCGCCGACCACGCCGACGCCGCCCAGCGCCGGAAACCACAGCCAATGCAGGCCGGCCATGACCAGAAGCGCGCCCCAGACGAGACAGATCAGCAAGGTCTGGCCGAAATCGGGCTGCAGCACCAGGGGGATGATGGTCACCGGCAGCAGCGCGATGGCCAGCAGGTTGCCGGGAACGTCGCGGCGGCGCGCCCCTTCGGAAAAGGCCCAGGCGGCGAGGATGACGAAGGCGGGCTTCAGGAATTCCGACGGCTGGACGCCAAAGATCCAGCGCTTCGCGCCCTTGACCTCGTGGCCGAACAGCAGCGCGGCGAAAATGCCGGCCATGGCCACAATGTAGAGCACCAGCGCCCCGCGCCGCAATTGGCGCGGCGTCAGGAAGGAGCAGGCGATCATGAACGCGACCGATGGCGCCAGCAACTCCACCTGTCGGTTGACGAAATGGAAGGTGGGCAGGCCGATGCGCTCCGCGACGGGCGGGCTGCCGGCCATGATCAACACCAGGCCGCAGACGATCAGGGCGCCGACCGCCGCCAGCAGCCAACGGTCGACGGTCCACCACCAATCGGCGACCGGAGAGCGTTCCGCGCGTGATACCATGTTGCTCGTCCTTCCTCAGCGCCGCCCTAGAGCTTTTTCACGTTTCATGGAAACATGAAAAAGCTCTCGATTCTTGTTTTGACGCATTTTCTTCACGCGAACCGGCATCCACTTCGCTCGAAAACGCTCTAAATGGTTTCGTCCCGTTGCTCGTCGGCTTCCGCCGCAGCGGCGCCGCCGTCAGCCTGGAGCCACTCATCCTCGGCGGCCCGCGAAGCCGGCGTGTCGATGGATGGCCCGGTGATCAAGTCCTCCACGGCCTCGCGAAAGGCGTCGCCGCGCTTTTCGAAATTGGGGAACTGGTCGTAAGAGGCGCAAGCCGGCGACAGCAGAACAACCGGCTCCGCCGCGCCGCTCGCCTGCGCGTCGCGCGCGGCGGCGGCGGTGGCGACGTCGAGCGTCCCGCATTTTTCGAAGGCGACCGCGCCTTCCAGGGTCTTCGAAAAGTCCTCGGTCGCCGCGCCGATCAGATAGGCTTTGCGGACTTTTCCAAACAGGCCGCGCAGCGGCTCGACGCCGCCCTCCTTGGCCTTGCCGCCGATGATCCAATAGATATCGTCAAAGCTGAGCAGCGCCTTTTCGGCGGCGTCGGCGTTGGTCGCCTTGCTGTCGTTGACAAACAGCACCTTGCCGTAACGGGCGACCTGCTCCATGCGGTGCGCGAGGCCCGGATAGGATTTGAGGCCCGCGTAAATCCGGTCATGCGTGAGGCCGAGGCGTTCGCAGACCGCGAAGGCGGCGGCGGCGTTCTGGCCGTTGTGCGCGCCGCGAAGGGCCGGCGCCTGCGAGAGATCGAACAGGGCCTCTTCCACCGTCTTCATTGCGGGCAAGGCAAAAGTGCGGCGCAGCGCGCCGGCCTCGCAGCGCACCGCGCCGATGGCGTGCGGCTGGCTGTTGGTGATGCCGACGACCGCATGGCCGAGCTTTTTCAGATATTGGAAAATCGCCTCGCAAAAGGCGTCGTCGCGGCCGACGACCGCAAAATCGCTGGCTTCCACCAGGCGCTGCTTGATGGAGGCGTAATTCTCCATGGTCCCGTGGCGGTCGATGTGGTCGGGCGTCAGGTTCAGCAGCACGCCCACGCTCGGGTTCAGCGACGGCGCGAGGTCGATCTGGAAGGTGGAGCATTCCACCACATGGATGCGGTTTTCGGCCGGGGGCTCCAGGTCGAGGATGGGCACGCCGATATTGCCGCCCATCTGCACGTCGGCCCCCGCTTCGCGCAGGATGTGGGCGATCAGCGAGGTCGTCGTGCTCTTGCCATTGGTGCCGGTGATGGCGATCAGCGGCGCGTGCGGACAGTTTTTCGCGCGCTCGCGCAGGAAAAGCTCGACGTCGCCGATCACCTCGACGCCCGCCTCCTGCGCCTTCACCACGGTCCAGTGCGGCGCCGGATGGGTCAGCGGCGCGCCGGGGGTGAGGATCAGCGCGTGGAACAGCGACCAGTCGGCCTCGCGCAGGTCGTAAGGCGCGAAACCGGCCTCGGCCGCCTTTTCGAGCGCGGCTTGCGAATCGTCCCAGACGAACACGCTGGCGCCGCCGGCGGCGAGCGCTTTGGCTGTCGAGAGGCCGGAGCCGCCGAGGCCAAACAGCGCGACGGTCTTGCCGGAAAAGGTCGAGACGGGGATCATCGGGTTTTCCTCCCGCGACGGATGAAAGACTTCGCTTTCATCCTATCGCACCTTGAGAGTGGTCAGGCCGAGCAGCGCCAATATGAAGGCGATGATCCAGAAGCGCACCACCACCTGCGGCTCGGACCAGCCGAGCTGCTCGAAATGGTGATGGATCGGCGCCATCTTGAACACGCGCCTGCCCGTGGTCTTGAACGAGACCACCTGCACGATCACCGAAACCGCCTCCATCACAAACAAGCCGCCGACAATGGCGAGCACGATCTCGTGCTTGATCGCCACGGAAATCGCGCCGAGCATGCCGCCGAGCGCCAGCGAGCCGGTATCGCCCATGAATATTTGCGCAGGCGGCGCGTTGAACCAGAGAAAACCGAGGCCCGCCCCCAGCACCGCGCCGGCCATCACCGTCAGCTCGCCAGCGCCGGTGACATGGTTGATGCCGAGATAGTGGGCATAAATGAAATTGCCGGCGAGATAGGCGATGATCCCGAACGTCGCCGAGGCGATCATCACCGGCACGATGGCGAGGCCGTCGAGGCCGTCGGTGAGGTTGACGGCATTGCCGGCGCCGACGATGACCAGCGCCGCGAAGGGGATGAAGAACCAGCCGAGATCAATCAACCAGCCGTTGACGAAGGGGGCGGCGAGCTTGGTGGCCGGCGCCGCCGTGTAGAAGGGCGCGACCAGGGCGGCGCCCAAGTCGGCGAACGATGTCACCGGCGGCGCGACTGACGCGCACATCATGAAATAGGCGGCGATCATGGCGATGCCCGCCTCGATGGCGAGGCGCGAGCGGCCGGAAAAGCCGGCGTGGCTCTGCTTGGTCACCTTGAGATAGTCGTCGTAAAAGCCGATCGCGCCGAAGCCGAGGGTGACAAACAGCACGATCCAGACATAGGCGCTTTTCGGATTGGCCCACAGGATCGTGGAAAGCGCGACGCCGGCCAGGATCATCAGGCCGCCCATGGTCGGGGTGCCCCGCTTGGCGAGGTGCGATTGCGGGCCGTCGCTGCGGATCGGCTGGCCTTTGCCCTGTTTCAACCGCAGAGCCGCGATGATTCCGGGACCGAAATAGGCCACGATGGCGAGCGCGGTCGCGCTCGCGCCGGCGGCGCGGAACGTGATGTAGCGAAACACGTTCAGCGCGTTGAAATAATGGGTGAGATCGGTGAGCCAGGTGAGCATCTATGCCTCTGCATTCATTTCCGGCGCGGCGAAACGTTGTTTCAGCGCCGCGACCAAAGCGTGCATTTTCGAACCATTCGACCCCTTGACCATCAGCGCGTCGCCGGGGCGCAGCGCGCGGGCCAGAATGGGTTCGAGCCCGATGGCGTCGGGCGCCCAGCCGCCGTGCATTTCGGCCGGCAGGGCGTCGTAAAGCCAGCGGCTCAGCGGACCCGCGGCGAAGACCAGATCAATGCGGTTTTTTTCCAGCGGCTCAGCCAGTTGCGCGTGCAGCTGCGGGCCGGTTGACCCCAACTCCAGCATGTCGCCGAGCGCGGCGATGCGGCGGCCGTCGCCGGAGACCGGCGCCGAGCCCAACAGGTCGATGGCCGCGCGCATCGAGGCGGGGTTGGCGTTGTAGCTCTCATCGATCAGCAGGACATCGCCGCCCTCGATCAACGGATCGATGCGCAAGTTTTCGCGCGCGCCGCGACCTTGCGGGGGCGCGAAATTTTGGAGGGCCTCCCCGGCTTTGCGCACGTCGAGGCCGACCGAACGCGCCGCCAGCAGGACGGCGAGGCTGTTGATCGCCAAGTGTTTCCCCAGCGCGCCGAGGGCGTACAAGACGTCCTCGCCGAGCACGCGCGCCAGAAGGTTCGCGGACGCCTCCTTCGGCTCGTAATCCGCGAGTTGGGCGTCGGACTCCGTCTCGCCGAAGGTGAGGATGTGGCCGGCGGATTTGCGCGCTTCCTCTTCGAGGACCGCGAATGTGTCGATGTCGCGGTTGAGAATGGCGACGCCGCCTTCGACGAGTCCAGCAAAAATCTCGGCCTTGGCGCGGGCGATGGCTTCGACATTTTCAAAATGTTCGAGATGGACCGGCGCGACATTGGTGACGATGGCGACATGGGGGCGCACCATGTCCACCAGCGCGGCGATTTCGCCGGAATGGTTCATGCCGATCTCGAACACGGCGAAATCGGCGTCTTCGGGCAGCCGCGACAGCGTGAGCGGCACGCCCCAGTGATTGTTAAAACTTTTTTCGGAGGCGTGGACTTTTCCGGCCGCGCCGAGCACGCAGCGCAGCGCCTCCTTGGTCGAGGTTTTTCCCACGGAGCCGGTGACGGCGATCACCGCCGCACGCGTCCGCTCGCGGGCGGCGCGGGCGAGGTTTTCCATGGCCTTGAGCACGTCGTGGACGATGTACAGGGTTCCCAGACCCTTGAGCGCGTCGGCGTGCGCTTCATCGACGACAGCGGCGGCGGCGCCGCGCTCGAAAGCGGCGGCGACATAGTCATGGCCGTCGGTGCGGTCGCCCTTGATGGCGAAGAACAGGTCGCCCGGCTCCAGGCTGCGGCTGTCGATGGAGATGTTTTTCACGCCCTCCGGGACTTGTCCCAGCACACGCGCGCGCAATGGGGCGATGAGTCCAAGTCCGCTCCACAAATATGGTCCGCTCCACAAAAATTCGCTCATGCGAACTCCTTTAGCGCGCCACGCGCCGCCTCGTGATCCGAAAACGGCAGGATTGTCGAACCGACGATTTGTCCGGTTTCGTGGCCCTTGCCGGCGATGAGAAGCGCGTCGCCCGGACCCAGCTCCGCCACTCCCGCGCGAATGGCTTGCGCGCGATCGCCGATTTCCTTCGCGCCCGGCGCGCCCTTCAGGATTTGCGCGCGGATTTCGGCGGGCTGCTCGCCGCGCGGATTGTCGTCGGTGACGATGACCACATCCGCGCCGCGCGCGGCGATTTCACCCATGATCGGGCGCTTGCCGGCGTCGCGGTCGCCGCCGCAGCCGAACACGAGGATCAGCCGGTTTTTGGCGAAAGGTTTGAGGGCCGCAATGGCTTTTTCCAGCGCGTCGGGCTTGTGGGCGTAATCGACGAAAACGGGAGCGCCATTCCTGTCGCCGACGCGCTCCAGCCGGCCGGGCGCGCCCTTGAGCTTTTCCAGGGCTTGAAAGACTTTTTCCGCCGGCGCGCCGCCGGCCAGCGCCAAGCCCGCCGCGACCAGAGCGTTTTCGGCTTGAAAAACGCCGGCGAGCGGCAGCCGAATTTTGTACGCAACGCCCGCGTGGACGAGGGTGAGGATTTGGTCGAAACCGTCCGCGACCACCTCCGCGAGGCGAATCCCCTGCCCCTTGGCGCCGACCGTGAACGTTTTGAGGCCGCGCGCCTCACACGCCGCGACGACCTTTTCCGCGTGGTCGCCGTCGGCCGCCACCACAGCCGTTCCGTCTTGCGGCAGCAGGTCGGTGAACAGGCGCAGCTTTGCGCCAAAATAGGCGTCGAGATCGGGATGGTAATCCAAATGGTCGCGCGAAAGATTGGTAAAACCGGCGGCGGTGAGCCTCACCCCGTCGAGGCGACGCTGGTCGAGCCCGTGCGAGGAGGCCTCCATCGCCAGATGCGTCACCCCCTCGCCCGCCAGAGCATCGAGGGTTTTGTGCAGGGTGAGCGGGTCGGGCGTGGTCAGCGAGCCATAGACGGCGCCGCCCGGTTTTATGACCCCGATGGTCCCCAGCGACGCCGAAGCGAAACCGCAGGCCGCAAAAATCTGACGCGAAAAATCGGCCACCGAAGTCTTGCCGGACGTGCCGGTGACCGCGACGATTTTTTGCGGCTGGCGCGGATAAAACAGCGCCGCGGCCAAAGACAGCGCGGCGCGGGCGTCGTCCACCCGCTGATAATGCGAGGCGATCGCCGGCGGAGCGCGGCGGTCGCCGACGACAAGCGCGGCGCCGGCGGCAAGCGCCTTTTCGGTAAAGGCCATGCCGTCCGCCTTGACCCCCGCCAAAGCGAAGAAGATGAAGCCGGGTTTGACCGCGCGGCTGTCGGCGGTCAGGCCCAAAACCTCGACATCGCAGAGCGCGGCGGGGACGTCGGGAAAGAAATCGGCGAGAAGCATCAGTCCTCGCTCCCCGGTTTCGCCGGCTGGTTGACAAAGCCGTAGCCCATGCGCGCCAGCAGCGGGAAGGGCTGCGCCGGAAACTCGAGGCGCGGCTGCAAACCCAGCAGCGGGCTGACGCGTTCGATCAGCTTACCGGTCACGACGCCCGAATTGTAGGCGGCGGTGGCGTAATGCCCGTCTTCCGGCAGGCCCTGCGGCTCGTCCATCACGGTCAGGAACAGATAACGTGGCTGGTCGGCCGGCGAGAGCGCCATGAAGGTGGTGAACAGCTTTTTGTGATCGTACCGGCCATGAACAACCTTTTCCGCCGTGCCGGTCTTGCCGCCGACAAAATAGCCGGGGACGTTCGCCTTCTTCGCCGTGCCGATTTCGGCGTTGAGCCGCATCATGTAGCGCAGCGCCTCGGACGTTTCCGCCCTGATGACGCGCGGCTGCGCGGTCTTGTCGAAATCGGCGGGCCGCTTGATGAAGGTGGGCGTGATCAGATAGCCGCCATTGGCCAGCGCGCCCACCGCCATCATCGCCTGAAGGGGCGCGACGGCGAGGCCATGGCCGAAGGCGATGGTCGCGGATGACACCTGCGACCAGTGCGCCTGACGCGGCTGCATGGGCTCGCGGCTTTCCGGCAGTTCCGTGCGCATGCGGTCGAGCTGGCCCATCTTCTTCAGGAACGCCTTCTGGTAGTCGGGGCCGACCGTCAGGGCGAGACGCGCCGTGCCGACATTCGACGAGAACTTGAACACCTCCGGAAGGGTCAGCATACGGTTCTTGGCATGATAGTCGTGGATGGCGTTGCGTCCGATATGCAGCGGCTGCTGGCCCGAAATCGTGGAGTTCAGCGTGAACTTGCCGGAATCCAGCGCCATGGCGAGGGTAAGCGCCTTGAAGGTGGAGCCCATTTCGAACACGCCGCCGGTGAGGCGATTCAGATTCTCATCCTTTTGCGCGTCGCGGGGATCATTGGGGTCGTAATCGGGCAAAGATGCGGCGGCGACGACTTCGCCGGTGTTGACGTCGAGGATGGCGGCGGCGGCGGCCTTGGCGTGGAAGCGGTCCATCGCCAATGCCAACTCGTCGCGGACGGCATGGGTGGCGCGCATATCGATCGAGAGCGCAACGGGCCTCAGGTCGTGCTGCGGCATGGCGAGGCCGGAGGCGCGCAGGGCGCCGAGCCCCTGGTCGTCCAGATATTTTTCGACGCCCTGCAGGCCGTTGTTGTCGGCGTTGGTGAAGCCGACGATATGGGCGCCGAGCCGTCCGTTGGGATAGACGCGCTTGTGCTCCGGCAAAAAACCGACGCCGGGGAGGCCGAGGCGAAAGATCTGGTGTTGCTGCGCCGGGGTCACCTCGCGCTTGACCCAGACAAACCCCTTCTTCTTGCCGAGCCTTTCGCGCAAATCGCTGGCGTTGAGGTCGGGGAGAATGGCGGTGAGCTGCTCGACCGCCTCGTCCTTGTCGACGATCGAGCGCGGCTCCGCGAACACCGACATCACCTTGACGTCGGTCGCCAAAACCTCGCCGTTACGGTCGGTGAGGTCGGGGCGGGCGGCGGACACCGCTTCCGAAGCCTCGCGCCGCGCCGACTGCTGGCCGGGCGTCATGCCGAACCAGGCGAGGCGGCCGACGAACACGCAGAACAGCGCCGCGAACAACAGGGCGATGAACCGGATGCGGCTGCGACTCTTGCCGAGGTCGGTCGAAAACAGCGCGCGCCAGAACGAACGCCGCAGGAAGAACGGCGGCGGCTTGCGCGGCGGCGGCGGCGCGGCATCGACCGCAATCGGCGCGACGACGGGCTCGGGCTGGGACTGCGGCTGGTCCTGGAGCCCCGGCGCGTGCGGCGCGGCGGTCTCGTCATAGTGCTCGGCGCGGGCGGCGGCGGAACGCATGCTCATCTCTCCGCTTTCACGACTTTCGCCGGCTTGGCGGGGCTGGCCGCCGGCTTGGCGGGGCTGGCCGCGGGCTTGGCCGGGCTGACGGACGGCTTCGCGGCGCTGGCGGCCGGCTTGGCCGGACTGGCGGCGGGTTTGGCGGCGGGTTTAGCGGACGGCTTGGCTGGGGTCGCCGAGGCGCCGCCGTCGCCGGACGGGGTTCTGGTCGGCGCGCCCAGCCCGAGGTCGCTCAGCTTGGCGGCGATCTCGTCGCCGCGCGACGCCTTTTCGGGCACGGCGCTGGCGGTGACGATCTGGTTCAGGTGCAGCTTCTGGCCGCCGAGATATTTGCCCGCCAGGGTTTCCATGCGGCCGGGGCTGTCGAGCTGCGCCCATTCGGCCTTGAGCATGGTGACGCGATCCGTTTCGCGCGCGAGGTCGCGCTTGGCCTTGGCGAGCTGCTCCGCCTGATAGAGCGCCGCATATTTGATCTCATAGGCGTAGACCGCCGAGCCCACCAGCACCAGCACAGCCACGATATTGAGGATGCGAAACATTTATTTCTCCTCGGCCGGGCTTGGGAGTTTTTCCGCCCAGCGCAGCTTCGCCGAGCGGGCGCGCGGATTCTTCCGCGCCTCCGCGTCGCTGGCGGCGACGGGCTGGGGCGGGCGAAGCGTGAACGTGGGTTCGGGCGGGGCGACCTCGCCCGGCAGCAACCGCGAGGCGGCGCGCCCGCGCCCGCTGCGCTCCGCGAAGAATTTTTTCACGATGCGGTCTTCCAAGGAATGGAAGGTGACGATCGCCAGGCGGCCGCCGGGTTTCAAGACCCGTTCCGACGCCTCAAGCGCCTGGGACAGTTCGTCCAGTTCCGCGTTCACGGCGATTCGCAGCGCCTGAAAGGTTTTGGTGGCGGGATGGATGTCCTGCGGCCGCGCCGGAATGGCCTTGGCCACGATCTGAGCCAGGCGCAAGGTGGTGAGGATCGGCGCCTCCTGCCGCGCCTGGCAGATGAATCGGGCGACGCGGCGCGAGCCATGCTCTTCGCCATAGAGATAGATCAGATTGGCCAAATCCGTCTCTTCCAGTTCGTTGACGAGATCGGCGGCGCTGCGGCCGGCGCGCGACATACGCATATCCAAGGGGCCGTCGAAGCGGAACGAGAAGCCGCGTTCGGCCTCGTCGAACTGCATGGAGGACACGCCGATATCCAAGGCGATCCCGTCGAATTTTTCGCCGGCCGCCGCCTGCTCCATCTGGGAGAACCGGGTTTCCACCAATTTCAGACGGCCCTGCGCCTCGGCCACGAGCCTTTGGCCTGCGGCGATGGCGGTGGGGTCGCGGTCGAGCGCCAGAACTTCGCCGCCGCGTTCGAGAATCGCGCGCGTGTAGCCGCCGGCGCCAAAAGTGCCGTCGATGAATGTCTTGCCGGGCGCGACGTCGAGCGCGTCAAGCACTTCGGCGAGCAGCACGGGAATGTGGCGCGCGTCGCTCATGGCGAGGCTTTTGTGGAAAGGAAAGGCATGAAAACCTGAGATTTTGTGGCGCGGGCGCGCGAAACACGCCGCCGAAGCCGGACTCGGCGCCATTTGGGGGTGTGCGGGCGGACTAACATGCGTCATGTCTGGGCGTCAAAGGACCGGATCGCGGGTCTTGAGCCCATTAAAGCATTCTTAGCGTTAAGACTTTGTTGAGAGGGGAAGAGGGTTCGGGATCAGAGGGTTGCGGAACGTCAGGGCGCGGCGAGGCGAGAATCGGGGACAGGAACGAATTGCGCCCCCGGCGCGTCGCGAACGCCGGAAGCCTGCTCCGCGCAATGCGATCCAGTCCCCCTCGTCGCGGTCAATGCGCCTTGCACGTCGTCATCGCGACGCGAGAAGGCTTTTCTCCACCCTTCTTGTGGGCGGCCTTGGCGCCGATCTCGACGAATTGCGCGTAGTTTTTGACCTCCGGCCAGGTCTGCGTGAGATAGCGCGCCTGCCGCCAGGCGTCGTTGAATTTGCCCTGGTAATAGAAGGCGAAGAACAGGCCGCGCTGCGCCTCCTCCAGCGGCTTGTCGCCCCGATTGCACTGCGCCGCGCGAAACAGCAGTTCCGCGCGGCCCGCAAGGTCGGGACGGCTGTTCACCCACAAATTCGCCAGCGCCAAAATGGCGAACACGTCGTTGGGGTCCTTTTCGAGCGCGGCGGTCAGGTCTGTTGTGGCCCCCTCCCAGGCGCCGGAATAGTCGGCGTTGTGGCCCATGGCCTGAAGGTAACCGCGTTGCGCCAAAAACTTTTCGTCGCCGGGGTTTTGGGCGAGGCCCTGGTCGAGATCGGTCTTGAGCGCCTCGTAACGCGCCTTCACCTCGGCGGCGTTGCTATCGCTGATCTCGGCGGGGTAATGGCCGATCACAGGCTCCAGCGCCCTCAGACGCTCGCCGAAATCTTCGGCGCGGGCCGCGGCGACAAAAAACAACACCGCTGAAAACGCCGCCCAAAGCCGCCGTTTCATGACGGACCTCCCGATGGAGGCGGCAGCATAACATAAGGAGAATGGAGCGCCAGTCGGCCTGTAAGCCGGGTTCTGTATGGCGCCTTGCGGCGCGTGACAGCCATTCATCTGGGACCTCCATTGCTGGAGGCCTCGTGCAACCAACCCGGACGACGCCCCGGAGAAGGGGTGGATTGCTCCTGTCGTCCCTATTCGGTTTTGCTCCCGGCGGGGCTTGCCGTGCCGCCGACGTTACCGCCAACGCGGTGCGCTCTTACCGCACCCTTTCACCCTTACTCCTAGCCAAGGAGAATCCTTGGCGAAAAGCGGTTTGCTTTCTGTGGCGCTTTCCCTGGGGTCGCCCCCGCCGGACGTTATCCGGCGCCGTTTCTCCGTGGAGCCCGGACTTTCCTCCATCTTTCGACGGCGGCTGTCCGGCCGACTGGCGCGCCAGCTTTAGGGCTTTTGCTCAGGCGGCGCAACCGGCGGCGGCTCAACGGGTTTTTCGGCTTCGCAGACCGTCTCGCGCGGCGTGCAGGCGATTCCCGGCGTCGAGCAGGCTTTTGGCGTGCAGATCGTGCAGCCGTTGGTCCAGCCGAGGCAGTCCGGATGGTCCGCGCCATAGCGCTGCATCGGGCGCAGGTCGGCGGGGGGCGGCGTGGGCGCGTCGGCCCAGGCCGGCGAGGTTGCGAGCAACAACGCGAGGACAACGATTCGGCGCATAAAACCCTCCCCGCCCCTTGTCTCACCGCACCTGCATCGCGCGCAAGATCGACTTGGCGGGGCCGGCATGCTACAGCCGCGCCATGCTGGAAGGTCTCCCCCCCAACAACGCCGCGCATGTCATGCGCCTGCGCTGCGCCGAGGCGCAAGCCCGCGCCCTCGCCGACCTCGTCGTCGAAACGTTTGACCCTGCCGAAACGGCGGCCGCCGCTTTCGAGGAAAAAGCGTCGACCGAAAGCTGGGCGGCGACGCCCTGGGTGGTCGAGGTCTATTTCGGCCATGAGCCCGACGAGGAAAACCTGCGCGAACTCGCCGCGATCGTCGTCGGCGCGGAACTGGCCGCGCAAATCACCTTTGGCCGCGTCTCGCAAAAAGACTGGGTGGCGTCTTCGCTCGAAGGCCTGTCCGCCGTTCGCGCCGGGCGGTTTCTCGTTCACGGCTCGCATGACCGCGAGCGGGTCAAGGCGAACGACATCGGGCTGGAGATCGAGGCGGCGCTGGCGTTCGGCACCGGCCATCACGGCACGACGCGGGGCTGCCTGCTGTTTCTCGACGACATTTTGAAATGCCGGCGGCCGCAAGAAATTCTGGATGTGGGATGCGGCACCGGGGTTCTGGCGCTGGCCGCCGCCCGCGCCTTGCGGCAAAACGTGGCGGCGGGCGATATCGACGCCCAAGCCGTCGCGGCGGCGCGCGCCAATGCCGTGCTCAACCATGCGGGCCCCTATCTGCGTCCCGTGCAGGCGCGCGGCGCCGCGCATCCCGCGCTTTGGCGTCCGGGCGCCTATGACCTGATCTTCGCCAATATTCTGGCGAAGCCGCTGCGGGTCTTGGCGCCGAGCCTGTCCACTCTGGCCGCGCCGGGCGCCGATGTGGTGCTGTCGGGCATGCTGGTGCGCGACGTGCCCGGCGTCGCCTCGGCCTGGGCGGCGCAAGGGTTTTTTATCGCCAAACGCCGGCACATCGACGGCTGGGCGACTTTGTTGATGCGGCGCGGCGGGGCTTAGAGCGGGAAACAACATGCTGTTTTCCGTCCGCCACCGCACGCTCTACACCTATTCGGCGCCGGTGCGGCTGGGCGGGCATGTCTTGCGGCTGCATCCGCGCGCTATCGATGTGACGATACGCTCCGAAACCCTGCTCATCGAGCCGAAGCCGGTTTTTCGCGCTGCCGAGGTCGATCGCGACGGCAACCGCTCCACGAGGGTCGAATTTGAAGGTCTTGCCGACCGGCTGCTGATCGAAAGCTTTTTTGAGCTGGAGACGTGCGCGCCACCCCCCCTTAAGGCTGCGGCCCTGCCCTGGCGTGAAACGGCGGGGTTCGATCCTGGCCAAAAGGTGCGCGCCTATGCCGCCGACCTTTTCGAACGCAGCGGGGGTGATGCGCTTCTCTTCCTCGACGCGCTCAACCGCGACCTGTTTTCCCGCACCGAGCGGCGCATCCGCGACGCCGGCTATGCGCAGGACCCCGAAGACACGTTGTTGCGCCGAAAAGGCGCGTGCCGCGACCTCACCCTGCTGTTCATGGCCGCCTCCCGCAGCATCGGTTTTTCGGCCCGCTTCGTCAGCGGCTACCAGGCGCACGCGGAAACGCCCGACGGCAAGCGGCATCTCCATGCGTGGCCGGAGGTTTTGCTGCCCGGCGCGGGGTGGCGGGGTTACGATCCGACCCACGGGCTCGTCGTCTCCGACGGGCATGTCGCGCTGTGCGCCGGTGCGGACCAGTTGGCGACCATGCCCGTCGAGGGCGGGTTTTATGGGGATGGCGTCGCCTCGACGCTGGCGTTCGAATTGGAGATTCGCGCTACGCCTGACGCGCGGGATAGCCGGCCTCGGTGACGGCTTGCGCCAGCGCCTGCGGGTCGGCGACGGCTGGAGCGACCGTCACCCGCTTGGTCTCCAGTTCGACCTGCACCTGCGCCTCCGGCGCCTGCGTCTGGATCGCCTTGGTGACCCGCGCCGCGCATTTGCCGCAGCTCATGCCTTCGACATGGAGAATCGTCGACTCACTCATGGTCCCTGCCTCCGCCCGTTTTCGTCATCACACCGCAGCATCTCAAAAGAACATTTAGAGAATATACATCAACCCCAGCCTGTGGATAAGTCTGATAACTCGCTTCCTCTGTAGTCCTGGCGTCATTTTTGCAGAACAAACCCGAACCGCTCACGTCAAGCGTAATCTTATATTAACCAAAACTTCACCCCGCCGTCACGAGGCGAATGTCCTCAGGCGCAGCGCGTTGGCGAGGACGAACAGGCTCGAACAGGCCATGGCCGCCGCGCCCAACGCCGGGTTGAGAAGCGTTCCGTTCACGGGATAGAGCGCGCCCATCGCCACGGGAATCAAGACCACATTGTAGCCGAAGGCCCAGAACAGGTTCTGCTTGATGTTCCTCAGCGTCGCGCGGGACAGCGCCACAGCTTGCGCCGCCTTGAGGGGGTCGGAGCCGACCAGGACCACTTCGGCGCTGGCGCGCGCGATTTCCGAGCCCGCGCCCATGGCGAGGCCGACGTCGGCCGCCGCCAGCGCCGGCGCGTCATTGACCCCATCGCCGGCGAAGGCGACGGGGCCGCGCAGGCCGAGTTTTTGCAAGACCTCGACCTTGCCCTCGGGTTTCAGTCCCGCAAAAACTTCGCTCACCCCCGCTTGCGCGGCAATGGATTGCGCCGTGGCGGCGCGGTCGCCGGTGAGCATGGCGACATCGACCCCCAGCTTTTTCAGCGCCGCCACCGCCTCCGCCGACGTGGGGCGCAGCGGATCGGAAACGGCGAAAACGGCGGCCGCACGGCCGTCGACCGCGAGGAAAAAGCAGCTCGCCCCCTGCCCGCTCAAAAATTCGGCTTCGGCTTCAAGCGCGGCGGAATGCGCGGACAACGACGCCATCAGCTCGCCGGAGCCGACCGCGACCGTCTTGCCGCCGACCACGCCGCTCACGCCGAGCCCCGGCTGATAGGCGAAATCCTCGACCGGCGGCATGGACAACCCTCGCGCCAGCGCCGCCTCGACCAGCGCGCGGGCGAGCGGATGCTCCGATCGGGCTTCGACCGCCGCCGCCAGCGCCAAAGCCTCATCCTCGGGGAGGCCCTCGGCGCGCAGAGTGGTGAGCTGCGGCTGGCCCAGCGTCAGCGTGCCGGTCTTGTCGAAGGCCAGGGTTTTGACGCCCGCGAGCGTTTGCAGCGCGTCGCCGCGCCGAAACAAAATACCGAGTTGCGCGCCGCGCCCCGTGCCGGTCATCAGCGCGGCGGGGGTGGCCAGCCCCATGGCGCAGGGACAGGCGATGATCAGCACGCTGACGGCATTGACCAGCGCCAGCGCCAACGCCGGCTGTGGTCCCAAAAACATCCAGAGCGCAAAAGTGAGGGCGGCGATGACCAGCACCACGGGAACGAAAATGGCCGTGACCTTGTCGGCCAGCGCTTGGATCGGCAGTTTGGCGCCCTGCGCGCCCTCCACAAGCCTTATTATGCCCGCCAGCGCCGTGCCCGCGCCGACTTTTTCCGTGCGCATCAGCAGGAATCCGGCTGCATTGACCGCGCCGCCGATGAGGGGATCGCCGGGCTTTTTCGCCACAGGCAGGCTCTCGCCGGTCATCAGGGCTTCGTCGACATGGCTCGCGCCTTCGACCACCACGCCATCGACCGGAATCGGCTCGCCCGGCCTGATCTCGACGAGATCGCCGACGCGCACTTCGTCGACCGGCAGATCGACCGGGCCGGCGCCCCGGCGGACATGGGCGATTTTCGGCTGCAAGGCGCCGAGCGCCGCGATGGCCTGGGCGGCGCGACCTTTTGCCCGCGCCTCCAGCCAGCGGCCCAGCAGGATGAAGGCGACAATGGCGGCGGCGGATTCGAAATAGGAGTGACGCGCGCCCTCCGGCAGCGCGCCGGGGGCGAAGGTCGCCAGCAGCGAATAGAGGTAGGCGGCGCCCGCCCCCAGCGCCACCAGCGCGTTCATGTCGGGCGCGCCGCGCCTCAGCGAGCCGAAACCGAGCTTGAAAAAGCGCCGCCCCGGCCCCGCCAGCACGAAGGTGGTCAGCGCCGCCGCCAGCATCATCGGGGCCTCGTGGCCGAGCGTCGCATGCAGGGCGTTGGAAAAGGCGGAAGACATGTGCGCGCCCATTTCCACCGCCGCCACCGGAAGCGCGCCGGCCGCCGCGAGGAAAAAATCGCGCTTGAGCCGCGCCGCCTCCTTTTCGCGGTTCTCCAGGGGGGCGGCGCTTTCGACCGGGCTCGGCTCGTAATCCTCGGCGCGGATCGCGGCGGCCAGCGTGGCGTAATCGACAACGCCCGCCAAAACCTCGACTGTCGCCCGGTTGTTGGCGAGATTGGCCGTGGCCGAGAGCACGCCGGGGATTTTTTTCAGCGCCTTTTCGACATGGGCGACACACGCCCCGCAGGTCATGCCGCCGACGCCGATTTCAAAAATCTGGCGGCGGGCCGGATAGCCCTCCTCCTCCACCCGCCGCGCCACAGCCGCGAGATCGGCGTCCGGGGCGAGGTCGAGTTCCGCGCGCTCGGTGGCGAGATTGACGCGGGCGTCGCGCACGCCCGGCGCGCTTTTCAGCGCCTTTTCGACATGGGCGACACAAGCGCCGCAGGTCATGCCTTCGATTTCAAGCGTGGTGGTGTGCAGACTCATGCCGCTGATATGGGGCGGCGGGTCGCCGCAATCCATTCCCGGCAGCGCGTTTCCGGGTCCGGGTTCAGCGAGATGTCGGTGACGACAGCCGCGCTATCGGCCCCGGCCTTGTAACAGTCGAGCGCCCGCTCCGGCGTCAGGCCGCCGATGGCGACCAGCGGCAGCGCGCCGATTTTGTTGCGCCAAAGGTCGATTTTATCAAAACCTTGCGGCGCCCAGGGCATCTTTTTCAGGATCGTGGGGAAGATGGGGCCGAGCGCGACATAATCCGGCTCGACCGCCAGCGCCTTATGCAGTTCGGCCTCGTCATGGGTGGAGACGCCGAGTTTCAGGCCGCCCGCCTTGATGGCCTGGAGGTCGGCATTCGAAAGGTCTTCCTGGCCGAGGTGGACAAAGTCGCAGCCGAGCTCCAGCGCCAGGCGCCAGTGGTCGTTGACGATCAGTTGCGCCCCGTGGGCTTGGCAGAGGTCGCGGGCTTCCGCGATCTGTTCGCGCAGGTCGTCGGCTTGCTTGACCCTGAGTTGCGCCAGCTTGACGCCGCAGGGGAGCAGGCGGCGCAGCCAGCCGACGTGATCGACGATGAGGTAAAACGGGTCGAGTGTCATGTGAAGGCGCGTCCCAGCACGGGGGTCGAGGGCTCGGCCATGTCGCGCGGCTCGATGGGCAGGGCTTTGTACGCGGCGCGGCCCGCCTCGCAGGCGAGCGCAAAGGCGCGGGCCATGGCGGCGGGGTCGCCGGCGCGGGCGATGGCGGTGTTGAGCAGAACCGCGTCATAGCCGAGTTCGAAGGCTTGCGCGGCCTGGGAGGGCGCGCCGAGGCCGGCGTCAATGACAAGGGGGATGTCGCGGAAGCGGGCGCGCAGGGCGCGCAGGCCGAAGATGTTGTTCAGGCCGCGGCCTGAGCCGATCGGCGCGCCCCAGGGCATCAGCACGCGGCAGCCGGCGTCCACGAGACGGTCGGCCAGGGTGACGTCCTCGGTCATGTAGGGAAAAACGTCAAACCCGTCGTCGCAGAGGATGCGCGCGGCTTCGACGAGGCCGAAGGGGTCGGGCGCCAAAAGGTCGTCGTCGCCGATCACCTCCAGCTTGATCCAGGTGGTGTCAAAAAGTTCGCGGGCCATGTGGGCGGTGGTGACCGCTTCCTTGACGCTGCGGCAGCCCGCCGTGTTGGGCAGGACGCGCAGGCCCAGATCGCGGATCAGGCCCCAAAAACTTTCGCCGGCGCGGGAGCCCCCGGCCTCGCGGCGCAGCGAGACCGTGACGACTTCGGCCTTCGACGCTTCAAGGGCCTCCGCGAGAATGGCGGGCGATGGGTATTGCGAGGTGCCGACGAGCAGGCGGGAGGTCAGCGTGACGCCGTAAAAATTCAGCGGATCGGTCATGATGCGCGCGCTCCCGCAAGTGACGGCCTCCCTTCTCCCCTTGCGGGAGAAGGTGGCTCGGCGCACAGCGCCGAGACGGATGAGGGGGACCCGCCGGTCGCAGAGGACGAACCCCTCATCCGGCGCTGGCGCGCCACCTTGTCCCGCAAGGGGAGAAGGAAGCGGCCCCAGCGCGCCTCTTTGTTCATCATCATCTCACCCTCCCTGCCTGGGGCTCAACACTTCCACGCGATCCCCCTCCTTCAACGCGCAAGCGTCCCGGTCTTTGGCGCGGACAAAAGTTTCGTTGATCGCCGTGGCGACCAGCGCTGGCTCGTAGCCGAGTTCCGACAGCAAACCGGCGAGCGTCCCCGCCTGCGCCTCAAGCGCTTCGCCGTTGACCGCGATTTTCATCCATGACCTCCGGGAAATGGGCGCCTTCCAGAATGACGCGCGCCGCGCGGCTCGCCAAGGGCGGCGACAGCAAAAAGCCGTGGCGGTACAGCCCGTTGAGGAACAGCTTTTTACCCTCGCGGCGGATGCGCGGCAGGTTGTCGGCAAAACTCGGACGCACGTCCGAGCCGGTCTCCAAAACTTCCGCCTGGGCGAAGGCCGGATTCAGCGCGAAGGCGGAATTGACGAGTTCGACAAGGCTTTCCGCCGTCACCCGGGCGCGCTCCTCGTTCTCGTACATGGTGGCGCCGACCATGATCGTCCCGTCCGGGCGCGGCACGAGATAGACGGGGTGGCGCGGGTGCACCATGCGCACGGGCCGCGTGAGTTTGATGTCGGGCGCGCGCACGATCATCATCTCGCCCTTCACGCCACGCAGCCCGGAAAGGTCCGGCTTGGCGGAAAAACCGCGACAGTCGAGCGTCCAGTCGCAGTTTTCGGCCAGCGCCATGGCGTCCACGCCATAGTGGATGGTCACGTTGGCCTTTTGCGCCAGATGCTCGGCGAGTTTGGTCAGCGCGTCGCGGGGGGCGAGGTGGGCCTCTTCCGCGAAATACAACGCGAGATCGAAATTTTCCGCCAGGTCCGGTTCGAGCGCCGCGACGCCATCGCGGTCGAGCGTGACGAAATTTTTGGTGCGCCGGGAAAAATGCAGGAGGTCGGGACGGTCGCGTTTCGGCGCGACCACGAGGCTGCCGCGCTTTTCCGCGACCGGAAACGTTTCGGTCCAGAATTTCAGCGCCTCTTCGCCCAGCGTCGCGACGATCGGCTCGGTCGATTCGGCCTCGCACCAGGGCGCGATCATGCCGCCGGCGTAATGCGAGCAGCCGCGTCCGGGGCCCTCGGCCTTTTCGACAATTTCAACGGCGATGTCGCGGTTTTGGCTTTCCGCCTGTCGCACGAGTTCGAAGGCCGCGGTCAATCCGGCGGCGCCGGCCCCGATGACTCTGATGCGCATAAACCCTCCCGCAACATTCGGCGCGGAAAGGCTCGGGATTTTTCGAGTCGATCAGCGCCATCCCTCCGCCAGCATGAACTGGATCAGGTGTGAGGGTCGCCGGGCAGCCCGTTTTTCGAGCCTTGCCAGCCTCTCAGCCCCCTGCCGGGGCTCCCCTTGGCTTTTGCGATACTTGGACCCGAGGGCGCGCGGCGTCAAGCGCTCTGGCCCGTTCAGCGCCGCGCGCTTTCCATTTGGCGCCTAACTTGCTTCAGAACAATTACGACAAACTTAGAGTCTTTCTAAGAGCGTCAAACCGTGCTAATCGTGACACGAATGAGGCGGGAATGATGACGCAATCGACTTTGACCCCCGGCAAACCGGCCAAGCCAACCTACGACTGGGTCAACGGGGCCCTGGCGCGGCTGGTCCGCGAAAAATTGCGCGCCGTCGACTTGCGTCCGACGCGGCAGAGGGTGAGCATCGCCAGCCTGCTGTTCGTCGCCGGCGACCGCCATGTCACCGCGGAACAGGTTTTTGCCGAGGCGCAGGCGCTGAAAATGCCGCTGTCGCGCGCCACCGTCTACAACACGCTGCACCAGTTCGCCGACGCCGGCCTCGTGCGCGAGATCGCGCTTTACGGGTCAAAAGTCTGGTACGACACCAAGACCGGGTCGCACTGCCACTATTACGACGAGGACCACTCCGTGCTGTTCGACATGGAGCAGGACGTCACGCACCAGTTGCAGTTGAAGGCGCCGAAGGGCAAGCGCATCGTCGGCGTGGACGTGATCGTGCGGGTCGCCGACGACAATTGACGCGCGAGCGCTCGTGGGCCGGGGACAGGAACGAATTGCGCCCGTCCGCTCGCCTCAACCGGAAGAGCGCCGAGCGCAATTCGATCCCGTCCCCGTTTACGTCGTTTTCGCCTTGACGGCGTGGCTCTCGTCGCGGCCGGCGAGGCGCGCCGCCTGTTGCAGCGCATGGCGGAATTCGTCGCGCCTCTGATGGATCGAGGCGATGGCGTGGCCAGTCGCCACCCCCAAGCCCACCAGCGACGCTTCCGACAATTGCAGACTCGCCTCGATGGTTTCCGGCACCGCGTCGGTCACGCCCACCGCGTAGAGCCGGCGCGCGTGGTCCTCGTCGCGGGCGCGGGACACGATCATGACATCGGGGCGCGCGGCGCGGATGCGCTCGACGATCAGGTCGATGGTTTTGCGGCCGTTGATGGTGATGATCACGCCGGTCGCCTGCCGCAAGCCGATGGCGTCGAGCACGCGCGGATCGGAGGCGTCGCCGAAATGGACGAGATGGCCGTCGCCCCGGTCGCGGGCCACGCCGGTGGCGTCCTGGTCGATGGCGACGAAGCCGACCCCGTGCTGCCGCAGCAGCGAACACACCACTTTTCCGACACGACCATGACCGACGACAATGGCGTGCCTGTCGCCGGGCTGCGCGCGGAACGTGAGGTCCGGCTCGGCGGCGGTCGGGGCCGGCGGTTTCAGGCGTCGCGCCGCCAGCGACAGGATCGGGGTCAGCGCCATGGTCACGGCGGCGGCGGCCAGGGCGAGGCTCGCGACCGGGCCCGGCAGCAGTTTCAGCGCCGACGCCATGCCGATGCTGACGAAGGCGAATTCGCCGCCGGGGCCGAGCAGCGCGCCGGTTTCGACCGACGTGCGCCAGTTGGCGCGAAAAAAGCTCGCCAGAGCGACGAAGATCGCCAGCTTCAGCGCGATCAGGCCCGCGACGGCGCCAAGCAGCACGCCGGGCTCATGTAAAAATTCGCGGAAATCGATCTTCATGCCGACGGTGAAGAAGAACACGCCGAGCAACAAACCCTTGAACGGGTCGATGGCCGCCTCGATGGCCTTGCCGTAGGCCGTTTCCGCCAGCATCAGGGCGATGACGAAGGCGCCGAGCGCCATGGACAGTCCGGCTTGGTGGGCGAGCAGCCCCGAGCCGATGATGACGAATAGGGCGGCGGCGATGAACAGCTCCGTGGAGCCCGCCGTCGCCACCAGTTCGAACATCGGGCGAAGCAAAAAACGGCCGAACAGGACGATGGCGCCGATGGCGACGCTCGCCTTGAGCAGCGCGGTGGCGATGCTGACCAGGACGGAGTCGCCGGCGCCATTGCCGAGGATCGACACCAGCACGATGATCGGAACGACGGCGAGGTCCTGGGCGAGCAGGACGGCAAAACTCAGGCGCCCGACATTGGAGGTGAGACGCCCCTGCCCCGCCAAAATTTCGAGCACGATGGCGGTCGAGGACAAAGCGAGGCTCAGGCCGATAATCGTCGCGGCGGCCGGCGGCTGGCCGAGGGCGATGGCGATGCCCGTGAGCGCCGCGCCGGTGACCGCCACCTGGAGCCCGCCTAAACCGAACACCAGCCGGCGCATGGTGAACAGCCGCTTGATCGAAAGTTTCAGGCCGATCAGGAACAGCAGGAACACCACGCCCAGTTCGCCGATGCCGGACACGCTGTCCGGATTGACCACCGTGACCCAGTAGAGGAACGGGAATTTCTCGATTTGCGAGCCGAGCCCCAGCGGCCCCAGCACGGCCCCCGCGCCGAGATAGCTGAGGATCGGGCTCACCCCGAAACGGCGCAAGGCGGGCACGATGATCCCGGCGACGCCGAGCACCACCAGGATATCACTGTAGATTTCGATCGTGTTCGACTCGGTCACCGCTCGCTCCTCGCCGCGACCATAGCGGGAAGAGCGCGCCAAAACAGCGGTTTTGTCCGAGGCGGCGCAAAGCAAAGCCACAGCTGACACTGGCCTCGCAAAGAACGCACGTAAATGTTTCTTGCCGTAAAGGCTTAGATGGGCGATAGTGCGTCATATTGTCGCGCCCATGCATCCTTGATGCGGGCTTGCAGATCATCCCGAAGCCTCTGAACTGCGAATAGTCGTCGGAAACGAATTCATCATGCGCAAGGTGGCGTCCAGGAAGCGCGCGAATTCCGATCCTCAGTTCGGAGGAGGCGACGCCGTCATCGAGCGGGATCAACTCGTGGCGCGGCTGGCGCAGTCGGAAAAGCTGGCCGCAGTCGGCGAACTGGCGTGCGGCGTCGCTCACGACGTCAACAATATCCTTCAGGCCGTCATCATGGGCGCCGAAATCATCCGTCAGCGGCCGGACGACACACAGCTTGTCGAGAAAACCTCGAAACTCCTGTCCCTCGCCGCAGCGCGCGGCACATCGATCGTCCGACGCGTGCTCTCGCTTTCGCGCCCATCGGACAGGTGCCCGCAATCGGTCGATACATCCGTGTTGTTGGTCGAACTTTCCGATTTGCTGGTGATGTCTCTCGGCGAGGGCGCGAAGCTGACCGTGAAGATTGGCGCGGATTTGCCGCGCGTTTGTCTCGACCGCGCCGAATTCGAAACGGTGCTCATCAATCTCGCCATCAACGGCCGCGACGCGATGGAGCACGGCGGCGCACTGATCATTTCCGCGCATCGGCAGACCATGGACGATGCGGACGTCGGGCTGTCCCCGGGAGACTATCTGCGGGTGGACGTGGTCGATTCGGGTTCAGGCATGGACCCGGAGACGCTTTCGCGCGCCATGGAGCCTTTCTTCACCACCAAGCCGCCTGGAAAGGGAACCGGACTTGGCCTCTCGATGGCGCGCGATTTCGCCGAACGTTTCGGCGGCGCGTTGACGATTTCCAGCGCGCCGAGCTTTGGGACGACGGTGACGCTCAGGCTGCCGGCCGCCCCCTGTTCTTAACGGTTCGCCGTCAGAACGCGTTCTTGCCCGTCAGCACGACCCAGGGCGTCTTCAACAAAATGCCGACGTCAAACCAGAGCGACCAATTCTCGATATAGTGCAGGTCGTGGGCGACGCGCTGCTCGATCTTCTCAAACGTGTCGGTCTCGCCTCGCCAACCGTTGATCTGCGCCCAGCCGGTGATGCCCGGCTTGACCCTGTGGCGGGCGAAATAATTGTCCACCACCTGCTCATAGGCGCGTCCCGCGGCCGCCCCCTTCAGCGCATGGGGGCGCGGACCCACCAGCGACAGGTCGCCGCGCAGCACGTTGAACAATTGCGGCAGTTCATCGAGCGAGGTGCGGCGGATGAAGGCCCCGAACGGGGTGACGCGCGGATCGCCCCGCGTCACCATCTTCGCCGCGCCATAGTCGCACTGGTCGACGTACATGGAGCGAAACTTGTAGACGCCGAATTCCTCGTTGTTGAACCCGTAGCGCTTTTGCACGAACAGGATCGGTCCGCGCGAGGACAGGCGCACGCCGAGCGCCAGCAGCGCCAGCACGGGCGACAACGCAAGGATCAGGATCGCCGCGACGCAGCGATCGAAGATCGCCTTCAGGGCGACGTCCCAATCATTCATCGGCTTGTCGAAAGCGGGCAGGAACGGCACGTCGCCGATGAAATTGTAGGCGCGGTCGCGCAGGCGGAGTTTTCCCCCGAGTGCGGAAATGCGCACGTCCACCGGCAGCGCCCACAGCTTTTGCAAGACGTGGAGGATGCGGTCCTCGGCCTTCAGCGGGAAGGCGACGATCAGCAGGTCGACCTTGTAGGCGCGGCAAAAATCCTCGAGATCGTCGAACGCGCCGAGCAGGCGATAGCGCGCCATGTCGGGTGGCAGCCGGGTGCGGTCGCGATCGTCGAACACGCCGAGGATGTCCAGAGCGCCCCTGCCGGATTGCTCCAGGCGGCGAATGGTTTCAAGCGCCTGTTCGCCGCCGCCGACGATCACCGTGCGGCGGGCGAGCGCGCCGCTTCGCGTCCAGGCGCGAATGGCCAGCGAGAACGCGGCGCGCCCGATGAGGGCGGCGCCATAGGCCCAGGCGAACCAGTCCAGGCTCCACTGGCGCAAGAAACCCATATCGATGGGGGCGGCCAGCACGCAACTGGCGTCCCAGATGGCGAGGCCCAGCGCCAGGGCGAGCGCGAGGTCGAGGCCCTGGCGCGGAAAGTCGGCCAGCGCCCGGATCGTGTAGGACCAGCGCGCCCGCAATGTGAACAGCGCGACCGCCGTCGTCAGCGTGAGGCTCCAGGCGAGCAAGGCCAGGTCCGGTTCGACGCCGTCCAGCGCGCGCAGATAGGTGAGGGCGCCCGACGCCAGGATCACGCCGAGGTCGAACAGCAGCGCCGCGCCGACAATCATCGGTTGCGAGATCGCGCGGCCCCGTGCCGGGGCGTGATCACGACCCCGCGCGGCTTCGGCGGCGGCCCGCCCCGCCACGACGCGCAGGTCGGCGAAATGGAATTCGGGTCGGAGCGCCGCTTCGCGCGCCTGGTTCAGATCCGGCTTGGGACAGGAGGGTTGCGGCAGGCTCATGCGCG
Source organism: Rhodoblastus acidophilus (assembly GCF_009720655.1). Lineage (GTDB taxonomy): Bacteria > Pseudomonadota > Alphaproteobacteria > Rhizobiales > Beijerinckiaceae > Rhodoblastus > Rhodoblastus acidophilus_A. The sequence continues at coordinate 110,971 of NZ_WNKS01000003.1, read as the reverse complement.
TCATCATCATCCGAAAGCTCGCGCCGGAGCGGAGGCGGCGCTCGAAACTTTACGGATAATACGGACGAGAGGTAAAGAAACCCGCTCAACTCACAGCGAGAATCACATGGTTGGCGTCGAATTGCGCCGCCGCCCGCCCGCCGACCTCAAGTTTCAAGCCCTCGACGTTTTCGCGCGCCGTGACCACGGTGAGGGTCTTGCCGCCGCCTATGTCGAGATGAATTTCGCTGTTTCGCTCGGCGTCGATGCGCTCCTTCACTTCGCCAACGAAATAATTTCGTCCCTCGGCGCCGTCGGGCGCGCTCAAACGAATGAACGAGGATTTGACCAGAGCCAGGGCGCGCCGCTCCGGCGCGAGTTGCAGGTCGTCGGCCGACTCGTTGGTGACGATGGCGTGGATCCGCTGATCGAGCCCGAATGTCAGGGTCACCTCGACATCGACGGGCCAGCGCCGCACCGTCACCACTTCCGACTGGAACACGTTACGCGCCGAAACGCGAGCGCCGACGGTCCACAGCAGCGCCTCCTCCTGGCCTTCGAGCCCCTCCTCGGCGATCAGGTTGGTGATGCGCGCCAGCTTTTCCTCAAGCTTGTGGAAGGTGGCGATCAGCCGCAGGCCCTCGGGCGTCACCTCGGCGCCACCGCCGGACCGACCGCCCGGCCGCGTGTGGAACGCTGGCGTCGGCAAGAGGTTGTTCACCGCGTTGACCGAGTCCCAGGCCGTCTTGTAACTGAAGCCGGTGGCTTTGGCGGCCTTGGCGATGCTGCCGAATTCGGCGACCTTTTCGAGGAGCTTTATGCGGTCGCGGCCCACCAGAAACCGGCCGCCGCCGTGCAGCGCCAGCAATGCGTCGATCTTGTTGTCCGACATGCGTCGAGCCCCGCTTGCGTATTTTCGTGAGCGTTACCACGAATTTGATCGCACGGATAATCCTTCGAGTCCCGGCGCGGCGCCCTCATGGCGCGGCTTGTTCACTCGTGAGGGCGGCGCGTTTCCCTGGGTGGACCAATTGCGGACGAAATTCAGCACGTCCGGACAATGTCGTTTCGTAACGTCAATCTGTTGGCAACTTTTGCCGATTAACGTTCCCACTCGGAAGGCGGCCATGACAGGCCGCTGCTCCAGCTTTTTAAGAAAAGGGCAGGACCATGAAATTGCTGACTTCGTTTCTCCGCGACGAATCCGGCGCGACGGCTATCGAATACGGCCTGATCGCGGCGCTGATCTCCGTCGTGGCCATCACCACGCTGACCACCGTCGGCACCAGGCTCAACGCCAAGTTCACCGCCATCTCCAACGGCCTGAACTGAGGACAAACGGCGCTTGGCAACACGCTGCGCGCCTTGTTTCAACATTGCGAACATCCGGCGCGGGAGTTTCTTCCGCGCTATTTTTTTCGGCGTTCCGCCCCCTTCCGCGCAATAGGTCAATTTGATTACGTTGCGTAATACAAGACGAAACACTCCTGCGCTTAGAAATCGACCGCCGGCCGAAACCACAACCGGCGAGTTGCGGGAGTTCATGGGAATGCCGATCTGGCTGAAGCGATACTGGAGCGATGATCTGGCGACGTCAGCCGTGGAATACGCTTTGATCGCCTGCCTGCTCGCCGTGATCGCCCTCTCAATGCTCTCCAGGACGGGCGTACAGCTGGACGACACGTTTGAAACCATCGTCAACCGCATTCACTGAACCGTCAGCCGGTCAGCGGCGCGCGGGTCCGCCGCAATCGGGAAAGAACAGCGTGTCCATCGTCGGCGCCGACGCCGCCTTGCGCAAACGCGGCAAGGCGAAGCCGTCCTCTATCGTCGCCAGCAGCGCGTAATGGTCGAACCGCGCAGGCTCCTGCACCGATCCGCCGCAGGGCGTGGCGACGAGGGTGGCGACGTGGTTGTCGGCTCCGGCCGCGCGCCGGGCGAACTCGGAGGGCGGGTTGGGATAGCGCGGTCGCGCCCCCTCGTCGAAGGTCACCACGAACACGGCGCGCGCGCTCCACGCTTTTGACGCGCGGATGCGCGCGTAAATGTCGCGGGCCATCGCGTCATAGTCGCGGGCCAATTGGTCGAGGTCGCGACACGTTTCAAGGCCGTGGCCGTCATGACACTGGTTGGGGACGATCAGCGCGAAATTGGGCGGGTCCCGCTCGAGATCCTCGGCGAAAGCTTCGAGCGGCTTCATCCGGGCGCGCGCCTCGGCGTTTTGAGCGAAAGGCGCGAAGAACGGAAAGGGATTGTGCTTTTGCGCATAGAGCGGTTCGGCGCGCGACGGCGCGGCCGCGACCATGGCGCCGGGCGCCGGAAGGCTTTCGGCGTAGACCGCATGGGTCAGCCCGGCCGCCGTCAATTGTTCGGCGAGACTGTCGCCGTCAATGCGATTGCAGGCCGCGCCGGCGACCAGATCGGAAGCGAAGCAGCTTGGACGGTTGTCGCGGATGCCGAACGTGTCGCCGCCGACCAGGGCGAGATAGTTGGGCAGGCTCGGATGGGCCACGCCGAAATATTGGGTCGCAAGCCCCGCGCGATCGGCCAGCTCGCGCAGGAACGGCGTGGGGCCGTTGAGGATCGCGTCGTCAAAGCCGCGATTTTCCAGCACGAGAACAAAGACGTGATCGAGCCGACGCGCCGCCGCCGCCTCCGCCGCTTGGCCGATCAGCAGGCCGGCCAGCGCGATGACAAAACTGACGAGCGTTTTCCGTCTCAAGCGAATTCTCCCGGTGATTCGCGCGAAGGATAAGCCGCCGCCGCATGCGACGCCATGAGGGGGCGCCCCGCTCCACCCGATTTTTCAAACGTGAGCGGCGCGCGAAATTTTCCAGTTGACGCCGTGAAAAAAAGTGGCAGTATTCATTGTATTGCAGCCTCGATTGAAAGACGTGCGGAGCCGCTTTCAAGTTGAGGTCAACGCCCAGGGCTACGAACCCGCGAGGCGAGCAATAAACTGATCGTTCCCCGCAAGGCCAGTTTCGAGACTTAAAACGCCCCGAATCCCCTTGCGAGTCGAGACTTCTGAGCCGGGACGCCCGATAGCGCGCGACCGGTGTTTGGGAAACGGAACGCGAGCATGACTCCACCGCAGAGCCAATCGACCTCCGGCCCTTGATGGGGCGCGACGTACGCTATTTTCACGTGCGTCGGGGATGTGCCGCCAAACTGAAGGGAGTAGCAGATCAGAAAATTCACTTCTGCACATACGCGGGAACATACCGCATAACCTTCTGATTTTTATCGGAAATCGTCATAGCGCGATTAAAGGCCCCGTCTCGCCCCAGGCGACGGGGCCGTCTCGTTTTGAGGGAATGCGATGGGGCGCCTCCCTGATACGGTTTTCCGCAAGATCGCTTCGCGATCCGCGAAAACGAAATCGCGTGGAAATCCTTCAGGCGAAGGGCGGATTTCCACGCGAGCGGAATACGATTTCCGAACTGATCCTTCGGAAATCGTACGATCCGCCGGAAGTCCGGTCCAAATCGCCAAGAAAACCACGCCAAACTCGTTCCAGGTCACGCCCCGCTCGCGCGGAATATGCATCCGACGCATTGACGGCCATCTCCTGGCTGTCCTCGTCTTGAGAGGCGCTCTTAATACTTCGTTTACCCCTCGACTATCTTTCGGCGCCGATTCAATACGAACAGGTCATACGGTTTCCGCAAGATCGCTTCGCGATCCGCGAAAACGAAATCGCATGGAAATCCTTCAGGCGAAGGGCGGATTTCCGCGCGAGCGGAATACGATTTCCGAACTGATCCTTCGGAAATCGTATCAGACGCCAAAAATCTGGTCGGCCCGGGCTTCGAAGGCCGAAGAAAATTTCCGGAACGCGGCGTCGAACATGCCGCCCATCAGCGTGGCCAGCATACGGTTGCGGAACTCGTAAGCGATGAAGAACTCCACACGACAGCCGCCATGCCCGGCATCCGCAAAAGTCCAGCGGTTCTCCAAATGGCTGAAGGGACCATCGACATAGGTGACATCGATGCGATGCGCGCCGCGATTCAAGACCACCCGGCTGGTGAACTTTTCGCGCACCGCCTTGTAGCCGACCTCCATTTCCGAGACGAAAATCATCGTGCCGTCGGAACCGGGAAAGCGTCGCTTGATTTTGATGCCGAGGCAGAGCGGGACGAATTGCGGGTAGGATTCGACATCGGCGACGAGGTCGAACATCTGCTCCGGTGTGTGCTTGACGACATGGCTGGTGCGAAACGATGGCATGTCAGTCGATCCCTCCCTGCCCGCATTCTTGCCTGCGTTTGGCGCGCAGCTTGACGAAATCGTCGCCGGCGTGATGCGAGGAGCGGGTCAACGGCGAGGCCGAAACCAGGGAAAACCCCTTGGCATAAGCCACGGTTTCGTAGGCCTTGAAAGCCTCGGGCGTAACGAACTCCTTGACAGGAAAATGTTTTTTTGTCGGCTGCAAATATTGGCCGATGGTGAGGAAGTCGACCTCCGCCGAGCGCATGTCGTCCATCAGCTGCAGCACTTCGTTGCGGGTCTCGCCCAGGCCGACCATGATGCCGGACTTCGTAAAAATCTCCGGGTCCAGTTCCTTGACGCGCTGCAGCAGCCGCAACGAGTGGAAATAGCGCGCGCCCGGCCGCACGGTGAGATAGTTCGAGGGCACGGTTTCGAGATTGTGGTTGAACACGTCAGGCTTGGCCGCGACCACGGTTTCGAGCGCGCCGGGCTTGCGCAAAAAGTCGGGCGTCAGCACTTCGATCGTCGTTTTCGGGCTCAACCGCCGGATGGCGGCGATGGTGGCGGCGAAATGCGCGGCGCCGCCGTCCGGGAGGTCGTCGCGGTCGACCGAGGTCACCACCACATGCTGCAAGCCGAGCTTGGCCGTGGCCTCGCCGATATGCTCGGGTTCCTCGGCGTCGAGGGCGGTGGGAAGCCCCGTGGCGACATTGCAGAAGGCGCAGGCGCGGGTGCAGATCTCGCCCATGATCATGAAGGTGGCGTGCTTCTTGTCCCAGCACTCACCCTGGTTCGGGCAATTGGCCTCCTCGCAGACCGTGACGAGCTTGTTCGCCTTGACAATCGCCTTGGTCTCCGCCCAGCCGGCCGAGCCCGGGGCCTTCACGCGAATCCAGTCGGGCTTGCGCGCCAGGGGTTGATCGGGACGGTGCGCCTTTTCGGGATGGCGCGGACGTTCGCCGCTGTTGCGCGGGTCGGCGTTGAGCAGATCGATCACGACGGGCATGGCGTTGTTCCGGTGCAAGTCTTTTTTTTCATGCGCGGCGCGGAGGTTGATGTCAATTGATCGGCGGCGGATCGAAGGTGACGCGGTCGAGCCCCGACTCCAGCGCGACACGCAGTTCGGCGAGCGCCTCCTCGGCGCTCATAGCGGTCTCGTGGGTGTAAACCTGCGCCACCTGCATGGCGAGTTCCGCCAGCAACCGGCCCCACATCTCCGGTTGCTCGAAAGCGCGCTGCATCGACAGCGTCAGGGCGCCGTTGCAGATGAACAGGCGCAGGATCTCCACCCCGCCGTGTTCCTCCACATCCGGAGGCGCGGACAGTTCGATTTTTTCCAGAGACATCACTTTCCCTTTCGGCCGGGGACCGAAAGGCCACGGCGCACCAGACGTTCAAAGACCAAGGACTGATTTCAGCGCCGCCACCACGTCGCCGACCTGTGGCAGCGCCAATTTCTCCAGGTTGGCGGCATAAGGCGCGGGCACATCCTTGGCGGTGACGCGCAGCACCGGAGCCCGCAGCCGCTCGAAGGCGTCCTCCATCAGCCGCGCCGAAATCTCGGCGCCGACGCCGCCCTGCGGCCAGCCCTCCTCGACCACCACGCAGCGCCCGGTCCTTACCACGGAGGCGGTCACGCAATCCATGTCGAGGGGCCGCAACGTGCGCAGGTCGATCACTTCGACATTGACGCCCTGCCCCGCCATGAGTTCCGCCGCCCTCAAGGCCAGGGCGACGCCGCGCGAGAAGGAAACGACGGTCGCATCGGTTCCTGGCCGCGCGATGGCGGCGACGCCGATCTCCACCAGCGCGTCCTCCTCGGAGGGCGCGTCGAATTGCTCGCCGTAAAGCTGCTCGTGTTCCAAAAAAACCACCGGATTGGGGTCGCGGATCGCGGCCTTGAGCAAACCCTTGGCGTCCGAAGCGGTATAGGGCGCGACCACTTTCAGGCCAGGCACATGGGCGAACCAGGCGGAAAAATCCTGCGCGTGCTGCGCGCCGGCGCGGGCGCGCGCGCCGTTCGGGCCGCGAAACACGATCGGACAGTTCAGCGCGCCGCCCGACATATACAGGGTTTTGGCCGCCGAGTTGACGATATGGTCCAGCGCCTGCAGGGCGAAATTGAAGGTCATGAACTCGATCACCGGCCTTAAGCCCGCGAAGGCCGCGCCTACCCCCAGGCCCGCGAAACCGTGCTCGACGATGGGGGCGTCGACCACGCGGCGCGGGCCGAATTCCTGCAACAGGCCCTGGGTGACCTTGAACGTGCCCTGGTGCTGGCCGATGTCCTCGCCGAGCAGAAAAACGCGCGCGTCGCGGCGCATTTCCTCGGCCAGCGCCTGCCGCAGCGCCTCGCGAACGGTGATGCGGGCCGGCGCGGACGCCGGCGCCGATTTTGGCGTGCCGCCGGATGTTGGCGCGGCGCAGGGTTTTGGCGCGACCGCGGGCTGGAGCGGCGGCGGCGCGGGCCTCGCTTGCGGAGGCTCTGGCGCGACGGGCGCCGGCTCCGGCGCCGACTGGATGGCGGCGATGGGCGCGTTCACCGCGACATTTTCCCCCTCGGGCGCGAGAATGCGCGCGAGCACGCCGGATTCGGCGGCTTCGACTTCAATCGTCGCCTTTTCCGTCTCGACTTCCGCCAGGATGTCGCCGGCCTCGATGAACTCGCCCTCGCGCTTCAGCCAGCGGACGAGCTTCCCCTGTTTGATTTCGGGCGAGAGGGCGGGCATCAGCACATGCGTGGTCATGGCCGGTCTCTAGAGCAGAATGTCGGTCAAGAGCTCGGAATCTTCCGGCTCGTCGCAACTCACCGCCTGGTCGGCGATCTCGGCGACCCGCGCGCGGATCTCCGCATCCACATGCCGCAGGTCCGCCTCCTGGGCGAAGCCCGCCGCCAGGATCGCCGCGCGCAGCCGCTCCACGGGATCGCGTTCCCCGTGCTTGCGTCTCTGCTCGGCGGCGGCATGGCCGCGAAAGCGCTCGATGCGCATTTCCAGCAGCGTGGGACCATTGCCGGCGCGCGCCCAGCCGAGCGCCCTCGCGGCGGCCTCGCGCACCGAGGTCAGACACATGCCATCGACCGACTCGCCGGGAATGTTGAAGGACGCGCCGCGCTGGGCCAGCGCCGGGCGCTCGAACTGCGGCAGGTTGTTCTCGATCACATAGACGATGGGCAGGCTCCAGCGCTCGGCCATGACAAAACTCTCAGTGAGCTGGCCCTGGTCGGCGGCGCCGTCGCCGATCAGGGCGACGCAAACCTTGCCGTCGCCGCGATAGGCGTTGGCGAAGGCGAGACCGGTTCCGATCGGCGCCTGCGCGCCCGTAATCCCCTGTCCGCCAAAGAAATCGCGCCCGGGCGCGAACATGTGCATGGAGCCGCCCTTGCCGCGCGAAATGCCGTAGCGGCGCCCGACCAGCTCCGCCATCACCGCGCGCGGGTCAGCGCCGCTGGCGAGCAGGTGGCCGTGCATGCGATAGGAGGCGATGAACTGGTCGCCGATCCGCGCCGCCTGCCGCAATCCGACGGCGACCGCCTCCTGGCCGACGCACAGATGACAAAAGCCGCCGATCAGGCCCATGGCGAACATCTGCCCGGCCCGTTCCTCGAAGCGGCGAATGAGCAGCATGGCGCGAAAGCTCGCCAGCAGATCGCAGGAGCTAAAATCCGCCAGACTTTGCGTCGCCATTTCGCCTCCCGTTGCTGAAGCGGCGTCTGCCCCGGACGATTCCGTTGGAAAGCGTAGCAGAAGCGCTGGGAAATGCGAGAGGGCGCCTCAGCGCCGAGTCGTCGAACCGGTCGTTTCGGCGCTGACCGAAGGCAGGAAGATCATCAGATCGTTCTTGCCGACGTGGTTGAGCAGAGTGCGGGCGCGTTCGTCGAGCAGGTCGCGGTCGATTTCCGGGCCGCGCAGCAAGGAGATTCGGTTGCGCCAATAGCCCTCTTCCGCGCGCACCGTCTTCAGCTTCGCTTCGATCTCGGCCATTTCCCGGCGTGTCGCCTGATCGGCCTCGAGCCCGCGCTGGCCGCGCGCGGCCTGCCAAAAGAAATACGAGCCCACCGCGCCGGAGAAGGCGTAGAAGGCCAGCGGAATGAGAATGGCGGCGAGACGCGTGCGGACAACCATGGCGCATCATCGCGCGTTTTGGTTAGGCGGCGGTTAACGGTTGATGATTTCCCGGCGGCGCCGAAGTTGAACCTCCCTGGGCGAACCGGGGGCGGCTGTCTCGTCGCGAGACATTTCCCCCAAGAAACAGTTCCTCAATGGGAGCCCGCCATGTCCAGTCTGGGATTTTCCGTCGAAAAAAAGGCCCCGCCCGGCCCCCGCCGCGGTTCGGTCGTTCGTGAAGTCAGACACAGGGACCAGAAGAACGACGTGAGCTTCGTCGCGAGCATGTTCGTGCTCGGCTTGGCCCTGCTCGCCCTTGGCGCCTATCACAATCAGGCGGGCGCGCTGGTCCGAAATCTGTTCGGCTTCTGAAATGCGAGCGGCGCCCGAAGGCGCCGCCGCACATTCTCAGGCCAGCGCCTTCAGAGCGGCGCGGCCGGCGTAAACCGCCTGCTTGCCCAGCTCCTCCTCGATGCGGATCAGCTGGTTGTACTTGGCCAACCGGTCGGAGCGGGCGAGCGATCCCGTCTTGATCTGGCCGCAGTTGGTGGCGACGGAGAGATCGGCGATGGTCGAATCCTCCGTTTCGCCCGAGCGGTGCGACATCACGGCGGTGTAGCCGGCGCGCTGGGCCATGTCGACGGCGGCCAGGGTCTCGGTGAGCGAGCCGATCTGGTTGACCTTGATCAGAATGGAATTGGCGACGCCCTTCTTGATGCCGTCCTTCAGGCGCGCGGTGTTGGTGACAAACAAATCGTCGCCGACGAGTTGCACCGACTTGCCGATCAGATCGGTGGTGATCTTCCAACCCTCCCAATCGTCTTCCGAATTGCCGTCCTCGATGGTGACGATCGGATAGGCGTCGCAGAGTTTCTTTAGATATTCGGCCTGCTCCTGAATGGAGCGCACCTTGCCCTCGCCTTCATAATGATAGGCGCCATTCTTGAAGAACTCGGTGGAGGCGCAATCGAGGCCGAGCGCGATGTCCTGGCCGGGCTTGAAGCCGGCGGCCTCGATCGCCTTCATGACGAAATCCAGCGCCGCTTCGGCGGAAGGCAGGTTGGGGGCGAAACCGCCCTCGTCGCCGACATTGGTGTTATGGCCGGCCTTCTTCAGCGCCGACTTCAGGCCATGAAACACTTCCGCGCCCCAGCGCACCGCTTCCCGGATCGACTCCGCGCCGACCGGCAGGATCATGAATTCCTGGAAGTCGATGGGATTGTCGGCGTGAACGCCGCCATTGATGATGTTCATCATCGGGGTCGGCAGCACGCGCGCCTGGGTCCCGCCGACGTAGCGGTAAAGCGGCAGGCCGGAGGCGTCGGCGGCGGCCTTGGCCACCGCGAGCGAAACGCCCAGAATGGCGTTGGCGCCGAGACGCGCCTTGTTGGGCGTGCCGTCGAGTTCGATCATGGCGGTGTCGATGCCGACCTGGTCCTCGGCGTCGAGGCCGGAAACGGCGTCGAAAATCTCGCCATTGACGGATTCCACCGCCTTGAGCACGCCCTTGCCGAGATAGCGGGCCTTGTCGCCGTCGCGCAGTTCGACGGCCTCATGGGCGCCGGTCGAGGCGCCCGAGGGCACGGCGGCGCGGCCGAACGAGCCGTCATCCAGGGTCACGTCGACTTCGACCGTGGGATTTCCGCGCGAGTCCAGAATTTCGCGAGCGGCGATGTCGATGATCTCGGTCATAGTGTTTCCCCTGGCGTTGGCATTGCGCGCGTCATAGGCGAATTGCGCGCAATTAAAAAGAGGCGGAGCGCCGCAGTCCGCCAAAATCCTTGCGATGCGGCGGCGGTCCGCCTAAATGCGGCGCAAAGAGGTTTTGTTGATGGTTCACACACATGACGGCGCCGACCTGCTCGGCAAACAGGCGCAGGCGCCGAAAAGCCCGGAGGAGGCCGAACTCGACCGCGTGCCCAACCCGCACCCGGACGTCGTCTATCTCGCCCGCTTCGTCCAGCCGGAATTCACCTCGCTCTGCCCGGTGACGGGTCAGCCGGATTTCGCCCATCTGGTGATCGACTATGCGCCCGACCAATATCTGGTCGAATCGAAGTCGCTCAAATTTTACCTGACCTCGTTCCGCAACCACGGCGCCTTCCACGAGGACTGCACCATCCGCATCGCCAAGGATCTGGTGGCCGCCCTAAAACCGCGCTGGCTGCGCATCGGCGGCTACTGGTATCCGCGCGGCGGCATGCCGATCGACGTGTTTTGGCAGACCGGCGAACCGCCGAAAGGCCTGTGGCTGCCGGACCCGGGCGTCCCAAGCTATCGCGGCCGAGGCTGAGGGATAAGGGGACTGGATCGCATGGCGCGCCAGAGGCGCCGACGGCTTGACGCGTCGATGCGCGCAATGCGTTCCTGTCCCCGCCCAGGGAGCTCGCCATGAAGCGATTTCATCTGACCGCCGCCCTGCTTGCCCTCACCACGCCCGCGAGCGCGCAGACCTCCAGCGCCTACACCGAATTCGACTCCGCCACATGCCGCCATGCGAAGGGCGACGCCCCCGAGGAGTACGGGACGTGGACCTGCCCCGGCTCCGCAGGTTTTAAGGTGATCCTGAGCGCCGGCGACCAAAAAATGTCGGTGGCTTTTTCCGACGGCAAGGCGGGCGCGTGGCAAACCTTCCCCGCGACCAACGACGTTTATAAGGGCAAGGTCGAGTGGCGGCTCGCGGGCGGCCGCCCCATCGCGACCATCCTGCGCTGGAACGTCGCCACCCAGGCCGACATCGACAAGGCGACGGGACCGTTCACGCCCTCCGGCCGGGTGCTGGTGGTGTCGCGCCTCGGCGGTCCAAGCTGCCACATCGGCTATGTGGACGCGCGCGCCAATGCCGACGCCAACGAACTGGCGCGCCAGATCGCCGACGAAAGCGCAAGGGTTTTCAGATGCGGCGTGGACAAGCCGGTCGTGCGCGGCGCGGTGACGCCGGGCCTGGCCATGCCGGAAAACGCAGGCCAAAAAGCGCGCGACAGTGAAAAGTGAAAACGAACCTGCCGGGCTTGACAAAAGGCAAATTTTTGTTCCCGATATGTTCCACGTGGAACATATCGTCGTAAATTCCTGATCTCGCGTCTATAAATTCGTTCTCATCGCCTCCGCCTCCGCGCCCCTCGCGCCGCAACCTCCGGGTTGTCAGCGCGAAAACCGACGTTTTTTGCGCGGTTTTTCCACGAAAATGCAGAAAAACGCACGATTTCGATCACTTTTTCGCAGTCCAGCCTCAACCCAGAATTGCATTTCCGCGCAAATCGTCCCCTCGCCACCGCACAAGACAGACCATAACCATACCGCCGCAACCACCGCCCCAACAAAACCCCCCGCGTCTTTCTGCGGGGTTTTATCCGCCCGCCGTTGCGCTAATTTGTGCGCTCCAATGGAGAGGCGCATGACGGGTTTGAACGAGACATATCTGGTTTCCACGGATTGGCTGGCGAAGCATCTGGGCTCGCCGGGCCTCGCCATCGTCGACGCCTCCTGGCATCTGCCGGCGACGGGACGCAATGGCGCCGAGGAATTTTTGGCCCAGCACATCCCGCACGCCGTGCATTTCGACATCGACGCCATCGCCGACACGACCACCAACCTGCCGCACATGCTGCCCGACGCCATTGCCTTTTCCGCCGCGGTGCGAAAACTCGGCATCGGCGACGGCATGAAGATCGTCGTCTATGATTCCGTCGGCCTGTTTTCCGCGCCGCGCGTCTGGTGGACTTTTCGAGTCTTCGGCGTGCGCGACGTGGTGATCCTGGACGGCGGCCTGCCCAAATGGCTCGCGGAAAACCGGCCCGTGGAGGACGGCCCGGCCCGGCCGCAGTCGCGCCATTTCACCCCCCGAATCGACCACCGGCTGATCGCCTCGACGATCGACATGCTCGCGGCCTCCAACAGCGGCGCCGCGCAGATCGTCGACGCCCGCTCCGTCGCCCGCTTCCAGGGCGACGAAATCGAGCCGCGCCCCGGCCTGCGCTCCGGCCATATCCCGCGCTCCCGCAACCTGCCCTGGGCCGAACTGGTGCAAGACGGACGGCTGCGCCCTCCCGCCGAACTGGAGGCGGCCTTCGCCAAGGCCGGCGTGAACACGGCCAAACCCGTGCTCACCACCTGCGGCTCCGGCGTCAGTGCCTCAATTTTGTCCTTTGCGCTCGCCAACGCCGGCCACGACATCGCGCCGGTCTATGACGGCTCCTGGTCGGAATGGGGACAGGCGTCCAACCGGCCGGTCGCGATCGGCCCCGCGTGACGCCAAAACGGAGGAAAGCGGCGGCGACGCCGCCTTTCTCCGCAAGTTGTGCGACCTTTCGTCATTTGCACAGGATTTAGACAGTTTTGCTTATTCTCACGGCAATTTGCGAAAAAATCACTCCCTGCCGCGCTGGCAAGCCAAGCATTGCAGTGCTATGACGCTCGGGTTCCGCGCGGGATCTGTAAAAACCCGCGTTTGACAGGGAGAAGCCCCCGGGAATGAAAAAAGTCGAAGCGATCATCAAGCCTTTCAAGCTCGACGAGGTGAAGGAGGCGCTTCAGGAAGCCGGACTTCATGGCATCACGGTCACCGAGGCCAAGGGGTTTGGACGCCAGAAGGGCCATACGGAGCTGTATCGCGGCGCCGAATATGTCGTGGACTTTCTCCCCAAGGTGAAGATCGAGCTCGTCCTGGCCGACGAAGCCGTGGAGCGCGCCGTCGAGGCGATCCGCAAGGCGGCGCAAACAGGCCGAATTGGCGACGGCAAGATCTTCATTTCCAACATCGAAGGCGCAATCCGCATCCGCACCGGCGAGACCGGCGTGGACGCCGTCTGATCCTTAACCTCCCCCAAAACGTCATCTTTACAAGAGGCGCATTATGACGACTGCCAAGGACGTTCTGAAGAAAATCAAGGACGAAGACATCAAGTATGTCGACCTCCGCTTTACCGATCCGAAGGGCAAGTGGCAGCACGTCACCTTCGACATCTCCATGGTCGACGAGGACTTCTTCGCCGAAGGCCAGATGTTCGACGGCTCCTCGATCGCCGGCTGGAAGGCGATCAACGAATCCGACATGAAGCTGATGCCCGATCCGGCCACCGCCTTCGTCGACCCCTTCTTCTCCGCCTCGACCATGTCGATCACCTGCGACGTGCTCGAGCCGATGACCGGCGAGCCCTACAACCGCGATCCGCGCGGCATCGCCAAGAAGGCCGAAGCCTATCTGAAGTCCTCCGGCATCGGCGACACCGCCTTCTTTGGCCCGGAAGCCGAATTCTTCGTCTTCGACGACGTCCGCTTCAAGGCCGACCCCTACAACACGGGTTTTGTCCTCGACCACACGGAACTGCCGACCAACTCCGACACCCCCTACGAGGGCGGCAACCTCGGCCACCGCGTCCGCACCAAGGGCGGCTATTTCCCGGTTCCGCCGGTCGATTCCTGCCAGGACATGCGCGGCGAGATGCTGGCGGCCATGGCGGCCATGGGCTGCAAGGTCGAGAAGCACCACCACGAAGTGGCCTCCGCCCAGCATGAGCTCGGCCTCAAGTTCGGCACGCTGACCACGATGGCCGACCACATGCAGATCTACAAGTACGCGATCCATCAGGTCGCGAACTCGTACGGCAAGACCGCGACCTTCATGCCGAAGCCGATCTACGGCGACAACGGCTCGGGCATGCACGTCCACCAGTCGATCTGGAAGAACGGCAAGCCGACCATGGCTGGCGACAAGTATGCCGACCTCTCGCAGGAATGCCTGTACTACATCGGCGGCATCATCCGTCACGCCAAGGCTCTGAACGCCTTCACGAATCCGTCGACCAACTCCTACAAGCGTCTGGTCCCCGGCTTCGAGGCCCCGGTTCTGCTGGCCTATTCCGCCCGCAACCGTTCGGCGTCCTGCCGTATTCCGTGGTCGAACAACCCGAAGGCCAAGCGCGTGGAAGTTCGCTTCCCCGATCCGACCGCCAATCCGTATCTGGCCTTCGCGGCCATGCTGATGGCCGGCCTCGACGGCATCGTCAACAAGATCGATCCGGGCGCCGCGATGGACAAGGATCTGTACGATCTGCCGCCGCGTGAGCTGAAGAAGATCCCGACCGTGTGCGGGAGCTTACGCCAGGCTCTGGAAAACCTCGACAAGGACCGCGCGTTCCTCAAGGCGGGCGACGTGTTCAACGACGACTTCATCGACAGCTACATCGAGCTGAAGATGCAGGAAGTCTATCGCACCGACATGACCCCGCATCCGGTCGAATACGACATGTACTATTCGGTCTGATTTTTCAGACTGCACGGAAAGGGCGGCCGAAAGGCCGCCCTTTTTGTTTGACGACCACGCAAAAAGCTCGCGAGGCGCCACTCCCTCTCCCCCCGCGCGCGGGGGGAGGGTTGGGGTGAGGGGGACTCTGGCGTTAAATCGAACCTTTCTCGGCCCGCCCGGCGGCGCCCTTCAACCGTTGCCGCTGCACGGTTTCCTCCAGCGCTGAACGTGTCGCGCCCAACCTCGATGTTTCGCCTCGATCATTCCACCGTCATTGCGAGCGGAGCGAAGCAATCCATGCCGCGGTTCGCGCGCAAGGTGGATTGCTTCGCTCCGCTCGCAACGACGGCGCTGAAGGCGAAAAAAACTGAAAAAAAAAGCCGTTCCCGCGCTCAAAGCCGATGCCGCTGCGCCGTTTCCTCGAGCAGCGCCGCCACATCCGCCTCCGCCGCCGCCAAGGCGTCAGACTCCTTGCAGCGCAACACCACCTGGTTCACAAAACGCCCATCCTGCAAGCGCGGGTAAGACCCGATCGACACGCTCGGATGCTTTTTCGCCAACCCCGCGAGCCCCTCGCCATAGGCCCCCTCGGGCAGGCCATGGGCGTCGAGCGTGGCCGAAATCATCGGCGTTCCCCGCGAAATTTTGGGCGCGACGCCGTCGAGCATGGCCTGCATAATAAAAGGCACGCCGGCCATCACGATGACATTGCCGATCCAAAACCCCGGCGCCCGCGACACCGGATTATCCACCAACTCGGCGCCGTGGGGAATGCGCGCCATGCGCCTGCGCGCGGCGTTCAAATCCTCCGGCTTGATCCGCTCCAGCAGAAGCGCAATGGCGCGCGGATCCTCGAAAATCTCGACTCCAAAAGCCTTGGCCACGGCGTCGGCGGTAATATCGTCGTGGGTCGGCCCGATGCCGCCGGTGGTAAAAACATACGCATATTTCGCCCGCAAAGCGTTCACCGCCGCGACGATCTCCTCCTCTACGTCGCCGACCACGCGGATTTCGCGCAGGTCGACGCCGATTTGCGCAAGGAAATGGGCGATATAGCCGCTATTCGTATCCTTGGTGCGCCCCGACAGAATTTCGTCGCCGATCACAAGCACAGCGGCGGTGACATGTTCGCTCATGGCTCAATCTCGCTGGTAGAACAGATAGGAGCGGCTGCGCGCGATGCGGCGATAGCCGCGCGAATCGAGCAACCCGCGCAGGTCGGCGTCCCACTTGCCCGGCGAAAACGCCAGGATCAGCGCGCGCGGCCACAAATCCTGTGGCTCCTGGGTCAGGAACGGCTCCAGCGCCAAATCCTCGGCGCCCTCGATGTCGAGTTTTAACAGATCGATGGACCCAAACCCTTCGTCGCGGGCCAGCGTCGCCAGCGATTTGACGGCGACGCGGGCCTGACCGCCGCCGCCCTCGACGCTGACCATGCGAATCGAGCTTTCGGAGAGGTCGTAGGGGTTGAAGAACAGAACCGCGTCACCTTCCGAATCGGCGACGGCGCAATTGAGGGCTTTGATCGAGGGGGCGTCGTTCTGGCGCAGGTTGAAGACCATGCGCTCGTAAAGCGTCGGCTGCGGCTCGACGGCGAGGATTTTCGCGCCCGGCCCGGCCCGCAGGGCGACAAACAGACTTGTGGCGCCGCAGCCCGCGCCAATGTCCATGAACGTCATTTCGGAGCGAATCTGCGCGGCGACAAAAGCGCGCTCGTCGCGGTCGGCGTATTGCGGCGTGAACAGCAGGCGCTTTTCGCAGGCGTCGTTGAAGGGATAGAGCCGCATGCGCGCGGCGATCGGCTCGACGGTGACGTCCACGGGCGCGGCGCGCAGCCGCCGCAGACCGAATCCGCGCGCGACCAGGGCGCTGCGCTGCGCCAGCCAGTGGGTTCCGGCATTGCAGGTGTAATCGAGCAGCCGTCGGATCAAGCCGCGCGGCCGATGCGCGCCAAAAGGCGAAAAATCGTTTTTCGACGCACGGGACATGTTGTCCTTGTAGCAGCGGCCCCACGGAGTTCCAAGCGCGAGCGCGGCGCGCAAAATGCGCGCGGCCTTGCGCGCTCCGGTAAAACGTCTAAATCTGGACCTGAATGAACCTGTGCGGCCGATTGGCTGGAAGAAGCTAAGATGAACTTTATCGAAGCCGACGCGGAACCGCGTCGCAAGAGCGGCCAAATCCGGCTGCACGGCCCGGAAGGGTTTGAAGGCATGCGCAAGGCGGGACGCCTGGCCGCCGAAGCCCTCGATCTCATGACCGACGCCGCCAAGCCCGGCGTCACCACCGCCGCCCTGGACAAGCTTGCGTTCGAGTTCGGCATGGACCACGGCGCCTTTTGCGCGCCGCTCGACTATCGCGGCTATCGCAAGGCGATCTGCACGTCGATCAACCATGTGGTCTGCCACGGCATCCCCGACGACAAGCCGATGCGCGAGGGCGACATCGTCAACATCGACGTCACCTACATTCTCGACGGCTGGCACGGCGATTCCAGCCGCATGTATTGCATCGGCGAGGTTCCGCGCCGGGCGCAGCGGCTGATCGAGGTCACCTACGAAGCGCTGATGCGCGGCATTGCGGTGGTCAAGCCCGGCGCCACCACCGGCGACATCGGCTTCGCCATCCAGACGTTCGCGGAAGCCGAACGCTGTTCCATCGTCAAGGAATTCTGCGGCCACGGCCTCGGAAAACTGTTCCACGACGAGCCGAACATCCTGCATTACGGCCACAAGGGCCAGGGCGCGGTGCTGCGCGAGGGCATGTTCTTCACCATCGAGCCGATGATCAATCTCGGCAAGGCGCCGGTCAAAGTGCTGGGCGACGGCTGGACCGCGGTCACCCGCGACCGCTCGCTTTCGGCGCAATTCGAACACGCGATCGGCGTCACCGCCCATGGCTGCGAAATTTTTACGGCTTCGCCAAAAGGCCTGCATTGTCCGCCCTATGCGGGGGCGGCGGGATGAACGAAGCACCGGCGCCAGAAAATCTGAACGCCGGCCATCGCGAGCGCCTGAGGGAGCGTTTTCTCCAGGGCGGCGCCGACGCCCTGCCCGACTATGAACTGCTGGAGCTGCTGCTGTTTCGCGCCATTCCCCGGCGCGACGTCAAGCCGATCGCCAAAATGCTGCTGCAAAAATTCGGCTCGTTCGCCGAAGTGATCGCCGCCGCCCCGGCCCGGCTCAAGGAAGTCGATTATGTCGGCGACTCCGTGGTCGCCGAACTGAAGATCGTCGAGGCCGCCGCGCTGCGCCTGTCGCGCGAGAGCATGAAGAAAAAGCTCACGCTGGGCTCGTTCGCCCAGGTGCTCGACTATTGCCGCTCGGCCATGGCCTATCTGGAAACCGAGGAATTCCGCGTGCTGTTCCTCGACAAGAAGAACGGCCTGCTCGCCGACGAGGTCGCCGGGCGCGGCACGGTGGACCACACCCCCGTCTATCCCCGCGAGATCGTGCGCCGGGCGCTGGAGCTGAACGCCAGCGCGCTGATCCTGGTCCACAACCACCCTTCGGGCGACCCCACGCCGTCGCAAGCCGACATCATGATGACGGAAACCATCGTCAGCGTGGCGAAGCCGCTCGGGGTGAACGTCCACGATCACCTGATCATCGGCCGCAACGGCCACGCCAGTTTTCGCGCGCTGAAACTGTTCTGAGGTTTTGTTGATGAGCCGCCTGCAAATCGGCCCGGCCGAGATCAATTTTGTTCTGTCCGGCCCGGAGGATGCGCCGGTCCTGGTCCTCGCCCACCCGCTCGGCGCGGATTTGAGCGTCTGGACCGAGGTTTCCACACTGCTCGCCGACCGCTTCCAAATTCTGGCTTTTGACGCGCGCGGCCATGGCGCGAGCTGGAAGCCGCCCGGCCCCTACACGCTTGACGAGCTCGGCGGCGATTTTTTGGCGCTGCTGGACGCGCTGGCGATCGCGCGCGCGCATGTCTGCGGCCTGTCGATGGGCGGCCTCATCGGGCAATGGCTTCTGCTCCATGCGCCGCAGCGGTTGGAAAAGCTTGTGCTCGCCAACACGGCGGCGCACCTGCCCGACACCGACGCCTGGAACGCCCGGATCGCGGCGGTGGCGGAGAGCGGCGTGAAGGCGCTGAGGCCGGCGATCCTGCCGCGCTGGCTCAGCGAAGGCTTTTGTGCAGCGCATCCAGAGGTCGCGGCGAAAATTTCGGACCTGCTCGACGGCTGCGACGCCGGCGGCTATTCCGGCTGCTGCGCGGCGCTCCGCGACGCGGATTTCCGCGAAAAACTGCCCGGCGCGGCGAAAAAAGAGATTTTGGTGATCGTTGGCGAAGCCGACGGCTCGACGCCGCCACCCATGGGGGAAGACCTGGCGTCGCTCACCGGCGCCCGGCTGGCGCGGCTGAACGCCGCCCATCTCTCCTGCGTGGAAGACGCGAAGGGTTTTGCGGCGCGGCTGCGCGCATTCCTGTCTTGAGCCGCCCCTGCAAGACGCCACGGATATGACTCCCTCTCCCCGCATGCGGGGAGAGGGTTGGGGTGAGGGGGGCCCTGGCGTTGGATCGGACCGTTGGTTTCGCGAGTTCGATCGCGGCGCCCCATCCTTCGCGCCCCCTTCCACCGCGTGAAACAAGGAAGAAGGCGCCCCTCAATAGCAGACGCGGCGGACGACGATTTCGCCCCAACCATTGACGTAGCGCTTGAGGAAGCAGCCGCCGCCGTAGACGAAACGCGGCCCGTAACCCCAGCGATGGCCCCAGCCGCCATGATGGCCCCAACCGCCATGATGACCCCAGCCGCCGTGGCCACCCCAGTGGCCGCCGCCATGGTGACCCCCGTGACCGCCGCCGTGGCCGCCCCAGTGGCCGCCGCCGCCCCAGGCCAGGGCGCTCGAGGGCGAAAGCACGGCGCCGGC
Organism: Rhodoblastus acidophilus; assembly: GCF_009720655.1. GTDB lineage: Bacteria > Pseudomonadota > Alphaproteobacteria > Rhizobiales > Beijerinckiaceae > Rhodoblastus > Rhodoblastus acidophilus_A. The sequence goes on along the minus strand of NZ_WNKS01000003.1, from coordinate 91,547 downwards.
GGCGGCGAGGGACAGGCCGGCGGCGAAAGCGATGGTGCGAAGATTGGACATGACGCGCTCCTTCAGGCTGGCTTGCCGGAGGAGGAAGGCTCCCCGGCGTTCCGGCTCATTCGCCCGGAACGTCCAGGGGTCGCGGCGTCGCGCAAAAAGGTTCAAACCGGGCGCGAAAAATTTTTCGCGCGGCGGAGACCATCAGCCGTTGAGGTCGCGCAGCGCGCCGAGCGCCTCGGCGAGCGCCTCCTGCAACTGGCGGGAATCCATGGCGCGAAAGAGGCCGGCGCGGGCGCTGTGCTCGTAATTCTCGGCCGCCTTGGCGACGGCGAAGGCGCCGACGGCCCGCGCGGAGCCCTTGAGCTTGTGGGCGAGATCGGCGCGCACGACATGGTCGGCGCCCGATTCGAGCGTCACGAGCTTGCCGCCGATATGGCTCGCCTGGCGTTCGAACAGGGCCAGAACCTCGTGCTCCAGCTCGCGGTCGCCCATGGTCTGGCGCGACAGATGCACGAGATCGAAGGGATGGGCCGTCCGGTTCTGTTCATCCTGCGCGAGACTCATTGCCGTTACCGCCATGTGTTAACTCCCAAACAACGCGAAATCGGCGCCAGGGCGCCCGGGACCACACCACACCATCGCTTGCTAACGATGCGTTAAGCACGATCCACACGTTTTCATCATCTTGAGCGTGAACGGCGAAAGCTGACGGAAGCCTTATTTTTGACGCTCCAGCGGAGCCTTTTGAAAATCATGGTGAATGTTCCGTTAACGACGTTTTCAAATCGCGGTGCTGCTCAGGTTTTCAAGGCTCGTGCGCGAGGGTAGAGTGCGTCTTGGTTAACTGCCGCGATCCGTGCGTCTTTACCGTCGCGCGGTCCAGGGGGGCGGCGGAGTCAAAAAGGTTAGTTTCATGTCCAATCCCAGCACGGCCCAGGATCCGGCGGCGGCGGCCTTGACGGCCATAGAGGACGCGCTCAAGCTGCCCCCCGAACCCGAGGAAAAGCCCGAGGGCAAACCCGCTCCGGGCGAAGCCGGCGCGCTGGAATTCGGCCTGCCGACCAGAGGCCCGGAAATGCCTCGCGCCCCGGAGATCGCTCTGGAGGAGCCGGCGCCGCGCCGCGCTGATTCGCCCCTCTCGCCCGGAGGCGCCCCCGCCAACGACGACCGCGAATCCGTCGGCCATCTGCTGCAAAGCATGCAGGTCAAGGCCGATTCGACCGCGATGACCGTCGCTGTGCTGACCGCCGCGCTGTGGTCGGGCCTGTGGATCGGCTACGCCATCTTCACCAAGGGCGAGGCGTTCACCGGCAACATCTTCAATCCCGCCGCCGCCATGGCGGTGTTCGCGCTGATCGGCCCGGTCATTTTCTTCATCGCCATGGGCATGGTGATGCGCCGCTCGCAGGAAATGCGCATCACCGCCCGGTCGATGGCCGAAGCCGCGATTCGCCTCGCCGAGCCCGAAACCTTCGCGACCGAACACGTCGTCACGCTGAGCCAGGCGATTCGCCGCGAGGTCGCCTCGATGGGCGACGGCATCGAGCGGGCGCTGGCCCGCGCCAGCGAGCTGGAGGCCATGGTGCGCTCCGAGGTCGCCTCGCTTGAGCGCACCTATGGCGAAAACGAGCGCCGCATCCGCGTGCTGCTCAACGAATTGTCGAGCGAGCGCGAATCCATCGTCGTCAACGCCGACCGCGTCTCCTCGGCGCTGACCTCGGCGCAATCGGCCCTGACCGGCGAGCTGGAGACGGCGACCAACACCCTGACCGAATTGCTCGACCAGACCGGCGAGCGCATCGCCACCGCGCTGGAGACGCGCGGAAACGAGGTGCAGAACGCCTTCGCCCAGTCCAGCGAGAGCCTGATGGCGGAGCTGGAAAGCCGCGCCACCGCCCTTCTCGAAAAATTCCAGCATCATGGCGCCGAAACCACGGAAGCCATCGACGCGCGCGCGATCGAAACCGACGCCGCGCTGCGCAAACTCGCCGAAGATTTCCTCGCCCGCATCCATGACAAGACCGGCCATCTCGCCCATGAGCTGAACGCGCATGGCGAAAAGCTCGCGGAATTGGTGGAGTCGCGCGGCGGCGAATTCGCGGCGGCCAGCCAGGCGGCGCTCGCCGATCTGACCGCCCGAGTCGAAAACCTGCACGCCATGGTCGGGGAAACCGCCCATCGCACCGTCGAGGATTTCAGCCAGCACGTCGAAACGCTCGGCCAGACCTATGCGGCGATCAGCCAGCAGACGGTGGAGGGCGTGGCCGGCCACACCCAGTCGTTGCGCGACAATTTTGTCATGGCGGCGGAAGAAACCCTCGCCGCCTTCTCCGGCCAGACCCGCGCCTTCAACGAGACCTTCGCCCGCACCGCCGGCGAGACGATCGAGGCCGTCGCCGGCCAGACCGACGCGCTGCGCGAGGCCGTCGAAGGCTCGACGCGCGGCGCGGTTGAAACGCTCGCCGCCCGCACGGGCGCCCTGGTCGCGGCGGTGGACGGCTCCACCCGCGACGCCGCCGAAACCATCGCGGCCCGCGCCGAATCCCTGCGCGCCGCCGTGGACGTCTCGACCCGCGAGGCCGCCGAAATCCTCGCCGCCCGCACCGAAACCCTGATCGTCACCGTCGATGGCGCGACCCGCGACGCCGCCGAAACCATCGCCGCCCGCGCCGAATCCCTGCGCGCCGCCGTGGACGTCTCGACCCGCGAGGCTGCCGAAATCCTCGCCGCCCGCACCGAAACCCTGATCGTCACTGTCGACGGCGCGACCCGCGACGCCGCCGAAACCATCGCCGCCAAGAGCGAGGCCCTGCGCCAGGCGGTGACCTCCTCGACCCGCGAGGCGACCGAAACCCTCGCCGCCAGCACCGGCCAGTTGACCGACCAGTTCACCCGCCTGTCCGGCGCGACCGTCGAAACGCTCACGGCGCAGACCTCGCGGCTGGAGCAGGCGTTCCACGACCACGCCGACAAGATCGAGAACAGCGTCGGCGCCGCCGCGACCCAGACCCTCGCGGCCTTCACCGACCAGACCAACGCCTTCCACGACCAGTTCGGCGCCGCCGCCGGCGAGACCCTGGCCGCCTTCGCCGGCCATGCCGAGGCGTTCCACGAGCAGTTCGGCGTCACCGCGCAGAACGCCATCGAGACCATCGCCGGGCATGGCGAACGGCTCGAACACATGGTCGCCGCCGCCACCCAGGACCAGCTGGCCTCGCTCGCCGGCCACACCCAGGCGTTCCAGGAGAATTTCACCTCCACCACGCAGCAGGCGGTCGAAACCATCGTCACCCGCGGCGCCCAGTTCGAGACCACGGTCGGCGACGCCGCCCGTCAGGCGGTCGAGGCGATCGCGAGCCACGGCGAAAATCTCGAAGCCACCGTCAACGCCGCGGCGCAGACCCATCTGGCCGCGCTCGCCAGCCACGCCGAAGCCTTCCACGACAAGGCCGCCGCCGCCGCGCAGCAGACGGCGGACGCCGTCGCCCGGCATGGCGAGCATCTGGAGACCACGGTCGCCGCCGTCACCCAAAACCATCTGGCGGCGCTCACCGGCCACACCGACGCCTTCAACGAAAAATTCACCGCCGCCGCCCGGCAGACGGTGGAGACCATCGCGCAGCACGGCGAGTATCTGGAGGCCACGGTGGCCTCCGTCGCCCAGACCCAGGTCGCCGCGCTCTCCGGCCAGACCGAGGCGTTCGAGGAAAAACTCGGCGCCGCCGCCCAGCAGACCGCGACCGCCATCTCCGAGCACGGCGGACGCCTTGAAGCCCTGATCGCCGCCGTCGCCCAGTCGCAGATCGTCGCGCTTTCCGGTCACACCGAGGCGTTCGAGGAAAAACTCGGCGCCGTCGCCCAGCAGACGGTGGACGCCATCGCCCAGCGCGGCGACCATCTGGAGGCCACGGTCGCGGCGGTCACGCAAAACCATCTGACCGCCCTCGCCGGCCACACCGAAGGCTTCGCCGCCGCCGCCCAGCAGACGGTGGAGGCCATCGTCCAGCACGGCGCGCAGTTGGAGACCACGGTCGCCGCCGTCGCCCAGGGCCAGGTCGCGGCTTTGTCCGGTCACGCCGAGGCCTTTGGCGAAAAGCTCGGCGCCGTCGCCCAGCAGACGGTGGACGCCATCGCCCAGCGCGGCGACCATCTGGAAGCCGCGGTCGCGGCGGTCACCCAATCCCATCTGACCGCCCTCGCCGGCCACACCGAGGGTTTTGCCGCCGCCGCCCAGCAGACGGTGGAGGCCATCGCCCAGCATGGCGCGCAGCTGGAGACCACCGTCGCCTCCGTCGCCCAGGGCCAGATCGCGGCGCTGTCCGGCCATGCCGAGGCGTTCGGGGAGAAACTCGGCGCGGTCGCGCAGCAGGCCGTGGACGCCATCGCCCAGCGCGGCGACCATCTGGAGATGACGGTCGCCGCCGTCACCCAGGATCATCTGGCGACGCTCTCCGGCCACACCGTGGCCTTCGAGGAGCGATTCACCGCCGCCGCCCGGCAGACGGTGGACGCCATCGCCAGCCATGGCGAGCATCTCGAAACCACCGTCACCACAGTCGCCCAGGGCCAGATCGCGGCGCTGTCCGGCCACGCCGAGGCGTTCGAGGAAAAACTCGGCGCCGCCGCCCGCCAGACGGTCGAAGCCATCGCCAGCCATGGCGAACATCTGGAATCCACGGTCGCGGAGGTCACGCGGACCAATCTCGCCGCGCTCTCCGGCCACACCGAAGCCTTCCAGGAGAAATTCACCGCCGCCGCCCGGCAGACGGTGGAGGCCATCGCCGGCCAAAGCGAACATCTGGAATCCGCCGTCGCCAGCGTCACGCAGAACCATCTGGTCGCGCTCGCCGGCCACAGCGACGCGTTCCAGACGCAGTTCGCCCAGGCGACAGGCGGCGTGATCGCCGACGCCGAGCAGCGCGCCGCGCATCTGCGCGACTCGCTGGAGTCGACCTTGAAGGCCGTGGGCGACGCGCTCAGCGCGACCACGATCGCGACGCAAACGCATTTCGAGGCGACCGCCGAAAGCACGCTCAACGCGCTGCTGTCGCAGACCCAGGCGCTCGACGGCGCCTTCTCGGCCAATGCCGCGCAGGCGGCGGAAGCCATCGTCGAACGGCTCGGCGACGCCCAGGCGCGCTTCACCCAGACCGCCAGCGACGCGGTGGCGGCCATCGGCGTCCACGGCGATCGCGTCAACGAAACGCTCGCCGAGCGCCTCGACGTGTTCGAGCGCACGCTGGCGCGCGGCGGCGATGAGGCGGCCAACAGCATCGGCCAGCACGCCGAACGCCTGTCGCGCGAGATCTCGACGAGCCTGCAAAGCTTCGAGACCAAGATCGAAACCGGGGTCACCGAGGCGCACACCCGCCTCGGCCAGCACGCCGAGCGGCTCAACGCCGATTTCGTCGCCCAGCTGGCGGCGCTGGAAAACCTGCTGCGCGACGGCGGCGAAAGCTCCGCCGACCACATCCGCGCGCAAACCGAGGTTCTGCGCGACGCGCTGGCCGAAAACCTGCGCGCCTTCGAGGCGGCGCTGGTCGAGCACGGCGGCGGCGCGCTGGAGCGCATCGGCGCCCAGTCCGAGCAGATCGGCGCGGTGATCGCCGAGCGGCTGGCGCTGGTGGAGACCACGATCGGCGAACATGGCGCGGCGCTCGACGCGCGCCTGGGCGAACGCGCCCAGGCCACGGCGGCGCTGCTCGCCCAGCAGCTCGAACGCTTCGAAGCCGCGACCTGGGACAAGACCCAACACGTCGTGCAGAGCATGGACGCGCTGCTTGAAAAGGCCGACAACGGCCTGGACGCGCGCTCGCGCCAGCTCAACGACACGCTCGCCGGCCGCGCCATCGACATCGCCAAGGTTTTGGGCGAAGGCGGCCGCGAGGTCGGCCGCGCGCTCGACACCAAGGCGCGCGAACTGGACGAGATCATCCTCAGCCGCTCCACGGCGCTGACCGCCGACCTCGCCGCCAAGACCGAGGAGATCAACGCGACGCTCGGCGCGCGCGCCGAACAGATCGCCAGCCATCTCGGCGGCCATATCGGCCAGTTCGAGGACAAGGTGGTCAACCGCCTTGCGCTCGTCGGCGAGGAGGTCTGGAACCGCACCGAGGAGATCGATTCCGCGCTCGCCGCGCGCTCGACCCAGATGACCGAAGGTCTGTCCGCCCAGATCGGGTCGTTCGAGGACAAGGTGGTCAACCGCCTGACCGCCGCCGGCCGCGAGGTCTGGAGCAAGACCGGGGAAATCGACTCCGTGCTGGCCTCGCGCTCCGAGCAGATCGCCGGCCATCTCGGCGCCCATGTCGAAGCCTTCGAGCAGAAGGTGGTGAGCCGCGTCGAGGAAGCCGCCGTCAACATCTCGGCCAAGGCCTCCGAAGCCGAAGCGGCGCTCGCCGTCCGCTCGGCGGAAATCGCCGCGCATCTGGGCGACCACGTCGACTCCTTCGAGACCCGGGTGGTCGGCGGCGCCGACGAGGCCGCGAAAAAGATCTCCGCCACGATCGGCGACCTCGCCGGCCAGATCGCCAGCGAGGCGTCGCAGGCCGAAGCCGCGCTCGCCGCGCGCTCGACGCAAATCGCCGCCCATCTCGGCGGCCATGTCGAGGCGTTTGAAACCAGGGTGGTGACCGGAGCGGAACAGGCCGCGCAAAAGATCGCCGCCCAGGCCGGCGACCTCGCCGGCCAGATCGCCGCCAAGGCGAGCGAGGCGGAAGCGGCGCTGGCCTCGCGGTCCGCGCAGATCGCCAATCGCCTCGGCGCCCATGTCGAGGCCTTCGAGGCCAAGGTGGTCGGCGGCGCCGACGAGGCCGCCGGCCGGATCGTCGCCAAGGCGAGCGACCTCGCCGGCCAGATCGCCGGCGAGGCGGCGCAGGCCGAGGCGGCGCTCGCCGCCCGCTCGGCGCAGATCACCGCCCATCTCGGCGCCCATGTCGCCGCCTTCGAGACCCAGGTGGTCAGCGGCGTGGAACAGGCCGCCGAAAGGATCGCGGCGAAAGCCGGCGACCTCGCCGGCCAGATCGCCAGCGAGGCGTCGCAGGCCGAAGCCGCGCTTGCCGCCCGCTCCGGCGAGATCGCCGCCCATCTCGGCGGCCATGTCGACGCCTTCGAGGAGAAGGTGGTCGTCCGCGCCGACGAGGCCGCCCGCAGAATCGCGGTCAGCGCCAGCGAATTGTCCGGCCAGATCGCCGCCCGCGCGGCGCAGGCCGAGGCCGCGCTCGCGGCCCGCTCCGACAAGATCGCCGCCCATCTCGGCGGCCATGTCGAAGCCTTTGAAGACAAAGTCGTCGTCCGCGCCGACGAGGCCGCCAGGAGAATCGCGGCCAGCGCCGGCGAAGTCGCCGGCCAAATCGCGGCCAGCGCCGGCGAAGCCGCCGGCCAGATCGCGGACAGCGCCGGCGCGTTCGCCGGCCAGATCGCGGCGCGGGCCTCGGAGGCCGAAGCCGCGCTCGCCGCCCGCTCCGGCGAGATCGCCGCCCATCTCGGCGGCCATGTCGAGGCCTTCGAGGACAAGGTCGTCGGCCGCGCCGACGAGGCCGCCCGGAAAATCGCCGCCAGCGCCAACGAGCTCGCCGGCCAGATCGCCGCGCGCGCGTCCAAGGCCGAAGCCGCGCTCGCCGCCCGCTCCGGCGAGATCGCCGCCCATCTCGGCGGTCATGTCGACGCCTTCGAGGCGAGAGTCGTCACCGGCGCCGAGGAGGCGGCCCAAAGGCTCGCGGCAAGCGCCGGCGCGTTCGCCGGCGAGATCGCCGCCCGCGCGTCGGAGGCCGAGGCCACGCTCGCCGCCCGCTCCGGCGAGATCGCCGCCCATCTCGGCAGCCATGTCGACGCCTTCGAGGCGAAGGTCGTCACCGGCGCCGAAGAGGCCGCCCGGAAGATCGCCGCGAAAGCGGACAAGGTCGACCAGGTGCTGTCGCTGCGTTCGGAGCAGGTCGCGGCCCATCTGTCCGGCCATGTCGATCTGTTCGAGGACAAGGTGGTCGGCCGCATCGCCGAAGTGGCGGACAAGGTCGCGGCGCGCGCCGAGGAGATCGACGCCACGCTGAGCTCGCGCGCGGAACAGATCGTCGAAAGCCTCGGCGGACAGGTCGGGGCGTTCGAGGAGAAGGTGCTCGGCCCGCTTGGCGAGGTCGGCGAGGCGATCGACCGCCGCGTCGCCGCGCTCGGCGCCACGCTCGACGGCAGCGGACGCGCGCTGGCCGAAGACCTGCGCCTGCGCACCGAAGAGCTGCACGACTGGTACGACACGCGCGGCGCCAAGCTGATCGACCTGCTGCAGGAGCGCGGCAGCGAGGTCACGCAGCGCATCGCCAGCTTCAGCCAGACCGCTGTCAGCGTGCTGCATGAACGCTCCGGCGAACTGATCGCCGAACTGAACGGCAAGCAGGAGGAAATGGCCTCCGCCCTCACCGAGATCAACGGCCGCATCAAGAAGGACGTGGTCAGTCTGGTCGAGGTGATGGCGCAATCGCACCGCGCCCTGCTGGGCGTCGTCGACAAGGCCGAAAACAGCCTGCAAACCTATGACGCGCAGCTCGGCGAACGCATCGGCGCCTTCACCGGCGCGGTCGACGCGCTCGACGGCGAAATCGACCGCCTCGACACGACGGCGCGGCAGGGCTCCGACTCCCTGTCGCAAACCGCGCGGACGCTGGGCTCCCAGAACGCCGGTCTGACCGAAACGCTCGGCGAGATGCGCAAGACCCAGGCGGACATGGACGCCGCCCTGGACGCGCGTCTGGAAAACCTGCAGACGCTCTACAACGAGGCTCAGCAGCGCCAGGAGGCCTTCGAAAAACGCCTCGAACGCTACGCCGTCTCGATCGGCAAGACGCTCGCCCAGGCCGAGGACAAGGCCCGCGAGGTCGGCGGTTTCCTCACCGACGCCGCCGCCGCCACGGCGGGAACCCTGACGAGCCAGTTCGACTCGCTGCGCGATGCGGCGGCGCGGGAGCGCGAAAACGCCTCCACGGCCCTGAGCAGCGCCTACGAGCAGAACATGAGCGAGCTGAACCAGTTGTTCGCCCAGTCGACCGAGCGCTACAAGGCCGTGGCGCAGGAGCTGCGCGGCATGAGCGCGGAGGTCCAGCGCGAACTCGAGGCGACCAGGCAGGAGCTGCGGCGCGGCGCGCTGGAGCTGCCCCGCGAAACCTCGGAGCAGACGGCGGCGATGCGCCGGGTGATCGCCGAGCAGATCAAGGCGCTCAACGAGCTGACCGACATTGTCGCCCGCTCCGGCCGCGCCTTCGACATCGCCGAGGCGCCCCGCGCCGAGGCCCTGCCCGCCCCGCGCGCAAGCCGGGCGGCCGCGCCCGCCCCCGCGCAGCGCTTCGACGTGCGTCAGGCGACGTCGCCGCGTCCCGCGACCGGCGCCGAAGCCAATGGCTGGGTGAGCAGCCTGCTCGCCCGCGCCTCGCAGGAAGACACGCCGCGCCGCGGCAAGGGCGCCGATCTCGAAAGCCTGTCGGCCGACATCGCCCGCATGGTCGATGAGAACGCGCTGGCGCAGGCCTGGGACCGCTACCGTCGCGGCGACCGCGGCGCGTTCGACCGCAAGCTCTACATCGGCTCCGGCGCGAAAACCTTTGACGAGGTGCGCCGCCGCTACGGCAACGAGACGGATTTCCGCCAGACGGTGGACCGTTACGTCTCGGAGTTCGAGCGCCTGCTGTCGGAAGTGGACCGCGAGGACCGCGACGGTCTTTTGACGCGCTCCTACCTGACCTCGGAAACGGGCAAGGTTTATACCCTTCTCGCCCACGCGGCGGGCCGGCTGGGATAAGCGGGCTCCGCACCCGCGAAAAAACAGGGGCTTCCGGCCAGCGCCGGAAGCCCCTTTTTTCTTGCCACATCAACCCGCAACCGTCATGCCCGGGCTTGTCCCGGGCATCCACGCCGGCCCGCGAGAACCGATTTTCGCGAGCCTCACGCCACCGGCTTGATCCCATCGAACGCCGCCCGCCGGCGCGGGATTCGATCTATCACGACTTCCACGACCCCGTGCGCCGTCATTGCGAGCGAAGCGAAGCAATCCACCCTTCAACGCGCGCGACGTTTCGGCATTGCTGCGCAACTATCACGCGCTCTCGCAACAACGGCGCGCAAATGAGAGCAAACAGCAAAGGGGTCGCCTGCCCCTCATACGGTTTCCGCAAGATCGCTTCGCGATCCGCGAAAACGAAATCGCGCGGAAATCCTCCAGGCGAAGGGCGGATGTCCGCGCGAGTGGAATAAGCTTCCGAACTGATCGTTCGGAAATCATATCATACGGTTTCCGCAAGATCGCTTCGCGATCCGCGAAAACGAAATCGCGCGGAAATCCTTCAGGCGAAGGGCGGATGTCCGCGCGAGCGGAATACGATTTCCGAACTGATCGTTCGGAAATCGTATCACACCACCAGCTTCATCCCGTCGAACGCAGGCTCGACCCCCGTCGGCAACTGCCCGCGCAGCGTCTCGTAATCCATGTCGGTGTGCATGTTGGTGAGCACCGCCCGCTTCGGCTGGAATCGGTCGATGCTCTCCAGCGCCTCCATCAGCCCGAAATGCGTGGGATGCGTGCGGTAGCGCAGGGCGTCGATGATCCAGAGGTCGAGGTTTTGCAAGAATTCAAAACTCTCGTCCGGGATGATTTTGACATCAGGCGTATAGGCGACGTTTTCGAAGCGGAACCCGAGCGCGTCGATATCGCCGTGGTTGAGCCGGAACGGCGTCACCTCGATCGGCCCCGCCGGCCCCTCCGGCGCAAAACCCTCGCCATGGCTGATGAAGCGCGGGATCAGCAGCGGCGGATAGGCGCTGCCGGGCGGGGTCTTGAACAGATAGGCGAACCGAGACCCCACGGTCTCCCAGGTCGGCGCATCGAGGTAGCAGTCGATCAGGCGGCGCATCTGCATGGTCAGGGGACGCACGTCGTCGAGGCCATGGATGTGGTCGGCGTGCGGATGGGTCAGCAGCAGCGCGTCGAGCCCATCGACATCATGTGCAATTAATTGCTCACGCACATCCGGCCCGGCGTCCACCAGCAATCGCGTCGGTTTTTCCGGCCCCGGCTTGTCCACCAGCAGCGCGCAGCGCCGCCGCCGGTTCTTCGGATTGTTCGGGACGCACGCCCCCCAGCCCTGCGCGACGCGGGGAACGCCCGCCGACGAGCCGCAGCCGAGGATCGTGATCTCCAGCGTCATGCCGAAAGCGCCGGCATCTTGTCGAACAATTTTAGGGCATTGGCGGTGGTGATCTCCGCCAGCGCCTCGGGCGTCATCCCCTTCACCTCCGCCAGCACACGCAGGGTGTCGGCGACATAGGCGGGTTCGTTGGTCTTGCCGCGATGCGGGACAGGCGCGAGGAACGGCGCATCCGTCTCGATCAGCATGCGGTCGAGCGGGACAAAAGCCGCCGTCTCGCGCAATTCCGCCGCGCTCTTAAACGTGACCACGCCGGAAAAGGAAATGTAAAGCCCCAGCGCCAAGGCCCGCTCAGCCAGCTCTCGCGACGAGGTAAAACAGTGCAGCAGCGCCTTGAACGGGGCTTTGGAAAATTCCTTTTCCAAAATATCCGCCATGTCGGCGTCGGAATCGCGGCTATGGATCACCAGCGGCAGTTTTGAAATCCGCGCCGCTTCGACATGAGCGCGAAACACGCGCTGCGCCATGTCTCGCGGCGCCCGCTTGTAATGGTAATCCAGGCCCGCCTCGCCGATGGCCACGCATTTGGGATGGCGCGCCAGTTCGGCGATTTCCTGCGCCAAAAACTCGCGCTCGTCCTGCGCGTGATTGGGGTGCGTGCCGACCGAGCAAAAAACCTCGTCCACGCCTTCGGCGATGGCGGCGATCGCCGGAAATTTTTCAATTTCCGTGCAAATGGTGATCATGCGCGCCACGCCCGCCGCCTTGGCGCGGGCCAAAACCCCGTCGCGGTCGCGGACGAGTTCGTCGAAATCGAGATGGCAGTGTGTGTCGATGAGCTTCATTTCGCCTCTTCAGGCTCGACATAACGCGGAAAGATCGGCGCGGGCGCCGGCAGGTCGCCACCGGCGACAAGCGCAAATTCCGGCGCAGCGAAGACAAACGTCCGCCGGTCGGCGGGAACCCCAAGCAAATCAAGCAATTTCCCGGCGGCTTCCGGGATAAACGCCTGGCACAGCAGCGCCACCACGCGCAAACATTCCGCCGTGACATAAAGCACGGCGTCGCGGCGCGCGGGATCGGCTTTGCCGATCTTCCAAGGCTCCTGCGCGGCGAAATAACGGTTGGCGTCGCCCACCACGCCCCAGATTTCCGCCAAAGCCTGGTGCGGCAGGTAATCGTGCATGGCGTTTCGCGAGATCGCCACGGCCCCATAAGCCCGCGCCAGCAAAACCTCGTCGGCCTCCTCGCGCGGCCCGGGCGCGGGAACCTTCGCGCCGCAATTCTTGGCGATCATCGACAGCGAGCGCTGGGCGAGATTGCCGAGATCATTGGCGAGGTCGGCATTGATGCGCTGCACGATGGCCTCGTGCGAATAATTGCCGTCCTGTCCCCACGGCACTTCGCGCAGGAAAAAATAGCGCAACGCGTCGACGCCATAATGATCCGCGAGCGTAAAGGGGTCGATGACATTGCCGACCGACTTCGACATTTTCTCGCCGCGGTTGAACAGAAAGCCGTGGACGACGATCTGCCTGGGCAGCGGCAGATCGGCGGACAGCAGAAAGGCCGGCCAGAAAATGGCGTGGAAACGGGTAATGTCCTTGCCGATCACATGGGCGTCGCAGGGCCAGAATTTGGCCCTCGGTCCGCCCTGGAGAAAGCCGGTGGCGGTAAAGTAATTGGTGAGCGCGTCCACCCAGACATACATGACGTGCTTGTCGTCGCCCGGAACCTCAATGCCCCAATCAAACGTGGTGCGGCTGATCGACAGGTCGTTCAACCCGCGCTTCACAAAGGCGACGATCTCGTTCTTGTACTTTTCCGGCGTGATGAAATCGGGATGCGCTTCATAATGGGCGAGCAACGTGTCCGCATAGGCCGAGAGCTTGAAGAAATAACTCTCCTCCTCCACCCATTCGACCGGCGTGCCCGTGGGCGCGAATTTTTTCCCGTCGCTTTCGGTGAGTTCGCCCTCGTCATAATAGGCTTCGTCGCGCACCGAATACCAGCCGCTGTATTTCGACAGGTAAATATCGCCCTTGGCGGCCATGCGCCGCCAGACCTCCTGCACCGTTTCCTTATGACGCGCCTGCGTGGTGCGGACGATGTCGTCGGCGCGGGCATTGAGCTTTTCGCCCATGGCCTCGAACTGCGCGGCGGTGCGGTCGGCAAGCTGCTGGGGCGACAAACCTTCGCGCGCCGCCGTCTGCTGCATTTTCAAGCCGTGCTCGTCCATGCCGGTGACGAACAACACGTCCTTGCCGTCGAGCCGCTGGTATCTGGCGAAGGCGTCGGTGGCGATGCGCTCGTAGGCGTGGCCGATATGCGGCGCGCCATTGGCGTAGGGAATGGCGGTGGTGATGTAATAGGTGTCTTTTTCGGCCATGCCTGTCGCCCGTGATTGCAAGTTGGAGGCAAACTAATCAAGGCCGGGCGAAAGGCAAGGCCGAGGGATCGCGCCGCAAAAACGCGACTTGACCGCAAGCCGCAAAGTTCCTACTTTGTTCACCTCACCGGGGAGGGCGCATGAAACTCTATTGGGCTGCGCAGACACGGTCGCTGCGGGTGCTGTGGCTGCTGGAGGAGATCGGCTGCGATTACGAACGCATCGCCGTGGACCTGCGCGCCGGACGCCACCACACGCCCGAATTCCACGCCATCAACCCGATGGAAAAGGTACCGGCGCTGGAAGACGGCGAGGCGCGCATTGCCGAATCCGGCGCGATCTTCGCCTATCTGATCGAAAGATTCCCGCAAGCCGGCCTCGCCCCCGCTGTCGGCGACCCGCTGCGCGGACGGTTTTGGCAATGGCTGTTTTTCGCCAGCGCCAACATCGAAGCCGCGATGACGGAAAAAATGGCCCAGGTCAAATTGCCGGAAACAGCCGCGGGCTGGGGCTCGGCCGAACGCGTTTTTAATGTCATCGCCGAGCAGCTCTCGGCCACGCCTTACATTCTCGGCGACACATTCTCCGCCGTCGACGTCATGCTCGCCTCAAATCTGCATTACGCCATCACCGCGTTCAAAATGTTCGAATCGCGCCCGGTCTTCGACGCCTATTTGCAAGCCTGCCGCGCGCGAAAAACTTTCCAGCGCGCCGCCGCGCTCGACGCGCATGGCTGAGCGCGCCCCGGGTCGGGCGCTGCTCGGCGTCGAATCGAGCGTCACCGGCAAAGCCTGGCGCGACCGCCTCGACGAGTCCGGCCAGGCCCGCGCCCTGGCCATCGCCCAGCTCTCCGGCCTGCCCGACGCGCTGTCGCGCATCTTGGCGGGACGCGGCGTCGCGCCGGACGACGCGCTCGCCTTCCTCGATCCGACCCTGCGCACCCTGCTCCCCGAACCGTTCAGCCTCACCGCCATGGAGGCGGCGACGCAGCGCCTGACCCACGCCATCCTGCGGCGCGAAACCGTGGCCATTTTCGGCGATTATGATGTGGACGGCGCCTGCTCCTCCGCCCTGCTCGCGGAATTTTTGGACTATTGCGGCACGCCCCGCCTCCTCCACATTCCCGACCGCATCACCGAGGGCTACGGCCCCAATGTCGAGGCGATCAAGAGTTTTGCCAAACAAGGCGCAAAGCTGCTGGTCACCGTCGATTGCGGAACCACCTCCTTCGAGCCCTTCGCAGAAGCAAAGAAACTCGGCCTCGACGTGATCGTCCTCGACCACCACCAGGCCCCCGAAACCCTGCCTGAAGCGACGATCGTCAACCCCAACCGCCAGGACGATGTGTCCGGCCAGGGCGCGCTCTGCGCCGCCGGCGTGGTTTTTATGACCCTGGTCGCGGTCAATCGCGCCCTGCGAAAAACCGGCTGGTGGCGCGAACATCCCGAGCCCGACCTGCTGCTGGGCATCGATTTGGTCGCGCTGGCGACGGTGGCGGACGTCGCCCCCCTCACCGGCCTCAACCGCGCCTTCGTCGTCAAGGGGCTGGCGCTGATGCGCAACCGCGCGCGCGCCGGCCTGCGGGCGCTCGCCGACATTTCCGGCATCAACGGCCCGCCCCGCGCCTGGCACCTCGGCTTCCTGCTCGGCCCCCGAATCAACGCCGGCGGCCGCATCGGCGACGCGGCGCTGGGCGCGAAACTCATGCTCGAACGCGACGACCTGCAAGCCGGCATGATCGCCGCCGAACTCGACCGCCTCAACGGCGAGCGGCAAGTGCTGGAAAAGGCCATGGTCGAGCAGGCCATGGCGCAGGCCGAGCTGACTCTCGCGCCGGATGCGCCGCGCATATCGGGTGTTCCCGATATGCGCCTTCCTGAGAGCCGAAGTCGGGAACACCCGACTTCGGTGGTGATCGTGGGCGGCGACGACTGGCAGCCGGGCATTGTCGGTCTGGTCGCCTCGCGGTTGAAGGAGGCGCACGGCCGCCCCGCCTTCGCGCTGGCGTTCAACGGCGATCTGGCGACCGGCTCGGCGCGCTCGATTCCCGGCGTCGACCTCGGCCGCGCCGTGCGAGCGGCGGTGGAGCACGGCATTCTGGAGAAAGGCGGGGGACACGCGATGGCGGCCGGCGTGACGGTCAGGCGCGAAAAGCTCGACGCGTTCCGCGCCTTTCTTGAGGAGACGCTGGCGGAAAAGGTGGCGCAGGCGCGAAAAACCTCGGGCCTCGCCATCGACGGCGTTCTCACGGCGGGCGCCTGCGCGCCAAACTTTGTCGAAGCCTTCGAAAAAGCCGGCCCGTTCGGCGCCGGCAATCCGGAGCCGGTGTTCGCCCTGCCCGACCACCGCATCACCGAGGTGATTCCCTTTGGCGTCGATCATTTGCGCGTGAGGGTCCAGGCCGGCGACGGCGCCAAGCTGGAACTGGTGAGTTTTCGTTCGGCGCAGACGGTTTTGGGTCAGGCGGTGGGACAGGCGAAGGGGATGCGGGCGCATCTGGCCTGTTCGCTGTCGCTGGATTTCTGGGGCGGCAAGCCGAAGGTATCGGCAAAGCTGGTGGACATGGCTCTGGCGTGAAACAAAAATCTGGAATGAGGTTCCGAGAGGCTTGCGCTCGGCGGCAACGGCGTCTATACACGCCCCACTTCGGGCGGCTAGGCCGCACGGAAGCAGCGCCCATCGTCTAGCGGTCTAGGACGTCGCCCTTTCACGGCGAAAACAGGGGTTCGATTCCCCTTGGGCGCGCCAACAAAATCAGCCACTTCCAACAAATCGCCGAAGAGCCCTCCACTATCTGTCCAATAATTCGCCTTGAACCGAGGCGGCCGGCGACGGCTTGGAGCGGACTTGTTTGCGAGCGGGCTCATCGCAAAGCGCCCTCCGCACATCTCGCGCGGCAATCCGCCCTTCGCCTGGAGGGTTTCCGCGCGATTTCGCCAGCCCGGCCGCACCCCCAAGGGGTTGGAAGGCGCCATATGCGAGGTGCTGCATGACGCTCTGATACGGTTTCCGCAAGATCGCTTCGCGATCCGCGAAAACGAAATCGCACGGAAATCCTCCAGGCGAAGGGCGGATTTCCGCGCGAGCGGAATACGATTTCCGAACTGATCCTTCGGAAATCGTATGAGATTGCGCCCCCCTCTACCCGGGTCCATGGCGGATCATGGCGGGGCGGCCGCCAGCAGCGCGCGCAATCTTTCCAAGGCGGCGCTTCGGCTGAGGTTATAGTCGAGCACGCCTCGCCAGCGTCCCTGCGCGTCGATCAGGAAGATCAGCGCGGTATGGTCCAGCGTGTAGCCGCTGGAGGTCGGAACTTTCTTGTAATAGACGGAAAAGGCTTTCGCGGCGGCGTCGATCTCCTCGGCCGTTCCGGTCAGGCCGACCAGCCGCGGCGAAAAATTCTCCAGATAGTCCCTCAGCTTTTCCGGCGTGTCGCGCGCGGGATCGAGCGTGACGAAATAGAATTTCAGATCCCGGCCGGCCTCGCCCAGATCGGCGAGCCAGCCCGAAAGCTCGGTCATGGTCGTCGGGCAGACCACGGGGCAGTTGGTGAAGCCGAAGAACACGCCGAACGGTTTGCCCGTGAGGCGCGCGGATTCGACGGTCGACCCGTCGAGTCCCTTCAGCACGAAAGTCGGCGCGCGCGGCGCGGGAGCCGGCGGCGCGGTGGAGAGCCACAGCATGGCGACGAGCGGCAAGGCGATGACCAGGGCGAAAGCCCCGGCCACAATGACACCCCTGTTGCGCGCGGGGGCGGAGGGCCTGCTCACTTGGCGGCCGCCGGAGGCGTGACGAAGTCCACCGCGACCTTGCCGGCGCGCTCGAACGTCAGCGTCCCCTTGATGGTCGCGCCAGCGGCGATCGGCTGTTTCAAGCCCATCAGCATCAGGTGATAGGACCCGGGCTTCAGTTCGACCTTGCCGCCCGCCGGAATGTCCAGCCCGCCGGGCATCTCCCGCATTTTCATCACCCCGTCGGTGATCGCCATTTCGTGAATTTCGACGTGATCGGCGTTGTCCGCCGTCGCCGCGACCAGACGGTCGGCGTTCCCCCTGTTGTCGATCACCATGAAGGCCGCGCCGACATCGGCGCCTTTTGGCGACTGTTTCGCGCTGGGATCATGGATGGTGAGACCGCCAATCTGGACATCGGCCGCCTGCGCGCTCCCCGCGAGGGCTGCGGCGAAAACGATGGGTAGGATGCGTTGCATGGAAAAAGTCCTCGAAATTGCGGCGCGCGGATTCGGCGCCCGAAGCGTGTATGTCCTGGAAAAGTTGAGGGTTGCCGGTCAGGCCGGCGGCGCGCGGGCCGGCGCGGCGCGAATGACGCGCGTCGGCGCCGGCGGAACCCGCCAGCAAGGGCGCAAGGGCGCAAGCGCGGTTGCAAAAGCCACGGCGGGCGCAGCGTCGGAAGCGGGAACGTCGAGACGCCCCTGCAGCATCGGCAGGCAGAACGGACAGGGGGCCGGATCGAGAGGCTTGCCGTCGCGCTCGCGCGTCACCATGCCAAAGCCGGTGCAGACGACGATGTTTTCGAGACCAGGCGCGGCGGAGGCCTCGGCGCGGTGGACGGCGCCAGGCAGCGCGGCGGCGAGGATATTGAACAGCACGATCCACAGGCCGACCGCCGCCGCAAACCCGCTCCGCCGGCGCCCGCGCGCCGGATCGAGGGAGAGGTCGTATGCGCGGTTCGTCCGACTCATCGGCTCCCGCCAGGGTGGCGAATTCACGCCTATGCTAGCGGTCGCCGCGCGCGTCTGCAAATCTCTACACGACCTTGTCGAGTTCGGGGGCGAGTTTGACGGGAATGCGCAGAAACCGCGCGCCATTCGATTCCGCGCACGGAAACCGGCCGGCGCGGATGTTGACCTGAATCGAAGGCAGCAGCAGCTCGGGCGCGGCGAGCCCGGCGTCGCGTTTTTCCCGCGCCGCGACGAATTCATCTTCGCTCACCCCGTCATGGACCTGCACATTTCCCGCGCGCTGCGCAGCGACGGTGGTTTCCCAGGCGAAGCGATCCCGGCCCGGCGCCTTGTAGTCGTGGCACAGGAACATGCGCGTCTCCGGCGGCAGCGCCAGCAGGCGGCGGATCGAGCGATAGAGCGCCCGCGCGCTGCCGCCGGGAAAGTCGGCGCGCGCGGCGCCATAATCCGGCATGAACAAAGTGTCGCCGACGAACACCGCGTCGCCGATCCTGTAGGACACGCAGGCGGGCGTGTGCCCCGGCGTGTGCAACACCTCGACGTCGAGGCCGCCGATTTGAAAATGGTCGCCGTCGGCGAACAGCCGGTCGAACTCCGCGCCATTGAGCGAGACATCGCGGAGAGCGAAGATCGGCTGGAAGATTTCTTGAACCTGCGCGACCTCGGCGCCGATGCCGACCTTAGCGCCCGTCTTCGCCTTGAGCCAGGGCGCGGCGGTCAAATGGTCGGCGTGAACATGGGTTTCCAGCACCCATTCGACCCGAGCGGAAAGCTTTTCGGCTTCGGCCAGAATGCGCTTCGCGGAGGCGATGTCGGCGCGCCCGGAGCGGTGGTCGTAGTCGAGCACCGGGTCGATGATCGCGGCGGCGCGGCTCGCCGGGTCAACGACGAGATAGGTGACGGTATGGGTGGGCTCGTCGAAAAAGGCGCTGATCTGCATTGGTTCGGCCATGGGTCGACCTCGATTATATTCTATTTCTTGAATATCACAACACGGAGGCCGCGCACAGGTTCCGCGAAGCGCCGCCGACACCATCGGAACATCCTCCAGCCGCCTCGGCGAGCGGGCCAATGGCCAAGTTCATGCGTAGCCCCATGAAATCACAAGGGTAACATCCGAAAATGCGAATACGTCAGTTTTGCGCAAGCCTATCAGGAGCATAATCTTCGCATCGCAATACTGCGGCAAGGCTAGCGGGGCTGTCGCGCGGACTGCTGGTGGACAAACACATGCGGCACAGCTTCGCTTTCGCGAAGCGCGGTTGGGTTGCCCTGAATTTCTTTCAAAATGGAGCAAAGCTGGTGTCGTTTGATCGACTTCGTGAGAAGATTTCCGTCGTGCAGATGGTGATGGCGCTGGTCGTCCTCTCCATCATGGTGACGCTCATCGGCGCCGGCGTCGCGCTGTTCCAGTTCAATTCCGCGCTTTACGCGGCGCGGGAAAACGAGTTGCGGCACGAGGTCGAGGCCGCCGCTTCGATCGCGCGCGGGCTGTTCAAGCGCGACGGCGCGGCCGCCGCCAACGACGTGGTGGAGCTGTTGCGTCCCGCGCGCTTTGGCGAGCACGGCTATTACTTCATCCAGAATCTCGACGGCGCCGCGCGCCTGCTGCCGACCACGCCGCAGCTCGAAGGCAAGCCCCTCGACCAGGTCCATGACGCGCAGGGACGCTACTTCTTCAACGACCTGCTCGCCATGACGCGCAAGGGCGAAAGCGGCAAGGTCGAATATGCCTGGCCCAAGCCCGGAGACACCGCGAGTTCGGAAAAGTTCAGCTATGTGGCGCCGGTTCCCGAGCTGGGCTTCTACATCGGCTCCGGCGCCTATACCGACGACCTGCGCGGCGAGGTGCTCGGCGTCTTCCGCAACTTCGCCCTGATCGTCGGCCCGCTGCTGCTCGTCCTGTGCGGCGTCGCCTTCCTGATCGCCCGTTCGATTTCGCAACAATTGCGAGGCGCCTCCGCGGCCATGGAGAAGCTGGCCGCCGGCGATCTCGGCGTCGTTCTCCCGGGTCTCGACGCCAGGACCGAACTCGGCGGCATCGCGCGGGCGGTCGAAAAATTCAAGGTCAAGGCGGCGGAGCTCGCGCGCGAAGAAGAGGCCGCGCGAGAAAGACAACGCCAGGCGGCGGCGGAAGCCCGGCGCAAGGACATGTTGACCTTGGCGCAGCATTTCGAGAACGCCGTCGGCGCGGTGGTCAGCAGCGTCGCGAGCTCGGCCCAGGAAATGGAGGCGGTCGCGCAATCTCTGGTCGAGAACGCCCGCCATGCCGGGGACCAGGCGCAACAGGGTTCGGCGGCGGCGATGACGACCTCGCAGAACGTCCAGTCGGTCGCCGCCGCGGCGGAGGAACTGTCGCATTCGGCCGAGGAGATCGGCTCGCAAATGGCGCGCGCGCGGGACGTGTCCTCCTCGGCGGCCGAGGTCGCGGCGATCACGCAAACCCGGATGGAGGAGCTGGATCGAATCATCAGCTCCATAAGCGGGGTGACGGAGCTGATCTCGGGCATCGCCGAACAAACCAACATGCTGGCCCTCAACGCCACCATCGAGGCGGCGCGCGCCGGCGAGGCGGGGCGCGGCTTCGCCGTGGTCGCGTCGGAAGTGAAGACGCTGGCCGATCAGACGCAGAAGGCGACCGCCGACATTTCCGTGAAAATCGCCGCCATTCAACACGCTTCGCAGGAGGCGAGCGCCCGCCTGATGGAGATGAGCGGCTCCACCCACGAGGTCAACGGCATCGCGGAATCGGTCGGCGGCTCCATCGAAATGCAGGGGCAGGCGACCACGGAAATCGCCCGCAACGTTCATGACACCTCGAAACTCGCGGGCGATCTCGCCCGGATCATCGACGAGGTCCAGACGGCGTCGCAGCACACCGGCGTCTCCGCGGAAGAAACGCTTCGGGCGGTGTCGCAACTCGCCGAGCAGACGGAGCGCCTGCGCGTCGAATGCGACTCATTCCTTCGCGAGGTGCGAGCGGCTTGATTTTCGAGCAAAGGGAACGCGGCCGCGCTTGGAATGGAGGACTCTCAACTCATGCTTATCGCCTGGAAGGATGATTTCGCCATCGACGGCGGCGTCATCGATGCGGATCATCGCAACATCATCTACAGGATCAATCAGATCAACGCGGCGATCAGCAGCGGTGAATCCATGGACTTCATTTCCGTGGCGCTTCGCAACCTTTACCGCGTGACCTCCGCCCATTTCATCCGGGAGGAACATCTCCAGGCCGCATCGCATTTCCCTCATGCGGAAGAACACGGCGCGGCGCATGCCCGGCTGCTTTCAGACCTGTGGGAATGGGTCGCGCTGGTCGAAAAACAGCGCCTCGACGGCGAGCCCTGCGCGCCGCGGGACACCCTCCACGATTGCAAGAGCTTTCTGTACAGATGGATATTGTCGCACATCCTGTCCGAAGACCGGGAGATGGCGGCGTATCTCCATCAGATGCAAAGCGCGAAAGGACCGATCGCGACGCTGAACCTCGACGATCTTCTTCCCTACACGGAGGCTGCGCTGAAAGGCGAGCCGCCGAAATATGATGTCGGTTTGTGAGGACGCGGCAATCCGCCCTTTGCCTGGAGGATTTCCGCGCGATCTCGTTTTCGCGGATCGCGAAGCGATCTTGCGGAAACCGTATCATGCGTATGTGCCGAAACGCTCCACGGGCTCGATCCAATAGGCCAGATGCGGTATGGCGCACTTGTTCCGCAGATCGGCCAGCAGGGTTTCGAGCCGCGCGCGCCCGAGCACCATCACCAGCATGCCGCGCTCAATGCGTCCGCGCACCTTTTCGCGCGCGGAACATCCCTCGAAACTGCCGCCGTGGCCCTCGGCGCGCCAGCTGACAAAACCCGGCAGCGGCGGCTCCTCGTCGAGCAGAAAATCGATGATCCGATCCTCGGTCGCGACCGGATAGACGAGGGTCAATTTGCAGAGGTCTCGGTCCATTGGGCTTTCCGAATTTGCGCCGGCGACGACGACCGGCCGAAGCGCCGGAACGAGATCGGCAGCAGCACCAGCGTGAGCAGGGTGGAGGTGATCAAGCCGCCGATCACCACGACGGCCAGCGGTTTCTGGATCTCCGACCCCGGTCCGTCCGCGAACAGCAGCGGCACGAGGCCGAGCGCGGCGATGCTCGCGGTCATCAGCACCGGACGCAACCGGCGCACGGCGCCCTCGAACACGGCGACGTCAAGCGAAGCGCCGTGCGCCAGCAGCTGGTTGAAATAACTCACCAGCACCAGTCCGTTGAGCACGGCGATGCCGAGCAGCGCGATGAAACCGACGGAAGCGGGCACGGAGAGATATTCCCCGGAGATCCACAGCGCGATCATGCCGCCAACCAGCGCGAACGGCACATTGCCGAGCACCAGCAGCGCATGTTTGACCGAACCGAGCGTGGCGAACAGCACGATGAAAATCAGGCCGAGCGCGATGGGAATGACGATGGCGAGCCGCGCGGCGGCGCGCTGCTGGTTTTCGAATTGGCCGCCCCAGACCAGACGGTAGCCGGGCGGCAGCGGAACCTGCGCCGCCACCGCCTTTTGCGCGTCGGCGACGAAGCCGACGAGATCGCGGCCGCTGACATAGGCCTGCACCAGGCCGAAGCGCGAACCGTCCTCCCGGTCGATCTTCACAAATCCCGCCGTGCGCGACAGCTGCGCGACATCGCCGCCGCGCACCACGCCGCCGTCGCCGGCCGCGATCTGCATCAGAGAAAAGTTCTCGGGGGACTCGCGCACCTCCTTGGGCCCGCGCACCAGGATCGGCGTGCGGCGATGGCCTTCGAGAACGATGCCGGCCGGCGCCCCTTCCAGCAGCGCGCGCAACTCGTCCTGCACCCGGCTCACCGACAGCTTGGCGCGGCCGAGCGCCAGCGGGTCGAGTTTGATTTGCAGGTAATCGACGGAGCCCGCGGCCGGCGTCACCACTTCCGCCGCGCCCGGAACTTTCAGCAGCGTCGTCTTGATGCGGCCGGCGAGATCGGAGAGCGTGGCGAGATCGGGGCCGAAGATTTTGATGGCCAAATCGCCGCGCGAGCCCGTCAGCATTTCGGACGTACGCATTTCGATGGGCTGGGTGAAAGCGAACTCGACGCCGGGAAAGCCGGCCAGCACGTCGCGCAATTGCCCGAGCAGCCAGTCCTTGTCGCGCACGCGCCATTCGTCTTTTGGCTTGAGCACCAGAAAATTGTCAGCCTCATTGAGCCCCATCGGATCGAGGCCCAGTTCGTCGGCGCCGACGCGGGTGATGACGCGTTCGATCTCCGGGATTTTCTCCAGCAGGGCCTTTTGGATCCGCCGGTCCAGCTCCGCGCTGTGGGCGAGGTTGATCGACGGCAGCTTTGTCGTCTGCAGGATGATCGCGCCCTCGTCCATGGTCGGCATGAACGTCTTGCCCACGGCGAAATAGCCGAAGACCGCCGCCACCAGCCCCACGACCGCCAGCGCCATCACCGGCTGCGGCCGCTTCAGCGAAAAGGCCAGGATTCTTCGGTACGCCGGCGTCAGCACGCGCATCAGCAGCGGCTCGTGATGGCCCGAGATTTTCAGCACCAGCGACGACAGCACGGGGATCAGCGTCAGCGACAGGACCAGCGAGCCGCTCAGCGCGAAGACGATGGTGAGCGCGACCGGCGCGAACATCTTGCCTTCCAGGCCCTGTAGAGACAGCAGCGGCAGAAAGACCAGACAGATGATGAAAATGCCGGCGGCCACGGGCGTCGCGACTTCCGCCGCCGATTCGAAGATGAGATGCAGGCGCGGCAACAAACCCTTGCCGGCGGCGCCCAGGCGATCGACATTGTTCTCGACCACCACCACGGCCGCATCGACGATCAGGCCGATGGCGATGGCGAGCCCGCCCAGGCTCATCAGATTGGCCGACATGCCGAAACCCGACATGATCAGGAATGTGGTCAGCGCCGCCAGCGGCAGGGTGACCGCGACGACAAGCGCGGCGCGCAGATCGCCCAGGAACAGCAGCAGCAGCAGCACGACCAGCACGGTCGCCTCGACCAGCGCCTTCTTCACCGTGCCCACCGCGCCCTGGATCAGGTCGGCGCGGTCGTAAAACACATGGACCGTCACGCCGGGCGGAAAACTCCCCTTCAGCTCGTCGAGCCGGGCGCGCACCGCTGTCACCACGGCGCTGGCGTCGGCGCCGCGCAGCGCAATGACAAGGCCCTGCACGGCCTCCTTGCCGTCCTGGGTGACGGCGCCATAGCGGGTCAGCGCGTCGATCTTGACGGTGGCGACGTCGCCGACGCGCAGAACCCGGTCCTTCTCCGTCTTCAGCACGATCTGTTCGAGGTCGCCCGGCGTCTGGATCGCGCCTTCCGAGCGCACCACCAGCGCCTTTTCGCCGTCGCTCAGGCGGCCCGCGCCGTCGTTGCGGTTGTTGGCCGAAATCGCCGCGACCAGATCGCCGACGCTGAGCCCGGCGGCGGCGAGCAGGCGCGCGTCCGGCGTCACCTCGAAGGCGCGCACGAAGCCGCCGAGCGCATTGACGTCGGCGACGCCGGGAATGGTGCGCAGCGCCGGACGTATAGTCCAGTCGAGCACGGTGCGGCGCTCGGCGAGCGACACCCCCTCGCCCTCGACGGTGAACATGAACACGTCGGACAGCGGCGTCGAAATCGGCGCCAAACCGCCGGAAATATTGTCGGGCAGGTCGGGACGCACCGCCGCGAAACGCTCCGCCACCTGCTGGCGCGCCCAATAAATGTCGGTCCCGTCCTCGAAATCCACGGTGAGGTCGGCGATGGCGTATTTGGCCGACGACCGCAGGATGGTTTTGCGCGGAATGCCGAGCAGCTCCATTTCCAGCGGCGCGACCACCCGCGTCTCGACCTCCGCGGGCGTCATGCCCGGGGCCTTGAGGATGATCTTGACCTGCACCTGCGCGATATTGGGGAAGGCGTCGATGGGAATGCGCAGGAAGGCATAGGCGCCCGCCGCCGCGACCAGCATGGCGACCAGCAGCGTGAACAGGCGCTGCGACAGCGAGAATTCGACGAGGCGGCGCAGCATTCTAGTTTCCGGACATCATCTGTTCGAGTTGCGCCAGGCCGTTGGTCGCGAGTTTTTGCCCCGGTTTCAGCGCGTCGGATTCGACCGTCGCGACATCGGCGTTGCGGCCCTTGATCGTGATCGGCGCCGCCGCGAATCCGCTCTCGCCGCGCACGAAGACGTGCGGCTTTCCGGCGATCCAGGCGATGGCGTCGGCGGCGATCTCGAATTCCCGCGCGGCGCCCGGCCGCACCACGCTGATCGTGGTCGTCTGCCCGGTCATGAGGGCGCCTCGCGCGGAAATTTCGGCGAGCAGCGTGGTCGAGCGCGTCACCGGGTCGAGCGAAATCCCCACGGAAATCACTTTTCCCGAATCGCCTTCGGGCAATTCGACCCTGTCGCCCACCGCGACCTTGCCGACCATGGCGCCGGGGAGCTGCGCCTGGACCCAGATCTGGTCGCTGGCGTCGAGGAGGACCGCCGCCTCCATCGCTTGAACCGCCGCCCCCGGAGTCGCGCGGACCTCGACGATGCGTCCGTCCTCCGTCGCGGTCAGGCTGTAGCCGCCGGCGTTTTGCTGGATCGCGCCCATCGCCAGCAGGCGTCGGGTCTCCTGCGCGAGCGACCGCACCTTTTCGACCTGCGCTTCCGCCTCGCTGACGCGGTCGGCGGTGACGAGGTCCTTCTTGAACAGGTCGCGCTGGCGTCGCATCAACACCTCCGCCGTCAGCAGGTCGGCCTCGGCCTGTTTCTGCCGCACGATGGTTTCCGAGAGGTCGCGGCTCGCCAGCGTCACAAGCAGATCGCCCTTCTTCACCGACTGTCCGGGCAGGACGTGGATTTTGACGACCGTGCCGGCGAAAGGCGCGGTGACGGCGATGCGCGCGTTCAGCGGCGGAATGATCGTCGCCGGCAGCGAGGCGACGATGCTTTTCTTCGCGGCGCGCACCTCGACCGCCCCGGCGTCGAACTGCTGCATCTGCTCCGGCGCGATGGTCAGCTCACGCGCGACCTCTTGCGCCGCCAAAGAAGCGTCGCAGCCGAGCCACGCGGCCAGCGCGGCGGCAAGCCAGAGCCGGAGTCGCCACGCGCCCTGGCGCCGATCGGTTATCAACATGATGAAATTCCCAAGAACTGAGCCCGGCTTGTCCCACGCCCAGGCTGTCATTTCGCTGTCAGGCCGGAACGGCGCAGCCCCGCCGCTTTCGCGAGTCTTGACAGAAAGATGACAGTCTTGCCGGCGCAAGGTCTTGGGGATGCGAGGGAAGGCTCTCGCGACGAGTTCGGAACCATGAAAAAGACCTTGTTCCTCATAGCTTTGGGCGCGATCCTCCTGACTCCGGGTGTTGGAGCCGCGACCGCCGCCGAGGGGCTGGATCGTTCATTTCGCGCCGAACAGGTGAACGGCTGCGAGAAGAAGCGCTGGATCTGCGTTCAAGACCTCGGCCCGTCGCCGCGCCGGACGTGGCGGCTGAACAGCTGCGACACCGACTACACCCGCTGCGTCGGCCGCTGACGCGCTTCCATCTGGCCCCACGTGCGCGATGGTGAGATATTGCCGACACGAGGACACGAGGATGGCGGGCCGCCCGCGCACATGAGACTGCTGCTGATCGAGGACAATCCGCGCCTGCGCGAACTGCTGACGGAAAGCGTCCACCGCGCCGGCTGGCGGATCGACGCGTTCGGAACGGCGCAGGACGGCCGCGAGGCCATCGCCACCACGCCGTTCGAGCTTCTCCTGATCGACCTCGGCCTGCCCGACGGCGACGGTCTCGACCTGATCCGCGAAGCCCGCCGCAACGGCGTCCAAACCCCGATTCTCGCCCTGACCGCGCGCGCCGCCATCGACGAGCGCATCGCCGGGCTCGACGCCGGCGCCGACGACTATCTGGTCAAGCCCTTCAACCACGGCGAATTCCTCGCCCGCTGCCGCGCCCTGCTGCGCCGCGCCCCCGACACCGCGCCAGTCGTCCTGTCCGCCGGGCATTTGCGTTTCGATCCGGCCAGGGGCGTTCTGAGCTGCAACGACGACGAGATCGCCCTGACGCGCCGCGAACGCGCCATCGTCGAGGTGCTGATGCGCGACGTCGGCCGCGTCACGCCGAAAGGCCGGCTCGAACACGCGCTGTCGGAGTTCGGCGACGAACTGTCGACCAATGCGCTCGACCTCGCTATGTCGCGGCTGCGCAAAAAGCTCGACGGTTTTGCGGCTGGCGCGTCGATCGAGACCATAAGGGGGATCGGCTACCTGTTGCGCGAGATCGGCGAATGAAGCGGTCGCCGTCGCTCGTCGCCCTGGTGGTGAGGCGCATCGCCTTTTTCGCCGGGCTGGCGATGCTGGCGCAAATGGCGGGGGTTTTTTCCGAATATTCGTCCGACGCCCACAATCTCGGGCGTCTCGCCATCGAAATGGAGACACGAGCGCTGGCGAAGGGGGTGGTCGCCACGGACGGACCGCTCGCTTACAGCCTGCCGGCGGAGCGGCGCGCGCGCTACCAGGATGCGAAAAACGGCTATCTTGTCCGCGTGCGCGCGGTGAAATCCGGCGCGCTGCTGTTTGCGAATTGCAATTGCGAAAACCATTTCCTGCCGCTCGACGTCAAGCCGGTGACCTTCTGGATGCAGGAGATCAAGCCGGGACGGCCGTTGTATGTCGCGGGCGGGCGCATCGTCACCACCGGCGCCGAGCCGGTGATCGTGGAGATCGCCATTCTCGGCGACCCCGACGGCGTCATCGAAGAGGTGCTCGCCCACGAGGTCTTCGACCACATGGCCCTGCCCATGAGCCTGATGCTGATCTTCGTGCTGGGGGCGACGATATTCTCCATCGCGCAGGCGCTTCGGCCGGTGGCGCGCGCCTCCGACCAGGTGGCGACGCTCGATCCGCTCAAATCGCCGGAGCGGCTGCCGACCACCGCCATGCCCAGGGAAATCGCCCGCTTCACCCAGGCGGTCAACGCCTCGTTCGACCGCGTGGTCGAACTGATGCGCTCGCAAAAGCTGCTGACCTCCGCCATTTCGCACGAGGTCCGCACGCCGCTGGCCGTCGCCCAGCTCGAACTGGAAAAAATCCCCGATCCGCGCGCGCGAAAAGTCGAGCAGGATCTCGGCGCCCTCAACCATCTCGTCGAGCAATTCACCGATCTGGCGCGCCTGGAAGGCGCCGCGCTCTCGGCCAAGGAAACCATCCATCCCGCGCGCCTCGCGGAACAGGTGGTGGGCGATCTCGCCGGCCTGGTTTACGCCAGCGGCAAGAGCATCGAGTTCGTCGACGCCGGCGCCGCAGTTTTCGAGGGACACAAGGCTCTGGTCGAGAACGCCCTGCGCAATCTCATCGAGAACGCCGCCCGCCATGCCCCTGACGGCGCGACCATCCGCGTCGAGGCGGGGCCGGGCGCGACTTTTTCAGTGCTCGACGACGGGCGCGCGCCTCCCCCGCTCGCCGACGCCTCCCGGCCGGGGCTGGGGCTGAAGATCGTCAAGCGCATCGCCGAGATTCACGGCGGCCGCTTCGCCTGGAGCCACGTCCCGGACACGGGCGTCGCCGCCCATCTCGATTTTTCGAGGGCGCGGCGGAACAAGATCTGAGAAAGAG
Source organism: Rhodoblastus acidophilus (assembly GCF_009720655.1). Lineage (GTDB taxonomy): Bacteria > Pseudomonadota > Alphaproteobacteria > Rhizobiales > Beijerinckiaceae > Rhodoblastus > Rhodoblastus acidophilus_A. Next base: position 62,722 of record NZ_WNKS01000003.1, on the reverse strand, counting down.
TAAGTCATGGCCAGCTCCGCACGTTTCTGGGACCGGATCGCCGAGCGCTATGCCGCGAGGCCCATCAAGGATGTCGCGGCCTATGACGCGATGCTCGCCGACGCCGCCGCGCGGCTGAAGCCGAGCGATCATGTCCTGGAGATCGGTTGCGGCACGGGCTCAACGGCCATCCGCCTCGCCCCATACGCGGATTCGTGGATCGCGACCGACTTTTCGCCGGAGATGCTGCGCATCGCCAGGGCAAAGCCGGCGCCGGACAACCTTCGGTTCGTTCTCGCGGACGCGCAAAACGCCTTCGACGGCGGCCCGTTCGACGCGATCTGCGCCTTTCAGCTGCTGCATCTGGTGGACGACATTTCGGGACTGCTCGCCGGGATCCACGCCAACCTCAAACCCGGCGGCCTGCTGCTGTCGAAAACCTGGTGTTTCGCGGAGATGAGCTTGTCGCTGCGCGCCCTGTTCCGCGTCTTGCGGCTGCTGAAGATGTTTCCAAACGCGAGGGCGCTGACCAGGACCGAATTGCGCCAAGCCATATGCGCCGCCGGTTTCGAAATCACGGAGGAGCTTGTGTTCGGGCGCAACCCGCACGGCCCCTATATCGTGGCCCGGAAACGCCCGCTCGAGAAGGTGCTCGCCGCGCGCCAACTCCGGTAGGCGAACGAAGGAACCTCTACCAGCGTTCCGATCAAGCGACGCAGCGCCTGATGTTCAGGCCCGTTCGCCCCCTCGCGGAGAAACGCCCCGAGTTCGATCTGCGACACCCGGCCGCCCGAGGGCGCATTGGGTTCATGAATGACGAAGACCCGTCCATCGGACTCGCGCGCCAAAAACCATGCGTCCCCGTTCGAGCTCCGGTACAATTCCCGCTTGTCCACCATTGTTTCCTCCCCTGATCCGCGCAGTCTAGCACGGCAGAGGTTTGGCGCCTTCAGGCGCCGTCGGCGGCCGCCATGATTTGGTCCGGGCGGTCGTCGAGCCAGGCGGCGACCTCCGACATGCTCATGATGCGCGGCGGCGTCGGCCCGTGGACGCGTTCGGACAGTTGCAGCACATAGGACCGGCCTTGCAGGTAAAGCCGGTCGCCCGCGTCCTTCGAATCCGTCCGATCATGGACTCGCATGGCGACCAGACGCATGGCGACGCCTCCAGAAGAGATTGTTGTGTCGTGATACGACATTTCTGAGAAAAATGCAACTGTGACAATCGGATAACTGACGCTGTGGCCGCAGGCGCCGGGCGCCTTTCAGCCCTCGGCGGAACGGGCGGCCTGCCGCCTGAACGCCAGAAGCATCGGTCCGGCCCGACCGTCTCCGGAGCGTTTTCGAGCCAAGTGGAGGCCGGTTCGCGTGAAGACAAGGCGTCAAGACGAGAAACAAGAGCGCGCGCGCTCCGGCTGACAAAATGCTCCGGCGGGCCGGCGCAGCGCGCGGCCTCGACGACCAAGCCCTTGCGAAAATCGCGGGTTCCCTCGCCTTCCGCAGAATGGCCCATGGCGCCGATCCGGTCGGCGACGACCGATTTCTGGCGCAGAGTCCAATCTTGTGTCAGACTCATGATGCGCGTTCCCGCCGGACGAGCCCGAAAGAATCGTATCGCGATCGAATTCATTTGCGGATCGACAATGACGGAGCACAAAGGCCTCGAAGACAGCGACTATGCCGCGCTTGCGGATTTCCGCGCGGCGCTGCGGGCTTTTCTGGCCTTCAGCGAGGCGCGGGCGACCGAGGTCGGATTGTCGCCGCAACAGCACCAGGCCCTGCTGGCCATCCGAGGCGCGCCGGGGGCGCGGGCGAGCATCGGTTATGTGGCGGAGCGGCTGATTCTCAAACCGCACAGCGCCTCTGAACTGGTCAGCCGTCTGGAGGCGCTCGATCTGATCGTCCGCCGCGCCTCCGAAACGGATCGTCGCAAGACCATGCTGGCCCTCACCGACCGCGCCGGCGCGCTGCTGCAAGACCTCTCGGCGATCCACCGCGAGGAAATCCGCCGGCTGAAGCCGCTGCTGCTCGAGCTCCTCGACCGCTTCGGCTGAGCCGCCAAAGCCAAGGTCCAGAAAAACGGCCGCCGAAAACGTCCGCGTCATAGACGCCGGCGAAACCGACACGAAGGGACTCGGGCGATCTCGACAGGGCGGCGCCTGCCGGTCTCACCATTGGGAGACCACTCGAAAAAGTAGGCTGGAGCGATTTCAAGGACGGAGCAAAACTTGATCATGATGTCGGGCGGAATGCGCTCCTGGCCGTCCTCGAAACGAAGGAGGCGCGCGGAACTGACGCCCGTCCGGCACGACAGAGCGCTGAGGGGCAATCCTTTTTGCATGCGTCGCTGTCTCAGGCGCGCGCCGACGAAAGCGTCGACCGGGTTCGCATCATGCATCCTCGGCATTCCCTTGGCCGAGCATCCATGGAACCAGCAACCATGGACGTCAGCTTAGTTTACTTTAAGGCGCCGCAACGTATGGACAAGCTAGCAGTTTTACCCTCCGCAATATCCGCAATTTCGGAGCCCCCCGCCTTGTCCTTTGGTCGTCTTGCGGGGTTTTACGCAAAATCATCCTGCAAAAAACGGCGTTCAATTCCAACGGAATTCCATGACAAGCTGAAATTGCGGAAAAGTCGTGGCTTTTGGGGGGAAACATGGCGAATGACATGGAAGACGCGACAGAATTGATCGAAATCAACTTGATGTTTGCTCAATTGGACCTATCGCTGGGAAAACACGAGGACGGCGCGACGGCGCGCGCGCTCCACCACATCCGGGAAGCTCTGAGACACCTCCGTGCGGAGATCGCCCACACGCCAGGGCGCTGCGACCCTCCGAAACCGAACGCGGGCGCGCCGCCGACGACGCGCGGGGGCCCCTCCGGTTGAAACCCTCGCCCGTTCAAATCAGGGCGTCGGGCGGCGTGACGCGGGCGCGCCATTCGGGTGGCGGCGCCATGCAGTAGGCGCGCTTGCCCGTCAAGAGATGGCGGTTGCGGGCGACAAGATCGTAACCCCAGTCGCGCAAGCTTCGCGGAAACACGGTCATGAGCGCGGCGAAAGACCAGGGACGACGCAGGCGCGCGCAGACCGCGGCGACGCCGTCGGATTTTTCGAGAGCCTTGCCGTCCTCGATGAACAGAAAGGAATCGGTGTCATCGGGATCGACCCCGTAGCGCGCGGCGAGCGCCCTGCCCTCGTCCGACTGGAACGCCACGAAACGGATCAGCGGCGCCTTCTCGCGGCTCAGGACGAACAGGACCCAGCGCGAGCAGAAGACGCAGAGCCCGTCGTAAAGCCACACCGGCGCGGCCGCGTCTGGCGCGATGGCGTCTTCGTTCATGGCGGCGCTCCTCATCGGGTGTTCGACCTGTCGGTGCGGGTGTAGCATCTCGATGCGGCGCCGTCGCGCCGCCGATGCGCGAACAGCGAACCGAAGCCCCCTGTCCGGCATTGACAAGCGGCGGCGACGCTCGGAGGCGACCCGTGAGGAGGCGCGGCGATGGATGGCACACTGCTCCTGCTTGCGCCGGGCTCGGGCGCGCCCAGTTCGCACCCGCGCATGCAGGCGTTTCGAAACATGCTGGAGCCGCACGCAACGGTCGTCGCCTTCGACTACGCTTACGCCCTTGACGGCCGAAAAAGCCCCGACAGGCTGCCGAAACTGATCGAGACCCATCGCGCCGCGCTGACCCGCCTGCGCCAGCAAAGGGCCAAGGTCGTGCTGGTCGGCAAGAGCATGGGCGGGCGCGTCGGCTGCCACGTCGCTCTGGTCGAACAGGTCGACGCGCTCGTCTGCCTCGGCTATCCTCTCTGCGGCGCCGGGGACGCGGCAAAGCTGCGCGACGACGTTTTGCTGGCGCTGACGACGCCGATCCTGTTCGTCCAGGGAGCCAGGGACCGGCTCTGTCCGCTTGATCTGCTCGAAGGCGTGCGCAAGCGCATGTCGGCGCCGAATGCGCTTCATGTGGTGGAAGGCGGCGACCACGCGCTGATCGTCGGGAAGACCGAACTGAAAGCCCGAGGCCTCACCCAGGAGGAGGTCGACGCCGGCACAAGCGCGGCTGTCGGCGCGTTCCTTGGCAGCGCTCTCGGATCCTAAGCAACCATTCGTTGGTCGCCCAACGAAGATTTGCTTGGGTTCCTTTGTTTTCGCAGGGTTTTCATCCGAGAACCGGCAGCCGCTTTTCGGAAATCCTGCTGAGGGGACCGCGATGACAGCCAAGCGAGACTTTCCGGTGCACAAGGTCAGGCGCTATCTGGAGCCGGGGCCGATCGTCCTCGTCACCTCGCGCTGGCGCGACAAGACCAACATCATGACCCTGGGCTGGCAAACGGTGATGGAATTCGCGCCCTCGTTGGTCGGCTGCGTGATTTCGGTCGGCAACCACAGTTTTCACATGATCCGCAAGAGCGGCGAATGCGTCATCAACCTGCCCACGTCAAAGCTCATCGACACCGTGGTCGGCATCGGCAATTGCTCGGGCGCCGAGGTGGACAAATTCGAGCTTTTCGGCCTGACGCCGGAGGATGCGTCGCAGGTCGGGGCGCCCTTGATCAAGGAATGTCATGCGAGCTTCGAGTGCCGCCTGCACGACGACGCGCTCGTCGACAAATACAATTTCTTCATCTTCGAGGTGGTCAAGGCGCATGTGGCCAGCGCGCCGGAACATCCGGAGACGCTGCATTACACAGGCGACGGCGTGTTCGTTCTCGCCGGCGACGTCGTGGACAAACGGGAGCTGTTCCGGCCGGAAATGCTCATGCTCGACTGAAGGACAGGTTCGGGAGCCCGGCTTTTCCAGCCTCGTCGCCACGCGGTCCGCGCGGCCGCGCATGCGGACAATTAACGATCTGTTTACTGTCGCGCGCCAAGCTGGCGTGACGTAAACGCCGAAAGTCCGGTTCGAAACGTTTCGATCGCCGCCGCGTTTGCCCGGACTCGAAGAATGACCGCGGTGACAAAACCTGAAATTCTTGATGCGTCTTTGCTCGCCGAGATCGTCGACCATCTGCCGGCCGGCGTCGTCGCCAAAAACGAGGATGGATCGCTGCTGTACGCCAATGCGGCGGCATGGAGATCCGGCCTGGACGCGCACATCGACGATCGCGTCGCGTCTCCCTTCGGCGGCGACGAAGTCGAAGCCGGCGGCCGCACATTCCTGACCCTGCAAGACGCCATTGTCTGCCGCGAACAACGGCTCAACCTCTCGGTCTCCATCGACATCACCGAGCGCAAGCGCATCGAAAGCCAGCTCCTCCATCGCGGCCATTACGATGACCTCACGGGCTTGCCGAACCGGGCCCTGTTCGAGCAGCGGGTCGAGCAGGCGCTGGCGCATTCGGACGCGGGCTTCGCCTTCGTGGTCATCGACATCGACGGCTTCAAGCAGATCAACGACCACTACGGCCGCGCGGCGGGCGATTGCTTCCTGGTCAAGGCGAGCGAGCGGATGCGGCGTTTTCTGAGCGACGGCGACGTCCTCGCGCGCGCCGGGGGCGACGAGTTCCTGCTGATGCTGCACGACGAGGATTTTGGGCGGATCGACCTCCTGGCCGAGACCCTGAAAGACCCCTTCATCATCGACGGCTTCGAAATCTTTTCGTCGGCGTCGATCGGCGTCGCGCGCTTTCCCGAGCATGGCCTGGACTATGAGACGCTGCGGCGCAACGCCGACCGCGCCATGGATCAGGTCAAACGCGCCGCCGCCGGCGGCGCGGCCCTGTTCCGGCAGGAATGGCGCGAGACGGAAACCGAGCGGCTCCACGCCGAGCAGCGCCTGCGCCTGGCGATCAAGGATCGCCTGTTTCGCTGCGCCTTCCAGCCGAAGGTCGACATCGCCACCGAGGAGGTTTGCGGCGTCGAGGCGCTGGTGCGCCTGATCGGCGAGGACGGCGAGGCGCACGCGCCCGGATCGTTCATCCCGCTGGCCACCGAACTGGGCCTGATGGACGTTGTCACCCATCTGATCGTGCAGCAGGCGACGGACTCCATCGACGCGATCACCGAAGCTTTCGGGCCCCAAGCGACGATCAGCGTCAACATCCCCGCCCGGCAGGCCGCCGACCTCGACTTCATGCGGTCCGTCGCCGATCTGCTCAAGCAGAGCGGCTGCCCCGAGCGTTTCATCGTCGAGGTGACGGAAGACGCCTTCCTGGCGAAAAACCGCTTCCAGACGCAGATCGTGCCGATGCTGCGCCAGATCGGCGTGCGCGTGTCGATCGACGATTTCGGCACCGGCTATTCCTCGCTGTCCGCGCTCGCCGACATCACCGCCGACGAACTGAAGGTCGACCGTTCCTTCATCACGAAAATTCACGAACGGCCGCGCAGCCAGATCGTGCTGCGCGCCATCGAGTCGCTCGGCGCCGCGCTGGGGATGACGGTGATCGCCGAAGGCGTCGAAAGCTTTGAAGAGCTGCTCTATCTCAAGAGTTCGACGCGCATTCGCCATGTCCAGGGCTATTATTACGCGCGACCGCTGTTGTTCGACGACCCCTCGCCGAAGCGCCGCGCCAGCGAGGGCCGGAGCGCCCCCGCCGGTCGCGCCCAGCACAGGGGCGTGGCCAACCGGCGCTCACGCTGACGCTCAGCCTTGCGCGGTGCCTGACATTGGCGCGGAAAGGATATCGCTCTGAGCCGCGCCCGACCTGGCGCTTACGCCTCTCCAGCGGTCGACCACCGCGGCCAGCGCGCCATGGCCGAGGTCCGCGCGCAGATCGTCGCCCGCCTCACCGCTCACGGCCTCGTTCCTGGGCAACATCTGCGCGGGCAATTCCTTGAACCTCAGCCGCGTCGGCAGGGCGACGCCCTCGCCGAAGGCGAACACCTCGCCGGTGCCGAGCGAGGGCAGGAAGTTGAGGAAATCGACGGCGGTGTCGGCGACCGCCGAGCGCAACAAAGCGTGGTCGCGATCATTGGTCATGCGCATCGCGAACAGGGTGTTGCATTGCGACAGGATGGTCGGGTCGAGCTCCGCCGGCCGCTGCGAGATCAGGCCGAGATGCACGCCATATTTCCGGCCTTCCTTGGCGATGCGGGAGATCGCCCGGCGCGTCGGACCGAAGCCGACAGAATCGTCGCAGGACATATAGCGATGCGCTTCCTCGCAGACGAGCAGCAGCGGACTGGCGCCGTCGCTCCACAGTCCCAGGTCGAACGCCATGCGCGCGACGACGGAGACGACGGCGTCCACGACTTCCGAGGGGAAGCCGGCGAGCTGGAAGATCGTCATGGGCACGCCATTGTGCGGCTGGCGGAAAATCGTCCCGAGAATTTCCGCCATGGTGTCGCCGCCGACATTGGCGCGTTCGAAAATGAAGGCGTAGCGCGGATCGCTGCTGACCGTCTCGATGCGGGTGATGAGTTTTTGATAGAGCATCCGCGACGAGCGGTTTTCCAGCTTGCCCATGCGGGCGTCGAGCAGGGCGATCAGGTCGGCGATCCGGTAGGGCAGCGGAATATCGACGGTGTAGCGGACGTCCGCCGCGTCGGGCCGCTTGATCGCCAGCCGGCCCGGCGAGGCCGTGAGTTTTGTGTAGGCGGCCTTCGCCTGCGGGATGATTTCTGCGAGAAGGTCGACTTCCTCCTCAAGGCCGGGCCGCGCGCCAAAAAAGATGTCGACGATTTCCTCGAAATTGAACAGCCAGAACGGCAGCTTCATGTTGCGCGGGCTCAACGCCTGCGCCTTGTCGCCGAAACAATGGCGATATTCGTTGTGGACATCGAGGACGAGGATGCGCAGATCCGGCCGCGCCGCCAGAGCCTGGTTCAGGATGAGGGCGACGCCGCTCGATTTTCCCACGCCCGTGGTCCCGAGCACGGCGAAATGCTTGCTCAGCATTTCGTTGACGTCGACGAAGGCCGGAATCGAGCTGTCCTGTTGCAAGTGGCCAATTTCGATGACCGTGGGCCGCGCGATGTTGAAGATCAGCCGCAGTTCGTCGGCGCCGATGCCGACAACCCGGTCGCCAATCGCGGGATAATCGGTGACGCCGCGAAAAAAGCGCGGCGAAACCGCCAAATTCTGGATTTCGCCAATCACGTCGAGCACGGCGACGGTGATAAAATTCTCGTCACGCGAAACGGGCTCGGTGCGCAGCGAAACATCCGTGACCACGCCGATGATCAGCGACGTTCCCGCCTGAATGCCGAGGAATTTGCCGACGGTGACGCGCGTCGCGCGATCCCCCTGCGCCGCCGCCAAAAGGCCGATGGACGCGCGCGAGCCACGTACGGCGATCACCGAACCCAGGGCGGTTCCTGCTGCGTCCACCATCATGGTTCACCACTCCGAAACGCCCGGTTCATTCGGCGTCAAGGCCGGCACTATCGAATGAAAAAGTTAGGTTTCGATTTATTCCCTTCAAACGATGACTCGCGGTTGCGCCTTGAAACGCCTGCAATTTCAAGGTTGCACCGGGCAAGGTCAGGCGCCGGCCCGCGCGTCGTCCCGCGACATCACGAGGTCGCCGGCGTTGGCGACAAGGATCGCTTCAAGCCCCAGACGCCGCGCAAGCCTCACCCCCTGCTCGGCGCCGAGCACCATGAGGGCCGTCGCCCAGGCGTCGGCGACCATGGCGCTGGGCGCGAGCACGCTGACGCAGGCGAGGTCGTTAACCAAAGGCGCGCCACGCCGGGGATCGATGGTGTGGGACAGGGTGTGTCCCTCCACCTCGACGACATGCCGGTAATTTCCTGACGTCGCGACGGCGCAGTCTTGTAATGCGATCACGCCCATCAGTTCGCGCGCGTCGCGTCCCGGCCGTTCGTGGCCGACCGCCCAGGGCCGTCCGTCCGCTTTGTGGCCGCAAGCCCGCATCTCGCCGTCGATGCCGACCAGCCAGGAGGAGAGGCCGAATGCGCGCATCACCCGCGCGAGTTCGTCGACGCCAAACCCCTTGGCGATGCCCGAGAGATCGAGGCGCTGCCGCGAAAATTTTCGCGCTCTCAAACCCCTCATGTCGATCTGGAGAGTGGGCGCCGTGTAACCGACAGGCATTGTCGAATCGGGCGTGCGCGAGCCCGCGCCCAATCCCCAGGCGTTGACAAGATCGCCGACGCCAATGTCGAAGGCGCCGCCGGACAGCGCGCCGATCTCCATCGCGGCCTCCAGCACTGTCAGAAGATTTTGGGGGAGCGCGCGCCAGACCCCAGGCGGCGCGCGGTTGAACCGTTCGATATCGGACTCCGGCCGCCACGCCGACATTTGCAGTTCGACGGCTTCGAGGGCTTCTTGCAGCGCCAGCGCCAGCGCGCCGTCGTCGAAATTTTCCGGCGCATGGAAAACCGCCGACCAGCGCGCTCCCATGGCCGGGCCATTCAGCGCCCGGCGGCGCAACGTCTCAAAAGACATCTTCGAGATACCTTCCGTGCGTTCTCAAAGTGGCGAGATCGAGCCCGAGCGGCCGCACAATCCTGTCCAGCGTCTCGCGCACCGCATGGGCCATGTCGCGACCGCCACAGACCAGAATCTGCGCCTCCTCGGCGATGAGCGCGCGAAGACTGTGCGCGTCGGCGGCGACGCGGTCCTGCACATAGGCGGGCGCGCCGTCGTGCCGGGAGAAGGCGGTGCGCAGGGTGGTGAGCCGCCTGTCGGCGAGGCTTTGCGCCAGTTCGTGCTCATACAAAAAATCCGAGGCGGGCGAACGGCCGCCCCAGTAGAGGTGCACGGGGCGGCCGGCGTGGTTCGCCCGGACAAACCCGGCGAGCGGCGCGATCCCGGCGCCGGCGCCGATCAGAATCAGCGGCCCAAAACCGTTCGCCGGCCGGAAGGACGGATTGTGCCGAACGAAAGCCGCGATGCGCTCGCCGGGTGTGAGGCCATGCAAAAAAGTCGAGCACAGGCCGCCGGCTTGCAGGCGCACACAGATTTCCGCCATGCCGTCGCGGGTCGACGAGGCCAGCGAATAGAACCGGGGCATGTCGCTGCCGGGCGGCTGCACCGCCAGCAGATCGCCCGCCGCGAATTCGGGAAGGATCGGGGCGGCGAAGCGCAGGATCGCCACGGGCGCGCCAACCGCCTCGCCATAAATCTCGCGGCCGATCAGCTCCAAATCCTGCGTCTCGGGACGCTCGGCGATGTGCTCGACGACAAGCGCGCATCCAAGCGCATCGCCAAGGCCGCGCGCCCATTGCGCGAATTCCTGCGGCGAGCGCCGGTCAATCCGCTTCATCGGCAAGAGCAGCGGCCAGACCCGCGAGGAAAACGCCTCGGCGACGCGCTGCGCATAGCCGCAGAACTGCGGGAAATTGCGATCGCCAAACCCAAGCACCGCGACGGGAATGCGGGCGTCAAGCCCCGCGAGCCGCTCCAGAAATTTCTTCGCGGAGGTCGGCGCGGCGCCATCGCCATAGGTCGAGGTCAGGATAAGCCAGCGCTTTGCCCGCAAATGGCGCGGCCCCACTTCGTTCATCGCGGCGACATGAACGCCAAAATTCTTGGCGGCCAGCGCGCGCGAAAGGGATTTTGCGAAACCCCAGGTCGAGTTGTTTTCGCTGCCGACGAAAATGATCGTGTCGGCGATTTCCGCGGCAGCATTCTCCGGCATGGTGGCGCCATGGGCGCGCCGGCGCCGCCACAGCAGCAAGCCGGTGGCGCCGAGAACGGGCGCGCCCGCCGAACAGACGCCGAGCAGCAGCGCAAAGGCCCAAAGCCCGTGCGCCCCGTGCAGCGCCAGCGCCCATTGCTCCATCCGAACTTCGGGCGCCGTCACGACGAAGGACAGCACCGCCCCGGTGGCGGGATCGACCGTCGCCTCGCCGGCGTCCGAGCGCATCAGGAACACGCCCGAAGCTCCCGGGAATTTCAACAGTTTCAAATCGGCGACGTCAACCGCCGTCAACCCGCTCAGCGTGCGGATCGGCGCCGCAGGGCCGCCGCTGGCGGAAACATCGGGCGCCTCGCGGTTCGACGACGGAACGAGGTCAAATGTCATCGCGGCGAGAACCACACCCGTCAATGACGACACCAAAAACCCCGCGAGCGCCAAACGGCCAATTTCGCCATGCAGCCGACGCGTCCGGTCGCCGCGAATGGGCCGGAACATTTTTCGAACACCCCCGAGGCTGCGCGCGAGCAGCGCGAAGCCGGTGAGGGACAGAGCCAACAGCCCCAGCGCCGTGAGCGCGACCGCCACCCGGCCGCCGTCGCCCAACAAGAACGAGCGGTGCAAGTCCGTGACGAACCGGAAGAAGGGCGACGCTGTGTAGGCCCCGAGCCCCTCGCCGCTGCGCGGATCGATCAGTTCGGTCTCCCGACCGGCGCCGTCATTAAAACTCGCGGTCGCCGCGCCGTCGCGGCCGATGCGAATGGCATCGACGCGGACATGGCGCGCGGCGACGGCGTCGGCGAGCTGGGCGACGCTCACCCCCGGCGTCAGCGCGGGATCAGCGACGCGATTGAGCGCCGGCTGAAGCGACAGGAGCGCGCCGGTCGAGGCGACGACCAGGAGCAGCAGCGCGACGGCCAGCGCTGCGATGGCATGGAAACGGCGCATCAGAACGTCACCTTGAACGCTTTGACATAGCCCTCGCCGTTCAACACCTTGCCGGATGAGGCGGCATCTAGCAGCGCGACCACTTCAGACGGATTGTCCATGCCGTCCTCGACGGAGGTGTCGACATGAATCTTATACCCCGCGTCGATCAACGCATCGGCGATATCGACGCTGATTTTCAGCGTCTTGCCGGAGCCGACGCTCGCGCCGGTGATCCCGTCGATTTCGGCCGTCCGGGCGCCCGAAGCGCGCGCCCAATCGGAGAGATGGCGGTAATATTTGGACTTCTCGCCGGCCATCCACAGCGTGCCCTTGTATTTTCCTGCGGCGTCGGTGAGGTAGAGCGCGACATAGGCGCCATTGCCGCCGTAGGGTTTGAGCGTGGTTTCCAGCGTGACGTTCCGCGCCTGCGCGAGCGTCGGAACGAGCGCCGCCGTGGCGGCGAGTGCGGGGAGCGCGCGTTTCATCTCAAAACTCCTCACTGCACGTCGACCTTGGGCCGGGATTTGAAGACGCCGTTGTCGGGAACAGGCGCATTGGGGGCGTTGGGGTCCGCCGGACGGTTTGCGCCACCGCGCTCGGCATGATGCGCGCCATGATGATGGCCGTGATGCTCGTCCTCATCGTCATCATCGTCATCGTGGTGGCGGCGATGATGGCGATGCTCGCCGCGCCAATCATCAAACAGGGCGAGGCGAACGGCGGAGGGTATTTCGGCGGCGGGAGGCGCCTCGACGGAGGCGGCGAAGCTCGGCAGGCAAGCCGTCGTCATCAGCAACGCGGCGACGGCAATCGTTTTTTTCATCATGGATCGGGCTCTCGATTTACGATGAGAGCAGGATCGCGCCGCCGCCTGACGCCGACCTGAAACCGGCTCGAAAACCCGTTCAGCTCGCTGTCAGCTTGGAAAGCGCACGCAAGCGCAAAAACCGTCCGCTTCGCCCGGCGCCGGCGAGGCCAATTCGAGCCGCAAGCCGGCGCCCCGGCAGATCGAGGCGGCGATGGCGAGCCCCAGTCCCGAGCCTTCCGCGCGCGTCGGCCCGCGCTCGAACGGCCGCATCAACAGCTTGAGTTTTTCCGGCGGCACGACGGCGCCGTGGTTGACGACTTCGAGCCGGTCGGGCGCCAAGCGGATCGCGATGGCCGCATCGGGATCGCCATGCTTGACGGCGTTCTCGATCAGGTTGCGGGCGAGCACGGCGAAGGCGTCGGGGTCGAGATCGGAGACCGGGCCGCCGCCCTCGACATCGAGCGCAAAATCCCGATCGTGGTCCGCCATGTCGTCGATCACCAGACGCAACACGGGGGCCAGGGGTTTTGGCGCGGGCGCGACCAGCCCGCCGCCCTCGGCCTTCGCCAGTTGCAGCAGTTTTTCCGACAGACGCGCCAGCCGGCGCAGCGCCGCCGCGATGGCGCGCGCCCGTTCGCGCGGGGGGTCTTGGAGTTCGGCCGTCAGCCTTTGCGCCTGGGCGAGCGCGGCGGCGATGGGCGTGCGCAGTTCATGGGCGCTGTTGGCGGCGAAACTGCGCTCCGCTTGCAGCGCGTCGCTCAGGCGGGACATCAGCGCGTTGACCGCCCCGGCGACCGGCGCGACCTCGCGCGGCAGGTTTTCGCCGGAAAGCGGCGCGAGATTGCCGCGCCCCCGGCTTTCCAGCTCGGCGCGGAACCGTTCGATCGGTTTCAGCGCTATCGTGACGAAAACCCAGACGGCGACGAGAATGGCCGGGGCGACGGCGAGCAGCGGCCCGATCAGCGCCGCGATGGAGCGCCGGACCGCGCTGCGCCGGTGATCGAGATTTTCCGCCGTGGTGACGGAAATGGTCCCCTTGACCCCGGACACGGAATAGCCGCGCAGGTTTTGCGTGGAAAAAAACCCGGACGGCGGATGCTCCGGGAATTTCGAAAGGTCGGCGTCGGTGGAGTGCAACAAAACTTTGCCGGCGCCGTCGCGCACGACATAGGCGATGTATTCGGCCTTTTTTCCGACCGGCGCCACCCGCTGCGCTTCGGTGGTCTCGCGCGCCAAAAGTTCGGCATAGGCGAGCGGCAGCACGCGCTCGGCGACCTCGCGCAGCGCGCCGTCGAACATGTCGTCGGTTTCGCGTTGCAGCATGAAAGCCGCCGTCGCCGCCCCGGCGAGCCAGAGAATCGACACCGCCCCCGTGAGCGCCAAAGCGAGGCGCCGTCGCAGGCTCCAGCCGGCGCTCACCGCTCCTCCGCCTTGCCCAAGCGATATCCCAGGCCGCGCACGGTTTCGACGACCTGCGCCCCGAGCTTGCGCCGGAGACGCCCGATGTAAACCTCAATCGTATTGCTCTCGACTTCGGAGTCGAACGAATACAGCCGATCCTCCAGTTGCGATTTCGACATGAGCTGGTTGGGGCGCTGGACAAAAGCCTCGAACAGCGACCATTCGCGCCGGGTCAATTGCACCGATTTTCCGGCGCGGCGGATCGAGCAATTGGCGAGATCGATTTCCAGCTCGCCGAGCACCACCAGCGGATTGGGATTGCCGGAATAGCGGCGCGACACCGCGCGGATGCGCGCGGAAAGCTCGTAGAGGTCGAAGGGTTTGATCAGATAATCGTCGGAGCCGGCGTCGAGCGCGTCGATGCGGTCGGAGATCTGGTCGAGGGCGGTCAGCACGACAAACGGCGTCACATCGCCAGCCTGCCGACGGCTTTTCAGGAAATCGAGGCCGCGCCCGTCGGGCAACATCAGGTCGAGCAGCACGAGATCATAGGGCGCGGACAGCAGCGCGTCGCGCGCGTCGGACAGGCGGAGGGCCCAATCGACCGAATGGCCGTCGGCGACCGCCTGGTCGCGCACCGCCGCGCCCAGGACCGCATCGTCTTCGACCAGCAAGATACGCATGTCCCCCTCCAATTGCCGCACAAATCTACTATAAAGCGGACTGCTTTTCGCGCGCGTCCGTTCAGGTCAATGTCAGATCGCCGCGTTAGCCTCCCACGGGAGAAAGGAGTCTTTGATGCGCGTCGCCCTGGCGGCCATTGTTGTCCTCGCCGCAGCTCTTGGCGTCGCCTCGGCGGACACCTGGTGTTCGGCGCCGCTGTCGGACTGGCAGCCGCGCGAGACTTTTCAGAAAAAGCTTGAAGCCGAAGGCTGGCGCGAGATCGCCATTCGCGTCGAGGACGGCTGCTATCTGGTTCACGCCTCCAACGAGCGCGGCGAGCGCCTCCACGGCAAGTTCGACCCGGTCACCCTCGCGGCCATGCCGCATGACCACCATCGCCATCATCGCCATCACGGCGAGGAGGAGCACGACCACGAGTGATCGCGCCCCGCGCGGCGCCTGCGACAATCTGCGCCGCCTGTTCCGGGCCCCGATTGCGCTGGATCAAACGGCCGATTCGTCCCCTCTGCTATAAGGAGAGTGTGACTTCACGTCGCAGATGCCCATTTTCATGGGCGTTTCCTCCCAGACTTGGACCGCTCCGCCCGGGCGGTCCCTTTCTTTTTCGAAGCCCTTTTCGCGGCTTCGAAGCCCTTTTCGCGCCCCGGCTCACGCGCCATCACGGCGCCTGCCCTTGCAACCTTGCAATCGATTTCCAGGCAATCGCCGTCACGCCCATAACTCTGCATTTGCGCTTTCCCTTAAGGTCAGGCACAACAAGCAGGTTGTAATTCGGCAGAGACCACGCTCGACTTCTTTTCAATCGAAGGCTAACCCAATGTTCGATTGCGCCGTTCCTGAAAAGTCTCCCTTTATTCTCATCGTGGATGACGACGAGGACGATGTGTTCCTGATGATGAGCGTCCTCAGGAGGGTGGGCTGGGAGACCGGCGAGGAGATCGAATGCGGCAGCGTCGACAACGGCGCCGACGCCCTGGCCCTGGTTTCGCTGAAAAGAATGCTCGCGGACTTGCCCGTCGCCGTGATCCTCGACCTGAACATGCCGAAGCTCGACGGCATGAGCGCCCTGAAGGCTCTGCGGCAATCGCTCGGCTTCGGCGAACTGCCGGTTTTCGTGCTGACGACGACGGCGAACCAGGCCGTGCATTCCGCGGCCATGGCGCTGGGGGCGACCAAGACTTTTGTGAAGCCGAACAGCAAGAGCGAACTGACCGATATCGCCCGCGAGATCTTGCAGACTCTTCATTGACGCGCGCGAGATCCGCCGGCTGGCCATTTTCCATAATGGAAAACCGGGAGTAAACTGCTGGGCGTCCTTGGAAACCCCGAGGGAGACCGGCGATGATCGAAACGTCAGAGGCGCCCGGAGCATTTCGCATTTGCGCGCTGCTTCCCGAAGTGGAGACCGCCTTGTCCACGCTGCAATGCGCGGTCGCCGCCGGCCAGGGTTTTGGCGCGCAGTATTGCGCGGTCCACGTCGGGTTCGACCCCAGGCACACCCAGGTTTCCGCGGAAGAGAGCGACCTCCAGCAGTTGCGCGACATTTTTGAGGGCGGCCCGGACACGCGGACGGCGCGCATCAAGGTGGTGTTGGACACCTTCCTCGCCTCGCGGCCCGACGCGCCGAACATCCACTGGCGCGACGACGAGGGCGACATCGACGCCAATGTGGTGCTGGAATCGACGAAAGCCGATCTTCTGGTCATCGGCCGCCCCACCCATATGGACGCCGCCGACGCCCTGCACAGCGCGCTGTTCCACGCGCATCGCCTGGTGCTCGTCGCGCCGCGCCAGGCCCGCGCCGATAGAACCGTCGGAACGCGCGTGGCCATCGGCTGGAAGCCGGCTAAATCCGCGGAACAGGCCATCGTCGCCGCCCTGCGCTGGCTCCGGCGCGCCGAACGCATCACCGTGCTCTGGGCCGCGAAGGCCGGCGCCGCGCCCTACGACGTCAGCGCGCGCGCGTTTTTCGCCAGCCTCGGCCTCGACGTCGAAATCCGGCGGCTGGAGCGGAAAGAAAAAAGCGTCGGCCTTGACCTGCTCGCCGAGGCGGCGGGGGTCGGCGATTGCCTGCTCACGGGCGCCTACAGGCACGGGGCGCTGTGGGAGTCGATCTTCGGCGGCGTCACCCATGATCTTCTCAAGCACGCGGACATGCCGCTGTTGATGATGCGCTCGCGCTAAAAAAGGGCTTCAGCTGCCAGCCGGCCACGCCAGCACCAGCACGCCGGCGACCACCAGCGCGCCGCCCACGGCGAGTCGTGGCGTCAGGGGCTCTCCCAAGAAAACAAGCGCCAGCGCGATGGCGAAGACGACGCTGAGCTTGTCGATGGGGGCGACGAGCGAGGCCGGCGCCATTTGCAGCGCGCGGTAATAGAACAGCCACGAAAATCCGGTCGCCACCCCGGACATCAGCAGAAAAACCACCGGACGCAGTTTGGCGCCTTGCGGCCAGAGCCATTCGTGTCGCCAGGTGACGATGGCGGCGGTGACGAAGAAGATCACCACCGTACGGATCAGGGTGGCGAGGTTCGAATTGAGACCCTCGACGCCAAGCTTGCCGAAAATGGCGGTGAGACCGGCGAAAAAAGCCGATCCGACGGCGAAAACCTGCCAGGAGGTCATGGTCTCAATAGGCCGCGTAGCTTTTTTGCTCGACGATCTGCGAGCCCGTGACCTCGTTGATACGCCGCTTGAGTCGCGCCCTCTCGTCGTTGCGCTGGTAAACCGACCGGGCCAGTTCAATGAACGCGCCATCAAAAATTTTGGCGCGCTCCTTGTCGCGAATCGCGTCCTCGATCCGCCACAGCGCTAGATTCACCGCTTTCAGGTCGTTTTTCAGCGCGGCGAGTTCGCCCGCGGCCGCATGAGTGCGCGTCGCGCCTTCAATGTCTTGCAGGAGCCGCAACTCCTCCCGCACATGCGCGACTGCGGCAGGATCGTCGATTTCATCCGCCTTGATTTCCAAAATGGTGATCTTGTCGATCAGTTCCCCCCAGGAAACCGGCGCTCTCGGCGTGGAAAGCATGGCGTCGTCCTTCTCGAATCCTAGTGTTTCCTGTCCGAATACTAACACGAGGCGCACACCGCCACGAGGCGGCGCGGTTCCCGAGGCCGCCAATCAATTTCGCGGGAGGCGCCAAACCGGGAGGAACCCGACCATCCGTCAAACGGTTCAGGCGGCAGTTCGCCGGCGCAAAACAGGCCGGCGTCACACGGAGTTGCGCCATGTCCGTCAAAACCTTCCTGACCATCATTTCGCTCATCGGCCTTTTGTTCGGGATCGGGGAATTGCTCGCTCCCGCAACCATGGCCAGCATCTACGGCGCGCAAGTGTCGCCCCATAGCGCCCTGATGTCGCGCTTCTTTGGCGTCGCCTTGCTCGCCTGGGCGATGATCGCCTGGTTCGCCAAGGATTTTCATGACGAGGCCGACCTGCGTCACGTCCTCGCCCCCTCTGGCTTCGCCCATTCGGCCGGCGTCATCGTCGCGGTGATGGGAACGCTCGACGGGACGACGAACGCGATGGGCTGGCTGTCCGCGCTCATCTTCCTGTTCGGCGCCATTGGCAGCTTCTACTTCCTCACCGCCCGCCTGCCGCACGGGCTGGTCCACAACTGATACGGTTTCCGCAAGATCGCTTCGCGATCCGCGAAAACGAAATCGCGCGGAAATCCTTCAGGCGAAGGGCGGATTTCCGCGCGAGCGGAATACGATTTCCGAATTGATCCTTCGGAAATCGTATGATCCGGCGGGACTGGATCGAATTGCGCATGCAATTCGTTCCTGTCCCGTTCAATGATCGTCCCTGACGGCGGCTGAGCGGGTGGAAAAAACCCGCGCTCGGGTTAAATAGTCGAGCACAGCCGCCGGAAGGACAAATGGATCAGACGTCGAAGAAGAAAGCCCCCGCCCGCAAGCCCAAGGCGGTCGCCGTAGCGGCGGAAACGCCGGAACAGGTGGCGCTGCGAATCGGCGAGGGCCGGGTGATCTCGCTGCGCGGCGCGCGCGAGCACAATCTCAAAAACATCGACCTGACCATTCCGCGCGACAAACTGGTGGTTTTCACCGGCCTGTCCGGCTCGGGAAAGAGTTCGCTGGCCTTCGACACCATCTATGCCGAGGGCCAGCGCCGTTATGTCGAGAGCCTCTCGGCCTATGCGCGGCAATTTCTGGAGATGATGCAGAAACCGGACATCGACCACATCGACGGCCTGTCGCCGGCCATTTCCATCGAGCAGAAGACGACCTCGAAAAACCCGCGCTCGACCGTGGGCACGGTGACGGAAATCCACGATTACATGCGTCTGCTGTGGGCGCGCGCCGGCATTCCCTATTCGCCCGCCACCGGCCTGCCCATCGAAAGCCAGACGGTCAGCCAGATGGTGGACCGCGTGCTCGCCCTGCCCGAGCGCAGCCGCCTCTACCTTCTGGCGCCGGTGGTGCGCGGCCGAAAAGGCGAATATCGCAAGGAAATCGCCGAGTTTCAAAAACGCGGTTTTCAGCGCGTGAAGATCGACGGCCAGTTTTACGACATCGCCGACGCCCCGGCGCTGGACAAAAAGCTGAAGCACGACATTGACGTGGTCGTCGACCGCATCGTCGTGCGCGCCGACATTTCCGCCCGGCTCGCCGAAAGTTTTGAAACCGCGCTCGAACTGGCCGACGGCATCGCCGTGGTCGAATTCGCCGAGGGGAGCAAAGACCCCATCGTGTTCTCCTCCAAATTCTCCTGCCCGGTCTCCGGCTTTTCCATCCCCGAGATCGAGCCGCGGCTGTTTTCCTTCAACAATCCGTTTGGCGCCTGCCCGAAATGCGGCGGCATCGGCTTTGAGCAGAAGGTGGACGCCGACCTGATCGTCCCCAATCCCGAACTGACGCTGAAAAAGGGCGCCATCGCCCCCTGGGCCAAATCCCCCTCGCCCTATTACGGCCAGACGCTCGAAGCCCTGGGCCGCGCCTTCAAGTTCCGCGTTGAGGACCGCTGGTCCAAACTCCCGCCCATCGCCCAAAAAATGATTCTTTACGGGACCGGCGACCAGGACATTCTGTTCCAATATTCGGACGGCAACCGCTCCTATGAAGTCAAAAAACCGTTCGAGGGCGTGATCCGCAATCTCGAGCGCCGCTTTATCGAGACGGAAAGCGATTGGTCGCGCGAGGAAATCGGCCGCTACATGACGGCGAAACCCTGCAACGCCTGTTCCGGCTTCCGCCTCAAGCCCGAAGCGCTCGCGGTCAAGATCGACCACAAGCACATCGGCGAGATTTCAGAGCTTTCGGTCCGCGACGCGCAAAGATTTTTTTCCGAACTGCCGCAAAAGCTCGACAGCAAGCGCAACGAAATCGCCGCTCGCATCCTGCGCGAGATCGACGAACGCCTGAAATTCCTGGTCGATGTCGGCCTCGACTATCTGACGCTGTCGCGCAATTCCGGCACGCTGTCGGGCGGCGAGAGCCAGCGCATCCGCCTGGCCTCGCAAATCGGTTCGGGCCTGACCGGCGTGCTCTATGTGCTCGACGAGCCCTCCATCGGCCTGCACCAGCGCGACAACGCCCGGCTGCTGGAAACGCTCAAACGGCTGCGTGATCTCGGCAATTCCGTGATCGTGGTGGAGCACGACGAGGACGCCATCCTGATCGCCGATTATGTCGTCGACGTCGGGCCGGGCGCGGGCGTGCATGGCGGCGAGATCGTCTCGCAGGGCACGCCGGCCCAGATCATGGCCGACCCGAACTCGCTCACCGGCGATTATTTGACTGGCCGCAAGCAGGTGGCGACACCCAAGACCCGACGCAAGCCGGACCCCGACCGCGTCCTGAAACTTTTTGGCGCGCGGGGAAACAACCTGCGCAACGTCGATGTCGAAATTCCGCTCGGCCTGTTCACCTGCATCACCGGCGTCTCCGGCGGCGGCAAATCCACCCTGATCATCGACACGCTCTACAAGGCGGTGGCGCGGCGGCTGAACGGCGCGCTGGAGCACCCCGCCCCCTTCGACAACCTTGAGGGGCTGGAGCACATCGACAAGGTCATCGACATCGACCAGTCGCCGATCGGCCGCACGCCGCGCTCCAACCCGGCCACCTATATCGGCGCCTTCACCCCCATCCGCGACTGGTTCGCCAACCTGCCCGAAGCCAAGACGCGCGGCTACGGTCCCGGCCGCTTCTCCTTCAACGTCAAGGGCGGCCGCTGCGAGGCCTGCCAGGGCGACGGCGTGATCAAAATCGAGATGCACTTTTTGCCCGACGTCTATGTCACCTGCGACGTCTGCAAGGGCAAGCGCTACGACCGCGAGACGCTGGAAGTCCGCTACAAGGACAAGAGCATCGCCGATGTGCTCGATATGACGGTCGAGGAAGCCGGCGAGCTGTTCAAGGCGGTGCCGTCGATCCGCGACAAGATGAAGACTCTTTCGCGCGTCGGCCTCGATTACGTGAAGGTCGGCCAGCAGGCCACAACTCTGTCCGGCGGCGAGGCCCAGCGTGTCAAACTGTCGAAGGAGCTGTCGCGGCGCTCCACGGGACGCACGCTCTATATTCTCGACGAGCCGACAACCGGCTTGCATTTCCACGATGTCCGAAAACTGCTGGAAGTGCTGCATGAGCTGGTCGAGCAGGGCAACAGCGTCGTGGTGATCGAGCACAATCTCGACGTGGTGAAGACGGCCGACTGGGTGATCGACATGGGGCCGGAAGGGGGAGACGGCGGCGGAACCATCGTCGCCCAGGGACCGCCTGAGGCGATCATGAAATCGAAAACCTCGCACACCGGACGTTTCTTGAAGGAGGCGGCGCAAAGGCGAGCAATGCCGTAATGCATATCCGCGCTATTCTTGATTTTCGACTCCCCTCCGCCGTCATTGCGAGCGAAGCGAAGCAATCCAGAATTCGCGCAGGCGACGAGCTTATCGAGTTTGCGACAAAATCTTAAAGCTCTACAGGACGACGGTCCTGGATTGCTTCGCTTCGCTCGCAATGACGACAGGAATGTGGATTATAGTTCATCGATAGCGAACCCCGTCCCAACACCCGCTTCATGCGCGCCGCGCAATGCTGCAATGCAAAAAATAGGGGTTTGCAAATGGTTCAGGCGCCATCAATATTGCGTGACCCAACGAGATGACGTTCGGGTAAGTTTTCCCAGCGATCGGGAGAGGGCATCCCCCCGATTCGCAGATGCGCCCGCCGGACCCTCCCCCCGGCGGGCGTTTTCTTTTCTTGATCAAAAGTTTAGCGGACCGACACGGTCCAGCGCGCGAGATCGCCGAGCACGCGGGTAAAAGCGCGGTCGAGCGCCATGGCCGGCTGCGCGCCGGAAATTTCGGCCACGGGTTCGCTGGCGACGAACACCCGCGCGGCGCCGCCGGCGAATTGCGCCGCCAGTTCGACCCGCGCCTCGCGCGTCAGAGAATCGATCTCGAATCGCCGGATTTCCACCCGCAGGCGGACGCCGCCGAGGTCGCCCACCCGCCACCCCGCGTTTTCAAGGCTCTCCGCCACACGGCTGCGGGCAAGGCGCGGCAGGCCGTCGGCCCATTGCGCGCCGCCAAGGCGCTCCAGCCCATCGGTGGTGCGAATCACGATGGCGTCGCCGTCGAACGGCGGCTCCACACGCACGATGTCGAGCGCCAGCGTTCCCCGCGCCAGGGAGCGGCCGGGCGCGGCGCTCAGATCATAGCTTCTGGGCGTCGCGGCGCAGCCCGACAGAGCGAGCGCCAGAGCCAGGACATAGAGGGGCGCGCGCGTCACAATTTACCGTCCACGATATTCCGGAAGCGGCTCCTTGGGGCCGAACAACAGGCTTTGGGGGTCTTTTTCCAGCCGGCGCGCCGCCCGGTCCACGCTTTCCAGCGTGCGGCGGCCGTCGACGGCCAGGCTTTCATATTGTTTCAAGCCGTTTTTCGAAAAATCGGCCAGGGAGTCCGCCAGCTTCCGCATGCTCTTGGCGGCGTCGGAAATGTCGGTGAGCACCGTCTTGCCGCCGCCCGAGCCGAGCAGCCCGTTGAGCTTGGCGATGGCGCTGTCGGCATTGGTGAGCATGGAGCGCAGCTTTTCCGAGTCCACTGATTTGACCACGTTGCGAATGCCGTCGGCGGCCTCGGAGAGCGAGGCGGTCATCGTCTGCACGTTCTTGATCGTCGCGGTGAGACTGTCGGAATTCGCGTCGACGAGATGGTTCGCCTTTTCGACGAAAAGGTCGATCTTGCCGGCCAGCCGCTGCGCGGCGGACATCAGGTCCTGCATCTGCGAGGGCGCCCCGTCGATCACCGAATTCGGCGCCAGCGCCACCGCGTCCTTGGCGCCGCCGAGCAGGGCGACCGAGGCGACGCCGGTGAGGCCGGTATATTCGAGCTGGGCCCTGGTGTCGGCCTTGACCGGCGTGCGCGCGTCCACCTCGATGATCGCATAAACCTTGCTGGGATCGTCGGGACGCAGGCCCAGGTCGCGCACCTCGCCGACGCGCAAACCGTTGAACAGGACATAGGCGCCGGTGGACAGGCCGGAGACCGATCCGGTGAAATAGACCTGGTAGCTTCGGGTGGCCGTGGTCTTGCCCGAACTGGCGAACCACCAGGCGAAACCGAAGCCGCCGAGGATCACCGCCAGCGTGAACAGGCCCATCAAGGCGTAATTGGCGCGCGTCTCCATGCGCGTCAGCTCCCGTCGCCGGTCATGGCTGGCTCATCCAGGCCGCTTGCACCCAAAAGTTCATCCGCCGTCACGACCGCTCGCGCCCTCTTGCCATGGAAATAAGCCCGCAACCACGGGTGGTCAGAGGCGAGCATGGCGGAGAGCGGCCCGTGAGCGATCACCCGGCCATCAGCCAAGGCCGCAATTGTGTCGCATATCGAGGTGAGGCTGTCGAGATCATGGGTGACCATGAACACGGTCAGGCCCAATGTTTTCTGCAGTGTGGCAATCAGGTCATCGAATTCGGCGGCGCCGATCGGATCGAGGCCGGAGGTCGGCTCGTCCAGGAACAGCAGTTCCGGGTCGAGCGCCAGCGCCCGCGCCAGGGCCGCGCGCTTGACCATGCCGCCCGACAATTGCGACGGGAATTTTTCGGCCGCGTCCTGCGGCAGGCCGACCAGCTTGAG
The DNA here is from genome assembly GCF_009720655.1 of Rhodoblastus acidophilus. Classification (GTDB taxonomy): domain Bacteria; phylum Pseudomonadota; class Alphaproteobacteria; order Rhizobiales; family Beijerinckiaceae; genus Rhodoblastus; species Rhodoblastus acidophilus_A. Next base: position 39,263 of record NZ_WNKS01000003.1, on the reverse strand, counting down.
TTTCAGCGACGCCAGTTCGTCCATCAGCCCCTGCGACAGTCTTAAATATTCCCGCATCGGCGCCTGGATGTTCTGGCGCACCGTCAGGCTGGAAAACAGCGCGCCGCCCTGGAACATCACGCCCCAGCGCCGCTCCAGCGCGCGATGGCCGCCCGGCGACATGCGATCCAGGTTCTCGCCAAAAACTTCGATGGTCCCGGCCTGTTTGCGGTTGAGGCCGAGGATCGTGCGGGTGAGCACCGACTTGCCCTGCCCCGACCCGCCGACAAACCCCAAAACTTCGCCGGGCGCGACATCGAGATCGAGGCCCTTCAGCACCTGTTTCGCGCCAAAGGCCACGTCCAGCCCGCGCACGCGGATGATCGGCGCGCTGTCCGCTCTAGTAGCGGATGGCGGCGAAGAAAATGGCGAAGAGTCCATCGAGAAAGATCACCATGAAAATCGAATTGACCACCGACGCCGTCACCCGGCGCCCCAAGGATTCCGCGGAGCCCTCGACCCTGAACCCCTCGATGGTGGCGATCATGCCGATCACCATCGCCATGAACGGCGCCTTGATCAATCCGGCGAGAAAGGTGTGCATGCCGATGGCGTATTGGAGGCGCTCGGCGAACACCTGCGGACTCACGCCATTGTAGAGATAGGAGGTGACCATCCCGCCGAACAGGGCCGAAAAATCGCCGATGACGGTGAGGAGCGGCAGGGCGATGATCAGCGCCATCATGCGCGGCATGACCAGCACTTCCATCGGCGAAACGCCCATCACCTTGAGCGCGTCGATCTCCTCGCGCATCTTCATCGAGCCGAGTTCGGCGGTGATGGCGGAGCCCGAGCGGCCCGCGACCATGATGGAGGTCAGCAGCACGCCCATTTCGCGCAGCACCAGAATGCCGAGCATGTCGGTGGCGTAGGTCGAGGCGCCGAAGCGACGCAGTTGAAAAATACCCTGCTGCGCCACGATGCAGCCGACCAGAAAATTCATGGTGGCGATGATCGGCACCGCGCGCAGGGCGAAATTTTCGAGGTGAAACACCATCGAGGTCGGCCGCATGGCCTTGGGCCGGACCAGCACCTTGAGCGCGGTGAAGGCGAGTTCGCCGAGAAAGGAGACGCCGCCATAAATCTGGCGGCCGATCCAGCCGCTCCACACGCCCAGGGCGACCAGCATGTCCATCAGCGGGTTGGAGCGGGGCGCCTTGTCGGCCTCGAAGGGCCGGAACGCCGCCTCGCGCAGCAAAATGGCGTCTTCCGGACCGACCCCGTCGAAATCCGCCGCCACGCCCGCGGCGGCCATTTTCTGGCGCGCCTTGTCGATCAGCCAGGCGCCGGCGGTGTCGAGGCGGCTGACGCCGGTAAAATCGATTCGGGCGCTGCGCGCGCTTCCGGCCGCGCCGACGAGGTTTTGCGCCGCTTCCTCCAGCGCGCGGGAGGCGGAAATGGTCCAGGCGCCGCGCAACAGCACGCGGACCTCGTTCCCATCCGTTTCCACCGAAAATTCGGGGAGATTTGGCGGCTTTGACATTTCCCGCGACTCTGGTTTGCTGAAAGACCCAATACATCAAGCCGCCGCCTGTTGGCAAAGCGGCCGAACGAAAGCCCGCATGACCCCTTCGCCCCGACGACTCTACGCCGCCCCGCAAAATTTTACGTTAACAAAACCTTTTGTGATCTCGCGCGGCGCCAAGACGGAAGCGCGCGTGGTGGTCGCCGAACTGACCCAGGGGATTTTTCGCGGGCGCGGCGAATGCACGCCCTACGCGCGCTATGGCGAAAGCGTCGACAGCGTGCTGGAGCAAATCGACGGGGCTCGGACCGCGGTGGAGGCCGGCGCCGACCGCTTCGCCCTGCAAAACCTGCTGCCGCCTGGCGCCGCCCGCAACGCGCTGGATTGCGCGCTGTGGGATCTGGAGGCCAAGCTGACGGGCGTTCCGGCCTGGCAGATGGCCGGTCTGTCGCGTCTGTCGCCTTGCGTCACCGCCTACACGCTTTCGGTGGGAACGCCGGAGGAGATGGCGCGCGCGGCGCGTGAGGCCTCGGAACGCCCGGTTCTAAAAGTGAAGCTTGCGGGCGCCGGCGATCCGGCGCGGCTTTTCGCGGTGCGCGCGGCGGCGCCCGAGGCGGAGCTGATCGCCGACGCCAACGAGGCCTGGCGCCCGGAGGACTTGGCGGAATTTTTCGACGCCTGCGAAAAGACCGGGGTCGCGCTGATCGAACAGCCCCTGCCCGCCGGCGAGGATGACGCGCTCGCCGGTCCCCGCCCCGTCCCCGTCTGCGCCGACGAGAGCGTCCACGACCGCGCCGGTCTTTTCGCCCTGCGCGACCGCTACGACCTCATCAACATCAAGCTCGACAAGACCGGCGGGCTCACCGAGGCGCTGGCGCTGGCCGAGGAGGCGGAGAGACTGGGGTTCGGGTTGTTCGTCGGCTGCATGGTGGCCTCGTCGCTGGCCATGGCCCCGGCCCTGCTGCTGGCCTCGCGGGCGCGGTTCGTCGATCTCGACGGCCCGCTGCTGTTGGCGCAGGATCGCCCGGAAGGTCTGAAATTCGACGGTTCCGTGGTCTATCCGCCGGAGTCGAAACTCTGGGGATGAGCGCATAAAGGGACGATCTTCTCATTTCGCGACACGGTCACATCGTCATTGCGAGCGAAGCGAAGCCATCCAGGACTCGCACGAGCGACGGATCTGGCCGGGGAGCGCAACTCATACGGTTTCCGCAAGATCGCTTCGCGATCCGCGAAAACGAAATCGCGCGGAAACCCTTCAGGCGAAGGGCGGATTTCCGCGCGAGCGGAATACGATTTCCGAACTGATCCTTCGGAAATCGTATCAGTCTCCCTGGACGAGCGGATGCGCCTGGATGGCTTCGCTTCGCTCGCAATGACGGCATGAAGACGCTGGAACAACCGCGCCATTTCGTATTGCATTCAGGAATGGAGGAGTCATGGGTATCATCGTCCTGCTGCTGGCGCTCGTCGCCGCCCTGCCCCTGTCCGCCCACGCGGCGCCCACCGCCGTGTTTCCCGCCGTGTTCGTCAATTCCTCACCGGAACCCACGTCGCCGGAAGAGGCCGCGCGCCTGAAAAACATGGACGCCGCGCTGACCAGGGCGCTGGCGGATTCGGGCCAGTACCAGCCGGTCGATCTCGCGCCGATCGCCGCCGACATTTCGGCCGTGCGCGACATCCACGATTGCAACGGCTGCGAAATGGATCTGGCGAAAAAAGCCGGGGCCAAATATGCGGTGGTCGCCTGGGCGCAAAAGGTCAGCAACCTCATCCTCAACATCAACATACGAATCGAGGACGCCGACACCGGACAGGTGGTGAAGGCCGGCAGCGTCGACATTCGCGGCAACACGGACGAAAGCTGGAGCCGCGGCCTGAAATATCTCCTCAAGGAATATGTGTTGCGCGCACAACCCTAACGCGTTTTTGAGCGAAGTGGATGCCGGTTCGCGTTAAGAAAACGCGCAGAAACAGAAGACTAAAGCCCTCAGTCGCGCCGCGCCCGGTCGCGGTTGGCGGCGCCCGCGATATCCGCGTCGATGCGCGCGCCCGCAATGTCCATCTCTTCGGTCCGGGCGCCGACAAAACTGGCGCCGCGCAGATCGGCGCCGGAGGCGTCGGCGCGAAACAGATCGGCGCCGGAAAAATCCGCTTTGCTCAGATTGGCGAATTGCAGGTCGACCCGCGAAAAGTTGGCGCGAATCCCCTTGGCGCCGGACAGATCGGCCGAGCGCATCACCGCATGCATCAGCCCCATCGACTGGTTGCGCATGTCGGCGGAGGCGTCGGCATTCGAAAAGTCGGCGCCCTTGAAACTGGCGTTGGAAAAATCCCCCGCGAGCCTCGCGCGCGAAAGATCGGCGCGGTCGAAAATCGCGCCCATCGCCTGCGTCGCGAACAGCTTGGCGCCGCTCAGATTGGCGCCGGACAGATCGGCCTTCAGCATCCACACCTGATCGAGCGTCGCGCCCGCGAGTTTCGTCTCGCGCAGACGGGCGCGGTTGAGCCGCGCCGCCCGCAGATTGGCGCCGGAAAGGTCAAGCCCGGAAAGATCGAGCCCGTTCAGGCTCTTGTCGGAGAGATCGACGGGTCCGCCTTGCGCGATCCTCTCTTCAACCTGTGCGCGCGACACCTCGGCGGCGGTGAAGGCGGGCGTGGTGAGGTCCACGCCCGACATCAGCCCCTGCGCCGCTACGACGCCGGGAACAAGCAGGCTCAGCGCCAAGGGCCAAGAGTATCTCAAAGCCTGCTCCCCTCAAGGCTGCGGCGTCATCCGCATGCAAGGTTCGATCGCGTCAAAACTGGGGAAGCGCGACGCCTCCTTTCTCCATCTGGCCGTGGAAAGGGCGATTTCCAACGCCAGCCCGCCCGTCGCGGCGATCAAGATTTGGTGAGCGGAGCGGCGCTTGCGACGAGCTGTAACGATTTGTTAACCCTTTATGAGAATACAATCTTAAGTTGCATGCTTGGACGCCGCCCGGGGCGCCCCGGACTCGCTCGCGCGGCGAGAGGCGGAATCGCTGGCGCGGCGCGCGCCGGAATCGCTAACGCGGCGCGAGCCGGGCCTGGGAAGGACGATGAGCATCGCGCCCGCCGCGCTTCGGTGAATTGCGCCCCTGACGAGCACAGCGCGACCGATGACCCTTGTCTCCTCCCTTTCCAACGCCAGGATTTCGGCGCTTTCCACCGCCGTGATCGCGGCCTTGACGACTGACGACGTCGCGAGCCTGAGCACCAGCCAGGCCTCCGCCCTGACCAGGGCGCAGATCGCGGCGTTTGGAACCCAGCAGATCGCGGCATTCTCCGCCCCGCAGATCAGCGCCGTCTCCATCGCGGCGATCACAGGACTGTCGTCCGCCCAGACCCAGGCCTTGACCACCGAGGAGATCGCGGGCCTGAAGAGCGCGCAGGTCGCGGCGCTTTCAGCGACCGACATCGCGGCGCTGGGCACGGATCAGACCGCCGCGCTCGGAACCTCACAGGTTCAAGCCCTGACGATCGGGCAGATCCGGGCCATGAGCACGGATGACATCGCGGCGCTCTCCACCGCGCAGGTCGCCGCCCTTGGCCCCGGCGTCCTCGGGGCCCTTAGCGCCGGACAGGTCGCCGCCCTGGGCTCCGCCGGGTTCGCCGCCTTGACCACCCGGCAGGCCGCCGCGCTGACCATCGCCCAGACCTCGGCCATGACCTCGGACCAGGTCCAGGCGCTGGGAACCGCCCAGCTCGCCGCGATGGGCGCCACGCAAATCGCCTATCTGGGCTCCAGCAACATCGCCTTGCTCTCGACCGACCAGATCGCCGCCCTGTCGACGGCGGCCATCGCCAGGCTGAACGCGGTGGAGATCGCCGCGCTGAGCACCGACCAGACGACGGCGCTCGGCTCCGCGCAAGTGGCGGCGCTCTCGCCGACGCAGCTCAGATCGCTGTCGACCGCCGCCGTCGCGCTGCTGTCGACGGCGAGCGTGGCGAGCCTTTCGGCCGCCAAGATCGCCGCGATGACCACCGCGCAGATCGTCGCCCTGACCACCGAACAGGCCGCGGCGCTGGGCTCCGCGCAGGTCGCGGCGCTCACGGCGGCGCAGATCAAGGCGCTTTCGACCGACGACATTGCGCTGCTGTCGTCCTCGGACGTCGCGGGCCTTGCGGCGGTCAAGGTCTCGGCCATGAGCACGGCGCAGATCGCCGCGCTGACCACCGACGTCATCGCCGCCCTGAGCAACAGCCAGATCACCGGCCTCACCGCGGCGCAGATCGCAATTCTGTCCACGGACCAGGCGGCCGCGCTCACCTCGTCCCAGGCGCAGGCGCTTTCGGCGACGCAGATCAAGGCCATGAACACCGCCGACCTCGCGACCTTCTCCACGTTGGAGATTGCCGCGCTCAGCGCCGGCGCCATCGCCGCGCTCAACTCCGACCAGATCGTCGGCCTGGGGACCGACGATGTCGCGGCCCTGACCACACGGCAGGCGGCCGCCCTCACCGGCGCGCAGCTCGCCGCGCTGACCACGGACGAGGCGCAGGCGCTCGGGACCGCCCAGGTTCACGCGCTCAGCGGCGCCCAGGTCGCCGCCCTCGGCTCGGCCAACGTCGCCGTGCTGCGGACGGCGCAAATCGCCGCCCTCTCCACGTCGGCCGTCGCCCGGCTGAGCGCGGCGGAAATCGCCGCCCTGAGCACCGATCAGGCGATGGCGCTCGGCTCCGCGCAATTCGCCGCGCTCACGCCGGCGCAGATCGGCGCTTTGCGCACGGATACGGTCGCGCTGCTCTCGACCACGCAGATCGCCAGCCTGTCGGCCGCGAAATTCGCGGCGCTGACCACGGCGCAAGTCGGCGCCCTGACCACGGATCAGACGATTGCGCTGGGCTCCGCGCAGATCGGAGCGCTCTCGGCGGCGCAAGTCCGCGCGATGCGGACCGACGATGTCGCGCTGCTGTCGTCTTCGCAGTTCGCCGGCCTGGCCCCGGCCAGAATGTCGGCCCTGTCCACCGCGCAGATCGTTGCGCTGAGCACGGAGGTCATCGCCGCCCTCAACGTCAGCCAGACCGCCGCCATGGGCACGGCGCAAATCGCCGCCCTGACCACGGACGAGACGCAGGCGCTCGGAACCGCCCAGATTCATGCGCTGGGCGCGGCCCAGGCCGCGGCGCTGGGCGCGGCGCAAATCGCCGTCCTGTTCGCGAGCCAGGTCTCGGCTTTGTCAAACGCGGCCGTCGCCGGCCTGACGACCGCCCAGGTCGACGCGCTGACCCCCGACCAGGCGCTGGCGCTCGGAACGTCCCAGCTTCATGGGCTGAGCGCGACCCAGGCCGCCGCCCTGGGCTCGGACACGCTGTCGGTGCTGCAGCCAAACCAGATCGCCGCCCTCTCCAACGCGGCTGTGGCGGGCCTCACCACCGCGCAGGTCGCCGCGCTGAGCCTCGACCAGGCCATGGCGCTCGGCTCCGCGCAGATGGCGGCGCTGACAACGGCGCAAGTCGGCGCCCTCGGGACTGAAGCCGTCGCGCTGCTGTCGACCGCGCAGGTCGCCGGCCTCGCCCCGGCCAAGATGGCGGCCCTGACCACGGCTCAGGTCGCCGCCCTCAACCTGGATGTCTTAGCGTCGCTGAGCAACGCACAGACCGCGGCCCTCACCACCGGCCAGATCGCCGCGCTGACCCTGGACGAGGCGCAGGCGCTCGGGACCAATCAGGTCCATGCTCTGAGCGCGGCGCAAGCCGCCGCCCTCGGCTCGGCCGCCGTCGCCGCGCTTCAGCCCGACCGGATCGCCGCCCTATCCAACGCGGCCCTATCGGGCCTGACCACCGCGCAGATCGCCGCGCTCAGCGCCGACCAGACCGCCGCGCTCGGCTGCGCGCAGGTCGCGGCGCTGGCGACGGCTCAAATCGCGGCCCTCGACGCGGACGACGTCGCCAGCCTGTCCTCCGCCCAGTTCGCGGCGCTGGCCACATCGACGATCGCCCTCCTGTCCACCGCGCAGGTCGCCGCGCTGAATCTGGAGGTCGTTTCGGCCCTGACCGGCGCGCAGACCAGCGCCCTCACCGCGACGCAAATCGCCGCGCTGACCCCGGACCAGAACGCGGCGCTGAACGACAGCCAGCGCTCCGCCCTGCTGGCGACGCAAATCAACGGCATGTCGACCGCCGAGGTCGCGGCGCTCTCCAACGCGCAGATCGCCCTGCTCGGCACGGCCAGCGTCGCCAGGCTCGGAACCGACCAGATCGCGGCGCTGGGCTCCAGCAATATTGCGGCCCTGAGCGACGACCAGGTCGCGGCGCTCACCACCGGCCAGCTCGCCGCCCTGACCACGCAAGAGGCGCGCGCGCTCGGGACCGCTCAGGTGGGCGTGCTGAGCGCCGCCCAGGCCGCCGCCCTCGGCGCCGGCGCGATCGCCGTCATGGGGACGGGCCAGATCGCGGCGCTGTCGACCGCGGCCGTCTCCGGCCTGACCAACGCGCAGGTCGCCGCGCTGACCACCGACCAGACCGCCGCCCTCACCGCCGACCAGCTTCAGGCGCTGTCGCCGGCCGCGATCGGGTCGTTGAGCACGAACGACATCGCGACGCTCAATGCATGGCAAATCCAGGCCCTGTCCTCCGCCGAGGTGGGGGCGCTCGCGGCCGGGCAGATCGGCGTGTTGAGCAGCGACCAGACCGCCGCGCTGAGCACGAGCCAGGTTTCGGCGCTCGGCTGGTGGCAATTGCCCCATCTCTCGGCCTCGGCGCTCGGCGCCTTTTCGGACACGCAGGTCAGCGCGCTGTCGCTCGGCGCCATCGTCGGGCTGAAGAGCGCGCAGGTCTCGGCCCTTTCGACGCTTCAGGTCTCCGGTCTCGGCGCCGGCCAGATCGGCGCCATGTCGTCCGCCGAGATCGCGGCGCTGACGACGGCGCAGGTCGGCGTCCTGACCCCCGAGCAAACGGGGGCGCTGACATCGAGCCAGATCGGGGCGATGTCGACCGCGAGTTTCGACGCGTTGAGCACGGCCGACCTTGCGGCGATCTCGGCCCAGGCGGTCGCGGGGCTGACCACGGCCGAACTCGCCAGCCTGAGCACCGAGCAGGCCTTGGCCTTCACCAACACGCAGCTGCAAGCGATGACCAACGCGCAGGCTGCGATCATCATGGCGGCTTACGGGGACGTCTGATACGGTTTCCGCACGATCGCTTCGCGATCCGCGAAAACGAAATCGCGCGGAAATCCGCCAGGCGAAGGGCGGATTTCCGCGCGAGCGGAATAGGATTTCCGAACCGATCCTTCGGAAATCGTATGACCCCGTCACCCGATCCGGGAGGATGAACGCGCGGTCTTCAATGCCGCGCGAGGCGTCGCGCCAGCGCCAACGGACATGCGCCGCTGCGGAAATCGGCGGCTTGCCTTGTCCGACGCGTTCGGGTTAACGCTTTTTTAATCAACCTGAACCGGCCGGGCGGATGACAAGACCTGTTTTCATCGCGGCGCTGGCCGGCCTCTGCATTGGGCTCTGCGGGTGCGAGTCCTATTCGCCGCGCCCGCTGAACCTGACCGCCGTCCCGCAGAACCCGCCCGAGCTGCAAAAAGGCGGCCGCCTGAGTTTTCGCGACCTTGACCGGCTGGTTCTGGAGCACAATCCCGATCTCCGCGCGGCGCGGGCCAAACTGGGGATTTCCCGCGCGCAGCTGATGCAGGCCGGCGCTTTGCCCAATCCCCAGTTCAGCGTCGCCGCGCCCTTCTTCGTCGGCGGCGGCGACGGGGTGAGCGGTTACGGCCTCGGACTGTCGCAAGACCTCAAATCCCTGGTGCTGCGGCCCGCGAAAATCGAGGCGGCGGCGAATGCGGCGGCGGAAATCGACGCCGCCCTGTGCTGGCGGGAATGGCAGACGATCGGAACGGCGCGCCGGCTGTTCGTCGGTCTCGCGATGGGCGAGCGGGCGCAGAATTTGTTTTCGCGCACGCGAAAACTTGTGGAGGCGCGTTTTGCCCGCGCGAGCCAGGCGATGAACCAGGGCAACGCGCCCTCCGCCCTGCTCTCGCCCGACCTGAGGGCGGCGGCGGAGGTGCAAAAGCTCGAAAACGACCTTCAGCGCGCCCAACTCGCCCGCCGCCATCAGTTGAACGCGCTGCTCGGCCGCGAGCCCGAAGCGCCGCTGTCGCCGGTGGGCGCGACCGCTCCGCCCCTGAACGCCGCCCGCGTGCGCGAAAACCTGCAAAGTCTCGCGGAGCGGCGGCCCGACCTGATCGCGCTGCGCTACGGCTATCAGTCGCAGGACGCGCGGCTGCGTCAGGCCCTGCTCGCCCAGTTTCCGAACGTGACCTTCGGGCTCGCGGGCGGACGCGACAACAACGGCCTCTTCACCATCGGCCCGCAGGCGACGCTGGAGCTGCCGCTGTTCGACCGGAACGAGGCCGCCATCGCCCGGGAGCAGGCGACGCGGGAAACGCTGCGTCTGGAATTCGAGGCGCGGCTGACGGCGACCACGGGCGAAATATCCGCGCTGCTGTCGGAGCAGGCGCTGGCGGAGCGCCAGCTCGCCGACCTCAAGCGGCGCATGACCTCGGCAAGGGCTTTCGCCAAACAAGCCGACGCCGCACACGGCAAAAATCTTCTGGATGATCGCTCCTGGCAGGAGACGCAGTTGACCCTGTTCACGCTGGAGCGCGAGGAGCTGGAGCTGGAGCAGAGCCTGCTGGTTGGGCAGGCCGCGCTGGCGACGCTTGTGGGCGACGGTCTTCCGCGAATTCTTATGGAAAACCCTTTGGTTGAACCTCCACAGGCCAGCGCGCTATAGTTTCGAAAACGTCGGGAGCGGATTTGGACACGCAGGCAAAGACGAAAGGACGCGTCGCGGCCGTTGTTGTCCTGTGCGTCGCGGCTCTCGCCGGCGCCTGTTTTTCTTTTTTTTCGCATGGACGGCCCCCTGTCGCCCCAAAGGCCGAAGCGAAAGTTGACGCGCCTGCTTTGCCCGCCGGCGTCGCGGCCATCGTCATCGTCGACGACGACGATCAGGAGCGCGGCGGCATTGTCGCCGAGACTCCCGCCGAGACCGACGACCAGCCGCAAGTGCGCGCCTATGGTCTGATCAAACCGCTGGACGGGCTAACCAACCTGTTCAACGCGACCGGCGCGGCGAAACAGCAGCTCAAGGCGGCGGAAATCAGGTTTGAGGCGGCGCGCGCCGCCGCCGCCCGCGCCCGCGACTTGCAAAAGGTCATGCCGTCGGCCGCGTCTCAGGCGGAGACGGCCGAAGCCGCGCTCAAACTTGAGGGCGCCGGCGTCGAGACGGCCAGGGAGCAGCTCCGGGCGCTGCGGACTCAGGCCATCCAGGATTGGGGCGCCCGGCTTGGCGAAGAGGCGGCCTCGCAATCGGCGCTCGCCGAAGACCTCGTCCTGCGCAAGGCGATGCTCGTGCAGCTCACCCTTCCCGCCGATCTCCCGCCGCCGCCGCGCCTCGCCCTGACCCTTGGCGGCGAGCCCGTCGAAGCGCGCCTGCTGTCGCCGGCGACCCAGGCGGATTCGCGGCTGGCCGGCCCCGGCTTTTTCTACGTCATGCCGGCGATTTCAGCCGCCCTGACCGGCGCGTCCGTGGTCGCCGCGCTGCCCAAGGGCGCGCCGCGCCGCGCCGTCGCGATCAAAGCCTCGGCCGTGGTCTGGCAGTCCGGAAAACCCTGGATCTACGTGAAATCAGGCCCGGACCGTTTCGAGCGCCGAGGTCTTGGCGAGGGGGCGACGCCGACGCCGGACGGCGGCTACGCGCTCCCCTCCTGGCCGAAAGGGCGGGCGCTGGTGGTCGAGGGCGCGCAAGCGCTGCTGTCCCAGGAGGCGAAAGCGCAAAAGCGCGCCGACGAGGACGACGACTGATTTTTTTGGCGGCCCGCCCATCACCACATCGTGACCGCGCCTGCCGTGATTTCGCCTTGTCTCCAAATCCCGGGCAGGCGAAATTTTGTCCGGGCTCGGGGGGGCCTCGATTCAGCCCCATCGCGGATGAGGTGGAACATGGGCGGTCTGTCGAAAGGCGTGGTCTTGATTGCTGGCGCGCTTGTTTCCATGAGCGCACCGGCCAGCGCGACGAATTTTTGGGAAGACTTGTTCGGCCTTCCCCCAACGCGAACCGAAGTTCCCAGCGTCGGGGCGAGCGCGCCTGATCGGGCGAGCCAACCGCGCCGCGCCAAGGCCAAGGCGTCCTCGGGCGTCACCATTCGCAACCACGTCAGAGTCGTGGTCAATCACGGCGGCGGCGACGCGATCGCCCAGGATTATTTGAAGAGCGCGGAATTCAAGCAGCTTTTCAACTCCACCGCGCCTGGCGCCACCAAGGAGGCGCTCAACACCCTGCTGCGACACGATTCCACCTTGCAACCGGGCGACGCGGTGGTGACCCGGACGGGTGTGGTGGTGCTCGACGGCGAAAAGCGGAAATTCGCGCCGGCTTCCAAAGCGTTCGACCGAAGCCTGCGGGAACGGCTGCTCGCATTCAGTTTGCCGAAGTCGGCGCCGCAGGAGCGGCCGGTTATTCAGACCGCGTCGGACGAGACGCATGTGCCGCTGGCCTTCAGCATCAGGGTCTCTGACGGCCAGCCGATCCGCTATGTCGGGGGCCTGTGATAAGTTTCCGCAAGATCGCTTCGCGATCCGCGAAAACGAAATCGCGCGGAAATCCTCCAGGCGAAGGGCGGATTTCCGCGCGAGCGGAATACGATTTCCGAACTGATCGTTCGGAAATCGTATGAGCCCCCAAAACTTCCATCACGCGCGCGCATGCTTTAACCTGCCCGAAACGGCCAGGAGAAAAGCGCGATGCAGAGGATCACGGTGACGCTCGACGACGACCTTGTCGAGGAACTCGACCGTTTCCAGCGCGAAAAGGGCTATCAGAACCGCTCCGAAACCCTGCGCGATCTCGCCCGCGCCGGCCTGAACCAGAGGCGCGCCAATGAGGCCCGGGGGGCTTGCATGGCGGCGCTGGTCTATGTCTACGATCACGAAACCCGGGCGCTGGCGAAGAGGCTGGCCCACGCCCAGCACCACCACCACGACCTCTCGGTGGCGACGCTTCACGTTCATCTCGACCATGACTCCTGCCTCGAAGTCGCGGTGTTGCGGGGGTCAAGCGGCGAGGTCCGCCATTTCGCCGAACATGTGATCGCCGAGCGCGGCGTGCGCCACGGGCAACTGATGATCATCCCCGTCGATGTCGCGTCGGAAACCCACGCCCACGGCGAAGAACAGCCCCACAGCCATTCTCACGCCCACGTGCGCGAAGGCGGTTAGGGCGTTTTCGAGCGAAGTGGATGCCGGTTCGCTTGAAACTCTAGCTGCGCGGGCCGTTGGAACGAGCGGCCTGAGCGCGTCCCCTTGTGATTTGAAGATCGGCGATTCCGATGGAGTCGCCGATGCGGTGGCGGTCGAAAGATCATGACCCCTTGGGACGCCAAGCCCGTGGAAGAGCGAGGTTCTTCGTCCGCCGTTCCATCGAACCCGAACAGCCGCTTGGGCCGCTTGCGAAGCCCGGTTGCGCAAGCATGGGCTGAAATGGACGCTTCATACGGTTTCCACAAGATCGCTTCGCGATCCGCGAAAACGAAATCGCGCGGAAATCCTTCAGGCGAAGGGCGGATTGCCGCGCGAGCGGAATACGATTTCCGAACTGATCCTTCGGAAATCGTACGAGACGCTGCGACCCAAGCGGCGCGCGCTCGGCCGCCAGACCGAGGGCAGCGAACGACGAGAGCCGCTAAGCGTCGAGGACACCCGCCATGCCGTGCAGGACGCGCGCAGGCGCGGGCGAAGCGTGTTCCGCGTCGCTATCGACAAGCCAGATGCGCGCCAGCCTCCCCCAGCTGTTGGCCCCGCGGGATTTTCGCTGGTGTCGCAACCGGAAAAACTGGCAAGCGCCCTGCCCCGGATCTAGCGGCATCCGGTGGGGTGAGCTTGACGAATCGCCACGCCGTCATTGCGATGCGCGCGAGCCGCGTTGGCGCTCGCGCCGCAGAATTTCAACTTGGCGCTCGGCGCCGTTCAGACCCCCGCCTTCAGCGGCAAGTCGTCGTGGCGCAGAATTTTCTTCGCCGCCGCGCCGCGCTGCGGTTCGCCCTTGTCGTCGTACCAGACGATGGCGCCGGTGGCGCAGCGGTCGATGAACGCGCGCTTGCCCTCGCCGATACGAGCGATGTCGATTTCGACAAGATTGTCACGCACCGTAAGCAGGCCCGGCGGCGCGTCGGCGACGCACTTGCCGCAGGCCGTGCAGGCGACTTCGCAAGCTGCCTCGGCGAGGTCGCCTTCCGCGCGGCTTTTGCAGGCCACCCACAGCTTGTCCTTGACCAGGGCGAGCGCAAACAACCCCTTGGGACAGGCGGTGACGCAATCGTTGCAGGCCGTGCACTTTTCCTGGTCCACCACCGGCAGACCATGCGCGTCGAGCGTGATCGCGCCCTGCAAACAGACCGTGGCGCAATCGCCGAGCCCCAGGCAGCCCCAGCCGCATTCCTTGCCGCCGCCGCTGACCACCGCCGCGGCGCGGCAGGTGGAGAGCCCCACATATTTCGCGCGCAAAAAGGCGACGTGACGCCCGCCGGCGCAGGCGAGCCGCGCCACGCGCTTGTCCACGGCGCCCGCCTCGACGCCGAGATAATGGGCGACGGCGGCGATCTGCGCCGGGCTGCTCACCGTGCAACGCGCCGCGACCACTTCGCCCAACACCAGTTTTTCCGCGAAATCGCGGCAGCCGGCGAGACCGCAGGCGCCGCAATTGCTCTTGGGCAGCAGCCCGTCGACTTCCTCGATGCGCGGGTCCTCATAGACGAACAGCTTCCGGTTCGCCAAGGCCAGCATCAGCGCCAGCAAACCGCCGAGCCCGGCCATGAAGACGCCGGCCATGCCGACGACGCCCAACTGCCCCAACTGCTCCACGAAACGATCCTCCTCAGGCGCTCAGCGCCGGCAAGCCCGGCGTTTGCCAGCGCTGGCCGTTCTTTCCGATAAGAAGCGCGTCCACGCCCGGCAGGGTCGCGGCCAGCGCCAGAGAGCGCTCCGCGCCCAGCACCATGAAGGCGGTGGAGAGGCCATCGGCCTGCAAGGCGGTCGGCGCCAGCACCGATGTGCTCGCCAATTCCAGCGGCGAATGGCCGGTCTTCGGATCGAAAATATGGTGGTTGACGAAATCGGGCGTGAACCAGGTCTCGTAGTCGCCCGAGGTCGCCAGCGCCCGCCCGTCCACGCCGAGCCGCGCCGCCAGCTTTTCGGACTCGCGCGGGTCCTGCACGCCGAGCACCCATGGCTTGTCGTTCTGCTTACGGCCGAGCGTGTCGAACTCACCGGCGTCGATCAGCGCGTGCTCGATGCCGTGGCGACGGACCGCCAGCAGCGCGCGGTCGGCGGCATAGCCCTGCGCCACGCCGTTGAGGGTCACCGCCATGCCGGGACGACGCAGCCGGACGGCCTCGTCGGACACGTCGAGATCGCGCCAGCCCACAAGGGCGCCCGCGTCGCGAACCGCATCAGCGGACGGCAGACCACCCCGCGCCTTGGCCTGCGTGAACGCATCCCACAGCGGCTGCACGGTGACGTCGAAGGCGCCGCCGGCGCGGTCGGCAAGGTCCTGCGAATAGCGCAGCACTTCAACAAGCCGCGCATCGGGCGCCAAAACCTCCCCGGCGCGGTTGAGCGCGACCACCTGGCTGTCGTCGCGATACAGGCTCATCAGCTTGTCGACGCCCTGCACTTCCGCGAGCGCGTCGGCCAGCGCGTTTTTCGCGCGCGCGGCGTCATGGTCCAGCACGAGCAGCGACACTTTTGTGCCCAGCGCGCGACCCGACAGCGAAAACGGTTGCAGCTCACGGGCATGGGCGACAGACGCCACGGCGCCAAATCCGGCCAGCGCGGCCACCGAGCCGAGGCCCAGCGAGGACCAGATCATCTTGCGGCGGTTCAACATTCGAAAACTCCGGATTCCGGCTCAATACAAAACTTCGTGCCAGCGGCCCTGCGCCTTGAGCTGCGCGCAGCGCGCCTCCCAAGCCTCAGCGGACCCTACGACCTGCGCCAACGCCTTGTCCACCAGCGGCAACAGGGCTTCGGGACCGGCAAGGAAGACATGCGTGCGCGCGTCCTGAACCATCGACCAGACCTCGCCGGCATGCGCGACCAAAGCAAGATCCATCGCCGGAGGCGCATCGAACGCGGGACGCGGGCTCACCGACGCAAAGGCCTTGAACGTCGGCTGGTCGTAGTAAAGGCCGAAGTCGTCGTTTTCCTTGTTCTGGTAGAGCATCTCCAGGCCGCTGCGCGCGCCGTGGAACAGCATCACCGGCCCCTTCCAGCCGCCGAGTTCGTCATAGATGCGGCGCACCAGCCCGCGGAACGGCGCGACGCCCGTTCCCATGCCAATCATCAGCAGCGGCGCCTCGCGGTCTTCCGGGATCGGGAAGGGATGGCCGATGGGTCCGGTGAACTCGACCTCCCCGCCGAGCGGCAGGTTGCACAGATGGTTCGAGGCCACGCCGTCGTAACGCTCGCCATTGAAATCGTCGATCACATGGCAGCGGCGCACCAGCAGGTCGAAACCCATGCGCCCGCCGAGCGACGGCTCGAGATCGGCGATGGAATAGAGGCGCTCGTGATAACGCTGGCCGAACTGGCCGGGCGCGCGCACGCGCAGGCACTGGCCGACGCGGCCGTTGAAGGACGCGTCGACGGCGAAGCGCAAACGGCGCACATCCTCGGGGGATTGCGGCGCGGTGATGCGGTCATTGGACACCAGCGTCGCCAGCCAGAGCCGGGAGTCCTCGGCCGTTGCGGTTGACAGGGTCATGGACGGCTCCTCATTGAACAAGGGATTTGGCATCGAGTTGGCCAGGCTTGCACGACGTGTTGGCGCAAGCCTCGCAGCCTTCCGCCGGCTTTTTCGTCACAGGCTTTTCGGCCAAAGGCGACGGCGCGTGCCCGACGCCGCCGCAGCCGCCGCCGACCAGCCGCAGCGGGCCGGCCTCGGGATGCAGTTCGGCGACATGGCGGGCCATGCGCTGCACCTGGATCCAGCCCAGCATCAGCGCCAGCAGCAGGGACATGGCGGCGATCACCTGGATCAGCATGTCAGCCTCCCAGTCCGGCAAAGCCCATGAAGGCCAGGGACAAAACCCCCGCCAGCATCAGGACCAGCACGGTGCCCTGCACCGCTTCGGGCACGTCGGCGAGTTCGACGCGCTCGCGCACGCTGGCGAGCAGCGTCAGGGCAAGGGTGAAGCCGATGCCGCCGCCGACCGCAAAGGTGAGCGATTGCATGAAATCGTAATCGCGCGCCGTCTGGAACAGAGCGACGCCCAGCACCGCGCAATTGGTGGTGATCAGCGGAAGATAGATGCCCAACGCCCGAAACAGCGGCGGATAGTGCTTTTTCACATACATTTCAACGAGCTGCACCGCCGAGGCGATCACCACGATGTAGCAGATCAGCCGCAGGAATTCCAAATGCGCCAGCCCCAGCACCCAGTTCAGCAGATAGGCGCTGAGCGAGGCGATGATGATGACGAAGGTGGTGGCGAGGCCCAGCGGAAAAGCCACGGCGACGCTGTGCGTGACGCCGAGGAACGGGCACATCCCCAAAAACATCGCCAGAACGAAATTGCCCGACAGAATGGTGGTGAGAAGAATCTGGGCGAGGGACTCACGCGCCATGACAGGCTCCCGAAGTTTTCAAGGCGTCGGCGGCTTCGACGGAGGCGGCGTCGGCCTTCATCTGCGAACGACGGCGCAGGATGGAGAACAGCAGCAGCCATCCGGCCATGACGAAGAACCCGCCCGGCGGCAGCACCATGACCACCCAGGGCTGGAAATGCTCGCCGAACAGCGGAATGCCGAAGAAGGCGCCGGCGCCCAGAATTTCGCGCACGCCGCCGATCATCACCAGGCTGAGCGTGAAGCCGAGCCCCATGCCGATGGCGTTCATCGTCGCCTCGACGGGCGGGGTGCGCGCCGCATGGGCCTCGGCGCGGCCGAGCACCAGGCAATTGGCGACGATCAGCTGGATATAGGCGCCGAGCGCCTCGTAGAGGTCGAGGCTGATCGCCTGGATCGCATAATCGGTCACGGTGACGAAGGTGGCGATGATCACGATATAGGTGGCGATGCGCACCTCCTTCGGGATCATTTTCCGCATCAGCGACACCAGGAAGCACGAGGCGGCCAGGACGAAGGTGGTGGCGATGCCCATCGACAGCGAATTCATCGCGGTGACGGTGACGGCCAGCGTCGGGCACATGCCGAGCACCATGACGAACACCGGATTGCGCTTCCACAGACCTTCGGTGAACTCCTCCCAGGTGCTGGGCGGGGCCATCAGGGACGAAACGGACTCGCTCATGGCTTCTCCAGTCGGTCGAGTTTGGGAACGAGGCGCGGCAGCAGCACTTGCGCGGCCTCATTGATGCCTTTGCCCACGGCGCGCGAGGTGATGGTGGTGCCGGAAATCGCGTCGATCTGCCATTTCTCCGTCTTGGTGCCGTGCTTCACCACCTTGACCTCGTTGGCCAGCGCCGTCAGCTCGTCGTTCAGCCGCACGTCCAGCGCGTTGAAGTTGGCCAAAAAGTCCTTGTCGGTAAGGATCTTGTCGCCGATGCCGGGGGTTTCGCGCATGGAGACGACGCCGATGCCGACAATGCACTGGCAATCTTTTCGGTAGCCGAACATCACGCGGACGATGTCGGCGTAGCCCTTGGCCGCACCTTCAGCGGCGATGCCGTCGAGCCGTCCCTTTTCGTCATAGGCCGCGTAGAATCGGATCGCGCCACTCGGCGGATCGCCTTCGCCAGCCGGGACAATGTCGCCATTGGCGAGCGCCAGGAAGGGTTTGACGATCTTGGCGTTCGGCAGCACCTTCACGACCGCGCGCTCGGAGGCGAGACGCCGGTTGTCCTTGGCGCGGTCGAGCGTCAGCAGATAGCTGGCGACGATGATCAGGCCGCAGACGGCCGACACCACGCTCAGCGCGCGTAAAAGGGTGAAAGTCGGCGTCGCATGCGCCAGCGCATCCGTCTCTTGCGGCTGCGAAGTGGTGTCCGGCGCGCTCACGCTTTGGTCTCCTTGGTGGGCGCCGTGCCGAAGGCCGGCGGTTGCGTAACCCGTTCGATCATCGGCGTCGCGGCGTTGCCGATCAGGATGGCGTACATCACGCCTTCAGGCAGGCCGCCGGAATAGCGGATGATCACGGTCAGCGCGCCGATCAGCGCGCCATAGACCCACATCCCCCGGGGCGTGACCGGCGAGGTCACCATGTCGGTGGCCATATAGACCGCGCCGAGCATCAGGCCGCCGGAGAACAGCACGAAGCCGGGCTCGGGGAAGTGCTGCGGGTTGAGCGGGTAGAGCGCGGCGGCGAGCAGCGCGGCGCTGCCCAGCACGGCGGCGGGAATGCGCCAGTCGAGATAGCCGCGCCACGCCAGATAGGCGCCGCAGGCCAGGATCAGCAGCGGCGAAGGACCGACCGCCAGATGTCCCGACAGCGAGGTCAGAAGATCCCAGTTGCTGGCGAGCACGCCTTCGAACTTCCAGCGGGCCAGCGGCGTGGCGCTGCTGACGCCGTCGAGGTGCGAGGCCGCCCAGGCTGTCGTATCCGCCGGGGTCATGAACGGCAGGGCGAGGCTCGAGGGAATGAATTCGGAGAAGCGCCCCGGCATGAACGACGGCGTGTAGGTGGCGATGGCGGTCGGAAACGCCGCCTGGACGAAACCGCGCCCGACCAGCGCCGGATTGAACAGGTTGTGGCCGATGCCGCCGAAGATCGCTTTGCCAAGCCCAATGGCGACGAAGCCGGCGACCGCCCCCATCCACAGCGGAAAGCCCGCCGGCAGGGTCAGCGCGAGCAGAATGCCGGTGATGGTCGCCGACCAGTCGCCGAGGTCGCCCGATTGCCGACCGAGCCGCAGAAAGAACTCCTCCGCCGCCAGACAGGCGGCCGTGACCACGACGAGCGAAGCCAGGGCGGAAATGCCGTATTGCCAGATGTAGAAGGCGCAGATCGGCAGCAGCGACCACACGACATTGCGCATGATCTTGACCACCCCACTATCGGCCTTGATGTGGGGCGCGGACCGGATTTCGACGCTCATGCCGCCTTCTCCGGCTTGCCGCGCAACACTTGTTTGGCGACGCGGAACTGCTGCACCAGCGGAATATTGGCGGGGCAGACATAGGAGCAGGTGCCGCATTCGAAACAGGCGCCGAGCCGGTAGTGGTCGGCCATGGTGTCATACTGCCGCTTGGCCGCGAGCATGCCGAGCGTGGACGGATTCAATCCCATCGGGCAACTTTCAACGCACTTGCCGCACTTGATGCACGGGAAACTCTTCTTGGTGGACGGAGCCTCGAGGTCGCGGGCGCGGAACACGAGAATGCCCGAGACGCCCTTGGTGATCGGCGCGTCGAGGCAGGCCACAGCCTGCCCCATCATCGGGCCGCCGAAAATCACCTCCACGCCCGCTTCCGGCGCGCCGACATAGTCGAGCAGGAAGCGCAGCGGCGTGCCCATCGGGACCAGATAATTGCCGGGCCGCGCCACGGCGTTGCCGGCCACGGTGATGACGCGCTCGATGAACCCGCGTCCGCGCGGGGCGAGCGCGCCCATATAGGCGAGCGTCGCGACATTCTGCACATAGGCGCCGACCGAATAGGAGCGCGCGTCCGGCGGCACCTCGCGGTTCAGCAGGGTCTTGATCAGCATTTCGCCGGCGCCCTGCGGATATTTGGTCGGCACGGATTCCACCGTGATCTCGCCGCCCGGCGGCAGCGCGGCGCGCAAGGCCTCGACGGCGTCGGGCTTGTTGTCCTCGACGCCGATGATGGCGCGCGGATTTTTCAGCAGGCGCCGCGACATGGCGATGCCCTTCATGATGTCCTTGGCGCGCTCCACCATGATGCGATGGTCGCTGGTCAGATAGGGCTCGCATTCGCAGCCGTTGACCACCAGCGTGTCCACCGGAAACTCTTTTGGCACGCGCAGCTTGGCGTGGGTGGGGAACACGCCGCCGCCCAGGCCGACGATGCCGGTGCGCTGCACCGCCGCGATCAGGCCGGAATCGTCGACGTTATCGAGATCCTGCGGTTCCTCCCATTCGACGCTCTGCGGCGAACCGGGCAGCGCGCGAATGATCACCGATTCCGTCCACAGCCCGCCCGAGGTCGGGTTGAGACGGATCGCCTCGACCACGCCGCTGACCGGCGCATGGTGCGGCACGGAGACAAACCCATCCGCCTGCGCGAGGGGTTGGCCGCGCAAAACCTCCTGGCCGACCTTGACGATCGGCTTGGCGGGGCGCCCGACGTTTTGCGACAGCGGCACGATCAGGCGCGGCGCGAAGGGCACGCGCGTGATCGGCATGCCCGCCGTGCCCTTGTGTTCGGGCGGATGGATGCCTCGGGCGAAGGCCTCGCCGCGAAGAAAAGTGAAAAGCTTCATCGAGGCCTCAATTGAACTTTTTCGCGCGGGCGATCAGTTTTTCAAGATTCTTCTCGCCGGCGTCCCAGGGCGTGCCGGGATGCACGCATCCGGCGGCGCACCGCTCGGCGCTCTTGACGATGTCGGCGTATTTCGCCCCCTTCGGGTTGGTCACGACCGCGAGCTTGGCGTCGTTATAGGCGAACACGCCCGGCGCCTGGTCCATGCATTCGCCGCAGGCGGTGCATTCGGGCGTATCGACATAGACGGGCTCATAGTCCGGAAGGCCCTTCGCGGCGGGCGCGGCGGCAGGCGCCTCCGCGACCGGAGCCGGCGCGGGCGCCGCAACAGGCGCCGGAGCCGGAGCGGGAGCGGGAGCCGGCGCGGCCAGCGCGGGGACCGGCGCGGGCGCGGGCGCGGCCGGGGCCGGCGCGGAGCCGCCCAGGTTGAGGCCGAGGCTGGTGAGGCTGGCGCTGATTCGCCGCGTCAGATCGTTGCGCACGCGGTCGGCCACGGCCGCCTCGTCGAACGCCGGCTTGCCAACGACATCCTTGAGCTGCCGCCAGAACTGCAACCGCTCCTCGCTGGCCTTGACCAGCTCCTTGGCCACCACGAGACGCATCAGGCGGCCCTTGGCGTCCGTCGCCCAGATATAGGGGAACAGGCCGTCGCGCTCGTCGGCGGACATGCCGAGCAGCTCGGCCAGCGGAACCATGGAGTCGTTCCAGGTTTCCGGCGGCGCCTTGCGGAAGTGTTTCGCAAACCGCGCTTCCGTCGCCGCGAAATCGGCGAAGGTCACGTGGGTGTGCATCTTGCCCTTGGCCCCGGCCTCGTCGACATATTTCAGCACATAGGACGGCCAGTCGGAATCGACCGACGGGTTGCCCTTCAAGCTCGCGCCGGCGCTAAACGTCTCGCCCGCGTCGGGATCGTAGCGGAACAGCGGATAGGCGCGGCTTTCCACCGCCAGCTTGCTCTGCGCGATGCTGCGATCGTCGCCCACGCCATGTTCGGGCGGGCACACCGCATAGATGTTGAACAAAGCGGGACGGCGCGAGTTCAGACCGTCGATATAGCCCTCCAGCAGGTGGGTGACATGGGCGATCGTGCTCTGCAAAACGAAGGAGGAGCGGTGCGCCATGGCGATCAGGCTGATCTCCTTGCGGATTTCGGTCTTGCCATGCTGGGCCGAGCCATAGGGCGCCATGTCCGACACCTGGCTGACGAAGCCCGACGTGCAGGCCTGCCCGCCGGTGTTGGAATAGACCTGAGTGTCGACCACCAGCACCTTGATCGGCTTGCCGGCCATCATCATGCGCGACAGGTTCTGGAAGCCGATGTCATACATGGCGCCGTCGCCGCCGAGGCTGACGACCGGCGGACACAAATGCCATTCCTCGTCGGTGAACTGCTCGTAGGTGAAGCGGTTGAAGAAGTCGCGGTCGCGCTCTTCGACATAGGCGCCCTTCAGCTCCATCTCGGCCATGCGCACGGCCTTGAACCCGTCGGCCATCTTGGCCATGTGGCCCTCGAACAGGCCCATGGCGACCGACGGCGAGTCCTGGAACAGATGCGAGGTCCAGGGGAAGGGATAGGGATGGTAGGGATAGGTCGAGCCCCACACCGACGTGCAGCCGGTGGAGTTCACCATGCCCATGGAGGCGCGTCCGCGCTGGGTCGGGCCCTCGACATAGCGCCAGCGCAAGTCCTTCAGCGATTCCAGCAGTTTCGCCGCGCGCTTGACCCAGGCGGGGTCGAGCGGACGTGACGGTTTGCCGTCGTTGAGCTTGTCGGCCAGCGTCGACAGGGTGAGGTCATGCGGCGCGGCGGATTCGACCGCGCGCACCACGGCGCCGGTGTCCGACAGGTCCACCGCTTGCGCCAGCTCCAGCCGCATGTGCTGTTCGAGATCGGCGACCAGCTTGTCCAGCTTGCCGACGAAGGCTTTGACGCGAGGCTGCATCAGCGCCTCGACCGTCGAGGTGAACAGATGGATCGCGGTCTTCTCGCCGCAGCCGAGGCAAGCGCCGTCGCCGCAGGTCATGGCGTTGTAGTTCGCCTTGTCGAGCAGCAGGGTTTCGAGCGCGCCTTCCTTTTCGTTCAGGTTCTCGATGCGGCTGAACTCCGGACCGGTCGTGGGCAGGTCGAGCCAGAAATTCCAGTCGCGGCGCAGGCTATCCACCGAATCCTCAGTCTGGGTCTCCATCTTCAGCGCGCCGTCGGCGCACACGTCGACGCACAGGCCGCAGGCCTTGCAGGTCAGCGGATTGATGGTGATCGAGAACAGGCCGCCGCTGCCCGGCGCCTTCTTTTCCCGCTGGCGCCAGTAGAGCGTCGGCGCGGCGAAGTCGAACGAGCCCAATTCAACCTTGAGCAATTCGAATTCGGCCTCGATCGCGGCGCGCTCCTCCATCGGAGCCTCGTCCAAAACCTGGTCGAGCGCCTTGTCGATCAGCGGCCGCACGGCGACATTGCCATTCGGGCCAATCAGGCCGCGCAGCTTGCGTTCGGCGGCGCGCGCCGAGCGACGCAGATATTTGGTGGGCGTGCCCGAGCGCTCGACGCGGGCGAGCGCGGTCGCGAACACGTCGCTGACGCTGTTGACGAGACCGGGAATCGCGCTGTCCGGGCAGACCGTGTAGCACTTGGCGCAGGCAGAGCACTTTTGCGCGTCCCACACCGGATGCTCGAAGCGGATGCCGGTCATGTCGCGGAAAATGCCGGACGCGGCGGGAATCAGCGACGCGCCGATGAAGGGATCGAGCAGATTGTCGCTGCCCTTGCCGGTGGCGTAGAAATGGCCGGTCTGCTCCCAGAAACGGTGCATGTCGGCGACCGGCGGCAGGCTGCTGTCGCCGGCCGGGCAGCTTTTCAGCAT
This sequence comes from Rhodoblastus acidophilus, assembly GCF_009720655.1. GTDB lineage: Bacteria > Pseudomonadota > Alphaproteobacteria > Rhizobiales > Beijerinckiaceae > Rhodoblastus > Rhodoblastus acidophilus_A. Next base: position 15,474 of record NZ_WNKS01000003.1, on the reverse strand, counting down.
GATCGGCAGACCGCCGCCCTTCGCCGTCAGCGCCGGCGTCGCGCCCACGGGCTTGTGGGTGATCTCGTGAATTTCGGTGAAGCCGCGCCGCACCACGGTGAGGTTGTTCGCCACCACGCGCGCGCCCTTGGAGCCGAATTTGGCTTCAAGCTGCTTTTCAATCGCCGTGAACAGCTTCTCTTCACTGAGGCCCGCGTTTTCCTGCACGTTCGAAGCGTGGAAGAAGGCCCCCTGGAAGGCGTTGCCCTGCATGCGCAGCTGCAATTCGGCGCTGCCGGCCTCCTCGCGGGCGATCTTGAAGGCGTCGAGATAGAAGACGCGCAATTCGTTGTCGACGATCTGCTGCTGCGCCCAGCGCGGGAACGAGGCCCAGGTGTTTTCATCCAGATTGCTCTGGATGATGAACACGCCGCCCTTCTTCAGGCCGGACAGCGGGTTGGAATGGCCGAACACCGCCGGATCCGGCGACAGAACCACGTCCACATAGACATATTCGGAATTGACCCGGATCGGCTCCGGCGCCGCCGACAGATAATAAGTGGTCGGCTGCCCCTTCTTTTCCGAACCATATTTCGGATTGGCCTTGATCTCCCATCCGAGCAGTTCGAACAGGGTCATGGCGAGGTTTTTGCCGGTGGTGATCGCGCCCCAGCCGCCGATCGAATGCATGCGGACGGTGATCGCGCCCTTGGGCATCAGGTTGGGGTTTTCGCTGCCGCGCACCACCATTTTCGCCGCGCTCGGATAGGCGGCTTGATACGTCTGCTGGTGCAGCTCGTCCTTGGGATGGCCGGGCTCGCGCGCGACGTCCACCGACAGATAATAGAAGGAGCGCTTCGAGCCGGTCGGCAGCATGTTTTCGACCGCGCCGATCAGGGCCTCCGGCTGGAGGTCGCGCGAGCCCAGGCCGTAGCAGCCGGAATAGAGGCGCGGCATTTCATGCGCGGTCAGCGCGGGATAGCCGGGGTGCGACGGCGCGATGGAGCTGTTGGCGTCAAAGCCGTTTTCCAAGGCCTTGTGCAGCGCCGCGCGCACTTCGCGCATCAGCGGCAGGTCTTCGGCCAGCGGCTGGTCGGTGCGCTCCAGCACGGCGACCCCCTTTTTGCCGCGCAGGATTTTCGAAACGAGATCGCCGGGGAACGGGCGGAACATGGTGAGGTTCACCACGCCGACTTTCAGCTTGCGGGTTTCGCGCAGATAATCGGCGACGGCCTCGGCCTGCACCACCATGCTGCCCATGCCGAAGATCACGTAGTCCGCGTCGTCGGTCTTGTAGCCGCTCAACCGCCCATATTTGCGGCCGGTCAGCTCCGCGTACTCGGCCATGCAGCGGTCGGCGAGCGGCTGCACCTCGTCGAAGAAATAGGGACGCTGCGCGGCCACCGCCTGCATGTAGGCGTCCTGATTCTGCACCGAGCCCGAGGCCATGGGCACGTCCACGTCCCAGATGGCCGGCACGCGGCGGCGCTTCGGCCCGTAGAGCATGGCCTGCGCCTGGGTGGGCGTGTCGATGAGGTCGTCGGGCTTGCCCAGATATTCAGCGACCAGCTCGCGCTCGGGCAGCGTCACCGATTCGATCAGATGGGTGGTCAAAAAACCGTCCTGGCCGACGATAGCCGGGGTCAGCGACAGTTCCGCGAGTCTTCGCGAGATCAGGTTGAGGTCGGCGGCCTCGGTGGCGCTCTTGGCCATCACCTGGATGAAGCCGGTGTCGTCGATGCAATGATAATCGTCATGGCCGGCGTGGACGTTGAGGCTCGCCTTGGTGATGGCGCGGCAGCCCATGTTCAGCACATAGGGCAGGCGCTTGCCGACGGTGGCGTAGAGGCTCTCGTGCATGAAGGCGATGCCCTGCCCCGACGAGAAATTGGTGGCGCGCAGGCCGGTCATGGCCATGCCGGCGGTCACCGCGGCGGCGGCGTGCTCGCTTTCCGGCTCGACGAAGATCAGCGGACGGTCGCTGACATTGAGGTGGCCGCTCGCGGCCTCCTCGGCCCAATACTCGCCCATTTGCGTGGAGGGCGTGATCGGATAGGCGCCGGCGGCGTCGGAGGCCTCGCGCTCGACATGGATGATCGCCGTGTTTCCATCGACCGCGTCGCGGAGGCCCGGGTATTTCACCGCCTTCACCTCGGGAGCGGGGCCGGCGCCGGTGAGAGAGTCCATTATCTTCTTCAGCATCATCTCAAGTCCTCGACGCGCACACGCCACGCGCGGTTGATTTTTTACTATTCACAGTTTGACCGAATTCATCTGCGACATAAGGGCGCACTACGTAAGGGGGCGCAGCCCGGACAGTTGGGACGTACCGGTAGTGAAGAGCCAAGCTTTGAGTCAAGCTCGCCGAATTGGCGCCCGGGCGCCATGACGAAGATCAACTTTGCGGTTAACTTTAGCACGACCGGTTGTGCGCCCGGCGCGACGCAGCCGACAGGCGGTCGGCTTGCCCGACGCCGCAGATTCAAGTCAAGCTCAAGCCGGTTTGCCAGATCTCACTAGGATTACGTATCGAAAGGCTTCGAGCACAAGCGAGGCCATAGGCCAGCCCTTCCGGCAAGGTGAAGCTAAAGCATGGATTTGACTGAGCAAACATACAAGCGCCTTCCTTGCGCTTGATCTCGGCCATATTACTCATTGTTTATGCGTCGTTCTCCGTATCAGTACGCAAAATCCGCAAATTGGACGTTTCTCTTGGCGACGACATGGTGTAAGCTTCGAGCGTTCACGATATTGTTACACGCACTCAGGAGCGCCGCATGTCCACCAATGTCGTCAGGCTGAACGGCGAAAGCTTTCCTGGTCCGGAACCCGTCGAGGACGTCATCGACACGCTGACCCGGTGGCTCGAAAACGCCAAGGCCGGACGCTTGCGCCAGGCGGCGCTGGTGGGCGTCGAGGCGGACGGGACCACCGTGCTGGCCTGGTCAGGCGGCCATCGGGATCTGGTGGGCTCCCTCGATTATGCGAAATATTGCATGCTGCGCGACTGGGACAACCACTGAGTCCTTAAGCTCTTCGCAAGACCGAATCGCGATCCGCGCCAACGCGCCCGGACATCCGAAAGCGGATTTCCGGGCCAAATTTTTACAGGCGCGGGCGCAGCAGCGCGCCCGCATAGGCGGCGACAAAGCCGCCGAAGGCCGCGAGCCAGGCAAAAGCCGCGACATGCAGCAGGACGAAGGCGTGCTCCGGCGCCAGCGCCGCCGCGATCCGCGCCAGAACCGCCAGCAAAACAGCCGCATAAATCGCCTGGGTCGCGCGTCCCGCGCGCAGGGCGCGCCCGGTATGGCCGAGGCTGGCGCGGGTCATGATCGCGAGCGTCATGCCGCCGATGGCGCCGACGCCCCAGGCGTGCAGCCCCGCGCTCAGCGGAATCGCGCTCGTCCACGCGGACAATCCGTTCAGCACAAACCCGACCGGCACGAATAGAAAGGCGACGTGCAGGATGGCGACCAGCGCCTCGGACCCCGTGCGCTCGCCCGCCCAGCGCGCCAGACGCGCGAAATTGAGCAGGCCCGCGGCGATCATCGCCAGCCCGACAAGCCGGTTGTCCGGCGCGACCACCCAGCCGGCGAGCGCCGGAACCGAAACGCCGAGACAAACCGCGTCGAAACGGTTGAATGTCTGCGGCAATCGTCCCGGGCCGCGCCGCGCGACAAAAGTATGGGTAAAACTCGGGATCACACGCCCGCCGATCAGCATCACCAAAGCGATCAGCGCGGCGATTCCAAAACGACGGCCATGGATCGCGCTTCCCGCGACATGGGCCTCGACGTGGAAGGCGATGTTGGCCGCCGCCAGCAGCCCGACGAACACCAGCACCTTCAAATTCTTGGTGTTGCCGCTGGCGACGATCTCGCGCGCGATCACGGCGCAGACGGTCACAAGAAAGGCGCAGTCGACCAGCGCGGCGGCCAGCCAGCCGATCTGCTCCGACAGCAGCAGCGCGGCGCGCCCCGAAAACCAGAGCAGGGCCAAAAACGCGAGCGGCCGGCCCTGGATTGGTAGCCGCCCGGTCCAGTTGGGCACGGCGGTCAGCAAAAACCCGGTGACGACGGCGGCGCCATAGCCAAAAATGGTCTCGTGGGCATGCCAGTCCAGCGGCTGCAAGGCGGTGGTCAGGGTTAACTCGCCAAAAAATTGCGGCATCCACAGCATGACCGCGACCGCCGCCCAAAAGGCGCCGGCGAGGAAGAAGAGGCGGAACCCCATGCTGAAGAGGGCGGGCCCCTGGTAACGACGGCGCTTCGGCGCAGGTTCGGACATGAACGGCTCCCTTGGTGATGGGCTTCCCCTCTGATAAACCCTGGCCAGCGAACCAAGTTTGCGCGCCGACAAACACGCGCCCGGAGGAAGAATGCCGCGTCTCGACCGTTCGTTGATCGCGGAAGCCCCGGCTTTCGCCGGACTCGACGGCGCGGCGCTCGACGACATCCTCGCCCATGCCCAATCTTTCCGCATTCCCAAGGGCGAGGTCGCCTTCCGCCAGGGCGAGCCGGCGGAAAAATTCTTTCTGCTGCTGCACGGGCGGTTGCGGGTGACGCGGCTCAACCCGCAGGGCCAGCAGATGGTGGTGCGCTTCATCAATCCGGACGACATGTTCGGCGTCGCCATGGCCATTCAATGCGACATCTATCCGGGAACCGCCACGGCGGCGGTGGATTCGCTCGCCCTGTCCTGGCCCAATTCGCTGTGGGCCGGCATGATCGCCCGCTATTCCGCGCTCGCGGTCAACGCCATGCGGGCGTTGGGGGCGCGCTTGCAGGATTCGCAGCAGCGCATCCTCGACCTGTCCACGCAAAAAGTGGAGCAACGCATCGCCGGCGCGGTGCTGCAACTCGCCCACCAGGCGGGCCGCCCATCCGCAGGGGGCGTTGAAATCGATTTCCCGCTGTCGCGTCAGGACATCGCGGAAATGACCGCCTCGACGCTGCACACGGTGAGCCGCACGCTCAGCGCCTGGGAGGCGTTTGGGCTGGTGGAATGCGGCCGCCAGCGCCTCGCGGTGCGCAATGAAGAGGGTTTGCAGGCCATCGCCACCGGCGTCGAAGGCGCATAGCGGCCATTCTAATAAGGTGACGCGGACTCGCTGCGCTCAGGCTTGAACTGTTCCCGGGACTCCCGAGCGATCCGGCCCGCCCGATAGCCGGAGATGACCTGGTCATACATGTTCGTGACCAGGAATTTTCGCCCGACAAACGCGGCCAGCCGTTCGGCGTCGTCTGCGAGCGCTTCGGCGCCCGCGACCATCGCCGCTTGCATGGCGTTCGCGAGGTCTCCCACGTCGCCCGGTCGGATCAGCCCGCCAGCGTAAGGACCGAAAATCTCCGGAATGCCTCCAACATTGGTCGAGATGATCGGAACGCGCGCGCCCGCCGCCTCCAGGACGACATAGGGCAAGGATTCCGCATGCGAGGGCACGACAAGGATGCGCCCCAGCGAAAAAGCCTTCCGCGCCGGCTTGCAGCCCAACAGGGAAATGCAATGCGACAGACCACGGCGCGCGATCTCGGCGCTCAGCTCCCTGTCAAGCGCGCCATCGCCGACCATGACCAGACGCGGTGGGCTTTCGAGCCGCTGCTGGAGGACTTGCATCGCCTCGATCAGCGTGCAGACGCCCTTGAGCGCGCGCAACTCGCCAATGAACAGGAAATCCGCCGCATCCGGCGCGGGCGCGACCGGCAGCAGTTCGCTCTCATGCAGACCATTGACGACGACGCGACCGGCGGCGCGCGAGGCCCCCGCGAAAGCGCGCAGCCGCTCCGCCGCGAACTGGCTTTCGAACAAATAGACGTCCGTGCAAGGCGCGAGAGCGCGTTCTATGGCCCGGTAGGCGATCCCCTCCAGCGACATGCGGGCGAAATGGATTGCGCCGCCGTGCGGCGTATAGGCGAGGACAGGATGAACCGTCTTCGCCAGCCGTCCCGCCGCCCGGGCCAGGAACCCGCCCTTGCTGCCGTGACCGTGGACAACATCCGGCTTGAGTTCGTCAATTCGACCCGAAACTCTTCGCAAGTTCCCCAAGTCGCTCCAATGCGGATTCCGGTGGATCGGGATCCGCAGGAGCCCGAGCGGCAAGTCCTCCGCCAGCCGCGCCAACTCCAGCTCCGCGCGCGCGCCGCCCGTCAGCGAATCCGCGATCACCCCGACGGAATGGCCGTCCGCGATCTGCGCGCGGCTGAGATCGAGAACGTGCCGGAACAATCCGCCGACGGGCGCGCGCATCACGTGCAGGACGCGCAAGGGCTGCTTCGCATCCGGGCCAGCCCCGACGAGTCTGGCGGGCCGGCTCATGCCTCCCGCCCCTGCCGCTTCGGGTCGGTCCGCCGGAGCGGCGCGCTTGAGCCACGCCTCCCGCCAGAAATGCGCCTGCGCGCGTGGACAGTTTTTCGCGCATACGCCCGCGCAGCGGACATTCTTCAAAGCCACGGTATGGGTCAGATGAACCATCTTGCCCGTTTCTTCGGATATGATCTTTTGCACCCGGTGCTCGACCTCGAAGCGCTGGCCGACATAGGCCGTCATATCCGGTTCGAACAGCAGGCCTCGGTTGCGGCCGGCCGGGCCGACCGTGCGGCTGATCTCCTCGATCGCGCGCACTTCGACGCATTCACCGGCTTGCAGGTCGAGGTCTCCCTTCGGATGCGGGCCGGCCGGGCCGCGAACGGCGTCGATCGGCGCCAATCCGTCCAGAGCCCGCAGGCGGTTGGCGAGCACGCGCCCGACGATCCGCAGGAATTTGCCCGGCGACAGTTCGCCATCCGCCATTTCCTGCAAATATTTGAAGACGTTGAATTTGGACAAGTGCTGGGTGGCGGCGTGCAATCGCGTGGACTGACACACATATTGCGTTCCCCGCACCGCATTGGCGGCCAACACCCGGTAGAAATCGTTGGAAGAGTCCGGATGCGCGGGCGGCTTTTCGAGGTCGGCGACGGGCTTCAGCCACGCTTCCTTCCAGAAATTGAGGCATTGTCTCTGGCAACCGTCATGCGCGGCGCCATCACAATAACTGTCGGCCAGCAGAACCGCGTTGCGCATCGCCCGAAGGCCGCGGCCTTCGACGCAGGTTCGGTTCGCCCGGCGGTAAACCGTCATTCTCCGCCCGCAGAATTTCAGCATTTCCGGCATGAACGGCAGACCGTCGAGCGTGAGGTCCGCGTCGAGCGTGGCCATGATGTCCGCCGCCGGCCGCACCTCGACCAGCTGGCCTTGAAGAATGCGCGACGCCATTCGCTTGTTGTCCAGCGCCCGGCCTGGGCGACGGTTCAGCAGCGAAGGCGAACCGCTGAGATATCGGGAGAACGAATGCATTGCTCCTCCGTCCAAACGCAGGCGGCAGACGGCCAAAGTCGGGCAGCGAGACGAAAGCCGAAGCGCGCACGGCGTGCGATTTTCAACGCCGCACGATTTCAGCCTCGCTCCTGGACTGGCCCGCCGAATAAGACAACTAATGTCTTAAGTCGTTCAGGCCGAATAATAATTCATTCCGCAGCGCCGTTACGGCCTTCTTATGTTTTCGCCATTGCAATATGTATTGCGGAATCATCATATCCACAAATAAACAAACAATGAATCCAATACTATGCAACTCATAGCCTCAAAAGCGCGCACGAGGCGGGCGATCACGGCGTCGTCACACTATTTTATTTTATTATCAACGATCAGAGGTCGGCTCGAACTTCACGTCACTTCACGCAAGGCGCCAAGAACTGCGTAGAACTACGGAACTCTGGCGAATGCTCTGGGAGACGCCTGGGCCGGCAAGCGTTGGCGTGGGATCGCCGCCTTGGCGTCCGCCGGCTTCAAGCCCAACGCTTCGCCTCATTTCGCCGCCGGCGACGCCTTCTGCTCCAGCCCGTTGAGATAGGCCGCGACGCCCTGCCCCTTGCCGGCGAGTTCGTCCTCCAAAATTTTGTAAGCCTCCGCCGCATGGTCCGGCAGCGTGTGGGCGATGCCCTTGTGGCAGTCGATGCAGGTTTTGCCGGCGGCAAAACCCTCCTTGTGGGTCGCCGCCGCCGCCTTGGTCTGCACGGTAAAATCCATGTGCTCGAAATTATGGCAGTTGCGGCATTCGCGGCTGTCCGTGGTTTTCAGCCGCCGCCATTCGCGCAGCGCCATTTCGAGCCGACGCGCGGCGAATTTTTCCGGCGTGTCCACCGTGCCGAGAATCTTGTGCGGCACTTCATGGAACGTCGCTTCGATCTTGCGCTTCACCTTCCACACCCATTCGTGCGGCACATGGCAATCGGGGCATGTCGCACGCACGCCGGAGCGATTTGAATCGTGGATCGTGCCGCGCCGCTCCTCGAAGACGTTGTTCTTCATCTCGTGGCAAGAAATACAAAAGGTTTCGCTGCTGGTGACGTCGAGCGCGGTGTTGAATCCGCCCCAGAACACGATGCCGGCGGCAAAACAGACCAGCGCGATGGCGCCCAGCGACCAGCGCGCGTTCGGCGACCAGAACCAGGCCCAGGCGAGCCTGCCGCGCTCCTTCATGTCCATCATGGCTTCGCCCCCGGAAGCGGCTTGGCGTCGGGCGCGGGCGTGTGGCACTGGGTGCAGAAGGCTCGCGTGGCCAGAATTTTTTCGAGGCGCTCGCCGTTGCGATGCACGTAGTGCGAATCGGAAACCGCCTTCGCCCCCGCCATTTCGTTGGCCGGCGCCTGGTGGCAAGTCAGGCAATCGTTGCGGTCGCGGGTGATCTTGTGGTCGGCGGTGGCGTGCGGAACAAGCGGCGGCTTGGGCTCGACGTCCGAATCCCCTTCTGCGGCGGCGGGGAGGGAAAAGAGCAACGCGACGGCGGTCGCCCCGAGGAAAATGCGTTTGAAATTCACAGACATGACGCCCTCCACGCGCATGGCGCAGGCGAGCCAGAGGTAAGGCGCAGGTATGGCCAAATGAAGGCTCGCCAGGCGCCTGCGGCGAATTGACTCGGCGGCGATGCTCAAGTCATACAGACAAAACCATATTTCGAAAAGGATGTTTGGATGCTCAAGACCAGCTCAGGATTGAAGCTCGGCGTCGCGCTGCTCGCGGCGCTCGCCTTTGCCACTCCGGCCTCCGCGAGCTTGAGGGAACAGCAGGCGGCGAGGCGTCAGCAGACGGACGACTGCCAACCCGACGCGCGGCGCTTGTGCAACCAACACATCCCGAACGTCGATGCGATCACCGCGTGCATGCAGCGGCACGTGAAGCAGCTCAGGCCGGCTTGCCGCAGGCATTTCCAGCACGGCCACAGGCATCACTGAACGATCAGCGCGGAATCCGCGGCGCAAAATCCTGCGGGTCCACCTGGATATCCGGCTTCTGCATGACCATTTCGCCGCCCTCGTCGAGCAGGGTGGCGGAATGGTCGAAGCCGCCCGCGCCGTTCGACGTTTAGCGCACGCCCAACGCCGCCGCGAGTCGCGCACCGCCTTGTCGTCGCGGCTGAGAGGCGACCATGAGGCGGGGTCGACTCCATGCGCGTCGGCATAGGCCTTGCCGTCCAGCGTGACGAAGACGAAGCGCAATCCCCTGCCCTGCGCAAGACAAGCATCGTATTGCGATACAACAATCAAGCGCCGCGACGCGCATCATTTGGCGCATCGTTTGGCGCGAGGAGTGGAACGGCGTCGCTTTGACTTTGACGCCGCACCGTTCCGCCAAAAAACTAGAGCTTTTTCACGTTTCATGGAAACATGAAAAAGCTCTAGAGTCTTGTTTTGACGCATTGTCTTCACGCGAACCGGCATCCGCTTCGCTTGAAATGCTCTAGATCTGTCCCGCGAAGGCAAGGGCGAGGCAGAAGCCGACGGTAGCGCTGCCGATATGGACGACCAGCATCAAGTTGGCGGCTTGTGGGCGTCCCCTGCACACCAGCGGAATCAGCAGCCCCGACATCACCGCCACGCCGAACCAGGCCGCCGCCATGATTCCGAATTTTCGAACGGGGGAATCGGAGTCTAGACCGCTCATATGGATGGTGGCGATCATGGTCTCGAGTCCCGCCAAGCCGGCGAGCAGGTGCAGACCGATCACGACCGGCTTGCGCGCCTTTTCGAACAGAAGAATGAGGCACCAGGCGCCGAGAACGGTTGAGACTGTGAAAATGGCGATCATGGGAACGGTCGTCGTCATTCGCCCTCCTGAAAAACCAAGCAGAGTCCGAGTTTGGCGCCTCGGCGGGGATCAGGCAACGCTCGACCGATGCTGGAATTTTTTTCGCGCGCGAACAGGATCGCCAACAACAAGGATCATGCGCGGGCGGGGGCCGAATCCGCGCGGCGTTCGTTGCGCCAGCGAGCTGCTGCGACGGATTTTCGCGGAGCTGTTCGGCATGCGTGCAATTAATTGCAAAGCGCGGCCTGACCGAATGTCCAGGACCAGTGTCCAGAAATCGAACGGACCCGGCGTGGCGGCGACCTTGGAACGATGTTCCAGGACGCAACCGTCTGCGCCGGGCCATTTTGCCCAGGGGAAGGAGAATCGCGCGAACCCTGTCGGCGGAAAGGCCAAGCCGTTCGAGGCGCCCCCCGCCCTCGCCCCAGCCTCACACCCGGGCGTCGCCCTCGAACGCCCGCACCCACATGGCGCACAGGCCGGAGCGGACGATATCGTCCAGGCCGAACTCGATCACCGGCACGGGCAGGTCGTGGTCCCGAATCAACTCGATCATCCGCCGCAAGCCTGAGGTCTCGCGAATGTCGGACTGGCCGACGTCGCCGTTGACCACGGAAATGCAGTCCTCGCCGATGCGGGTCAAAAACGTCTTGATCTCCATGACGGACGTATTCTGCGCCTCGTCGAGCAGGACAAAGGCGTTTTTCCAGGTGCGTCCGCGCATCACCTCGAACGGCACCATTTCGATGTCGCCGCGCTTCACGGCGATGTCGAAGGCGCCCTCGCCGATGCGCTCCTTGATCGCCTCGGCGATCGGCACGGCCCAGGGCGCGAATTTCTCCTGCATCGTGCCGGGGAAAAATCCGAGCGAGCGGCCGCAGGGAACGTTGGGACGGGTGAGGATGATTTTCTGGATGCGGCCCTGGCGGAACAGATCGGCGGCGTAAGTGGCGGCGATAAAAGTCTTGCCCGCCCCGGCGGGACCAAGAACAACGATTTGTTGAGAATGTCTCAGGGCGGCCAAATATTCGGCCTGGGTGGGATTAAGAGCTTTGATCGGCGGCGGGTTGCGGTCGTGCTGGAATTTCGTTCCCTTGAACTCGATGATTTCGGCGTCTCTGTGTTGAACCCGGGAGCCTCGGCTCCGCTTTCGAGCAAGTTGCTTACCCACGCGCTGTCTCCTCAAGTCAAGAGTTTTCGCGCGCGCTTCCCTGGCGGGGGAGAGCACGGCGGAGGCTTACGCAAATGAAGGGGAATCGCGCGAAGCGCTTGATCTTGGCCTCTACTTGAAGCCTTGGCCTGGTCTAAGCACATATGGTACGCCATGACCCGCTCCTCGCTATAACGAGGATAAGCGATTCTCCATTAACACAAAGGAAATTATTTTCGCATCGGCGAACGCCATGGGCGCCTGCGGGCAAGCTTCGCGTCAAAAAATACGGCCCTCGCTTCGTTCGAGGCGCCAAAATTCTGATCGCTGGAAGTCCATGAGCCAACCTCTTGTCCGCTCCTCCGCAAGCCCCCAAAACCTCGCGCCGCTGTTTCGCGCAGGAACCGGCGAGCCGCTGCTGGCGATGATGCTCGCCAGCGGCGGCGACGAGCGCATCGCGCTCACGCGCGAGGGCCGCAACCGCTATGGCGCGCAACCGCGCCCCGAGGAGGGGCACGTCTGGTTCTCCTCCTCCACGGCCTCCGGAATCTCGCCGCGCGGATGGGCCGCGGCGGCGGAAGCCATGCCTTTCGTCCTGCTCGCCGGCGAAACCGAGGACTGGTTCGCCAACCTGCGCCGCCGCCTGCTCAACCTGCTCGCCCCGCCGGCCGCGCAGGTGGTGTTCTGCGCCTCCGGCACCGAAGCCGAATATGCCGCGCTGGTTCTCGCCCAAGCGCGCGCGAAGCAGCCTGGGCAGAAGCTCGTCAACATCCTGGTCGGCCCGGACGAAACCGGGCGCGGCGCGCCGCTCGCCGCCGCCGGCCGCCATTTCCTCAACAGCGCCCCGTTCGGCGAAGCGCGCGCCGGCTTCCCGCTCGAGGGATTCGACGCCGTGACGCTGGCCACGCTCCACCTGCGCGACGCCGCCGGAACCCCTCTCCCGGTCGAAGAAATCGATTCGAAAGCCTGCGCGCTGGTGCGCGTGGCGCGGGCGCGCGGCGCCCATACGCTCATCCACCTGCTCGACGGCTCGAAAACCGGGCTCTCCGCCATCTCGCGCGCCTGCGCCACGAAACTCATGCAGGAAAACCCCGGCGAGGTGACGGTGGTGGTGGACGCCTGCCAGCTGCGCTGCGCGCCGGAACAGATTTACGCCGACCTCGAAGCCGGTTTCCTGGTGATGATCTCCGGCTCCAAATTTCTGGGAGGACCAGCGTTTTCGGGCGCGCTGCTGGTCCCTGAAAAGTTCCTGGCCGACGGCGCGACAATCCCCTGGCCGGACGGCCTCGCCGATCATTTCGCCCTGCACGACTGGCCGCCGCTGCTGCGCGAGCGCATCGAAGGCCCGTTCGGCGCCCGCTGCAACGCCGGCCTCGGCCTGCGCTGGGAGGCGGCGCTCGCCGAACTGGAGGCGTTTTGCGCGCTCGACCCCGCCCTGATCGAGGCGGCCAAGGCCAGTTTCCACGCCGAGACGCGGCGTCAGATTCTCGCCCTGCCCCGCCTCGAAATCGACGCGAGCGCCGGCGATCCCACCCTGATCCCCATTTTCATGCGCGGCGCCGAAAAGGGCGCAGCCGAAAGGGTCTTGCGGGCGCTGCGGCTTCAGGGCCTGCACCTCGGCCAAACCGTGTCCATCGGCGACCGCGAGGCCCTGCGTTTGTGCCTGTCGGCGCCGCAGATCGTCGATTTCGCCTGGCGCTACGCGCAGGTCGGCAGCGAGACCTTCGCCTTCGCCAAGCTGCGCGGCAATCTCGAAAAGCTGTTCACGGCGTGGGACGCGCTGCTGTAGGAACGGTTCAGCGCCCGAGGAAAACCTTGACCCGCCGCATCGCTTCGATCATGTCGGCCTCCGCGCCGGCATAGGAGAAGCGGAGCGCGCGGTGGCCCTGCGTCGGATCGAAATCGACGCCGGGCGTCGCGGCGACGCCTGCCTGCTCCAGCAGCGCCTTGGAAAATTCGAGCGAATTCTCCGAAAACCTGGAGATGTCGGCATAGACGTAAAAGGCGCCGTCGGCGGGGGCCAGATCAAGACCCATGCCGCCGAGCGCGTCCAGCAAGATCGCGCGGTTGCGGGCGTAGCCGGCCTTGACCGCCTCCAGCTCGTCGGTCGCGTCGAACGCCGCCTCCGCCGCGATCTGGGCGAGCGTCGGCGGCGAGATCGCCAGCGACTGCTGCAACCGCTCGATCACCCGCGAAAACCCGTCCGGCACGACCAGCCAGCCCACGCGCCAGCCGGTCATGCAATAATATTTGGAAAAGGAGTTGACGATCACCGCGTTCCGCGACCACGCCAGCGCCGTCTGCGCCGGGCGCTCGTAGGTGAGTCCGTGATAAATCTCGTCCGAGATGAATTTGATTCCGCGCTTCTCGCAAACCGCCGCAATGGCCCGCATCGACTCGTCGCTTTGCAGCGCGCCGGTCGGATTGGACGGGTTCATCAACAGCAGGCCGTCGAGTTTTTGGCCATCGTCGGCCGCCTCGACCTGTTCGGGGGTGACGCCGCTCACGCCGCGCAACTCCACGGTCTCGACGTCAAAGGCGCCCAAAATATTGCGGTAGCAGGGATAGGACGGGCAGTTGATCGCCACCCGCGCGCCGGCGTCGAACAGCGCCAAAAACGCCATGATAAACCCGCCCGACGATCCCGTGGTCACGCAGACGCGCTCGGGTTCGACGCTGACTCCATAGGCGTCCCGATAATGTCGGGCGATTCGCGCCCGCAGCGAAGGCAGGCCCAGCGCGTCGGTATAGCTGATCGGCCGGCCGTCGAGCGCGGCGATGGCGGCCTCGCGGGCGCGGCGCGGCGGCCCGGCGAAGGGCACGCCCACCTCCATCTGGATGATGTCGCGGCCCTCGCGACGCAATTGCGCGGCCTCGCGCATCACGTCCATGGCGAGGAAGGGGGCGATGGCCGCGCGCCGCGCGGGCGTGAGTATTCTTTCGGACATGGCGGGAAAAGACCCAATTCGACCCGAGACCGGGAATAGGTTATGGAGCGTTAGTTCCTTCCTTCGGAGTTGTCCATGTCGCATCCGCGCAAGCTCACGTCCGCCAAAGTTCTCGCGTTGTTGGGCGCGCCGGCTGCCGCCGGCGCGTTGGCGGGCCTCCTGTTCGCCCTCCCGGTTCGCGCGGCGGAATTTTCGCCGGCGCAGAAGGGCGAAATCGAGGGAATCGTGAAGGATTACCTGCTGACGCATCCCGAGATCCTGCGCGATGTCGCGGCGGAGCTGGAGCGCAAGGCCAAGGCGGAAGAGAACGACGCGCGCCGCGCCGCCATCGCCCACGCCAGCAAGGAAATTTTCAATTCCGACTTCCAGGCGGTGGTCGGCAATCCCAACGGCAAGATCACCCTGGTCGAGTTCTTCGATTACAACTGCGGCTATTGCAAACGGGCGATGGACGACCTTGCCAAGCTGATGAAGGGCAATCCGGACCTGCGCGTCGTGCTCAAGGATTTCCCGGTGCTCGGCGCCGATTCGGTTGACGCGGCGCAAATCGCCTCCGCCGTGCGCAAACAGGCGTCCGGTCAAAAATTCTGGGACTTCCACCAGAAAATGCTCACGACCAAGGGCAAGATCGGCCGCGAACAGGCGCTGGCCGCCGCCAAGGAGGTCGGGCTCGACATGGCCAAGCTGCAAAAAGACGCCGCCGACCCCGAGATCAAGGACAAGCTCGCTGGCGTGTTGAAGCTCGGCGAGGGCCTGTCGATCAACGGCACGCCGTCTTACGTCATCGGCGACGAAGTGGTGGTCGGCGCGGTCGGCTATGACGAGTTGAAGAAGAAGATCGACGCGATGGGCAAGTGCGGCAAGACCGAGTGCTGAGCCGACAATGGACCTTAGAGCATCGTCGGTTAGCGCGCGTTGACATTTGAGATTCCCACAGACTCGCAAATCTGATTCAAGCCCTTTTCGGTCGGGAGCCATGAATGTCGGTTCGCTTGGTGTTGGGAGATTCTCAATGGGTTCGGATGGCGCCGCATCTGCCTGGAAAGGTGGGCGATCCAGGCCGGAGCGGAGCCGACAATCGGCTGTTTGTCGAAGCCGTTCTCTGGTTGGCGCGAACGGGTTCGCCTTGGCGTGATCTTCCAGAAATTTTCGGAAACTGGAACAGTGTGTTCGTTCGTTTTTCGCGCTGGTCGAGGGATGGCGTTTGGGACAGGCTGTTCGTGGCGATGGCCGACGACCCGGACTTCGAATACATCATGATCGACTCGACCA
>NZ_WNKS01000039.1 GCF_009720655.1 Rhodoblastus acidophilus | reverse complement strand
GTGGACCCTCAGCCCCGGGGTCCCGATTGGATGCAAATCACCCCAGCGCTGGGGTCCTTATTCCATGCAAAATCACAGCCCCGTCGAAGGCATCCACCTTGGCAGTCCCCTCCTGGACGATTTGGCGGTACTTGCTGGCCAGCTTTTCGCCAGACTGCCCGAGCACCCCAAAGCCGCCCCCGAAGAGTGCCGCCATGGCAATCCCCCGCGCTGCGTCCCCGGCGTCATAGTGCGCTTCGTCCAGCAACATTTTGCCACCCTCCAAGGGGGTAGCAAACGCGGCGAAATCACCAGCCGTCGCTCCGATGCCCCGCCTTGCGCAAGACGAACGGCTCGGGGTTGAGGCCCGCCTTCAGCTTGTCGGCATGTTCCGCCAGCACGGCCACCTTGGTGGCCTCCAGAACGCAGTCCAGCCGCCGCAGCACGGTGAAGGGCAGGATGGACCTTGGCGTAGTCGGACTGCTTGTAATCGCCCCGGAGAAGGTCCGCGACGGACCAGATGAAGGCGGAAAGGGATTGGTGGTTCACTTTGTCACGGCCTCGGAAATGAAGACGGCGCTGGGTGCGCGTCCGACCAAATCACCCCGGCAGTGGGCAACTTCCCCGGCCCTTGGGGCAAGGCATTGTGCGGCTCAAGTTCTTCGCTATGCCGTACACTGACGCCCGTGAAATCGCCGAACGGGAGACCTGATGATGGAGCCGGAGGAGCATGCTGGCCCTGGTCAGGACCGCGCCTGTCCGGTTATGGCATACACCCACAACATGTAGAGGGGCGGCGAGCAAGGTTGAGGCGGCATGATCGACCGAGTCCGGCTCAAACGGGTCTTCCAGGCTGCTTCGAGAACGGCTGCAAAGGACCAGAAAGCCCCCATTGGACGAATGCTGTGCGTCTCAGCCCTATATGATCCGCATTAACGCCAGGCGGACTATCCACTGGCCGTAACTGTTTCGTCGAGACTTTTGGGGGAAACTTTCACCACTCCAACAGCCTAATCAATCAACTCGACACATCCGCAGTTCGGCGCCGCGTTCCCTCAGCCCACGGACGCGCCCATGCGGCAGAGGGCAGTCCGGGCATGTGGCGCGCACACGTGGTTGCTTTAGCGGCGCCTGCCTCAGTCGAGCGTCCTGCGGAATCGCAACAGCGCGAAGATCGCATAGACTGGGATGAAAAGCGCGAGGATCGAATATTCGAAGCCGATTTCGCTCCAGTCGGCGCCCTTCAGCATGATGGCGCGAACGACCCGCAGGAAATGGGTCAACGGAAACAGGTTGCCGATGGTCTGCGCCCAAACCGGCATTCCGTGAAACGGAAACATGAATCCCGAGAGCAGGATCGACGGCAGGAAGAAAAAGAAGGCGAGCTGCATCGCCTGCATTTGCGTGCGCGCGAGCGTCGAGAATGTGTAGCCGAGCAGCACGAGGCCCATAACGAACAGCAGGATTCCGAAGATCAGCAGCGGCAGCGACCCGACGAAGGGCACGTGGAACAGGACCCGCGCCGTGGTGAGAATCACGATCGTCTGCACCGCGCCGACGATGAAATAGGGCAGCACCTTGCCCGCCATGATCTGAAAGCCGTTGGACGGCATGGCCAGCAGGTTCTCCATTGTGCCGCGCTCGAGTTCTCGCGTCAGCGCGACCGAGGTCATCATCACCATCGTCATCTGCAAGATGACGCCGAGCAGCCCCGGCACGATGAAATATTGGGACACGCCGTCGGGATTGTAGCGCTTGTGCACGACGATCGACATGCGCGCGCCCTGGCCTTCGGCCGCTTTTCCCTCGAGCCCCTGTTCGCGCAGCAGCGCGCGCCGGGCGATCACCTCGAGCGCGCCGATGGCGTTGGAGGCGGCGGAGGGGTCGGTCGCGTCGGCTTTGACAAGGATCCGCGGCTGGTCATTGCGATCGACGCGCGCGCCGAAGTCGCTGGGAATGACGACGAGAAAGGCCACGGCGCCGCTCTGGATCAGCCTTTCGGCTTCGGCGGCGGTGCGCGGCCGCTCGACGAAGCGGTAATAATTGGACACCTCGAGCGCCGAGACGATGGCGCGCGAGTAATGATCCTGCCCCGTGACCAGCAGCGCCGCGTCCAGCCGCTTGGGATCGGTGTTGATCGCGTAACCGAACAGAACGAGCAGGAGAATCGGGATCGCCAGCATCATCGCAAATGTGACGCGGTCGCGCCGCATCTGCACGAATTCCTTGGCCAAGATGGCGCCGAGGCGGACAAGGAACAGTCGGATCATGCAACCCTCTTGGGCGCGGCGTCGCCTGAATTCATGAGCTGGATGAACACGTCCTCGAGACTGGTTCGCCCCGGCTCGAGAGGCAGCCCGCGTTCGGCCGCGAAGGCCCTCAGCGAAGCCGTCACCCGCATGGCGTCGACGCCGACGATGTGGATCGCCGCGCCGAACGGGGCGACCTGGCTGACACCGTCAAGGTGACGCAATTCGCTCATGAGCTCGGCGGTCGCCGTCGCGTGAACGATGAAGGTCGTGAGTCCCGATTGCCGCACCACCTCTTCGACCGTGCCGGTCACCAGCATCTTGCCGCGGGATATGTAGCCGATGCTATGGCAGCGCTCCGCTTCTTCCATGTAATGGGTTGAAACCAGCACGGTGACGCCGCTGCCGGCCAGCGCGTGGATTTGGTCCCAGAACTCGCGTCGCGCCTGGGGATCGACGCCTGCGGTCGGCTCGTCGAGCAACAGCAATTTCGGGCGATGCATGACGCAGGCCGCGAGCGCGAGGCGTTGTTTCCAGCCTCCCGAGAGGTGCCCGGCGAGCTGGTGGCGGCGTCCGCCAAGGCCGAGTTCTTCAATCGTCGCGGCGACGCTGCGCCGACGTGGCTCGAGATCGTAGAGACGGGCGACGAACAGCAGGTTCTCTTCGATCGTCAGATCCTCGTAGAACGAGAACCGTTGCGTCATATAGCCGACCTCGGCCTTGATGCGGCGGCTGTCGCGCCTGACGTCGTAGCCGAGCACCGCGCCTTCGCCCTCGTCGGGCGTCAGCAGGCCGCAGATCATCCGGAACGTCGTCGTCTTGCCCGAGCCGTTCGGCCCAAGGAAGCCGACAATCTGACCGGCCGCGACCTTCAGCCCGATGTGGTCGACGACCAGGGTCTTACCAAATCGCTTGGTGAGATTGGCGACGTCGATGACGTTCATGGGCGCGCCGGCGTTGGCAGGTCGACATCGACGATCTGGCCGGGTTGCAGCCCGAGGGGTTTTTCGCGCGGCGCTCTCGCCTCGATCAGGTAGACGAGCTGCTGGCGGCTTTCGAGCGAATAGATCACTGGCGGCGTAAACTCCGGTTCACGCGCGATGTAGGAGATCATCGCCGAAAGGCCCTTTTCGCAACCGTCGCAACCAACGTCGACGCGTTGCCCGATCGTGAGACCGGACAGTTGCGATTCCGGGACGTAGACCTTCACCTTGACGGCTCCGTCCGGCAGAAACGACGCCACGCCCGCGGAGGGACCGGCGATGTCGCCGACGCGCCGCACGATGTCGGAGACATGGCCGTCGGCGGGCGCGACCAGGAGGCGCTGGCCGAGCCGCCACTCGGCGTTGGCGAGCGCGGCCTGAGCTTGCGCCACTCGGCTCGACGCCGCCGCGATTTCCTCGTCGCGCGCCGGCAATCGGGCGACGGCGAGGTTCGCGGCAAGTTCGCGCGCGCGGGACGCCGCGACATTATGATGGGTCTCAGCCGACTCCAGTTCGGCCTGCGAGACGAAACCGCGGGCAAAAAGGTTCTTGCGCCGCTCCAGAATCCGTCGGGCGTCATCCTGCGAATCCTGCGCCGCCTTCAGGCTCGCCTCGAGCGCGGCGATCTCCTCGGGCCGGCGGCCATAGCGAATGTTGGCGAGTTCGGCCTCGGCCTGGGCGAGCGCGCTTCGCGCGAGCGAGACGGCGATTTCGGCGTCGCGGGCTTCGAGCGTCGCGATCGGCTCACCCGTCTTGAGGACATCGCCCCGGCGCACGTGAAGCTGCGCGACCCGCGCCGCTTCGATCGGCGCGATCGCGACATATTCGCCTTCGACATAGCCCACCGCCAAATTCTTCGGCGCCGCGCAGCCCGGCAGGAGGCTCGCGACAAAGGCGATGGCGCAGATCGAGCCCAAGACCAAGCCTCCTTCACGGCGAATGCGACGGCCCTCTGGCGCCGGAGGTCACGCCGCCACGCCTCGGGTTTGTTTCGTACGAACCAAGTCTTCCCGATCGTCTCGGGTCAATCGGACCGAGCGAATGAACAAATCCATTTAATAGGCAAGAGTTAAAATTTGCGATTGCGCGCTCAAGGCAGCGCTTTTCCCTCGGGCGACGCCTTGATCTTTGGGCTATGCTTGGTAATCCAAAGCCGAAAAGGCGAAGGCCCAGCGGCGCGCGACGCGCGCTCGATCCGCCTCCGCTAGGCTGAATGTGTTCTTGCGATAGGTCCGCAGCGAAACGAGATAAGCTTCGAGCTCCGGGCGCATCGCAGCGAAGCCGGGCAGGCCCAGGGTCGCATAGATCCGCTCGATCTCTCCTGAGGGATCGCGCTCCAGATCGTCGAAACGCACCTCGGCCAGATCGCCTTTGGGTATGAGCCTCCTGTCTTCGAGATAGCGGCGCATCATGCCGTCGTACAAGGCGAAAATGGTTTCGTCGACGATGGCGTCATCGGCCTGCTGCAGCTCGGTCAGCGCGCGCATCTGTCGCTGCAGATGCCGCGTCGAGACGAAAACCTCGTAGGGCGAGCGGTGGATGTGGATGAATTTGGCGCCAGGGAACAGTTCGAGAAGCAGGCGCACTCGCGCCGTGTTGACCGGATTCTTAAGCACCAGCCGCCGCCCCGGGGCGTGGAGAGTCGCGATTTTCAGCAGTCGTTCGTAGTTCCGCGCGACATCCGCCCTGGCCTTGGGGTTGAGATCGAGATCCAGGACGCGTTGGCGGGCGAAGCGCGGCGCCAGCCTTGGAAACAGCAGCACCGAATAGAAGGAGAACAGCGTCGTCTTGCCGAGCGCGACCTCTTCCTCCTGCGGCGAATCGACGCTCCAAGTCATTTCGTCCATCGGCCGCCGCGCCGGCAGAATGCGGTTCAGCGCCGGTTTCAGCCAGCGCCGGCCGATGAGCGAACAATCGGGCGCGAGCGCCTGGAACATGGTCAGCGCGCCGAAATGTTCGTCGCAGCTCATCAGATTGTGGAGATGTGTCGTGCCGCTGCGCCAGTGGCCGATAATGAAGACCGGCGGCGGCGCGATCGCGGCGGCGGCGATGCGCCGACCATAGATGACGCTTTCGAGCCAGCAAAAGGGGCGAACGGCCAGCGCCGAGAGCAGAATGAGCAGCAGCCGCGGCCAGAAACGCGCATCGACCTCGTGAAAATCGGCGCGCAGGCCGAACATGACGCTCGGCCGGACAAAGCCCATGAACAGCGCCTGATAGCGCAGGCTGTCCACGAGGCGACCGGCGAAGGCGCGTATCGCCGTCCAACGGGCCGCAAGTCGCAACATCGCGCGCCTCCTGCATGGCTCTTTTTGGCACGCCGCCCCCAGGGCCGCTTTCGTGCGGAGTAAAGCTCGGCTTACGTTTGATTTCAATCGTGTTAGTGGCGGCGGCCCCGGACTGGGACCAAAAAAAATGCGCGGCCACGTTGCAGCCTCCCCGCGCTTTAGCTATTGCAGCATCCAAAGCAAGGTGGGCGGGGGCGCTCCGGAAAAATTGGGTGGAGGCGCCGCATGTCCGTCATCAAGGTTGTCGAAGCCTGGGCCGAGTCGCAGCCGGACAAGCTTCTGTTCTCCTTCCTTGACGTGACGGGCGCGGAAGTGGAGCGCCATACCTACGCCTCGTTTCTCGCCCGCGCGGATGTGATCGCCAGCCATCTCGCCGCGCGGCGCGGGCTTGAGCCGCAATCGCGCGTTATGCTCGCTTTCCCACCGGGGCTGGAAATGATCTGCGCCCTGTTCGCCTGCGCGCGCGCGGGCGTGATCGCGGTTCCCGTGGTCGAGCCCACGGGCCACGCGATGGCGGCGCTATTGCGGATCGCCCATGTCGCTTATGATTGCGGGGCGACCCTGTTGTTATCGAACAGCGAGGG
Organism: Rhodoblastus acidophilus; assembly: GCF_009720655.1. Lineage (GTDB taxonomy): Bacteria > Pseudomonadota > Alphaproteobacteria > Rhizobiales > Beijerinckiaceae > Rhodoblastus > Rhodoblastus acidophilus_A. The sequence goes on along the minus strand of NZ_WNKS01000039.1, from coordinate 3,143 downwards.
GCGCAACGCGCTCAAGGCCGGCCTCGCCCTGGCGGAGCCTTGGCTGGCCGGCGCGCTGGCCGGCGTCGAACTGCTGGCGACCGAAAGCATGATCGAGGCCGCCGGTCCCGCGCCGCGCGGACCGCGCGGCGAGATTTTCTTCCTCCAGTACACATCGGGCTCGACCAGCCGTCCCAAGGGCGTCATGGTGAGCCAGTCGAACCTCATCGCTAATCGCGCCTTGGTCGTGGACCACGACCAGCCCATCGGCGTCTCCTGGTTGCCGCAGCAGCACGACATGGGACTGATCGGCTATTTCATCTATGCGGCGATGAGCGGCGGCCAGACCTTCGCGCTCGCGCCCGCCACTTTCATCCAGAATCCGGGACTGTGGCTCGACACGATCAGCCGATACCGCGCGACCGCCAGTTCGGCGCCAAATTTCGCCTTCGAATACTGCCTGAAGCCCGGTCGCATCCCGGAGGAAATCTTGACGCGGCTTGATCTGAGCTCGCTGAAATTCCTCATGAACGCGGCTGAGCCGGTCCGTCCGGAGACCTATCGCCGTTTCCTTCAGAAATTCCGGAAATACGGGCTGACACCGCAGAGTTTTTTCGCCGCCTATGGCCTCGCCGAGAACACGCTCGCCGTCGCCAGCTACGGACGCAAGCCGTTGTCCGTTGACCGGAGGGCGTTGGCGCGGAACCGGGTCCACGTCACGAGCGCCGCCTTCGCAATCGATTCCGCGGTCCAGATCATGAGCAGCGGAGTCGCGCTCGGCGATAACGAACTGCGCATCGTCGATCCGCAAACCCGCGCGACCCTTGGGGAGGACCAGGTCGGCGAGATCTGGGTGACGGGGCCGAGCAAATGCCTCGGTTACTGGCGCAACCCCGAGCTGACGCAAGAGATTTTCGAGGCCCGCCTGACGGGCGGAGCGTCGAATCGCGACTTTCTCCGCACGCAGGACCTGGGCTTCATCCATGACGGCGAAGTCTATGTCTGCGGCCGGATCAAGGACATGATCATCATCCGCGGGCAGAATATCTACCCACAGGACATCGAAGCCGCAGTCGAGGCGGCCTCCCCCGCGATCCGCAGGGGCGGCGTGGCCGCCTTCGCGCTCGGCGACGAGCATCTCGGCCATATCGGGGTCGTGGCGGAGGTTTCGGAGCCTCAAGCCCCGCCCGACGCCGCGGCGATCGTCGCGGCGGTTCGGCGCGCCCTGGCCGTGGACATCGGCGATATCATCTTCATCCCGCCGCGAACGCTGCCCAAGACCAGTTCCGGCAAGGTCATGCGCTTCCTGGCGCGCGACTGGCTGAGCGCCGGCCGTCTCAAGGTGCTCGCGAGCCTCAGCCGGCGTGACGAGAGCCAGGACGACGGGGCCGCCGCCGCGCCGTTCTCGATCCTGCGCACGCGCTATCGCCTCACGGGCGACGAGAGGATCACGCTCCTGGAGGCGGGCGTGGACAGTTTCGACCTCGTGACCCTGATGCACGAGGTCAAGGAAATGCTCGGCGAACGCGGCGAGAGCCTGCTCGGCAAGCATGTCGACGTCCGCCTCATGCAGAACATCACGGTGGCCGACTTGTTCGAGCTGCAAAGGCGGTTCGAGGCGGCGCCCGACGACGTGGCCGTGGAAATGAGCCGCTTCGTCGCACGCACGCGCGCCGCCTGTCTGGCTGAAGAGGAGGCGCTGATGCGGAAGGACCGCACGCTTCCCTTCGAACCGGAGCGCCCGCGAGCGCCGCCCGCCGAAGCGCCGGAATGCGTGTTCCTCACGGGAGGCACCGGCTTTCTCGGCCCCTTCGTGCTGGCGAGCCTGCTGGCGCAAACGCAAGCCGAGATCAACGTGCTGGTGCGCGGCCAAAATTCGGAAGAGGCGCGCGCCCGGCTGCTGGCTCAGGCGCGGGACTCCGGCGTGGCCTCGCCGGAGATGGTCGCCGCTTTCGAGCGTCGGGTGAAGGTGGTGCACGGCGCGCTCGACCAGAAGCGTTTCGGCCTGTCGCCCGACGCCTGGCGACAGCTCGCGAATAAAACGGACGCGATCTATCACGGCGGCGCCCTGGTGAATTATCTGTTCACCTATCAGAACATGCGCGACGCCAACATCGGCGGAACCGCGGAGACCCTCCGATTGGCCTTTGAGGGTAGGCCTAAGCAGTTCAACGCAATTTCCACCACCTTCATTTTCGGCTGGGCCAACAAGGACGTGCTCTACGAGAGCGACAACAATGACGGCATGGAGCGGCTCGATTTCGGCTACAGCCAGTCGAAATGGGCGTCCGAACAAATGGTGCTCGACGCGCGTCGGCGCGGGCTGGCGACGCGCGTTTTCCGGCCGGCGCTCATCACGCCCTCGGTGACGGGCGGCGGCGCCGCCTTCGACATCACCACCCGGCTGATTGCCTTCATCATCAAATATGGCATCGGCGTGGACGCGATGAATCAGGTCAGCTTCACGCCGGCCGACGTCACGGCCAACAACATCGTCGCCATCGCCCAATCGCCCGACACACTCGGCGGAACCTTCCACGTCACGCGGGATGCCTATGCGAACATGAGGAACGTGACGGAAATCATCGCCCGGCGCACGGGCTCCCGTTTCCAGATGTTCCAACTGAAGGACTTCGTGCCGGAGGTGATCCGGCGCTGCACCAGGGACGACCTCATCTTCCCGCTGGTGGATTTCCTGATCGGCTCGATCGACAACATTTCGGCCATGGAATTCAAGCGCTACGACAGCACGGCCTATCAAGCCGCGCGCGACGCCAGTCCGCTCGGCCTGCCGGACCCGTCGCTGGAGGACACGGTCGGCGCGATCGTCACCTTCCTGGAGCGGCATAGCGCCATCTGATCCGGTTTCCGCGAGATTGCGAGCTGCAATCCGCGAATGGAATACGGTTTCCGAATGATCCAGTAGAGGGCCAAGGGATCAAGCGGTTATCGTCCTCTGCTCCTCGGTCTCATCGGAGGGAAGCCGGGGCGGCGCCTCGCCGACAGTCGGCTCGCGAACCGCCCGCCACAGGCGCGCAACAAGTTTGTTCAAATTAGCGATATACCGGCGTCACCCGACGATCCGAAGTAATTACCCAGGCCCATCGGCGGCGCGGCAGGGCTTGCGCTCCCGCCCGGATTTTGATTCAAAATTTGGATGAATC
>NZ_WNKS01000038.1 GCF_009720655.1 Rhodoblastus acidophilus | reverse complement strand
CTTCTCGCCAACGCCGCTCCAGGACCGGCGAGCGCGGGAGTTTCCCCATGACGATGCCGCAGGATCCGACCTCGCCGTCAACGTAATCGAGAACGCAAGGCCGTCGCGACCGCCTCCTTTGCCAGGAGGCCGAGCCTCACCCTCTTGTTGGGTTTCACGCCCAGCCACCAGTCGAGCAGCGCGCCTTGGACGGCGAAATGCTCGACGTGAACGACGGTGATCCGCCCGTCGGTGTATGAAACGTCGTTGACGGTTTGCCAGAGACCGGGGCACGGGCTGGCGTTTCGAGGACGATCCGCCCGCGCGGCCATCCGTCGTATTCGGTCGATGCGATCATGGGCGGAGGCGATCCATACCGACGGGTTCTTCCTCCAACACGGCCGCGTAGCGCCGCGCATGATGTTCGGCAACGGCCTCGATTTACGGCACTTCGTTGCGCGCCCGTTGCCGAAGCAGAGGCGAATTCGGTCGGGCCGCCGCGACGCTGTTGTTGATGATCCACGCCCAAGGCTCGATGCCCTGCGGCACTCTCTGCTGGTCGCCGCTTCTTCTTACGCAACTGTTCCTGAGCAATGTGGGCGCGTCCGCCCCGGATGCGCCGCGCTCACGAATGAAATTCAACGGAGGTCGAGGCTATCCTCGTCCGAACCTGATGTTGGCGCCGATTCTGCTTCGTGCGGACGTGCCGCGTCGGTTACGGGTTATTCGGAATGCAGATACCGCTTGTCTATCATTTGCTCTCTCCCCGCAGACCGTTGTTGTTTCGGCCAAGATTGGCCGCAGCCTAAGAATTTGGCAATGATTTTCCCCGCGAAGATTCGCACGTGAAAATACCGAGGAGTTTCATAGGCCAACACACGCCCGTGTCTCGCGCCCGTCGCCTGCGACGCCGTATTGGAGCCGTTCATGTTGAAACCCGAAGCGACAGCTCTCCCCGAAGGCGAGGCTAGCGACGCCGCGCCCGGACCGGCTCCAGCCTTTCGCCGGCGGCGCGGTGATCGGCGCGCTCGGGGGCCTGATCGGCCTCGGCGGGGCCGAGTTTCGTCTTCCCTTGCTGATCGGCGTCTTCCGCTTCCGCGCTCTGGAGGCGGTCATACTCAACAAGGCGATGAGCCTGATCGTGGTCGCCGCCGCGCTGCCGTTCCGGGCGGCGACCGTGTCTTTCGCAGCCGTCACGGCGAATTGGCCGATCATAGTCAACCTGCTGGCCGGCAGCATGCTTGGCGCTTGGCTCGGCGCCGGCTGGGCGACGAAACTGAGTTCAAGAAATCTCTACCGCACCCTCGCGACCCTGATGGTGCTGATCGCCGGCGCCCTCGTGTTCGGACATGGCTCCACCTCCGCTTCCGCCTTGCTGTCCGGTTGGGGACTGGTGGTCGCCGGCATCGCCGCCGGCTTCTCTATCGGAGTCGTGGCCTCGCTGATGGGGGTTGCGGGCGGCGAACTCCTCATCCCCACGCTGGTGCTGCTGTTCGGGGCCGACATCAAGCTCGCCGGCAGCCTGTCGCTTGCCGTAAGCCTGCCCACCATGATCGTCGCCTTCACGCGCTACAGCCGCGACAGCGCCTTCGCGGTAATCGCCCAAAACACGCGCTTTGTCGTGGTCATGGCGTTCGGGTCGATCGTCGGCGCCTTCATCGGCGGGCGATTGCTGGGGATCGTCCCGGACCACGTGCTGCTGCCGGGCTTGGCGCTGATCCTCGTCGCGTCCTCGGTAAAGGTGTGGCGGCATGGGTGAAGCCGGTGAAGGCAGCGGTCCCCCACGCCATCAAGATTGACTGAACGGATGGCCAAGCGCCTCAGCCTCGGCCAAACGCAGACAGTCAGCCGGACTTTTCCAGCATTGACTCGCGCGATGTTCGCTAGCGCAGCGTTTCGACAGCTAAAGCTATCCCCTGACCGCCGCCGATGCACAGCGTGACCACGCCGCGCCGCAGTCCGTCGCGCGCCATCGAGTGCATCAATCGGGTGGTCAGGATCGCGCCGGAAGCGCCAATCGGATGTCCGTGGGCTATGGCGCCGCCCTCGACGTTGACGACCTCCTCGGACAGGCCGAGTTCGCGCGTGACGGCAAGCGCAATGGCGGCGAAGGCTTCGTTGATTTCGATGCGGTCGATATCCGCCACCGACCAGCCGGCCCGCTCCAACGCCTGACGCACCGCCGGCACGGGGCCGATACCAAACAGACCGGGCTCGACGGCGCCAAGGCCAAACGCGACGAGCCGCGCCATCGGCGCCAATCCGTTCGCCTCGGCAAAGCCCCGCTCGGCGACAATCATCGCTCCGGCGCCAGAATTCAGGCCTGGCGCGTTGCCGGCCGTAATCGTCCCGTCCTTCCGGAATGCGGGCTTCAATTTCGACAGGCTCTCGATTGTTGTCTCAGGTCTGTTGTGCTCGTCCCGGACAAAGGGCTCTGGACCCTTGCGGCCTTTCACCTCGACGGCCACGATCTCGGCGTCGAATTTTCCTTCCGCCTGCGCCGCGGAAAAACGCCGCTGCGAACGCTCGGCCCAGCGATCCTGGTCAGCCCGGCTGATCTGGTATTTCGTGACGAGGTCTTCCGTATGCCACCCGGAATGCTCGCCGGAAAATGCGTCGTTGAGGCCATCGCGCAGCATGGAGTCGAAAATCTCCGCGTTGCCCATGCGGTAGCCCCATCGCCCGCCACCCATGAGGTAGGGGGCGGCGTCCATGTTCTCCATGCCGCCGGCGATCGCCGCGTCGGAGAACCCCAGCCAAATGTCCTGGGCGGCGGAAGCGATGGCCTGGGCGCCAGACCCGCAGACGCGATTGACGGTCATCGCCGGCACGTTGACGGGGACGCCGCCATAAATTGCGGCTTGGCGGGCCGGATTCATCTTGTTTCCGGCCTGGACGACGTTGCCCATGATGACCGAACCCAGTTTTGCCGGGTCCAGTTTCGAGCGATGCAGCGTCTCGCGCACAACTGCGGCGCCGAGATCCACGGCAGGCGTCGATTTGAGAGCCCCGCCATAGGTGCCAATTGCGGTCCTGACGGGATGACAGAGGACAACGTCACGCGCTGACATGATTTCACTCCCTGAATGGGCGGTCGTCGTCACAGGCGACTACGCCGAAATTTACGCAACAACATAACGCGTATCCTCGGGGGCGGGATTGACATGCATCAAAGCGCATAAGCGCATTAGAGCGCATGCGTATGTCATGAAAGATCTCGTCTCGATTCTATCCGCCCTGGCGGAGCCCACCCGCCTCGCCGCTCTTCGCCTCGTCTGGGACGGGGAGGAGCATTGCGTCTGCGAGCTGATGAAGAAAATCGACGCCAGCCAGTCGCGCATGTCGCGGCACATGGCGGCGCTGAAGGTCGCCGGACTCGTCGTCGATCGGCGCGACGCGCAATGGGTGCGCTACCGCCGCAATCCGGCCCTCGCACAGGACGTCGTCGCCATTGTCGACGCGGTCATGGCGGCGATGCCGCAAGCCCGACAGGAGGCCGCATGAGCGCCGACACATCACAATCGCCGACTGTCATCTCACGGTCGTCGGCTCTTCCTGCGGCTGCGACTGTAGCAGCCGTCGCGCTCTGGTTCGTCGTCTACTGGAGGCTGGAGGATTTTTCCTCATGGATCGTCGGCCTTCTGCCTCTGCCTCAAGACGATCACCTCAAGGAGGCCGCGCGCTTTTTCGTCTACGACACGCCAAAAGTGCTGATGCTGCTGACCCTGGTCGTGTTCGGCATGGGCGTGGTCCGCAGCTTCTTTTCGCCGGAGCGCACCCGCGCGCTGCTTGCCGGCAGGCGCGAGGGCATCGGCAATATCGCCGCGGCCGGACTCGGCATCTTCACGCCGTTCTGTTCATGCTCGGCGGTGCCGCTGTTCGTCGGCTTCGTCTCGGCGGGCGTGCCCCTCGGCGTGACCTTCTCGTTCCTGATTTCCGCGCCGATGGTCAACGAAGTCGCGCTCGGGCTGCTGTTCGCCCTGGTCGGCTGGCAGGTGGCGCTGACCTATCTGGGCTTCGGGCTTGGCATAGCCATGGTTTCCGGCTGGGTGATCGGGCGCCTGCATCTCGAAGGCTGGCTTGAGGAATGGGTGCGGAACGTGCGCGCAGGCGCCGTCGAACTTCCCGCTGAATCCATCTCGGTTGCTGACCGCATCAAGGCCGGGATCGAGGCCGTGCGCGACATCGTCGGCAAGGTCTGGATGTGGATCATCGTCGGCATCGCCGCCGGCGCCTTCATCCACGGCTACGTGCCCAGCGAGCTGCTCGCCTCGATTATGGGCAAGGGCGCGTGGTGGTCAGTGCCCGCCGTCGTTCTGGTCGGCATACCCATGTATTCCAACGCCGCAGGCATCATTCCGGTGGTCGAAGCGCTGTTGGGCAAGGGCGTCGCCCTTGGAACGGTGCTGGCCTTCATGATGTCGGTGACCGCGCTGTCCCTTCCTGAAATGATCATCCTGCGGAAGGTGCTGACGACAAAACTGATCGCGGTATTCATCGGCGTGGTGGGGCTCGGCATCATCGCCGTCGGCTATCTATTCAACGCGCTATTCTCCTGAAAAAGGCCAATCTCATGAAAGACGTAAAAGTGCTCGGCCCCGGTTGCAAACGCTGTGAGACCACGGCGGAGATGGTGCGCGCGGAGGCCCAAAAACTCGGCGTCGAGGTCAAGGTCGAGAAGGTGACGGATTATGCGGAGATCGCGCAGTTCGGCATCGTCTCGACGCCGGGGATCGTGATCGACGGCAAGGTCGTTCACGCGGGCGGACTGCCCAAGGCCGAAGATCTGGCGAAATGGCTCGCCGCCTGATCATGGCAAACGTCCCCAGACCGTTCCTGATGTCGTGAGACCGAAACCATGAAAAAGGTGCAGGTGGTTGGTCCCGGCTGCAAGCGCTGCGAGGCGACGTTCGAGATGCTGCGCTCGGAGGCGCGGAAGCTTGGGACGGACGTCGTGATCGAGAAGGTGACGGATTACGTGGAGATCGCACGGTTTTGCTCGAAATTCGGCATCGTCTCGACGCCTGTCGTCGTGGTCGATGGCAAGATCGTTCACGCCGGCGGCATGCCGAAGGCCCAGGAGGTAGCCAAATGGCTCGGGTCGTGACTTCGGTTACTTCGGTTAGATAGGTGTCCTGGAGCGTCTTGCCGCTGTCAAACTTATCCGTTAGTCTGGATTTATGGATGAGATTAGGGCCATCGTGGCGCTGTCCGCCTTGTCACAGGCGACGCGCCTGCAAACCTTCAAGCTGCTCGTCGCCCGCGAACCGGACGGCGTTCCCGCGGGCGAACTCGCACGCCTGATCGGCGTGCCGCAAAACACCATGTCGGCGCACCTGTCGATCCTCGCCAACGCTGGCCTTGCCGCCGGCGAGCGTCACAGTCGTTCGATCATCTACCGCGCCGACCTGTCGCGCCTTCGCGAGGTCGTGCTCTTTCTCTTGAAGGACTGCTGCGGCGGCCGCGCCGACATTTGCGCGCCGCTGATTGCGGACCTGACGCCCTGATGCCCGCCAAAGGAGATGGAATTTGACTGATCGCGTTTACAACGTCCTGTTTCTCTGCACCGGCAACACGGCCCGCTCCATCCTGGCGGAGCGCATCCTGGCCAAGGACGGCGGCGGGCGCTTCCGTGCGTTTTCGGCCGGCAGCCATCCCAAAGGCGTCGTCAATCCGTTCGCCCTGAAGGTTTTGCAGTCGTTCGGCTATCCGACCGAAGGCGCCCGCTCGAAGAGCTGGGACGAGTTTTCCGGAGCCGAGGCGACGAAGATGGATTTCGTCTTCACCGTCTGCGACAACGCCGCGGGTGAGGCCTGCCCATTTTGGCCCGGACAGCCGATGACGGCGCACTGGGGCATTGAGGACCCCGCTGCCGTCGAGGGAACCGACATCGAGAAGGAGCGCGCCTTCGTCACGGCGTTCCGCTACCTGCGTAACCGCGTCTCGTTGTTTACCGCCCTGCCGATCGCCAGCCTCGACCGTTTGTCGCTTTCCAGCAAGCTGGCCGAGATCGGCCGTGGCGAGGGCGCGACGTCTCCGTCCGAAAAGTCCTCTGTCTGAACAGGCTCATATATGTCCGGCTTTGAACGCTACCTGACCCTCTGGGTCGCGCTCTGCATTGCCGTCGGCGTTGCGCTTGGCCACTTCTTTCCCGGCGTCTTCCATGTCATCGGCGCGGCGGAGATCGCCAAGGTCAATCTGCCGGTCGCCGTGCTGATCTGGCTGATGATCGTGCCGATGCTGGTGAAGATCGATTTTTCCGCCCTGTCGCAGGTCGCCGAGCACTGGCGTGGCATTGGCGTGACGTTGTTCGTCAACTGGGCGGTGAAACCGTTTTCGATGGCGCTGCTGGGGTGGCTGTTCATCGGATGGCTGTTCAAGAGCTGGCTGCCCGCCGACCAGATCGACTCCTACATCGCCGGTCTGATCCTGCTGGCCGCCGCGCCCTGCACGGCCATGGTGTTCGTCTGGAGCAACCTGTCCGACGGCGAGCCGCATTTCACTCTGAGCCAGGTGGCGCTCAACGACGTAGTCATGGTCGTCGCCTTTGCGCCCATCGTCGGCCTGCTGCTCGGCTTGTCCGCGATCACCGTACCCTGGTCGACGCTGGTGCTGTCGGTCGTGCTCTACATCGTCGTTCCCGTCATCGCCGCGCAAATCCTGCGCAAGGCGGTCCTGGCGTCCGGCGGCGAGGGGGCGCTGAAAAACCTGCTCAGCCGGTTGCAGCCCGTGTCGCTGGTGGCGCTGCTGACGACGCTGGTGCTGCTGTTCGGCTTTCAGGGCGAGCAGATCATCGCCCAGCCGGTCGTGATCCTGCTGCTTGATGTCCCGATCCTGATCCAGGTCTATTTCAACGCCGGACTGGCCTATCTGCTCAACCGCGTGACCGGCGAGGCGCATTGCGTGGCCGCGCCTTCCGCCCTGATCGGCGCCAGCAATTTCTTCGAACTGGCGGTGGACGCCGCCATCAGCCTGTTCGGCTTCAAGTCCGGCGCGGCGCTCGCCACTGTCGTCGGCGTGCTGATCGAAGTCCCGGTGATGCTGACCGTGGTCAAGATCGTCAACGCCACACGCGGTTGGTACGAGGCGGGCGCCGCCGTCAGCCGCCGCAAGATCGCCGATACGCAAGAGAGCCGGCATGCCTGAGGTCACCGACGTCGTCATCCACCACAATCCGGACTGTGGCACGTCGCGCAACGTCCTCGCCATCATCGAGGCCGCCGGCTATCGCCCGACCGTGATCGAATATCTCACGACCGGCTGGACCAAGCCGCAATTGCTCGGCCTGTTCGCCACCGCCGGCCTGACGCCGCGGGCAGCGCTGCGGACCACCAAATCGCCGGCGCAGGAATTGGGGTTGCTCGACCCGGCGATCTCCGACGAGGCCTTGCTTGACGCCATGGTCGCGCATCCGATCCTCGTCAACCGCCCCATCGTTTGCTCGGCCAAGGGCGTGCAGCTGTGCCGGCCCAGCGAACTGGTTCTGGACCTGCTCGACCGGCTGCCGCCGGGTCCGCTCGCCAAGGAAGACGGCCAGTTGATCATCGACGCTGCGGGCAACCGCGTCGGCTGACGATTACCCGCAGCACTTTTTGCGGAGTTGCGGCTTGGTCGCGCGCACGAAGGCGCTCATGAACTTGCCGTCCACCTGTTTCGCCAGGGCGTCCACATCAAGGCCCTGGCCCATCAGGAACTCTCGGGCGTCATCGACCTTGTAGATGCGCGTCGGCTCGATGCTGATCGCTTCAAAACCGACAGCGGCGAGTTTTTCGCGGAAATCGTTCTCATCGAGCGCACCGGCGATGCAGCCGACCCAGGCAAGAACGTCCCTGCGGATCTCTGCCGGAATGTCGCCGCGCGTGACCACGTCGGACACTGCGAACCGGCCGCCCGGCTTCAGAACGCGGAAGGCTTCGCGCAGCACCTTGTCCTTGTCGCCGGACAGGTTGATCACGCAGTTCGAGATGATCACGTCCACCGAGTTGTCCGGCAGCGGAATGGCTTCGATTTCGCCCTTTAGGAACTCGACGTTGGTCGCGCCGGCCTTTTCCTGATTGGCGCGGGCAAGCGCGAGCATTTCGTCGGTCATGTCGAGGCCGTAGGCCTTTCCCGTCGGACCGACGCGCTTGGCCGAAAGCAGCACGTCGATGCCGCCGCCAGAGCCGAGGTCGAGCACGGTTTCGCCCAGCTTCAATTCGGCGAGCGCCGTGGGATTGCCACAGCCGAGCGACGCCATGACGGCGGCGTCGGGGAGTTCCCCCTTTTCATGCTCAGCGTACAGGTTGGAGGTGATCGGATCGCAACCGTCGAGCACGGCGCCCCCTCCGCCGCAGCATGACCCTGAGGACGAAACGCGGCGCGCCGCCTCGGCATACTTTTCGCGGACGACGTCCTTGATCGCGGGGTCGGTCATTGCAACCTCCTATGCTTTGATGACGGCCTTGGGATTGACAGCTTTGTTGCGGGTGCAGCACTCCGCGAACAGAAAGCCCAGGATTTCCTCCAGCGCTTCGGTGCGGGCGGAATAACGCAAGAACGTGCTTTCGCGACAGACGGCGACCAGCCCTTCGTTCTTCAGCTTGTCGAGATGATGCGACAGGGTTGAGGGAGGAATGCCGAGTTCCGCGCCGATCTCGCCGACCACAAGCCCGTTCGGATGCGCGGCGAGCAGCAGCCGGATGATCCGTAGCCTAGCCTCAGTCCCCAGCGCCGCCAGCATGTCGGCGTAGCGTGCAACCTGATCGTCCACCAAAGGCTCCCTGTTCCATATTTCTATAATTGCAGAAATATCAAACGTCAACGCAAGGGAGCGGGACGTTTCAAGCTCGATCCGCAGTCGCGAGGACTTCGCGCCACCCCGCCGTTCGAGCAGGTTGCCAGAAAGTTCTCGATTAGATTGACTCCTCTTCCCGCGCGCCGCTGCCTGGCCGGTCGATGGCAGGAGAAAACAGCGTCGGGGCAACGTGTTGCGAGGAGTCAACGTAATCGAGAACGCGACGAGTCATTCTAATCGAGAACGGAGGGCCAGCGTAATCGAGAATCCATAAGGTGCTGGGGGAGGACCGCAAGACGCCTGCCGCGCCAGATCCATGGTCCGCAGCTGGTGCGGCCTTCACCCCTCCCCCGTTCGTCGCTCAGACCGCGCCCATCCCACAAGCTAAGACGGTGAAACCGACGTGCCCCTTGACGGATCGTCCGAACGACATCCTTTCCGCGTGGGCGGCCTTGGACGTGCTGTCGCGTGCCCAGCCCTATCGGTGCCGCAGCTGATAGGGCAGGCGGCCACGAGTGGCGGGTCGCCAATCTTACCAAGTTCAGAACGCCGCCGTAAAACGGCGAAGGCGAGAAGTACCGTCTGCTCACAGCAGTGGTGCTTCGGGGAGAGCGACAAGACAGAGCAGTTGGACAAGCGCAGCCGGTTTATCGTTATACCAAGTCTCCGAGAGACTGACTCGGCGGCGGATTCCCGAATCGGCTTTTGTTTGATTCAACAGGCGAACCTGGA
>NZ_WNKS01000037.1 GCF_009720655.1 Rhodoblastus acidophilus | reverse complement strand
TGCCGTGGTCGACGTGACCGATGGTGCCGATGTTGCAGTGCGGCTTGCTACGCGTAAATTTTTCCTTGGCCATGGCCCTCGTTCCGAATGCAGGCTTCACCAATCCTGCGACAAATCGTGTTCAACGACCTTGTCGCGTCGCTCGTGACCGGCGCCCAGCGCGAGAACCGGCATGAGAATCCAACGACGGCGCTCATAGAAGGCTTTGCGGGCAAACTCAAGCGCGTTTTTCCACGCATCCCGGTTTCACCGGGGTTTCGCCGCGCGCTTGCGCGCCAGCGCCTCGCGATAGCCCGCCAGCACGTCGCGCACCATGGCGTCGACGGAAAAATGCTGGGCGACATGGGTTTTGAGCGCCAGGCTCTCGGCCTGAAGCTGCTCAAGCGGCCGGGTCATCGCCTCGACCATGGCTCTTGCCAAAATGTCGGCGCGGTCGCGCGGGATCAGCCGGTCGCGAAGCGGCCCGAAAATTTCGCCGACGCCGCCGACATCGGTGGCGATCAGCGGCTTTTCCGCGGCGAGCGTCTCCAGCACGATATAGGGCAGGCTTTCGGCGCGGCTCGGCGCGACGACGACGCGGCCGAGCGCAAAAGCTTCGCGCGCCGGCAGCACGCCATGAAAAGTCACGTGGCGGTTGAGATCGTAGCGCTCGACCATGGCGGCCAGCCGGTCCAGCTCCCTGCCCGATCCGACGATGACGAGATTCGGTTTTTGGGCGCCGGCGCCGTGGATGATGGCCAGCGCGTCGATCAGCGTGTCCACGCCCTTATGGCTCGACAATTCCCCGACATAGAGGAATTCGGCGGCGCAGGCGTCAAGCGGCGCCGGCGCGAGCTCGTCGGGTCGCAGGCCGTTCTTGGCCACGCGGGTCAGGGCGCGCGTCGGGCCCACGCCCTTGGAGACCTCGTTGGCGATATAGTCGCTCTCGAAGAACAATATGTCCGTTTGCGCCGCCACCAGCCGCTCCACGAACATGTGGAGCGCATGGCCGGGCTGGTGATGAAAACTGCCGCCGTGCGGCGTATAGGCGCGCACGACGTCGCCCAGTCCCGGCAAAAACCCGTTGGCGCGCGCAAAGAGTCCGCCCTTGGAGCCGTGGCCGTGCAGCACGTCCGGCCTGAGCCGCAACGCATGGCGATAAACCCGCAGGATGCCGGCGAAATCGGCGAGGTGTGGCTCGCGCCGCATGGGAAAGCGCTCGACGCCCAGGGCAAGATGCGGCGCGATCGCCCGGAAGGCGCGCGCCGCCGCGTCGCCGCCGGTGGAGGAATCGGCGATCAGGCCAACCTGATGGCCGAGCGCGGCCTGCGCCGCCGCCAGATCGATCACATGGCGAAACAGGCCGCCGACAGGCGCCCGCAGCACATGAACGATTCTGAGGCAATCCCCGCTCAACGCCACACCTGATTGCAAATGCCGTGCAGGTTAGCCGCGAGGCGTTAACAAATGCGGCCGCCCGGCAGCGCCCGCCTCAATAGGCTTTGAGAAGCGCGGAGGGGGTCCGCGCCAGGATGTAGACATCGAGCAGCATCGACCAGTTCTCGATGTAGTCGAGGTCATAGTCCACGCGCTTCTGGATCTTTTCGAGCGTGTCGGTCTCGCCGCGCCAGCCGTTGACCTGCGCCCAGCCGGTCACGCCGGGTTTCACCCGATGCCGGGCGAAATAGCCGTCCACCGCCGAATGGTACTCCCGATCCGCGGCGCGCGCGTCGAGCGCGTGCGGGCGCGGACCCACCAGCGACAGGTCGCCCTTCAGCACATTGATCAGCTGCGGCAATTCGTCCAGAGACGACCGGCGCAGGAAACGGCCGAGCGGCGTCACCCGCGGATCGTCGCGCGTCACCTGCTTGCGGGCGGAGGGATCGCACTGGTCGTGGTAGAGCGTGCGGAACTTGTAAACGACGATGCGCTCGTTGTTGAAACCGAGCCGCTCCTGCCGGAACACCGCCGGACCGGGCGAGGTGAGCCGCACCGCGAGCGCTATGCCCGCCATCAGCGGCGCGCAGGCGAGGAGAAGCATGCCGCCGACCACCCGGTCGAACACGGCTTTGGCGAACAGGGCGCCGTCGCTCAGCGGCTTGTCGAGAAGATCGAGGGTCGGCACCGAGCCGATGAACGTGTAGGCGCGCGGCCGGAAGCGCAGGCGGTTGGCGTGGGCGGCGAGCCGGATGTCCACGGGCAGCACCCACAGTTTTCGCAGCATGCCCAGAATGCGGCCTTCGGCGCTGACCGGCAGCGCGAAGATCACCTGATCGAGCCGCACGTGGCGCGCGAAGACCAGGAGTTCGTCGACGGTTCCGAGCTTGGGATAGCCCGCGATCACGTCGGGCGAGCGCTCGTCGCCGCGATCGTCGAACAGGCCGAGGATGCGCAGGTTTGGCTCCGGCTGCCGCGCGAGGGATTCCAGCAGCATTTCCGCCATGGGACCGCCGCCGACGATCGCCGCATAGCGGTCAAAACGCCCGAGCCGCGCCATGCGCCGCGTCCACGCGCCGATGAGCGCGCGCTCGGCCGCCAGCAGGACGAGGCCGCCGCCGAGCCATCGCCAGAGGAAGGGCAAACGGTCCTCCGCCTGGAAAAACATCGCCAAGGCCATGGCGGCGAGCATGGCGACGCACCAGAGCGCGGCGACGCGAAGCACGGTTTTGGGCGGAGCGCGCAGCGCCTCCAGCCGATAGGCCCCGGAGACCTGGAGGACCGCGCCGAAAGCGAGCGAGATCGCCGCCACGCCCAAAAACGCCAACGGCGTGAAGCCGGACCCTGGCGCGACCGGGCCCAAGGCCAGAGCCAGCGCCATCAGAGCGCCCAGTTCCACCACGCACACGCCCAGGCTCAGGACCGCGGCGGATAGACGCCGCTGGCGTGTGGCCTGGACCCGTGTCTCAGCCGGCGCGACATGCTTCATCTGCTCAAGCTCGTTTCTGGAGGACGACCGATTTTATCGTCGTCATCCCATGAGCTTAATCGATTCTGACAGCCTTTCGCTTTTAAGCTTCGGTTAACGTTAAGGCGTCGTCCGCAAAGCTCAGAAGAAGCGTTCACGCACCAGAATGGTGTCGCCCGGCCGAACCGGCTGGTTCATGGGCGCGTTCACGGTGAAAGTGCGGTCGCCCTGGGTGCGGGTGAGTTCCGCAAAGTCGCGCGCGGCGCGCGGGGTATAGCCGCCGGCGATCGCCACCGCCGTTTCCACGGTCATGCCGTTCACATAGGGGTATTGCCCTGACGTCGTGACCTCGCCGAGCACGAAGAACGGGCGATAGGCCTCGATATCCACGGACACGCGGGGCTCGCGCACATAGCCCGCGCGCAGCCGCGCCTCGATCTCGCGGGCGAGGTCGGCCGACGTGCGGCCGCGGGCCGGCACCAGCCCGATCAGCGGCATGGCGATCTGGCCGGAGGAATCGACGGCGAAGGAATTCGACAGCGATTCCTGACCGAAGACGATGACCCGCACGCGGTCGCCGGCCGAAAGCGTATAAGGCTCGCTGGCCACCGCCTGGTATTCCAGCGGCGCGCGCGACGATGCGCAGCCCTGGAGCATCCCGGCCACGGCAAGGCACAACAAGGTTGAAATCCCGCGCATCATTCCCGCCTCGAACAAAATCTACTGCGCGCAGGCTAATCGCTTATGGTTAACGAAGACTTGCCCGTCGCGCCGCCGCCAATTAACCCGGCCTCAACCATAATCATTCATCCTCAGGTCAACATGGAGTTGACGATGAGTGCGAGCGATCCTGATTTCGATGCGCGCGAGCGACGCGACGAGGTCGACGTCGCCGGAACCCTCTCCGCGCTGGCGCGGCGCAAGGGACTGATCGCCGGGGCGACCGTCGGTTGCGCCGCGGCGGCGCTGGCCTTCTGCCTTGTCGTCAAGCCGCGCTACATCGCGGAAGCGCGGGTGATCGTCGAGGATCAGGAAACGTTTTACACTCGCCCCGATCCCGCCTCGCGCGGCGAATCAGGGTCCCAGCTCATCGACGCCGAGGCGATCAACAGCCAGATTCAGCTGGTCAGCTCCCGCGACCTCGCGCGAAAAGCGGTGTCGGCGTTGCAATTGCAAAAACTGCCCGAGTTCGATCCCGCCCCCAGCGGGCCGCTCGCCCTTCTGTCGCTGCTGACCGGCGGCGGCAAGGCGTCCGAGGACCGCCTACTCAATAATTATTTCGACCATCTTCAGGTGCTGTCGCCGACCAAGTCGCGCATCCTGCAGATCGAGTTCTCGTCGCGGGACCCCGACCTCGCGGCCAACGCCGCCAACACCATCGCCAATCTCTACATCGACCTGAAGCAGCAGGCCAAGCGCGAGAGCGCGCGCGAGGCGGCGCAAAGCCTGAAGCCGCAGATCGCCGAGCTTCAGCAGCGCGTCATCGAGGCCGAGGCCAAGGTCGCGGACTTCCGCCTGGCCAACGATCTCTACGATTCCGCCGAAAACAGGAGCCTGCCCACCCAGCAACTCGCCGATCTCGCGACAAAACTCGCCGACGCCCGCGCGACCCAGTCCGAAGCCATGGCCAAGGCCAAGGCGCTGCGCGTGTTGCTGTCGCGCAACCGGCTCGGCGACGCCGGCGAGATCTCCAACAACGATCTCGTGCGCACCATCGCGGCCCGGCGCTCCGCGGTCGAGGCGCAGCTCGCCGCGGAATCGCGCACGCTGCTCTCCGGCCATCCCAAGATCAAGGAATTGCAGGCGCAGCTTTACGATCTGGACATGCAATTGCGCACGGCGGTGGACAAGGCCGCGCGCGGTCTCGAGCATGAGGCGGGCGTCCAGGAGACGCGGGTCGCCGAACTCTCCAGACAGCTCGACGAGCAGAAGCGAAACGTTGGCGTCGCCAATGGCGTCGAGACCCGGCTGCGCGAGTTGCAGCGGCAGGCCAAGACGCTGAAGGACCAGCTCGAGTCGGAATCGGCCAAATACCAGGCCGCTGTCGGACGGGAAAGATCCGAGAACACGCCCGCAGACGCCCGCATCGTGTCGCGCGCGGTGGCGCCGAGCACGCCGGCCTTTCCGAAAAAGGGTCCGATCACGCTGTTTGGCGCGCTGGCCGGGCTGTTCTTCTCCAGTTTCTATGTGATCGCTCGGGAAACGCTGGGCGGGGGCGCGCCGGCGCCCGCGCCGGTCGCGGGCGGCGAGCAGGGGCGCGCCCGGCGCCCTCTCGGCGCGCGCTGGAGCGACGCGCTGGCCGGAGCCGCGGCCCGCCTGACCGGGGCGCGCGCCCAGGCCAAGGACGGGCCGATCGACGACCACAGGCCGGTCCAAGACAGGCCGGTCGAAGTCGAGCCGGTCGAAATCACGGCGGTCCAATTCAAGGCGGTCGAAGACAAGCCCGTCGAAGTCACTCCGGTCCAAGTCAAGCCGGTTGAAGACGAGCCGGCCGAAAACAAGCCGGTCCCGACGAACCGGCTCCGCGCGGCGTGGCTTGGCGCGTTCTCCAAGCTGAAGACCGTCCTGGCGGAGTTCGGCGCGCCCGCGGTCAAGCTCGACGATCCAGAAACGCTGGACATACCGCAAGAAAAGCTGGAGCCAGCAACGAAAGCCGTCTCAAAAACCGCCGCGCGCGCCGGTGTTGACGGCGTCTGGACCCGCGACCCCTTCGCGCTGCGGACCGAAGCCAAGCCCGATTTCGGCGTCCGGCGGGAGACCTTGGCGCCAGCCGCGACCGCGACGGAAGACGCGCGACCCGCGCGCGAACCGAAAATCGCGCGCGAGCTGATCGAGCGCATTGTCGCCGCCGGCGACGGCGCCCAGGGCGTGATCGCCCTGCTCGCGGACTCCGGCGTCGGCGCCTCGCCGCTCTACGCCCTGATCGCGGCGCGGGCGCTGTCGCGCGAGGGGCGCGCCATTCTTGCGCAACTCGGCCCCGACGGACGCCTCGACGCCGCCATGGCGGAGGGGTGCGATCCGGCGCAGCCGGGCCTCGTCCAGTTGCTCGCCGGCGAAGCCTCCTACGCGGAAGCCATCTATCGCGACGGGGAGACCCGGCTGCATCTGCTCGGCCGGGGCGGCGGCGCGCTCGACGTCGAGGTCGAGGATCTGCGCATGGTGATCGAGGTGCTGCGCGCCACCTACGATTTCGTTCTGCTGGCGGTGGCGTCGGACGCGCTCGGCCTGGATCTCGCCCGCGAAGCCGACGCGGTGGTGGCGCTCGGCCCTCCGTCCATCCGGCGCGACTATCTGCTGGACGATTTCGCCGCCGCCGGGGCGCGGAACCTGATCCTGGCCTCGCCCGCCTTCGACGGCCAATTGACGGAAGGCGCGGCGTGATTTTCGCGGCCGCTTCTGTCATAGTGGCGGCATGACCGATATTTTCGACATCCCTTTACGCGCCATCGACGGCCAGACCCGCACCTTGCGCGACCATGCGGGCAAGGTTCTCCTGGCGGTCAACGTCGCCAGCCGATGCGGCTTCACCCCGCAATATGCGGGCCTGGAGGCGCTTTACCGCCGCTTCGGGCCCCGGGGATTCGCGGTGCTCGGCTTCCCCTGCGACCAGTTCGGCCATCAGGAGCCCGGCGAGAACGCCGATATACAAAAATTCTGCACGGTGAACTACGGCGTGTCCTTCCCGATGTTCGCCAAGATCGATGTCAACGGCGACAACGCCCACCCGCTGTTCCGCGAACTGAAGCGCGGCGCGCCCGGCCTGCTCGGCACCGAGGCGATCAAATGGAATTTCACCAAATTCCTGATCGGACGCGACGGCAAGGTGTTGCGCCGCTATTCGCCGACCGAAAAGCCGGAGGACCTCGCCGGCGACATCGAAAAGGCGCTCGACGCCGGTTGAAATCCCCCTGAGGTCGCCGGCGCCTGCCGGACTCCGCCGAAGATTAGAAGCTTTTTAATGCCTCTCGCCGTAAATCAACCTTTGGTTGCAGGCGCGCTTTTTTGATCGCCGCCTGCCGGGCCCAAGTATTGTCGGCGGGCGCAACGATGGTTTCGATCTCAAAGGCCTGGAGGCGCGTCCGCGCGGCTCTCCCTCTCGCGAAACTCGCCGCGCTCCAGGGTTGGCGGCGTTCGGCGCGCATGGCGGGCGGCGCCTGCGTGTTCCTGCTCGGCCTCGCCTTGCGGTTCGCGGTGTTTGGCGTCGAGGACCCGAGCTTTCCCTACTTGACGTACCTGCCGGGCGTGGCCGTCGCCGCCGCGCTGTTCGGACGCGCCGGCGCACTGGTGGTGGTCGCGCTTTCGCTCATCGCCGCGCATCCGGGCGGACCGGGGGCCGACGCGCTGGACTGGCTGCGCCTCGTGGGGTTCAGCTTGAGCAGCCTGATGATCGTGGTGTGCGCGGACCTCGCCCTCGACGCGCAGACGCGCCTGCACGCGGCTGGTCTCGCGCGCCAGAACGAGGCGCAGCTGAGCCATTTCGTCGCAGAGGCCCCCGCGATCGTCGCCATGTTCGACCGGGACATGCGCTATCTCGCCTCGAGCCGCCGCTGGCGGGAGGCGCTCAGGCGGCCGGACGCGCTGGCGGGCCGATTGCATTACGAAGTCTTTTCCGACATTCCCGATCATTGGAAAATGGTCAACTGCCGCGCCCTCGCCGGCGAGACGCTGCGCGAAGACTGCGAGCTTTTCCTGCGCGCCGATGGATCGCGGCAATGGCTTCGCTGGGAAGTCCAGCCCTGGCGGCGCGCCGACGGCGAGATCGGCGGCATCGTCATCTTCATCGAAGACGTGAGCGAGACCCTGCGGGAGCAGGAGGCGACGCGCCGCAGCGAAGCCGCCTTGCGGGCGCTCGGCGACAACCTGCCGGACAGCGTGGTTTACCGGCTCACCGCCGATCCGGAGGGCGGCCCCCGCTTCCTCTACATCAGCGCCGGCGTCGCCCAGCTGAACGGGCTTTCGGCCGAGGAGGTTCTCGCCGACGGCGAAAAATTGGTGTCGCAGATCCTGCCGGAGCACGCGCCGGCCCTGCAGGCCGCCAAGAACGCGTGTGCGCGCACGGGCGCCGACCTGTCGTTCGATGTCCCGATGCGCCGCCCAGACGGTGTCGTGCGCTGGATGCGCATGCGGGCGCGCCCGGATCCGCGGCCCGATGGCGCGATCATCTGGAACGGCGTCTATACCGACGTATCAGAGGAAATCTGGCTGGACGCGCTTCAACGCGAGGACGCGCGCAAACAAGCCTTCGTGCTGGAGTTGGCGGACGCGCTCAAACCGCTCGGCGATCCCCTGGAGATCATGGCGACGGCGAGCGAAATTCTGGGCCGGGCGCTCGCCTGCAACCAGGTCGCCTATGCGGAAATCGACGAAACTCAGGACGTCGCGATCAACCGGCGCGAATGGACCGACGGCGCCATGCCGTCAACCCTCGGCGCGCATCGGCTTGCACATTTCGGACCCGAACTGATCGACCGCCTCAAGGTTGGCCAGATCAACGTGGTCGACGACACCGCCGCCGACCCGCGCGCGGGTGAGGCGAGTGTCGCCGCCACCTATGCGGCGCGCGAAATCGGCGCGTTCGTCGGCGCGCCGCTGATCAAGGGCGGGCGTCTCGTCTCGATCCTGACGATCCTCAATCGCGAGACCCGGCATTGGACCGCGCTCGACGTCGCATTGGTCGAGGAGACCGCCGAACGCACCTGGATGGCGGTGGAGCGCGCGCGCGCCGCCCAGGCGCTGCGCGACAGCGAGGAGCGGCTGCGTCTCGCCCTGCGCGCCGCCAACGCCGGCGCGTGGTCGTGGAGCCTCGAAAGCGACGACGCCATCTGGTCGGAGGAATTGTGGAGCCTATACGGGCTCGATCCCCGCCACGCCAAGGCCTCCTACGCGACATGGCTGGCCTCCGTGCATCCTGACGATCGCGACGCGACCGCGAAAGTGATCGCGGAGGCGGTGGCCGCCGGCCGCGATTTCGAGATGGAATGGCGCACCAACGCCCCGCCGGGCGCCGAGCGCTGGCTGCTGTCGCGCGCGGGCCCGCTGCGCGACCCCGACGGCGAGGTGCGGCGCTACATCGGCGTGGTCCTTGACATCACCGACCGAAAGAAGTCCGAGCAGAAGATCGGCTATCTCGCCCACCACGACACGCTGACCGGCCTGCCCAACCGCGCCGCCTTCAACCAGCGCCTCGCCGACGCCATCGCCACGGCCGACGACGATGGGACGTCCGTCGCCGTGCTCTGCATGGACCTCGACAGGTTCAAGGAGGTCAACGACGTCTTTGGCCATGCGGTGGGCGACGAACTCTTGCGCCGGGTGGCCAACGCCCTGCTGGGCGCGGCCGGAAGCGCGCCGATCGCGCGGGTCGGCGGCGACGAATTCATGACGCTCGTCACCGGCAAGGCGCCAGCGGCGCGCGCGGCGGAACTGGCGGAGCGCCTGTGCGATGCGGTGTCAAAACCCGTGGAGATCGACGGGCGGCAGATCCGCATCGGCCTCAGCGTCGGCGTCGCCCTCTATCCCGACCACGGCGACCGGGAGACGGCGCTCGCCAACGCCGACGCCGCGCTCTATCGCGCCAAGTCGGAGCTGAGAAGCCATGTGTGCCTGTTCGACAGCGGGCTCGACAGCCGCCTGCGCGAGCGCAACGCCCTGTTTCAGGACCTCGGCGACGCGCTGGAGCGAGACGAACTCTCGCTCCATTATCAGCCCCAGGTGAATGCGGCGGGCGAAATTTTCGGCTTCGAGGCGCTGCTGCGCTGGCTTCATCCGCAGCGCGGCTTCATCTCGCCCGACGTGTTCATCCCCATCGCCGAGGAGCGCGGGCTGATCGGCGCCGTCGGCGAATGGGTTTTGCGCGAGGCCTGTCGCGAGGCGGCGTCCTGGCCGAATCCGCTGTCCGTCGCCGTCAATCTCTCGCCGGTGCAGTTCCGAAAAGAAGGCCTGGTCGGCGCCGTGCACGCCATCCTGCTCGAAACCGGCCTGTCGGCGCGGCGTCTGGAACTGGAAATCACCGAAGGCGTGCTGGTCGACGATTTCGCCCGCGTGACGGCGAACCTGCGTCAGTTGAAGGCCGTGGGCGTGCGCGTCGCCATCGACGATTTCGGCGCCGGCTATTCGTCGCTGGCCTATCTGCAGTCCTTCCCGTTCGACAAGATCAAGATCGACCGCTCCTTCGTCGCCGGCCTGCCGGAGAACGGCAATTCGCAGGCCATCGTCCGCGCTATCGTCGGCCTCGGGCGCGGGCTCGGCGTGCCGCTGATCGCCGAGGGGGTGGAGACCTCGGCGCAACTGGATTTTTTGCGGGCCGCCGGCTGCGGCGAAGCGCAAGGGTTTTTGATCGGCGCGCCCGAGCCGATCTCGGCCTACGCCAGCGCCGTGGGGGTCGCGCGGGCGGCGCCCACGTTCAGTCGCCAACGCAGGATTTGAAGCCGCCAAAGATCATGCGCTTGCCGTCGATGTCGGTCATGCGCGGGTCGCTCATCGCTCTGGCGTTGACCTCGTCGCGCTTGTCGCGCGATTCATAGGGGGCGCGCCCACAAAAAGCTTTTCGTCGGGCCTGAGATCCACGAGAGGACTTGAGGTGTCCCCGTTTCGTGACGCTGGGCGGGGACAGGAACGAATTGCGCGTCCAGAGCCGTGCTCACGCCGGGAGGCTCAGCCGCGCAATTCGATCCAGTCCCCCTGAGGGGACGCGCGGGGGCGGCGCGCTGATTTGGACGCGCGCCCGGCCTTCGCGCGCGCCTAGAGCGCGTTGACATTCAGAATTCCCACAGACTCGCAAATCTGATTCAAGCTCCTTTTCGGTCGGGAGCCATGAATGTCGGTTCGCTTGGTGTTGGG
>NZ_WNKS01000036.1 GCF_009720655.1 Rhodoblastus acidophilus | reverse complement strand
GATTCATCCAAATTTTGAATCAAAATCCGGGCGGGAGCGCAAGCCCTGCCGCGCCGCCGATGGGCCTGGGTAATTACTCAGGCGCAATGATCGGCGAGATCATTAGGCTTCGGCGAGAAGATGTCGTCGAAGCCGATGGCGTCCGCGCCGATTTTTACTGGGCACCAAACACCAGATGGCGGCCAAGGCAGCGACACCCCAGAGAGCAGTCCCGCTTCATCCCCACCTTGTCGAACAAGACTTCTTCGAGTTCGCCCGGTCTCGGGCCGATGGCCATTCTTCGTGCCGACGAAAACCCAGATCGCCTTGCTACGCGCATCGGCGAACGGGTTCGAAAAATCGGGATCGTCGATAAAGGCGTGGCGCCCGCGCAGGGGGGGGCGGCGCCGATTCAAGATCGAGTTGTACAAGGCAGGCGTCGAGCATGGATTGGTGGACGATTGACTAGGCCGAGTCAGGAGGAGCGTGGCGACGAAATGGCGCTCCGACCGAGCGCCTCTCCACTTGCTACGGGGCGCTATTGCGAAACTCCCCAAGAACGAGGCCAAATCGGTTTAGCTGTCGAATTATTCCGCTTAGGTGGCGCAATCGACACACGCCAACAGCAGCAGGTACGGCGACTTTGAATGACGGACAATGCTCGTTCATTCACGGTCAAGCCGAGCACGGAGAGCAAGACAACGACGGCGAGGTTCCGGCCGAGGCGAAATTGATGATTTGCAGCGCATTCTTGAGCTATCCGGGTCGCGGAGGATCAAAGCTTGCGGCCGAGATGATCTACGACGGCGTCCGGTGCCTGCGCTAGACAGAAGTACGTTTTTTCCCCGCTTACATGCTTATCTCGACCGCGTTATCATCAGTTATCATCCACCGAACGTTAGACGGCACGATCACAGTTGGCAAATTCATATTTGAATGGCGTCCAGATCTCCCATGTGCATGCCAAGTGCCATTCTCATTTCAATTTGGCACAAGAAGACCGATTCTAGTTTCCATCGGATACATATAATAAGTCGGAAGGCGCGTTGCCCGCGGAATCTGGAATCCAGACGTATACTTCGTCATATCCGATATTCCACGCGTTACAAATAGCTCGTCCGCAGAACTATCGTAAACAACAGTGATATTTAATTCAGACAGAGAGTCGCCTACCTCAAATTGGAATTTTAAGTAGACAAATGATAAAGTTCCATTCATTTTTAACTCAAATATTTCTTTATTATTAAACTTTGATTGAAGATAAAACCGCTTCTTAGCGTCGAATTTAAATAACGACACGCTGTTGTCATCGTTGTTGGACGTATTATTGTTATCTGTAATATCAATTAGTGACACAGGATCTATTTTCGATCCATACTCACCAGTAAGCGACGAGCATCCAACAGGACGATAAGGAAGATTATTTACATCGCAGTGAACACCACCTTTAATTTTGTAGTAATTTAACGCAGCGACAATGTAAGGCTCGATTCTGCTGAATTGTGGTGTCGCATACGCACGAAGGTGGAGGCCGCTCCACATAAGGTCTTCGACAGTTTCTATGTTTTTGCAGTTATTTCTGTCCTTCGATAGCAACTCAATCAAAAATGAATTCTGTACAATGCCAGATAACACGGCAAATAGCTTTGCGACCGCAGTCACACCTTCATCAAAGCTTCCATTTGAATTTTTTAGAAATGGACGATGAAAGCAGATATGCGCCCGAGTATCAATATGAGCGCTCCTTTCAAACTTCTCTCCAACTACCTCGCGCGATCCGGCTAACAATACGAACCCGCACGCGGAAACGCAGGAAGCTTCTCCATCAACGCTCGTCGAAACTCGATTGTCGATCAAATATTTGGCGATCAACATTGCCTCGTCAAAAACGCCGCCCTCAGGACTATTGAGAGATAAGCTAACCTGTCGACCCCAACTACCGGTCAAATCTTCATTCGCGAAAGTTAGCGCAATACGATCATTATCACCCTTTATGATCTCGCCTTTGAGACTAACTACAAAACTCACTCCGTCATTTTGTTTGACGGAGATTTCCGCTGCCCCTACAAGCTGCAATCCTCCAATCAAAATACAAACGACAATGGACACCTTTTTGAAATAGGCATTCACAGGACACCAATGCGCTGACTTAAAAGATAAAGGCGCTCCCGCACCAGCTTCGAATATTCATCGCCGCCATTCAATCGTTTGCCCACGGCAAGGATGGAGCCATTCTTGTCTGAATTGATTACTTCTGTCGATTCCGATAGCGGCATGTAGCGCCCACGCCAAGCATGCAACTTTATCGCAGCTACGGCAGTGACAAAGTTATTATCAATAAATAGCTCATCCCACTCTGCATTTGTGCTAATTGTCGCTATATCATCAGCAGAACGCCCAGCACTGCGCCAACGTTTTACAATTCGTCCATCACCAATTTCTACATCTGATTTCAAGATCAAATTAATTATATCAACGTAATTCGACCGCCAAGTCGTTTGTATGAGACCTCGTCCGCGAAATTTGTAAAAGTCGGCTTCAAGGATAATTCCTGACACCTTTGGATCCGGCGATACTGGAAAATCGCTTTTTGGGTATCGATCCCCTTTCCATCGCTCATCGCTTGTATTTGCAACTCTATCGTAATTTGGTAGATGGCTGAAATGCTTAAGAAACAAATCTGAGTTAAATAGATCAAAACACGATCTATTTAAACCAGAGTTGTACGATTTCTTTTGCCACGAGCTACCGCGCGGTCTGAATCGGTCATACAAATAAGAAATGCCTGGCTGACCCAATGCGGGATCATCCGGGTTCACGCGCTCGGCACCTCGGGAAAGGGTGCCTCCTGTCTCGTGTAAGAAAATAATACAGTAAGTAAGATATTCCAAAAATGTTACTGTTTGCTGAAGACCTAGTGATAAGCCGGCAGGCAAGAAATTATTCTCAAAATATGAATCCCAGAGTCTTATTAAGCGTTCTTGTGCAGCTACGTCTCTAAAGGCCCTCATCTTTGCTGATTGACCGGCGGCGGAACGAGCGACTTCATTGTATACACTGAAGAAAGAGCGGCCAAATTTATCTAGAAATAAATCCGAAATTTGTGATCCAAGTACCCCATGCATATTTTTATTGTACGAATTTACAATGGTATCCGGAATAGGGTGAGGAACGAAAGCTGCCACAGGGAGGTCTTCACCGACGAATTCCCATACGTCGGCAAAGTCCGCCAAGCCTAATTCGGGTGGCGCTCTATTGATCGCGGTATCGCCGAATTCCTGCGCTCGAATGGGCAAGTCACCAAGCGCTGATATAGCACCACTAAGAATGAGTGAGACAGTCCGTCGATTAATCATTCGTGCTCCTCCAAACTATCAGTCAAGCTTCATGAAAAATAGACTCTAATCTGAGATGTTATATCCTTCAGGGCGTTGGCGCAACACCCGCGTAATTGTCAGAGTTCATGACAACTGTGTCATTCAACGTCCTTGCGGGAGGGGCGTCCGCTTGCCTATGCATTGAGTCCTTTAGGGATATCCCCGCAATCTATCTCTCTTGATAAAAATCCGATCCAAGGCGATCCGGGGCCGACCGTTTGAAAGGCGCTTAGGGGTGAGTGAGTTCGCGAGCGGATACCTTCTCATGGATGAAGGCATGGACATCCCCTAACCAATTGCCGGATCCGGCACACTGGCTCTCCGAACACATCGGCTGGCTCGGCATCTTGCATTGCCTCCCGACCGGATCGTGTCGGGTTGAGCGAACTCACTTTCACCAATTCCCCGCGATCTTGTCGCGCTCGGCCCCTCCCCTGATGAAATCCGCGCAACGATCCAACATCTGATCCGTCGCAATCCGGGCCGGTCCCTTCAAACTACATTCCCAAACGACCAACAGCCGCCAGCCAGCGGCGCCCAGCGCATCTTCCGTCCTGCGGTCCCTGTCGCGGTTGCCCGCGATCTTTTTCGCCCAGAAATCCGGCCTGGTCGAAGGCATCCGGCACATGGGGCAGTCGTGTCCGTGCCAGAAGCAGCCGCTGACCTGAATGACGGCGCGGTAGCGCGGGAAGACGAGATCGGGCTTGCCAGACAGGGACGCGACATGCAGCCGGAAGCGGAATCCTCGCCGATGCAGGCCCCTGCGAACGATCATTTCCGGCTTCGTGTCCTTGCCTCGGATGCGACGCATGTTTTCGCTGCGTTGGGCCGGGGTCAGGACATCTATCACGGGATCGACTCGGATGCGGTGGCGTCGGCGATGATCGTTCCCAGCGCGCCGGAGATTTCCGCCGGGGTCATGCCGGGCCGGAGTGTGACCGCTCCGAAGCGGAATCCGGTTCGGTAGGCCGGGTGGAACAGGCGGCCAGGTAGCGGCGTATCGCGGTAGCCAGGCCGGAGATCCGGCACGTGCGGCGCGAGCAGATAGGCGGCGGTGACGATCCCCTCCACATTGCCCGTGGCATCCTCCGTCACAAGCGCGTTCCTGTAAGTGTGGATCGAGCTGAGGGCGTCGTTGAGGCCGTCCTCGATCCGGTACTTCGAATCCAGCACGATCAGGCGGCCTTCCGGCGCGGCCTCGGCGGGACCGAGCGTCGCGACGATGTCGGGCGCCATGATCCGGCTGTAGGAGCCTCGTCCGTCCGGTTCGATCCAGAACTCGCGATACTGCTTCTGGAAACAGAGCTTCCATCCTCCGCCGACCGGGACCGTGACGGCGCCAGCCGCGATCGTCACGCCGCCTGCGGCATCGGAGACGAACAGGTCTCGGATGTCGAGATCAGCTGCCCCGTACAGGTCCGCCGCCGCGCGCACCAACCGCAGGAAGCACCACAGCTCATAAAGCTCGAACGTCCGGGCAAGCGGCAGGTTCAGGAAGTCGCCGAACACGGACGCGATGCCGAGGTTCATGTCCTGCCACAGAGCAAAGAAGCGGCGATAGGCGGGATCGTTGCGGAAAACAGACGAGAGGGCAAGCTGCGGCGTCGCCTCACCGGCCTCCGCGAACGGGGCCGCTTTCGCCAGCGAATTGATCCGGCGTTCGAGGATGCGGCAGCGCCGCACCCATGTCGCCGCTTCCTGTTTCCGTCCGTTCCGCTCGGAAACCTGCCTGTCCAGAATCTCAGCCACGGCCCCTAGCCATGCCGCCCACGAACGCAGGCAGGCGCCCATCTGCCGATGTTCTGGAAGGTCCAGTGAACTGCGTCGCCGGCCGACCCGGATTCGGCTCGGAAGACAGCCCTTCAGCGATTCCGGAAGGCGTGAAGGGCAACCCGTCTCGTGGACCACGCGGCCGGAACGGAACGAGCGCAGAATTTCGGGGCCGGTGGCTCGCCCCGCCGCGTGATAGGGCAATATGATCTCTTCGGCTGACAAGCGCCGTCGCGGGTTGCGAAGGATGTCGGCGACGACCTTCTCCAGTTCGTCGATCCTCGACCGGAGAAATTCGAGCCTGGCGATGGCCGGCGGTCGGGTTCCGCTCCCTCGCGCAACCGACTTACGAAATCCGCTGAGAGAGAACAGCGCGAACGAATCTTCGAGAATTTCCCGCACCATCGTGTCGAAGTCGTCGCGGGTCAGCTTGCGCTTGTCGGGGTCCGTGACGAACTCGAAACGCCGGGGAGCCTGTCCTTGCAGGCGCAACTCGGCCTCGATAGATCCCGCATGGAAGCCAGGCGACCATCGCCACAAAGCGGCATTCGGCTCGGGCGCGCGCAGCGCTTCCAGCGTCCTGTCGTCGACCAGCAGCTCAGCCGTCCCCGCATCGGGGCTGCCGCGCAGTTCGAAGAAATAGGAGCCTGTTTCTTGGATGTTGCCAGGCGGAACCGGCTCCGGGTTCGGCCATACCTGCCATGCGGGACCGCCAGCTTCGCTTCGAAGGCTCAAGATGGCCACGGCGCCTCTCAACGGCTGGCTTGGAAGCTTCCGAACTCGTCCAAGTCGTTCGCAAGCCGATTAAGGAACTTCGTGGAGCGGGGAAGCTTGTCGAGCGCCTTGCCGAGATCTTTCAACATGTCGCGCTGTCGCAGACCGCCCCGCAGCTTGACCAAAACCTTCTGCACCATCAGATCGTCCAGCACCTCTGCATCGGACGCGATGGCATACATGGCGGCGAAGGCTTGATAGCGGACGACCTCCTCCGCGACACGGTAGCCGAATCCCAGACCGTGCGCGGCCATCAGCCCGTGGACGGCGAGAACCTGGCTTTCGCAAGCCGCGCGGGCGGCGGCCAGCGCAGGTTCGCGACCTTCCAGCCTGGCGAAAAATCCCGGCAAGTCGACCGTCGACATGTCGATGACGCTGGCGCGGTCCAGCACCTTGTCGCTCACCGGGTTCGTCGTCTCGTCAACGTTGATCGTTCCGATGATGTAGAGGTTCGACGGCAATGGGAGTTCGGCGGGAATGCTGATGCCGGTCGACCCCTCCAGCGGAACCCCGCTGGAATGCAGCTTGAGTGTTTCGCCCGTCTCGACGCAGGAAAGAACGTCCGAAAAATAGTACTCGACGCGCGCGAGGTTCAGTTCGTCGAGCACGACAAAAACAGGCGAGTCTCGATGCGCCGTGGCGACAAGGACCGCTTCGAGGAACGGGGGCACGACGTAGCGGTTCGAGAGGACGTCGTAATAGCCCGTCAGGCCCGTCGGATCGGTCCATTCCGGTCGAACCGGACAGACGAAAAGCAGCGGGTCCTGAGCGTTGGCCGTGGCAAGTCCGTGGACGGCGCGCGCGTATTTGAGGGCGAGTTGCGTCTTGCCGGTGCCCGAAAGCCCGGACAGGATCACGAAATGCTTGTGGGAGAGGAAATTCAGAGCGGCATGGAAACGGCGGACCTCGCCGCCCGGATAGTGGCCGCCGAGCGCGGCGACGGCGGCCTCGATATCCGCGACAGGAATCGTCGTCGGCAACCGCTGCATTTCCGGGCTGACGGCGGCAGCGTCAGCCCAGACGCGCCGTTCGTGGATTCTTTCCCGTCCGATCAAACTTCCCAGATAGCCGACGAACTCCCGCGCCAGCAGACTGCTTCGCGCCGTTGCCGCCGGCGGCCAGATGCTGAACTGGATCGTGTCGATCCGGGCCTGGCAGTCGGGATCGAGCGGGGCTTCGCCGGGACCGGGCCTGACGGAATACATGAAGTCGTGGTTGTGGAAGAAGAGGTTTCCACTTTCAGTGATGTAGATCTTGACGTTGTTGCTGATTTTTCCCTGTGTCCCTCCGGTCGCCGCCGCCGCCGCATTCCGATCCTCGCCCTCGCGATAAAGCTTTGCCAGACCTTGATTCATGCGGTCGGCTTCTGCGGTGACTGTGATCGCGAAATAGACCTCGTCGAGAGGGGGGAAGGTCAGGACACAAAGGAAGATGAACTGCTCACAGGCCGGCGTTCGCCCGGCGACCAGGCCAGCCGAGTAGTTCGCGAGGTTGTTCGTGCAGGCGAACAGGCCGCCTTCGATCACGCGGGCACTGTTAGAGAATCCGAAGTTGGATGCGATGCGCGCGCCTGGCCGGGTATCTGGCCTGGCCTTGATCGCCTGTTCAAACTGCTGCTGCCGTTCGCTCGCCGACATGATCGTCCTGCGCTTCCTTGCCCCTCAGGGCGATCAAAATGTTTTGGGCCAATGCTTTGGCCATCAACGGCGGAACGGCGTTGCCGATCTGCCGGAAAGCCGGATTCATCGTTCCCGAGAACACGAACCCGTCTGGAAATGACTGAAGTCTCGCTGCCTCGCGCACGGAAATCGTCCGGGCCTGCGCGCTGTCGTAATGAATGTGGCTGTAGCTGTCCTTCCCGAGATGCGCCATCAAGGTTCTCGCGGGCTGGTCCGGCCACATCTTCCGCCACTTGTTGGGGAACTTGCCGACGTCGTAGGGCGGGACGATCGCGTCCTTGAGCCTCCCGTATTCGGTGGACCCTTCACGAACGACCTGGCCCCGCGCCCTCAGGTCGGCGACACGCTCCGCAAGCATGGTCAAGGCGTGCCGGTAGGCTTCCGGGTACTGGTCTCCGGCGTTCAGGCGGGCGAAGAGATCGAAGTCTCGCGGCAAGTACCTAATCACGTGGTCTTTTAGCCCGTCCTCCGGAGCTTCGAAGCCCGGCCATTCGCGCATCGTTCGGGCATATGCGGAAAGCTTGCGAACCTTCGGATACGGAACCGGCTGATCGAACCTTCTCGCGCCCCGTTTCAGGCTTCCCGAAGCGAGTTCCGCGCGTGCGAAGATTGGCGGGAGGTCTTGCAACGCCTCCTTCGCGGAAACAGCACGCGGCAGGTCGCGAGATGCGGTCGGGGGTTCGGCATAGTCGTGCGCGTCGTCCAGCAGCCCCTTCAGGAATTTCAGCGCGACAGCGCGCGACCCGTCGTAACCAGGCGGCAAAACAAGCCAATTCGACGGGGCGGGGAAGGTTACCTCCCGTCCGATCTCGCGCCGGAAGGCGATCAGGAACATACGTTCGCGCATCTGCGGCACGCCGTAGAAGGCCGCGTTGAGCAAGGTGTAGCGGCAGACGTACCCTTTCTCTTCGAGCACTTCGCCGATTTCCTCGGCGATGTTCTGCCCGCCGTGATTGAGCACGTCAGGCACGTTCTCAACGACGACGGCCAGCGGCTGGCAGATGTCGATCCAGCGCAGGTATTCTTGGTAGAGTCTTGCGCGCGGGTCGTGCCGGAACGCTTGCGGGTGCGCGTCGATCTCGCGGAGCTTCGGGCGTCCCACACGCGCAAAAGCCTGGCACGGCGGGCCGCCAACGAGCACGTCGAAGGCGTCCGCAACCGGCCCGAGCTTGAGTTCCTTGGCGAAATCCTGAGGTTGGGTCTGCGTGATGTCGCGAGCCAGGCTGTGGGCGCGTTCCCCGCCATGGAAGTTGAGTCCGTAGGACCGCGCGGCGTCGGGGTCGAATTCTACTGCGCCGCGCAGTGCGAACCCGGCGGCATGGAACCCGAGCGACAGTCCGCCGCAACCAGCGAAGAGATCGAGCGAACGCACCGGCGCCCCCGCACGGATTCGCGCGAGTTTCTTACGGGCAACGGCCTCGCGCGTCATGCCGATCCTGCGGAAGCCATGATTCGTCCCATTGTGAAAACCGCCGCCAGGTTATGTGGGTTTGGCTCCGCGCGCACGACGTTTTTGCCGCTGCGGCTGAATTTGCTGGGGAAAAGCCTGACTGAATTCGTCCCGCCAATTAGGGGCGTCCGCGCGACACGTCGCGCGAACGCCAACAGGTATCTGATTTCCTGCTGTTGGCTACCATGACTTTTGAGGGCGGAGGAGAGTGATCATGCCGCCGTCACAACGCCACCTAGAACAGCTTGCAGCTCGGTGAAGGTAATATTCGGTCTGGCTATTGTAAGCTGGCCTATGCGGTTCAATTGGGAGTAGCGGCTATCGTTTCTCAGTATCGTCTCTTTCCACTTGACCTTTCGCACGTGTACAAAATCAGCGCGTCTTTTCCCATGTAGGCCAAGTTCATCGTGATAATCCTGTTCGTAGTCTCCGATGACCTCGCCGATCAGCAGTAAACCGTGCGCTGAGCAAGGGCAAATGACCCAATCGCCCTTCGCCATTTCGAAGGCGAAGTGCCACGGCATATTCGCCTGAGTCTTGAACACCCGTTCGTTCGTGTGCGGATAAGCCGTCCGGAATTTCTGGACGTAATCGGCATAGTCGTCCTTGAACATTGGAAGATAGCCGATCGCTGGCCACCCAATTGCAATGTAGCCCTCCGACTCCTTCTTCGGGGGGAACGGGCCAAATTTGGAGTTAAATATCTCAAGCTGATCACCATTCTGTCCGACGAAAACACCCCAAACGGTCGGGGTCGGTGCGGTCACGGTGTCCATTTCAAATCCTTTGGTGCTGTTGGCTAACGGTGGATAAGTAAGATACCGAGAAGATAATGTCAAGATAATCTCAAGATGCCAGATATGGCATTTAAAGCCGCATTCGCCGAGTGTGAGCGTAGGCAATGCGGCGACACGAAGCGTAAGATCTTGAGTAGACTGACGGTGCGGCGAGACCCCGTCCAACGGTGCCCCACGCAGGCAGCGGCCACCGAGCCCGGAGCGACGTGGCCGTCGAAAAGGGCCTCAATGGGGATCACCCCTATTACTCCGTTTTCGGCAGCGCCGATTGCGGCACTAGGCACCAGACGCCGATTAACCTTCCGGAGTCGCCCGGGAAATAAGGGTCTTGACTCCGTTTCCGATCTGTTCTTACATAAGGTCATGACCACGCTTCGCACCATATTCGAACGGATAGAACGCCGCGCCGAAGGCGCCGCGCAGGTCCGTTCGTCCTCCCGGACCCGCTGCTGATTTCCGGTCGGAGGACCGCGTTCGTCGAGTCCTCCCATGCGTGCATGCGTGAAACTCCCCCACACTGAACACCCGCCGCTGGCGGTCGCGTGCTCGAACGCCGAGCGCAGGCCCGCCGCGACCGCCCGCGCGCCGATACGCGTGCCCGGCGGGTAATTCGCGCCGGGCCACTCCCCAAATCCCAGATCATCAAGATCGAACCGAACGCCGTCCGATGGTGGACGACGGGCACCATTCCCTTGCCCGCGCGACAGCGGGCCTTACGCGAAAGCATTTCAGATGGACCGGATTCTCTTTCCCTGCCTCGACGCGGACGACACGTTCCGCCGTGCCCAGCGCCTCGCCGACGATTTGCGGCGCATCGCCGCCGGCGACCTTCCTACGGCGGCTGACCTCGCGGACGCGCCGATCATCGACCACTGGAGCCTGGCGCTCCGCCCGGAGACTTCGCTCGTCGGCGTCATTTCCGGCCACCCGTCCATCGGCCATCTGCGGCCAGGCGCGACGACTTCGCTGTTCGCGTTCGCGCCGGACCTCGGCTTTGCGCGCTCATGGAACCGCTACTACCGCCTCGGACGCCGCGTCGGAGACGACGGGAGGCCGCAATGACGAAATCCACCGACAAGCCGTCCAAGTCGATCATCGACTCCACGCCCGACGACGTCGCCGCCATGGACGACGCCGACGCGATGCTCGACGCGCTGGCCAAGGCGTCCCCGGTCGCCGACCACTCGGACGGCGATGACACTGCGCCGACCTTCGCGCCGCCTCTCCCCATGCGTCCGTCGCCGGACAGGCTCCTGCCGCAACTCGTCCTCGACCGGGCGCTTGGCTCCGCGCTGAAGAGGCGCCTGCGGAGGCTCGGGCCGCCGCTCGCCGTCGTCGTTCAGGCGCCCGACGCCGACTGGGTCGCCCACCTGGCGAAGGCGGCGGCAGACTTGCCGCGCCCTCCGGACGTCTTCGCATGCGATGGGACGAGCAAGGCCGAGCATCGCCCGACGATCGGGAACGACGACGTGTCGGCGTCGCTTCGCAATGGAAGGCACGTGATCGGCGTCTCGCAGGCGCCCGCAGCCTATCTGCCGTCCACCCTGACGGCGGTCGCGGACGCGCATGTCGCCGCCGCGCTGGACGCGCGCACCATCCGCCGCCTGGTCTCGGCCTGCGTCGGGCGTCCGCCCCGCGACATTCCGGACGGCGTCGCTCTCGGGCTGTCGTTCCACGACATCCTCGCTGCCTTTCGCGCGGGCGCGTCTCCGGCGCAGGTCGTCGCGATGCTGGTCACGACATCGGCGGCGAAGCGCCGGTCGACCTCGACGGACGACGTACCCCCGCTCGACCGACTGCCGGGACTTCGCGGACCGGCGCGTGACTGGGGGCTGGGACTCGTCTCGGACGTGCAAGCATGGCGCAGGCAAGAAATCCCATGGTCCAGCGTGCCGGCATCGGCAGTCCTCGTCGGGCCGCCCGGGGTCGGCAAGACCCTGTTTGCGAAGTCGGTCGCCGTGTCCTGCCAGGTGCCGATCATCGAGCTATCGATCGGCGCCGCGTTCGCCCAGACCGATGGCCATTTGAACGCGGTCTGCCGCCATGTTTCGGATGCATTTTCTCAGGCAAAACAGTGTTCCGGAGGGGCCTTGCTCTTCGCTGACGAGATGGAGGCGATTCCGGACCGCGCGACGCTGTCCGATCGAAACCGCGACTACTGGACGCCGCTGCTTAATCTGATCCTCACGCTGTCCTCCGAGGACATGCCTGGCGTGATCAAGCTCGGTTGCTCGAACTTCGCGAACCGCCTCGACGCTGCCCTCGTCAGGCCTGGCCGGTTCGATCGCGTGATCGAGCTGCTGCCGCCCGACGCTCAGGGACTGGCCGACGTGCTGCGTTTCCACGGCTGCGACTTCAAGGGCGCCGACCTCGCGGCGCTCGCCAGGCTGCGCCCCGGAGCCACCGGCGCGGACGCCGCGTCTTGGGCGCGGGCGGCGAAGCGGATCGCCCGCGAGGCGGGACGCGACATGGTCTTGGACGACCTCGTCGCCGTGATCGCGCCGGACGACGCCATGTCCGACCGCGACCGCCGCAGGGCTGCTGTGCACGAGGCCGGGCACGCGCTGGCCGGCTTCCTCGGCGGGCGGAGGCTGACGTTGGTGTCGATCCTGTCGATCAAGGCCGTCGGCGGCCGGACGGTGATGGCGGGCGGCATGTCCGTCTACGTTACGCGCGCCGACGCCGAGGCGGAGATCGCGATCCTTCTCGCGGGCCGGGCCGCCGAGATCGTCGTTCTCGGCGACGCGTCGGCGGGCGCAAGCTCCGACCTCTACGCGGCAACTTCGCTCGTCGCGATGCTGCACTGCTCGGGCGGCCTCGGCGCCGACCTGGTCCACCGTGCGACGCCGGATGCGGCGACGCAGCTGCTGGCCTACGACCCGGTCCTGCGCCGCGCCGTCGCCGACGATCTCGCAGTCGTCCAGTGCGGCGTTCTCGACGCCGTGAGGAAGAACCGCGCGGCGGTCGTGGCGCTGGCCGACGTGCTTGTCGCTCGCCGGTTCGTAGACGGCGCCGAGGCCGAGAAGATCATCCGTGGATCGCTCCCGCGCGCGGGGCGGAAACCGAAAACGAACAGGAGGCCGACATGACCGACTCCGATCTGCTGGGCGACCTGGTCTGGCGGGTTGTCCAACTCAAGCTT
The DNA here is from genome assembly GCF_009720655.1 of Rhodoblastus acidophilus. GTDB lineage: Bacteria > Pseudomonadota > Alphaproteobacteria > Rhizobiales > Beijerinckiaceae > Rhodoblastus > Rhodoblastus acidophilus_A. Next base: position 5,483 of record NZ_WNKS01000036.1, on the reverse strand, counting down.
TCCCTTGGGTCGGACGCCTATCGCGAGGCCGTCTACCGGGCCGCGATGGCGGTGGCGCGCGTCGCCTTGGCCGAGGCCGAGGAACGCGCGCGGGCGCCGGGGTCAAACGTCGTCGCTTTCAGGCCGCGAGGCAAAGACGAGAGTCAGTAGACGCCCAGTAACGGCGTCGCCGCAGGCCAGCAAGAATCTCGATATCGATCCTCGTCAAGCGAAAACCGCATGACACGTCTCTGAAGTATTGGTCAAACTATTGATTTCAATGGACGATGGAGGTGCGAATGACTACCTCTGGTGGGCACAACCTGCCCGACAGGCGACCGGCCCGCGTCGCGAGCCGACCGCTCCCATCACAGTGGGAGCGAACGGAGCTGCTTACCCTCGAAGAGGCCGCAAGCCTCTTCTGGCCGCAAGGCCCGATCACGGTCCGCACCCTGCGGACAGCGATGAGGGACGGGGTTCTGGCCGTCACCTGGATCGCCGGCAAGGTTTTCACGACGCCGGAGGCCATTGCCGACATGACCAGATGCAGACCAAACCCCAAGGGCAGACCGCCCGCCAACACCGAACCGGACCGTGAGGCGCAAGCCCAGCCGAAGCCCGTCAGCGCGCCCGAGCAGGCGCTCATGAAGCTGCTTGCCGAGGAAAAGGCCAAGCTGCCGAGCCGGTACCGGCAGCAGCAGCGCCGCTAGACCGAACGAGGAAGGACAAGCGGGAAGCGAAACGCGGTCGGGCGAGCGGCGCCCGGCCAGCGATCGCGGCCCCTCGCCACAGTTCACGGAGTGAAAGTGATGAAATACGGAAAGAAAGCGCGGGAGGCGTCCGATGAGTAGCAGACGAATGTCCTATCAAGCCGGAAGCGACCTCGTCTTCACGGCGTCTCCGGGCCGCGACTTCGTCGCGCGGCGCGGCTTCCTCGGCATCCCCTTCGCCGAGAGGCTCGGCCTGCCGCGCGAGGCCATCGAGTCGTACTTCGCGCTGCCGAGCGACGCCGAGATCGAGGTGGTGATGCCAGGCGAGCGCGCGCGGCGCGGCGGCGGCGACTATCTGTATGTCGTCCCGGCGGATTCCTGCCACAGGCACGACAGGTGGTTCGTGCGGATGCGCCCCGCGCGCGGCGGCGTCAAGGAGCGGTGGTCGACCTGCTGCCGGATCGACGAGCTGGACCGGGCGAAGGCGAAATACCTCGCCTGTTTGTCGAAGCTTCGCGCCCACCACCTCAACCGCGTCAGCCCGACGGCGCGTCCGGTGGCCGACGTCCTGACGGAGTTCGTCGCGCTCTCCAGCCACCGCCACCACGTCCTCGGCAAGATCAGCGGCGGGTATCTCGCCAGCGTGTTCTATTCGGTGGAGCGCCTGATCAGGTGGATCGGCGACATGCACGTCGGCGACGTGGACAAGTTCACGTCTGCCAGGTGGATGGAGTGGGCGAAGGGGGCGATGCCTGGCGGCGGCGGCTACTCGCACAACACCGCCTTCGCCGACGTCTACATGCTGCGCGCCGCGCTGGAAGCCGTGCTCAACACCGACGACGTGCTCTACCGGGCGCCGTTCGAGATGCCCGCCGAGGCGCCGACGAGCAACGAGGCCTTCACGCCCGGCGACATCGCGCGCGTCCCCGTCGCAGCCGAGACGGGGCGGATCTGGGACGCCGGGACGGGCGACTGGAAGCGCGACGGCGACGGCGCCTACGTCCTGCGCCGCACGGAGATCGCCCGCGCCGCGAGGCCGTACGGGCGGTTCTTCCTGCTCGGCGTCTGGTTCGGGTCGCGGACGAAAGTCAACCTGAACCTCTCGTGGACCGACAACGGCGGGCCGTGGATCGACCTCGACCGAAAGCTCCTGCACCGGCTGGGGAAGAACGAGGAGGAGAGCGCCAAGCGCAGGGGCTTCTGCGACATCCCCGACACGATCGTCCCGATCCTGCGCGCGTGGCGCGACGAGGATCTCGCGCACGGCTGCGACCGGGTGCTGCACACGTGGGACTACGGGCCGATCGCGGAGACCTGCTACCAGGTCTGGTACGGGCTGCTTGAGGCGGCGGGGGCGCAGCGGCTGAACCCGCACTGCCTGAAGCACACCTGCGTGTGGATCCTGAAGCTGGAGGAGGTGCCGCTCGCCTCCGCCGCAGACTACCTGTTCACGTGGCCGCACACCCTCGTCAAGAGATACGGCCCGGACTGGGACGCGCGCTCGACCAGCCGCGCGGCCCAGGCGATCGGCTCGATGAAGCTCTTCAACGAGCGCTACCGCGACGAGGCCGTCCGCAAGGCGCTGGTGGCCGCCGGCGCCCCGGCGCCGGCCAACGACGACGACCCGGTGGTCGAAATGACCGCCTGAGTCCGCCCTGCATCCAGGCAGACGAAGCCGCCCGGCGCCCGCCGGGCGGCTTTTTCGCGCCGTCCCGTGCGCTCCGGCGCGCGCCCGTTCGGCCCGCTGCGGCGGGCGTTTTACACCGCTCCTACACCGGCCCGCCGAGCGGCGGACAATATCCTTTGATTTCCGCTTGTTGCTGAACCCTGCCGTTTTTTAGTGTTGAATCCTGCGAGCCGCCAAACCCCATGTTTTCCGGCGTTTTCGTCCCGTCCAATGGCGTCCGGTTCGCGCCGATTCCGCCCGAATCCGGGCGGTTCTTACACCGTTCCGACACCGCCGATCTTCGACCTTCGTCTAATGCTTGCCCGCGCCAGGCAGCCCGCGCCCCAGCGGGTGCGCCTCCCTGAGGGCGCGGCGCAGCCGCCCGATCGCCGGATCCTTGTCGTCGTCGGGGCCGACCCGCCCGGCGAGGCGCTCGACGGTGCCGTCCTGCCGCGCCGACCATTCCACGTAGCGTTCGAACCGGCCGGTCAGGTGGGCGAGCGCCGGTATCCTGCCGCCGGTGACCTTCTTCAGGCGGGCGTTGAACGGCGAGACGTCGCGCTCGCCAAACGCCGTCCCGTCGGCGCGCAGCAGCAGCGGGCCGCCGGGCGGCATCGGCAGCGGACAGGTCTTCAGGTAGAGGCCGACGACCTCGCGCGCGGCGTCGAGCACCGGCATCTCGCGCCCGCGTATCCCGGCGTAGCGCCCGAGCCCCGGCAGGCGGGCGACGTCGCCGCGCCGCCAGTCGCGGCGAAGCATGTGTCCGAGCTGGAGCGGCTTGAGGCCGACCAGCCAGCACAGGGCGACGATGGCCGCGTCGCGCGCCGGAGCCCAGTCCGGGTAGGCCGCCTTCCAGTTGCGGCGCGGGCGCGCGAAGGCAGCGGGGTCGAGCAGCGGCAGGATGGCGTCGAGGTCGGGTTCGGGGGCGGGCATGGCGGCGCTCGGGTTTTCCGCCGATCCTCGCCCGGGGCGGCCTAACCCGGCGTTGACGGGCGGCGCGCCGCCTTCCCGCCGCGCTTCACATTAGATGACTCCAGCGCAACAATTTGTGACCCAAATGGAGGCGCGCGTATTGGGGCAAGGATCAGCGGGGCAATCCCCGGGAGGGAGGTCGGAGGCGCAGTCCGGCCCCCTTCGGCCTTGCGGGAGAGGGTGGCCGCACTGCGTAAAGTATTCTGATCGTCGAATCGTCGGATGCAACCGGTATAACTTCAGCGCAGAGGCCATATGTTGCTTTAGCACTACGCGGAAGCCGGTCCTGACCGCGATCTCTGGACGACGTTCGTCCGAATTGTTCGCGCGAATACAGTTGCGAGGCTGGCAAAGGCACCGCCAAAGCCAACATGATGCCAGACTGTCAAGGTGACGCTACACCGGCTCGCGGACTTCAGGAAAGATGATGTTGAAGGGTTGGCAAGTTGGCTGCCTGGTCTTGCTGCCCTCCGGGGACACCATGCCGACGGAAGCTTGACCACACTCGCAGGATGGGGTCCCGTAGGAAGATGGATGACGCAGAATTGCTGACGGCGCTGGACGGACTACGCGCGACGATGGTGTCCGTCGCGACCGGAGGCGCGGACATCAAGGTTGTGAATGCCTCGTTTCACGAAAGGTACGAGAACGTTGCCGCAGCCCTCGCTGTGCGTGGCATCGAGAACACCCTTCCGTTCTCCGACCTCTGGGAATGGTACGGGCATTGGCGGGCGGACGGGCTCACGACCTATCAGTCGCGGCGGAACTACGTGAGCGGCGTCTTCAAGCCGATCGCCGCCCGAGTGCGATCCGCGCCTGGCACGGCTTTCGAGCCGACCGGATGGGAGCGAGTAGACCGGACGGTCGCGAAGGCGCGCATCCGCCTGGCGGCGGCGACCGGCGAGGAGGATTATCAGGGCATCGGCCTGCTCGGACGCGAGGCGCTGATCAGCCTGGCCGATGTCGTCTGGAAAGCCGATCGGCATCCGAGCCTCGACGGCGTGGCGCCGAGTCCGACGGACGCGAAGCGACGGCTTGAAGCCTACATCGCCGTGGAACTTGCCACCAACGCCAACGAGCAGGCGCGCAAGCACGCGCGGGCGGCCTTGGACCTCGCGGTCGGCCTCCAGCACAAGCGGTCCGCGACCTGGCGTGACGCGGCCATGTGCCTTGAGGCGACGGCCTCTGTTGCCAACCTTGTCGCGATTATCGAAGGGCGGCGAGACCCGTCGTGATCAGCAGCGGGCTGAGACTGCGACATTGGATACCGTATGATTTATTCTTCTTCGAAGCTGCCGTCATCATTTTAGGCTTTGATCTGCCTTACGCGAGCAACGACGACGCCGTGATGGCTCCCCAACTCCTCGATCTCGTTGACGGATACAGGATGGAAGCCGCGCCCGTCGTCCGGCCCTCGGCGAAGCGAAAAAAGGATCAGGCCGCCTGACTTGGCGAGCGAAACCAGCTTCCTGAAAGGCCGGCGGCGATCCGCCGACTCCACGTGCATCCAGACGGCGCCGAGGAAGACCACGTCCGCCACAACGCTCATCTTGAGCGTCGCGGAAAGTGCTGGCAGGCTGTCGTCGCGCCAGGTGATCTTGTCGCCGCCCGGATGTCATCGGTGGCCGCAAAGATTCTCAAAAAATTACTAAGGATTGTGGTCCAGATTCTTGAGCTACTCAAGCTAGGGGCTTCGCCTCCGACGCTAACGCGCAGTCTCTGCCTCAAGCCATTGCGCAATCTCGCTCAGTTGGATGCAACAGCCCCATTCTTCAGCCCATTCTGGCGATTGCGCTTTGATCCTTGAAAGGATTTTGCTCCAACCGCTCAATGGGCCGAGGCCAGCCTTGGCAATCGTTCCAAGACACGTGTTCGTAGGAATGGATGACACCTCTTTGATAACTTGAAAATTCGAACCGTTCTTTCTTCTGGTGCCAAGAATCGCGTCAGTATTGAAGAACCCTTCAAATGAGAACGTTCCGTCTCCCTTGTCCCAGAAATCTATGAGGAAGGCGTCTCTCGGCATCTCGTCCCAATCCTCATAGATGTCGAATTTTTCGCCCATCTCGCTCTTATACCAAGTCTCGCTGATCAGAACCCATGCGCCCAATCGCGGAGTCCGATGGACATGATGCGCCACGGTTGGTCGACGAGCT
>NZ_WNKS01000035.1 GCF_009720655.1 Rhodoblastus acidophilus | reverse complement strand
CTCGCGGCGAAGGCGGCGGCGTTGGCGCTCGCGTCGCCCCGGATCGTGACCGACGTCGCTCCCGTGCGCGATTCCTTGGCCTGGAACTGGATGTAGGCGTTGGTGATGGTGGCTCCGACGGGAATGTTCACGCCGGTGAAGCGGATGCCGACGGTCTGCCCGGTCCCTCCCGTGGTTTCGACGTCATCGGTGAGTTCGAGATCGGAGCTGCTGGTATAAACAGAGCCCGAAGCGAACTGCTCGACGTCGTCGATCGAGGCGGCGACGCGCTTTTCAAACGTGACCGGAGTCGCCGAGACGTCGTCGTTCGATATCGTTCCCTGCCCCTGCGCATCGCCGAGGACGCCGCCGTTGGTGGGGTTGGACAGAGTGACGAAGACGGTTTCGTCGGGTTCGACCGTCGTGTCGCCGTTGATGGTCACCGAGATCGTCTGCGACGCCTGCCCCTCCGCGAAAGTGAGCGTGCCCAACGTCGCAAGATAGTCGCTCCCGGCCGTCGCCGTTCCATTGGCCGTCGCGAAATCGACCGCGAAGGCGGCCGTTCCCGTGCGGCTCACCGTGAAGGTCGCCGTCGACGCTCCCGAATTGCCCTCCGTAATCAACACATCGTTGATCGTGATGTTGACGGTCGTGTCCGCGAAAAGGCTGATCTGGGCGATTGCTGTTTGCCACCAGCCGTTGGCCACATATTCGTTCGAGATCCAGAAGCCATTGGGGTCGGCCGGGTCGGCGACAGCCGTCGAATATGCGCCCCACCGTTGAGCGCCCGCCACTCCGGAATCGAAATAGCCCGTGCTCGCCTGGTAGAGAACCGGGGCGCTGAACACTGTCTGTCCCGCCGCCAGATAGACATAATAATCGGATGGATACATGGAGGCGCTGCTGGCGGTGAAATTCACAAGCAAGTCGCCGGCGGCGTCAACCGCTAACGAGCCGTTGAACACGCCGACGCCTTGGCCGATGCCTGCGCCTGTGATGTCGCCTTGTGCGGCGACGGTTGGCGCAGCCGCGTTTGTCACGTCCAGTTTGAACCAATGAATGCTCGGCGTGTTTGCGCCCGGAAGTTTGACTTCGCTCAGCCCATAGAGGAAGCTGCCGCTATAGGCCAAGCTGGCGATCCGGGAATCGTATGCGTCCAGCAGAAGCGTCGTGCCGAGTTGCCCGATCGTATAGTTCGTTCCGCCCGTTCCCTGATCGCTATTGCCCAGGGCCAGCGTGGTATAGGCGCTGAAAGCGTTGGCGGAAGTGCTGTAGGTCTGCAGGGACAGCAAGCTCTGCCCGTTTTGCGGCATGACCGCGACGTAATAGGTCAAGCCGTTCCCGCCCGCGATATTCCTGTAAATGCCCTGCGCTGGCGGCGCGACCTCGCTGGCCACCGTCGTCAAGGCGCCGCCGGTATAGATGCTGTGGCTGAAGACCCAGTTCTGCGTGCCCTGAAATCCCGAGCCGTATTGCGGCTCGCTGACATAGATATTGGTTCCGTCCACGGAGAGATAGGGCATGTCGGCATAGGTCGCCACGCCATTGATCGTCAGCAGCGCGTTCGCCGAACCGACATACCAGCCATCGTTCGGATTCGCGGTCTTCGAAACGGCGATATTGATGTTGCTGACGCCGGAACCCAGGTTCATCGCCATAAGGACGAAGCGCTGGTTGACGACATCGAAGACGACGCGCGCGTCGAGCAGCGAATTGCGTTGCTCCGCCGGCAGGGAAGAGAACAACGTGTAAAGAGACATGTCCACGACGGCGCCGCCCGTCAGGTTCGTCCACCGAAGCATTGAGCTTTCCGCCGTGACGATGTATGCGCCGCCGACCGCCAGAGCATTTTGCGGCGGATAATTGTTCGGATCGGAGATTCCGGACAGGACGAGATCGATGGTCGATGTGGGCATTGCGGCCTCCCGCCATAGCGCGCCGCATGCGGCGTCGCCGCGAGCCTAGCAGAGGAAGGGCGCGGTCTGGCTTCTCATGGGAGGTACCGCTGACGACCCTATTCGCGCGGCGCGGCGGAGGCGAACTGGCCGATAAGTCAATCGTCCATCATCGCCTGCTGGATGCACTAATCCTTGTGATCTCGCGCACCACTTCTTTCGTGCGCTGGTTTGATCGAAATGGGTATCTCCAGCCAGACGGCAGGATGGAACCGGACCGAATCGGCGCATACGCCTCGTGATGGCCTTACGGCAAAGAAGCGGAAAGATCTTTTAAAAACAACATCTTTAAAGGCAAGCGCCAGTCCACACGCTCAGGTGTAGCTTGAAGAACTTGATTGCAACCATACCAAGAAATCCTTGGCAACCCATAGGTGGTAAATACGAAGTTTAGACAACGTTATGATTTAAAAAGGTTCTCTACGCCGCATGTGATTTCTGCGCATAAATGAATCTGTTTGCATTGCAAAAATGCAATTATTCGAATCCACAAAAATGAAAAATGATTGTCACATAAACATCATAGAATACCGGGGGCAAATTATGTTTAGATGTCAAGAAAACTTGAACTTGAGCATGCTCGATCTTGAGCTTGTGTCCGCTCGGATCGAATTGGCATCACAAACAGATGACAAAGCCGCAGCGGCGCTGGCGCTTCAGCACGGTCATCAGGCGACAAGCGCTCTCCTCCGCGACCGGAGAACAGCGGAACCTCGGCCTTTTTAGGGAAAGTCTCCCAGGCAGAAACGCCTCGCTGGACCGCTTTGATGCGGCGCCTCCCTGCGCCCAGCGCAGTCAATGTCCGAGAGTTAACGGAGCGCCAAATGGCATCATTTTACTTTCCCGATAATTATCGGGCGCTGCAAAATACGCGTCACGAGGGATCGAGCGATCAAAGCTCCGTTGCCGCGCCAGAGCAGACGATCGAGAAGGTCGCGGAACGGCCGCAGGTTCTCGTCATCGAGCGCAACATTTTCCTTCGCGCCTGCATCGTGCGCAGCATTTCGCATCACGTTTCCGATCACGTGAAAGCCTATTCCAGCCTCGCCGAACTCAAGGAAACGGACATCCAGGCGCCGTGCACGGTGGCGCTGTTGTCGACGCTGCATCTGAACGCCGAAGAAGTGGACGCTGAATTCGCCATGATCGTGAATTCGGCGCCGCGCCTGCGAACCATGGTTCTTGCGAAGACCGACGATCTCAACGAGACGCTGCAAGCGCTGAGCCAAGGGGCGAACGGCTACATATCCGTAAACGTCGATTTCGACATTCTCATCCAAGCTCTCGCATTCGTGGCGGCGGGCGGAACCTACGTGCCCGCGCAATGTCTCCTCGCCGCCCGCGACAACCCGTCACCGAGCGCCGAGACAACATCATCGGCCAACGCGATCACCAGCCGCGAGAAGGCTGTCATCAAGGCGATCCGCGAGGGAAAGTCGAACAAGGTGATCGCCTACGAACTCAACATGTGCGAGAGCACGGTAAAGGTTCACGTCAGGCACATCATGAAAAAGCTCCGCGCGAGGAACCGCACCGACCTCGCGATCAAGAGCATGGATTTGTGATCGAACGTTCCGGCCGCCATAAGGGCGGCCGGAGGATGCCGCTTATCGCAGAACCGAGACGGATTTCGGCTGCGGTGGCTCCTTTATCTTGATCTCCACCACATCTCCCGGGGTGAGCTTGTAGTCGCGATCGACGTTCTGCGTGGACACACGACCCTTCGTCTCGCGGGCGAGGCGGATATCCAGACGGGAGTTTTCATCCGCCAGCAATTGGGAGCGCGCCATCGAGGCCAGCTTCAGCTTTTCGTGGGCCGCGTCGCGCCTGATCCGCGTCGCGGCAAGCGCTCCCCTGGCCTCCTTTAGTTCCTTCAACAAGCCCGTCTTGCGATCGTCTTGCAAATGTTGCAGTTGCCGCGCCAAATCCGCGGATTGTTTTTGCAGTTGCAGCAAACCGTCGGTCACCTGCAAGGCGCGGGTTTGGGAAAACAGCAGCGCGCGCCGCGCCTCGAGAACGCGGGGATTGGCCACGTTGCCGAGCTTGAGGAGTTCGACCATTCGACGCAGATCCTCCGAGTCCGCTTTCGCGGCTTCCTGTTCCTCGCGCTGCTGGGTTTGCAGCACAGACGTCCGCGTGGAGAGCTGGTCGATCGAGTTGCGGAGGAATTCCTGCTCGCGGGTGTAATCGACCGCGCGCGCCTGCATGATGTCGTTCTCGATCTGAACGATGTTGCCGTCTGTCCCAGGCGAGGCATTGGCGGCCGGGTTCATGTCGAAGCGCTGCGCGCCTTTCAATTCTCCTTCAAGCCGGGCGATCTGCGCCTCCGCCTTCGTCATCTCGACGCATAGAGTGTCGTATTCGGCCTTGTATGAAGCCATGTCCATGACAGGATTGGTGGAGCGCCAGACCGCCAGGTCGACGCCGCCGGCCAGGGCGAGCGCCTGGCGCACAGTCATCTCGGGGCGGTAAGGTATTTCACCGGGACGAGCAACGTCGCCGTCGACGTAGACAGGCCGGTAATCGGCGACGGCCGCGCTGACTTCATCGCGTTGAATGATGACGAGAAGCTCGCGTCCATCGGGCGATCTGCGGCGGTACACCTTCCGCGCAAAGCGCGCTTGAACGGCCTGGCGGAGTTCGTCGGGCGACAAGCCAGCGACCGTCAACGCTCCAACAAGCGGAAACGCGACGGCGCCGTCGGGTTGAACGCGGTTGCGCATACTCAATTCCGGCAGGCCGGCGACCGTGACTTCGATCACGTCGCCGGGGTGGATCCTGTAGGGCTGCGCATCCGGCGCCGCCGCGCATCGGTCCGGACCGGCGCCGAGGAGAAGCGAGACCACGCCGAGCGTGGCCAAGCCGTTAAGGCATTTTGGACGATGAAGAGGAATCGACATGGCTATTCCCTTACCGAAACTCAGGGCTGGCGAGCTCGCCTTTGTTCGCAGCGCGTGTGGAGGCTCGCAGGAGCTTCTGGTCATTCTCCAACAAGCGTGTCGGGAAAGACGCCCCGCGCCGGCTTCCGCCACTCCGGGAACCCGAACGGCACTCGCCAAGACGGCGCGTGCGGACATATTCCGGCACGACGGCGATCAACTTGCGCTTGACCTCCTCAACGTTGCGCGCATTCGCGGCCGCAAGCAGACTGTCGATCAAATGCAGCTTCGGTTCGGGATCGAAATGCAGAGCTGCGCTTTGCACGCCTTCCACTTCTGTCGGCGTCAGGATTTCCCAGTCGTAATTGAGGACTTCATGCAGTTTTTCCCCGGGACGCGTGCCGATGAACTCGACGCCGATGTCCTTGAACGGGGTCAGGCCGGCGCGACGGATCATTTCAACAGCCAAGTCGAGAATGACGACCGGTTTTCCCATGTCCAGGACATAAAGGGCGAAGCCTGTCTGCGGGAGCGATGAAGCCGCGAGCACGAGACGGACCGCGCCGTCTATGGTCATGAGGAAGCGGGTCATCTTGGGGTGCGTCACCGTCACCGGCCCGCCGTTCTGAATCTGCCGCTGAAACAACGGTACGACCGAGCCCGATGAGCCCACGACATTGCCGAAGCGCACCAGACTGGCGCGAATGCCGGAAAAGCGAAGCGCGCGATCATGGACGTAAAGCTCCGCGACGCGTTTGGTCAGGCCCATGCACGAGGAGGGATGGACCGCCTTGTCCGTCGAGATCATGACGAAATCAGAACCGAACGCGCAGCACAGATCCAGCGTGATCTTGGTTCCCAGCACATTCGTCCGCACCGCTTCAATGACGTTGTGGTCTTCGAGCAAGGGAACGTGCTTCAAGGCCGCGGCGTGAAAAACGATCTCGGGAGTCTCGCGCACGAACAGATCGCGCATGGCGATTTCATCGCGAATATCGCAAATGCAGGCCGGCGCCGACAGCTTGGGATGGTGTTGCGAGATCGCGTAACTGACTTGGTAAAGATTGTGCTCGCAGGCGTCGATCAGGCACAGGCGCGCGGGGCCAAGATTGGCGATCTGGGCGACCAGTTCTGAACCGATTGATCCGCCTGCGCCCGTCACCATCACACGTTTGCCGGCGATGCGGGCGTGGGTGTCGCCGTTGACGATCGCTCCGCACTCATTCCTTGGCGCGTCCATAGGGAGCGCGCCGTCGGCGAAGTTGGCGGTTCGCGGTTGGAAAAACGAATGCTTATTCATTCATGAGCCTCCAAGTGCCGCCCCGAAACAACGCATTGGTCAGATGGCGCGCCGTCCCGCATTCCAGTCGGAAAGGCGAGCCGCTGGGGCTCTCGATCTCTGGAGCCTCAAGCTTAGAAACAAACGTTGTGCGATCGCCAGAAACGAAAAGGACATTTTTTGGTTGGCTTTGGAGATCGCGCGGCGTCGAAAGGCGTAGACCGACGCGAAAGAATTAACCTTCCGCCAAAAAGGCCAACTATCGCCGACGCGTCGGATTTTGAATTCTGAGCACGCTCAAGCCCGTGAGGACCAAATGTCCGTGCCATTCTTCCGCCCGTTGATCGGGAACAGTGAAATCGAGGCGGCTGTCGCCGTGCTCCGTTCGGGCTGGCTGACCACCGGCCACAAATGCCAGGAATTCGAGAAGGCCTTCAGCGCTTTCCTGGGAGACGGCGTCGAAGCGGTCGCGGTCAATTCCGCCACCGCAGGTTTGCATCTTGCGGCCGAGGCTTGCGGCGTGCGCGCCGGCGACGAAGTTCTCGTGCCGACGTTGACATTCACGGCGACCGCGGGCGCCTTTCATCAGATGGGCGCCGAACCGATCCTGGTCGACGTCGATCCCAACACCCTGACGATCGACCTGAACGACGCGGAGCGAAAAATGACATCGCGCTGCAAGGCGATCGTTCCCGTTCACTTTGGCGGCTGGCCCTGCGACATGGACGCGATCGTCGCATTTGCGAGGCGTCACGGCCTGCGCGTCATCGAGGACGCGGCGCACGCGCTCCCCGCGCGCCGGGACGGACGGCTTGTCGGCGCCGGCGAGTCCGACGCCTGCGTGTTCAGCTTCTACGCCAACAAGACGATCACCACGGGCGAAGGCGGCATGCTCGTCACGCGGGATCCCGAGATCGCCCAGAGAGCGCGGATGATGCGCTCGCATGGTTTCGACCGGGACGCTTTCGATCGCTTCAAGCGCATCGGCGCCGCGTGGCGATATGACATTATCGCGGCCGGCTACAAATACAATCTCACCGACCTTGCCGCCGCCATCGGCCTGGAGCAGCTGAAGCGCGTTTACGAGTTCCAGGAGGCCCGCCAGCGCATCGCCGAGCATTACAATTCGGCTCTCGCAGGCTTGCCGCTCGAGCTGCCGTCGCCAGCCCCGGCCAACGGACTGCACGCGTGGCACCTGTATCCGATCCGCGTTCGGCCGGAGGCGCGCTGCGGGCGCGACGAACTCATCAAGCGGTTGAACCAGGCCGAGATTGGCGTCTCCGTTCATTACCTTCCGCTTCACATGACGAGCTACTGGAAGGCGCGGCCGGGCGCCGTCGGCGCGTTTCCGGTCGCGACCCGACATTACCAGCAATCCGTGACGCTGCCGTTGTTTCCGGACATGACCCTGGACGAGGCGGACCAGGTCATCGAGGTCGTCAAAACCGTGGGGTGAAGCCGAATGACTCTTGCCGCTCATGGGGCCGTGACCGCACGGACAAAAGGGAAATCGGAGACGGCGAAGCGGGCGTTCGACGTCTTCGCCTCGGCCTGCGGACTTGTGGCGCTCGCGCCGCTGTTCGCGGTCGTCGCCCTGGCCGTCAAGCTGGACAGTCCCGGTCCCGCGTTTTTCCGCCAGACCCGCATCGGGCGCGACGGGAGGCCGTTTCTGATCTGGAAGTTCCGCAGCATGCGGGCGGCAGGGCGCGGCCCCAGCTTCACGGCCGAGGGCGATTCGCGCATCACAAGGGTGGGCGCCTGGATCAGGGCGGCCAAGGCCGATGAACTGCCGCAGTTGATCAATGTGCTCGTCGGCGACATGTCGCTTGTCGGGCCAAGACCGGAAACGCCCGATCTGCTTGAGCTCTATTCTCCGGAACACCGGGCGCAAATGCTTTCAGTGCAGCCGGGCGTCACCGATTACGCGTCGCTTTTCCTGCGCAACGAGGGCGCCTTGCTGGCGCAGTCCGACGATCCCGCGCGGTTCTATCGCGATAAGCTGATCCCGATGAAGGCGCTATTGCTGCAGCGCTACCTTGCGGAGATGAGCCTCCGCGCAGACATCCGCATCGTCCTTCTCACGGTCGCGGCGCTGTTCCGGCGCAGCGCCAAAACCGAGGAAGAGGCGTCACTCCATGCGCTTCTCGCGGAGAAGCCATGTTTGCCCAGCACGTAAGTTCGACTTTGTTCAATTTGAAACTCCAGCGCGGTTCGATCTTCCGCAAGACGGCGGGTCTTTCCGTTATGACAGCCGCGGGGCAGTTCACCTTCGTGCTGTTTCTTCCGCTGCTGTCTCACCTCTACACCCCGGCGGATTTTGGCGTGTTCACCGTCTATCTTTCGGTCGTGAACATTTTGGGACCCGTGGTCTCCTTGAAGTTCGACTCCGCGCTCTACGGCGCCTCGTCGCGCGAGGAGGCGCGCCCATTGCTGCTGCTGGCGCTGATTTCCAATGCCTTGGTGTCCCTGATCGCAGCCGCGATTCTCGCCTCGCCCGCTTCGCTGGCGTTGGCGATGCCGTCCATTGGCCTCCTGGTTCCGATCGGACTCGTCCTCACGGGCTTATGGAGCACGACCTCCGCTTGGGCCATCCGCAATGACGCGCTGCCGACGCTCGCGACCGCGCGCTTCGTTCAGCCCGCCTTGATGACGTTCCTGCAGATCGTCGGCAGCCTTGCCGGTTCGTCGTCCACGACCCTGATCATTTCTCATATCGTCAGCCATTCCGTTTATTCCGGGCTCATCTTATGGAAGACCCTGCACAAGTCCGACCTGAAGAAAGCGATCCGGAACGACGCCGCCTTGCTCCGAGGCAAGGCTTGGGACAATCGTCTCTTTCCGCTGCTGGTGACGCCCGCGAACGTCGCCTCGCAGCTGGTCGCGAATGCGCCGCCGATCTTGATGGGACTGCTTTACGGCGCGGAGATCGCCGGTCTGTGCGGCATGGCCCTGCGTTTCGTGTTCGCGCCGATCGCGATCTTCGCCTTGCCATTGGGGCACGTCTTTACATCACTGGTCTGCAATTCGAGCGATCAAGCGGAGGTCAAGAGGCTCGGCCGCAAAATCCTGGCGACCAGCGTCGTGATTGTCTGCGTCCCCCTTCTGGTCTTTGGGGCGCTGGCGCCGCTGTTCGCCGGCCCGCTGCTCGGGGAAAAATGGGCGGCGACAGGGCAGATCGCTTCGGCGCTTGCGGTGTTCGCAGCCGGCATCGCGCTGGTGACGCCGTTCAACGAGATAACCTCGATCTTCCATTTGCAAAAACTGCGCTTCGTCGTCGAATTGAGCACAAGCGCCCTGGTGTTCGCGGCGGTGTTCGCAAGCGCCTTCGCCGGCGCGGGCGCTTTGACGACGATCTGGTTGCTGTCCGCAGCAGGCGCGTTCGGCTCGCTTTGGGGATTGCTGAGAATCTGGTCGATGTTGCCGTCCGCGCTGGCGCGACGGTCGCGGGCGACCGAGCCCGCCAACGCGCCCACCCATACGCCTTAAGCCGTATAGGTGGCGCATTCGGGTCGTCGAAACGTCAATTGGCGTCCATCCAATGACGAAGCGGCGGCCAAAGGCGGAATTGACCCGGTCTGGGTTCGGCCGGAGCATCTCATGGCGGCATCCGCTTCTCGCTAAGCTGATGCGCAACACCTCGGAAAGGAAGCATCGTGCCTGCGCATCTTCTTTTTGTCGGCGGCGAAGATCATCACATGCGTCTGCCATTCATGCTTGCGTTGAAGGCGCGCGGCTATCGCCTCTCCGCGGCGGCGTCCTGCGATCCCGGCTGTTTCGCCGACGCTGGAATCGATTTCTGGCCCATCGCATTCGACCGCTACATCTCGCCTCGCAGCGATGTCAAAAGCGTTGGTCGACTCGCGGATGTCTTGCGTCGCGTCAATGCGGACGTCGCCCATTGCTTCGACACGAAGCTGGGCGTGCTGACGCCGCTTGCCGCCGCCGAACTTCCGCATACGCGGATCGTGCGCACGATCAATGGACGCGGCTGGATGTTTTCGTCGCGCTCGCCGGTCGCGCTCGGCCTGCGCCTGCTCTATCCCACCTTGCAGCGACGGGCGGCGCGACGCACCGATGCGACGATTTTCGAGCACGACGGCGACCGAAGGTTCTTCGTGCATCATCGCCTGCTCGACGAAAGCCTGTTCGAGGTCATTCCCGGCGCCGGGATCGATGTCGAGGGCTTCGACCAGGCCCGCGCAAAGGGCTTTTCGCGAAAGGCGCTGCGGCACATGCTCGATCTCGGCGACGCGCCCGTGGTGTTCACCGCCACGCGCGTCACGCGGCAGAAAGGCATTCCGGCGCTGCTGAAGGCCGCCAAACTTGTGCATGCCGAGCGGCCCGACGTTCGCTTTGTCGTCGCCGGCCCCTGCGAGGGCGGAGGTCCATTCGCGATGCGCCCCGCGGATTTCGAAGCGCATGCGCCCTATGTCCTTTATCTCGGCCCCCGCAGCGATGTGCCCTCTCTTCTGGGGATGGCGGATATCTTCGCCTTTCCCTCGGAATATGCGGAAGGCGTTCCTCGCGCCTTGATGGAAGCCGCGCTGGCCGAACTGCCGATCGTCGCGACGGAGCTGTCCGGCTGTCGCGAGGTCATCGATCACGGACGAACAGGTTTGCTGACGCCGTTGCGCGACCCGAGAGCGCTGGCGGATGGCGTCCTGGCGCTTTTGCGTGATCCGGTTCGGGCGAGAAAGATGGGCGCGCGCGCCTCCGAGCCCATCCGCAGCATCTTCTGCCTCGACAATGTCGTCGACCGGCATGCGGCGCTCTATGACCGCCTGGTCCAGCTCCCGTCCTCACGGCGTCGACGAGAACGGTCGAAGCAGAACGATTTCGGTCGCCTCTTCGATCCGGCCGCGTGAGGTCCGGCGACGCCGGCGAAGCCTCGCGCCAGAGTAAGGAATGGGATCGCGTCATGGTCATCAAGCGCTCGCAGAACAGTCGCGATTGGTTCCTGGCCTTGGGCGTCCTGCTGGCGTTGTTGACTCAGTTGCGTTCGAGCGTGCCCATCCTTGGACCCGGTGAAATCTTCCTCGCCTGCTGGCTCGGAATTCAGGGTTTCCAAACGCTCGCTTGCCCGCCTCAGGCGCGCGGTTGGGCTCCCGTGGCGATGTTCTGGGGGCTGTTCGCCTTCGCGCTCTGCCTTGGACTGATTCACAGCATTGTCTCTGGCTTTCCGCTGGATTCTGCTCTGGTGGTTCACGACGTCTTCGCGGATCTGCTTCTGATCGCGCTTTGCGTCCTGCTGGCGCCCGTGGTTGCGGATGAAGAACGCCTGCGCCTGCTCAAAACGAGAGTCATGATCGCCGGCTTCGCAATGCTCGTCCTGCAACTCGCCAATGCGGCGGGCTTGTTCGTCCTCAACAGCGTGGACCCCTGGTATTGGGAGCGCCTGCGGGGCTGGACCGCGAACCCGAACCAATTCGCCCTGTACTGCCTGTTGATCGGCTTTCTCGCGCTCCATGTCGCCGAGCGCGGATCTCGCGCCGGGGCTCTCGCGGGCTGGGCCTGCGGCCTCCTGACTCTCGCATCGGGTTTGCTTGCCATGAGCAACGCCTATTTGCTCGTGGCGATCCTTGGCTTGGGCGTCCTGTCCGCGGCAAAGATCCTGCGTTGGATGGCGCGCGAGGAAAGGCGCGGCTTCCCCGCGACCTGGCTGAGCGTCTCGCTGACCGCCGGCATGCTCTACGCCGGGATCCTGATGGCGCCGCACTGGGCGAGTGAGGGCGATCTCATACGCTCCGCGGGCGGCGTGGCCCGCGACACCAGAAATGAACTCGAGGATTCGACGGTGCGCCTCGTGCTTTGGCGCCAGGCGCTCAAGCGCGGCATGGAGTCTGGAATGATCGGCTACGGTCCCGGGCCGCACCTCGAGATCCCCGCGGTCGTTCTCCAGGGACGGCGCGCCACGGACCTGCCCAAGAACATGATGACGCCGGAGTCGGGTCTCGCCGCCAATTTCGAGGCGCACAACACCGTGCTCGAACTCTTCGTGCAGGGCGGCTTGCTCGCCGCAGGCGGATTTCTGTGCATTGTCGGGTTGGCGATCATACGCGCATTCCGCGCCGGCTTCGACGCGCTCGCGGCGGGACTCATCGCCATAAACGTGTTCGGCAGCTTCCACGTCATCTTCAGGCATCCTTTTTTCTGGCTGCTGATTGTCGGGGCGCTGGCCGCGCGACGTTCCTGGGCGAAATCGACGGCGACTCTTCGCCCGCTTGACGCCTACTCCTTGCTGAAGCCGATGAGGATCATTCCATGACGGAGCAGACCGCTTATACGCATTGGCTCGACCGGGCCGTGGCCTCGGCCGAAAGCTTCTCTCACAGCGCGGGCGGAAGCGGCGCGCAAATGGGCCTGCGCCAGATCTTCAAGCTCGTGCTCCGCCGCAAGCGGCTGGCGGTTCTGATCGTCGCCGCCAGCGTCGGCCTTGCGACGGCGTCCTCGGTGTTCCTGATGCCGCGCTATACCGGAAAGGTGCTGCTGAGCGTTGGCGAAGGCGAGAATGCGCCGGCGGACCGCCGCAACGAAGACGCGATTGACACCCATCTGGTTCAGCTCGGTTCTCACGCCAACCTCGCGCAGGTCTTGGCCGCTCTCAAGAAAATGCCCGCCTATCACGACCGATACGCAGGCGTGAGCGACCTCGAGAAGCGCCTCAAGGTCATGCAGGAATCGCGCTCGCGCCTGATCTCGGTCAATTTCACCGCCAAGTCTCCACAGGAGGCCGCCGACGTCGCGAATCTGACCGCCCAGCTTTATGTGGACAAGATCCTGTCCGCGGACGACGCCTCCGGCAAGGCGGTGACGCGGCAACAGGAGCGCGTGGCGCAACTGGAGAAGGACCTTCGCGACCTGAAAGCGCGCATCGAGAAGCCGGGCGTGCGGTCCGCCATCCTGCAGGACGCCCGCGAGGACGCCAGCCGCCTCGCGGAGCTGGAAGATACGCTGGAAAAAGAGTCGACGCGCCTGAGCTTGATGCAAAGCCAGGTGGAAAACCGAAAGCAGAGCTTGCTCCTGTCGCCCCCCGTCCAGATTTACGCCATGGCGGACAAGCCCGAACTGCCGAGCACCGCGCGGCCCGTTTTCATCATCATCCCCGCCTTTTTGGCTTCCGCCATTTTCGCTGTAGGCTTGACCTTGCTGCTGGGCCGACTGGATCGGAAGATTCATTCGACCGAGGATCTACGCAATGCGTTCGGGCTTCCGGTGATCTGCGACGCGCCGCCAAGAGGAGCCCCAAGCGAGTTCGCCGCCGACGCCTCCTATACGCGAGAGTTGCAGAACGCGGCCCTCAAGCTGTTCCTGAGCGCGACGCCGGGCCACAAGCACGTGATTCTGGTCGTCGCCGCCGGTGCAGCGGATGGTCCGACCTTCGCCGCGGATCTGGCCGAAGCTGCGTCGCAGATCAGACCGGTCCTGGTCCTGAGCGCGGACGCCGCCCTCACGTCGCCATCGGCGGACGACGACCCGTTCAACCCAGCTCTCCCGGAGCGTCGGCAAATTGCGTTTCGCTCGCTGGCGCAAAGCTCCCAGGATCTGCTCTCGATGGCGGGATCCGGCCCGCTCGCCGCCACGCTGACCCGCCATCGCCAGCACCATGACCTGATCATCATCGCCGCGCCTCCGGCGACGGTTTCGCCCGCCGGCCGCATCCTTGCGTCCATGGTCGATGCGATCATCGTTCCCGTTGTGCTTGATGCCGTCAAATACGACGACATCGCCGACGTCATGCGCGAACTCGGCCAGGACGGTGGTCTTTGGAGCGAAGGGACGGCGCGCCGGCGCGTCGCCTTCGCTGCGGTTCGCCCTCAGCCGAATTCCAATTCGACATTGAGAATTTGAAGCATTCAAACAGGACGCGCTTGCCGCCCGAAACGATCGAAGGAGCGACGCAATGAGTCTCGCGGTCAGATTATCGCCCGTCACCGATCCCACTCCGCAGCCACCGGCGATCCTGGCGCGGCTTATCGAATCGTTCCGACAGCAGAGCGTCGCTTACTGCTGTTGGAAGAATCCCAGCCGCCTGCCCGACAGTTTCGCAGGACGATCGGACCTCGATCTGCTGATCGCCCGCACGGCCCGCGCGACCGCGCTCCAGATTTTCGCGTCATGCGGCTTCAAGCATGCGCCGGACGCGGCATGGCATGACGATCCCAGTGTGCTGAGCTTCCTGGGTTTCGACGAGTCCAGCGGCGCGCTGCTGCACGTCCACGCACATTTTCGCCTGGTCGTCGGTCCGCCGCTTTTCAAGAATGATCGCATTCCCTGTGAGACCGGCTTCCTGTCGCGGGCGCCTATGCTGGACAACCAGATGCGCGTCCTCTCGTGCGAAGACAGGGCGCTTCTCCTCATCATCAGGGCGCAGTGCGAATTGAGTTGGGCCGATCCGGTCGTCTGGCGACACAGGCGCCGAAACGAGCAGAAATTTCGGGACGAGTTCGCGGGCCTCGCCGCCGACATCAGGCCCGAGGTCTTCCTGAGCGCCGCAACGCACCTGTTTGGGCCAGAGCTAGCGCAGGACGTCCTCGCTCTCGCACACAGGGAAAATGCGCCTTTTGCGCCGTTTGGTCTTCGGACGCGGATTCGCCGCGCGCTCGCGCCGTATCGCAAGTGCGGCGGCTTCGAGGCGATGGTGGCGCAAGGCTTTCGAGCGATCGGCTTGTTGTTTGGCGTCTTCAATCGCAATGTGCTGCAGACGCCCCGCACATGGCGGCGGCGCGCGCCCGGCGGAGGGGTCGTCATCGCTTTTGTCGGCGTGGACGGATCCGGCAAGAGCACGGCGGCGGCGGGTGTGCGCCAATGGCTCGGCGGCGAGATCGACGTCGTGCAACACTATTTCGGAACAGGCGAGGGCGCGCCGTCGCTTGTGCTGGCGCCGTTCAAACTGCTCGCACGCGCCATTTCGCCCTTCATCAAGACGAAGCCGAAAGGCGCATCGCACGGCAGGATTTCCGATCGCCCGCCTGGACCGCTCTACGCGACCCTTTTCGCCGTTTGGGCGCTCGCGGTCGCTTTGGACAAGCGGCACAAGCTCAAGAGTGTTCAACGTGCGATTCGACGCGGCTTTGTGGTCGTAACCGACCGCTATCCGCAGAACGAGGACCCCAAGTTCAACGACGGCCCGCTCTTGCCGAGGCTGCCGGTTGTCCCGGAATGGCTTCGTCGCTTCGAGGCGTCCGTCTATGAGCAGGCGCGGCGAACGCCGCCGGATCTTGTCGTCAAATTGCTGGTCGGACCTGAAACGGTGATGCGGCGCGAGCCCGATATGAACGTCACAATCATCAAGGAGCGGCTCGCGTGTATCGACACGCTGCGGTTCCAGGGCGCGCGACTCGTCGCCGTCGACGCCAAGACCTCACTGGCTGAAGTCACCTTGGCCGTGAGACAAGCTGTGTGGAGCATCATCTGACGGGGCCTGCCGTGATCGTCGAGTTCTTTGGCCCGCCCGGGTCCGGCAAGACAACGCTGTCCCTGGCGTTGGCCAAAAGCTTGAACGAAGACAACCATCGGATTGTCTTGCGGTTGAGCGCGAGGCCTGGCGAACAGGGAGGCGCGAACGAGACGCCAAACCCGTTCAACGCCGCAGCGTACCGGCTCATGAAGCCGATCATCGAACTGATCCTCGGCGCCACAAAGCAGCCGGGTCTTCTGGCCAACAACAGCATCGCCGGCGTCCTTTCGGCTGCGTTGCCGCCGGGACACATGATGCGCTCGCTGCGCATGCGGCAATATCTGGTTCGGCTGTCGCGGAGCTGGACTCAGGCGATGAGGAGCGGCGATGTCCACATCTTCGATCAGGGCTATGTTCAGGCGGTTGCGACGATCATGATGGCGCAAACGAACCTCACCGACGCCAACCTCAGGGATCTGCTGAACGTGATCCCCGCGGCCGATCTCGCCATTGGGATCGAAGCGACGGCGCCCGAAATCGATGCGCGCCTCGATCGCCGACGGCGGGCTATCGGCGGCGTCGGCCGTTTTTTCGAGGAGCCGCCGGTGGGCGTCGACAAGCAAAACGAGATCGCCGCGCGGATCGCGGCGCTGTTGCCGGAATGCGGGCGCCGCACGCTGTTGCTGCGTTCGGAAACCGGGGCGGTGGAAGAAAATGCGCAAGCCGTGAGGCGCGCGATTCTCGCCTTGCCGGTCGGCAAGCGGGCTGGATAGAAGGAGCGAACCATGCTTCAGCACGAATGGACGGTCATGGCGAAGGTCATCGCCGTGAGCGCGACCGCGCTCCTGACCGCGGGATCGAGCCTGGCGCAAGATCAGCCAGGCCCCTCGCTTCACTTCGCCTCCAACGCAAATTTCGATGAAGCCGGTCGTTTCGCGCCGAAGGATTTCGGCTTCAACATCGCCGATGTCTCCAGCGCCGAAATGCTCGACGCGCTTCCCGACGGTGTTTTCGGAATGATATGGGTTGGCCGTTGCGAAGGACCGGATGCGCGATTTCAGGAGACCGTCAATTCGGTCATTCAACACCCCAAGCTCTTCGCATTTTATCTCGCGGACGATCCCGATCCCTCGGGACGATGGCGCAAGACATGTCCGCCTGCAAACCTGAGGGCCGAGTCGGACTGGATTCACGAACGACGCCCCGACGCCTTGACCTTTGTCGCGCTCATGAACCTTGGCGACGAGGCCGAGCCTCGATTCCACCCGGACCTTCGTCCGCAGATCACGCAAGTCGATCTCTTTGGAGTATCGCCTTACCCCTGCCGGCGCGATTGGCCGAAATGCGATTTCACGATGGTCGACCGGTTTGTCGACGCGGCGCTGAAAGCCGGGATTCCGAATTCCGCGATCGTGCCCGTCTACCAGACTTTCGGCGGCGGGCGCTGGACGGCGAACGGCGGGGGCTATCGCATGCCGGACGCCGCGGAACTGCGCGAGATGATCCTCGCCTGGCGCAAGCGGACGCCCAACCCGAGATTTGACTATGCCTATTCCTGGGGATCGCAGAACGGCGACATCGCGTTGAGCGGATCGAGCGCGCTGCGCGATGTTCTCAAGGAATTCAATGCCAACTGAACGTGTCTGGAGGGTGAAATGTCGACAAGCCGCCAGTTTTTTGGGACCGATGGCATCCGCGGGCTCGCCAACAAGGTCATCACGCCCGACCTCGCGCTGCGCGTGGGCCAGGCGGCGGGCCTCGCCTTTCGCGATGCCGGCGATCACAGCCATCGCGTTGTCATTGGCAAGGACACGCGCCTCTCCGGCTACATGATCGAATATGCGATGGTCGCAGGCTTCACTTCAGTCGGCATGGACGCGCTGGTGCTCGGTCCCATGCCGACGCCCGCCGTCGCCATGCTGACGCGCTCGATGCGCGCCGACCTCGGCGTGATGATCTCCGCTTCGCACAACCCCTATGAAGACAACGGCATCAAATTGTTCGGCCCGCAGGGCTTCAAGCTCTCGGACGAGGTCGAGAAAAAAATCGAAGATCTGATGGACGCCGACATGGGACCGCGGCTGGCGGCCTGCGACAGGATCGGCCGCGCGCGACGCATCGACGGCGTGCGCGCCAGGTACGTCGAGTCCGCCAAACACACCTTGCCGCGCAACATGTCGTTCGAGGGCATGCGCGTCGTGATCGACTGCGCCAATGGCGCGGCCTACAAAGTGGCGCCCGAAGCGCTCTGGGAGCTTGGCGCAGAGGTCTTTTCCCTGGGCGTCGAGCCGAACGGCATGAACATCAACCGCGACGTCGGCTCA
The DNA here is from genome assembly GCF_009720655.1 of Rhodoblastus acidophilus. Taxonomy (GTDB): domain Bacteria; phylum Pseudomonadota; class Alphaproteobacteria; order Rhizobiales; family Beijerinckiaceae; genus Rhodoblastus; species Rhodoblastus acidophilus_A. The sequence goes on along the minus strand of NZ_WNKS01000035.1, from coordinate 1,222 downwards.
TCCGCGCCTGAAGCGCTGTCTCGCAAAGTGCGTGAATTGCGCGCCGACATCGGCATTGCGCTCGACGGCGACGCCGACCGCGTGCTGATCGTCGACGAGACCGGCAAGCTGGTGGATGGCGATCAACTCATGGCCGTTGTGGCGCAAAGTTGGAGCGAGGACGGCAAGCTGTCGCAACCGGGCATCGTCGCCACGGTCATGTCCAATCTCGGTCTCGAACGCTTCCTGCAATCGATCAGCCTGTCGCTCGCGCGCACGGCGGTCGGAGACCGCTACGTACTCGAATACATGCGCAATCATGGTTACAACGTGGGCGGCGAACAGTCTGGCCATATGATCTTGTCGGATTATTGCACGACGGGCGACGGACTCGTCGCGGCCATGCAGGTCATGTCGGTGATCAAACGCAAGGGACGTCCCGTCAGCGAGGTTTGCCACGCGTTCGATCCGCTGCCACAGGTCTTGAAAAACGTGCGCTTCAAGGGCGGCAGGCCGCACGAACACGCGGACGTGGTCAGAATGATTGATTCCGTGAAAGCCAGGCTCGGCAATGACGGCCGCATCGTCGTGCGCCCCTCGGGCACCGAGCCCTTGATCCGCGTGATGGCGGAAGGCGACGACCGCGCCCTGGTCGAACAGATTGTGGCCGAGGTCTGCGAGGTGATCGCGACCGCCGCCTGACGGAATCCCCCGTGCTCTTTTCCGCGGCGCGCGAACAGTTCGGCGCAGCCGATGACGCGCGTCGACAAAATGCGGCGAGGCGCCCAGGCGCGCTTCCCGGCGAGAGCCTTTCCGTCGTCCGGGGAGCGTGCGACATCAACATCGACGCCAGCATTTTGTCGCACAAGAACACGTAGGCGAGGAAACCCCGCACACCTTATCGGTCGCCGGAGGCCTTGGCCGCGGTAGCGGCGCTCTTTTAAGTTGACTTTTTTTATGGATAAAATAAATTTCGCAAATCGGGGCATAATTCTCCCCCTGAAAGGATTCCGCCCATGTCGTTCAGTCTCAAGAAACGTGTCGTCGGCGCCGCGATCGGCATCCTCGTCCTCTCCGGCGCCGCGGCCGGTTCGGCGTCCGCCGCCGAGGTCCGCCTGCTCAACGTCTCCTACGATCCGACCCGCGAGCTTTACGCCTCCATCAACTCCGCCTTCATCGCCAAATGGAAGCGCGAAACCGGCGACGACCTCTCCATCCAGCAGTCGCACGGCGGCTCCGGCAA
>NZ_WNKS01000034.1 GCF_009720655.1 Rhodoblastus acidophilus | reverse complement strand
CGAGTTGCTGAAGAACCCCAACGGGCTCTATGCACGCCTGTGGGCCATGCAAAACGACCGGAACACGCCATGAACGCCATTGACGACACCAAGGCGCTCGTCGCGCGGCGCGCGGCCATGCCGATTGCGGATCGCGAATTCCTGCCGGCCGATTTGGAGATCCTGGAAACGCCGCCATCCCCCGTGCGCATGGCGCTGATCCTGACCATCGCCGCGTTTGTGGTGATCGCCCTGGCGTGGAGTTGGTTCGGGCGCCTCGACATCGTCGCGGTCGCGCAGGGCAAGATCCAGCCGGCGGGGCGCGTGAAGGTCATCCAGCCGCTTGAACCTGGCAAAATCGCCGCCATCAAGGTCGAAAATGGTAAACGGGTTGTCGCCGGACAGCCGTTGCTGGAACTTGACGCCGGCGACGCGCGCGCCGACGAGGCCGAGGCGCAAAGCGCCTACGACGCCTATCGCGCCGAAGCCCTGCGTCGCGCTGGCGCGCTCGAAGCCGCGCGCGCGCGCAAGCTGAATTCGGCCCCCGCGATCTCATGGCCCGAGGATCTACCGCCATCGATCGTAGAGCGCGAGGAGAGCGTTCTCGCCAACGACCTGCGCCAGCTGGAGAACGTCGTCGCCGGCCTTGACGCTCAGATGCGACAGAAGGAGATCGAGCGTGATCGCGCGGCGGAAACCATGGCGGCGCAAAGCGCACTCATCGCCACCTTGCAGCAGCGCGTGGACATGCGCTCCTCGCTGGTGCAATCCGGCTCGGGGGCCAAGTCCAATCTGATCGACGCGCAGGAAAGCCTGAACTACCACATGACCCAGTTGGCCATGTACAAGGGACAACGCGATGCGGCGGCGGCCAATATTGGCGTTCTTGAGCTCGAACGCAAAAAAGCCAGCTCCTCCTTTCTGGCCGAAAATGCGCAAAAGCTTTCGGACGCGAAGCGTCAGGTCGATGATTGGCGCGAGAAGCTGGCGAAGGCCAAGCTGAAGTCGGCGCGCATGACGCTAACAAGCCCGATCGACGGCGTCGTCTATGGTTTGAGCGTCAACACCATCGGCCAAGTGGTCGGGGCTGGCGACGAATTGATGCGCGTGGTGCCCGAGGGCGCTGCGCTGGAAATCGAATGCTACCTCGCCAACCGCGATATCGGTTTTGTCAAAAAAGGACAGAAAGCGGAAGTGAAGGTGGAGTCGTTCCCGTTCACGCGCTACGGGACCCTTGGCGCCACGGTGACCCATGTCTCCCGCGACGCCATCCCTGAGCCCGAAGCACAGCAGCGCGAAGGCGAAGCGGCGCGGCTGAACCATGAGCGAAATCTCGGCGGCGGCCAACGCACGCAGAATCTCGTCTTCCCGGTCACGCTGGCGCCCGAGCAAACCGAGATGAAGGTTGACGGTCAGACGGTCGCCCTTACGCCAGGCATGGCCGTAAGCGTCGAGATCGCGACCGGTAACCGGCGCATTCTCGAATATATTTTCTCACCTTTGGTCGAGACCGCTTCAACAGCGATGAAGGAAAGATGAGGACCATAACTCTCCTTCCGCATCCAGGCGTTTGAAGCCTCCCCGCGCGCGGCCGCGGTTGCGTTCGTGCGTTGGCGCGCCCTCAGCTCGCGCGTTCCGCCGACCAGGCGCATCTGCGATACATCCCGACGAATGGCGGATGCGCGCCTTTGAGCCTCACGTTCCAACATCACCAAAACGTTTCCGCTCCGATTGGGACGCGAATCCCGCCCGCCTTCCGCACCTTGCCCGAAACAAGTAACCAACGAGCGCCACTTGCGCTTTTTTTGGTCTTGACTTTACGTCACCCTATAGAGAAGTTTCAGAAGATTTTTCGTCGCGTTCTAGCCGGGCCGGGTATCGGTCTGGATTCTCTTCGCGCGGATAGATGGATTTTTGCCGCGTTCAATCAGAATTGAGGCTCGTCATGGCTACTCTTCTCAACTCTCTTTTCGCTACGTCGGCCCGCAAGTCTGGATTGGGCGCGCTGAACTCGAACGACGACTTGTCAGACACGACCTATCCCGTCTTGCCCTGGATCACCGGGAGCGCGCTCAACCAGACCGCATTCAACGCGGACGCCGCCGCAACGGGAACTGCGCGCTCGGTCCCGCAGCCCTCAGCGCTCAAGCCGAGCGCATCCAATGAGAGCGCTGCCGCGACGGGGACGGCGGCGACTGGCCCGGAGCCTTTGACGGTCGCCACGATAAATTTCGACGATCTGACAACCAGCAGCTATCAAGCGCTTCCGAGCAACTACTCCGGCTTGAGCTGGTCGAGTTACTTCTATTGCTTCAATTCTGCATGGGCTTACGGTACTTATGGCGCCAACGGATACACCAACGGCACGACGTCCGGTCCGAATGCGGCTTACAACGCTTATGCCAGCGATATTGAAATCTCCGACAGCTACGCCGATTTCGATTTGACATCAGCCAAAGTCACGGCGGCTTGGCGCAATGGCCTGAGCGTTCACGTCGTGGCTTACGACAACGGGGTTGTGGTCTATGACAATGTCATCTCGGTCAACGCCACGGGGCCGACGCTTGTCAACTTCAACCTGGTGTCGATCGATCGCGTGACGTTCTCGTCGTCCGGCGGGAGCTCGCCGATCTACTCAGGCGATGGAACGCATTTCGTCATTGACGACATCGTCGTCAACCTGGCGAATTCGTCGGTTGCCGGCGCTATTTACAACGATCTGAACGCCAATGGCGTCAGGGACAGCGGTGAGGCCGGATTGGCCGGCCGGGTGGTTTTCAACGATATCAACAACAATGGCGTGAGGGACGCCGGCGAACAGTACGCAACCACCAACGCCTCTGGAAACTACACACTGACCGTGGCTGGCGCCGTATCAGACGTCAACCTCGTCCAGCAACAGCCTGCGTGGTGGCGTTCAACTTCGCCAACGACCCACGTTTCGCTCGTGAGTGGACAGGCCGCAACCGGTGTCGACATGGGCGCCCGGAACTACCAGTCTGAAACCGGCGGCGTGTCCGGCAATCTCTGGCATGATTACGACGCCGACGGCGTGAAGGACGCGGGCGAAGAGGCGCTCGCCGGCATCCAGGTCTATCTCGACGCCAACGGCAACAGCGCCTTCGATCAGGGGGAGGCGTCCGCCCTCACCGACGCCTCGGGAAACTACCTGATCACCACGGTCAATCCGGGAAGCTATGTGCTTCGGCTCAACGAGCCGCTCAACACGTGGGAGCATTGGAAGCAGACCTATCCGGTCGCTGGCCAGAAGTCCCTGGGCGGTGACAGCGCAGCGAGCGCCGTCAGCGCGCCGGGCTCGGCGGCGGCGCATCCGGCCGACCTGAGCTTCGCGCACACCGAAGGCCAACTGATCGTCAAGCTTAACAGCGGCCTGAGCGTCGCCGCCCAGAGCCAGCTCGCCAGCGTGATGTCGTCGATCGGCGCGACCGTGGCAAAGACCACCCAAGGCCTGGGCCTCCAGTTGTGGAGCGTCCAAGGCTCGCTGACCGACGCGATCGCGAAGCTCCAGGCCAGCGGCCTCGTCGCCTATGCCGTACCAAACTATACAAGGTATTTGACCGACACTTCGGCGCAGGCGAACCCGAACGATCCACAATTCAACCAGTGCTATGGCCTGAACAACACCGGGCAGACCGGCGGAACCGCGGACGCGGACATTGACGCGGTCGAGGCCTGGAACATCGGAACCGGCAGCAAGTCGGTGAGGGTCGGGGTGATCGACACCGGCGCCGACCTCACCCACGCCGATCTGGTCGGCAACATCTGGACCAACCCGGGTGAAATCGCCGGCAATGGCGTCGACGATGACGGCAACGGCTATGTCGACGACATTCACGGTTACGATTTCATCAATGGCGACAGCGATCCGACGGACGACTACGGCCACGGCACTCATGTGTCCGGCACCATCGGCGCCTCGGGCAACAACGGCGTCGGCGTCGCCGGTGTGAACTGGAATGTCTCGTTGGTCGAGCTCAAGATCTTCAACTCTGGCGGAACCACCAACGACTTCGCCATTATACAGGCTCTGGATTACGCCAGGACCACCGGCATCCAGATCACCAACAACAGCTGGGGGGGCGGGGGCTACAGCCAGGCGATGTATGACGCCATCGCCGCCGGCGGGTTGTTCGTCGCTGCGGCAGGCAATTACGGGTCTAATAACGACGCGAGCCCGTTCTATCCGGCAAACTATGATCTGCCGAACATCATCTCGGTGGCCGCCACGGACGACAACGATCAACTGGCCTCCTTCTCCAATTATGGGGCAACCACAGTCGATCTCGCCGCGCCGGGCGCGGACATTTACAGCACGCTGATGGGCGGCGGCTACGGTCTGATGAGCGGCACGTCGATGGCGACGCCGCACGTGACCGGCGCAGCGGCCTTCCTTGCGGCGCTCAATCCAAGCCTGACGGCCGCGCAAATCAAGACCCTGCTGCTCAATAACGTTGATTTAAAGGCCAACCTCAGTGGCAAGATGGTGACCGGCGGTCGGCTGAATCTTTACAACGCCGCGTTGAACGTCAATGTGGCGCCTCCGCAGTATGGCGTTCCCATCACCATTGTCGCCGGTCAGGTGGTGACCAATCAGAATTTCGCCTTGGCCGGCGGCGCGACGCCGCTCGACGACAAGATCGTCGGTACGGATGTCAACGAAACGATCGACGCTCGCGCCGGCAACGACACCGTTTGGGGCAATGGCGGCAAAGACCATCTGATCGGCAATGCCGGCAATGACACGCTGTATGGCGGCGACGGCGTCGATGTCCTGGAGGGTGGCGACGGCAACGACTTTTTGCACGGCGGCGCCGGGGGGGATTATCTCATCGGCGGCGCTGGAGTCGACACGGTCTCGTACGCGGCGGCCCCCGTCCCAGGGAGCGCGCAAGTCGCCGCCCCGATGGATGGCGTTGTCGTGATGCTCGAGGTCGGGGGATCCGCCGGCGACGCCGCGGGCGACAATTATGACAGCATTGAAAACGTCATCGGAACGGCGTTCAACGATTGGATCGTCGGCGACACTCAGGCGAACAATCTCGATGGCGGCGCCGGAAATGACTACATCCTCGGCCTGACCGGCAACGATTATCTGTGGGGCGGTGACGGAGACGACCGCCTCGACGGCGGCGAAAACAATGACCATCTCTACGGCGGCGCCGGCAATGATATGCTCATAGGCGGAACTGGCGCAGACGCCATCGCCGGAGGCGCCGGCAACGACACCTATTATGTCGACAATGCGGCCGACTCGGTCATTGAGGCCAGCGGCGCGGGAACTGACTTGGTTTACTCCTCGGTGACCTTCTCGCTCGCTGGGCAGAACATCGAGAGTTTGACGTTGACAGGTTCCGCCGCGATCAACGGAACCGGGAACGGCCTCGCCAACATTCTGACGGGCAACACCGGCAACAACGTGCTCAACGGCGGCGCAGGCGCAGATGTCATGGCCGGAGGCGCCGGCAACGACACCTATTACGTCGATAATGCCGGCGACAAGGTCCAGGAGGCCAGCGGCGGAGGAACCGACTTGGTTTACGCCTCGGTGACCTTCTCGCTGGCGGGGCAGAACCTCGAGACTCTGACGTTGACAGGCTCCACCGCGATCAACGGAACCGGCAACAGCCTGGCCAACGCTCTGACGGGCAACTCCGGCAACAACGTGCTCACCGGCGCCGATGGCAACGACGTCCTCAATGGCGCCGGTGGCAACGACACCCTGAATGGCGGCGCGGGCGCGGACAGTTTCGTGTTCAACAGCGCGCTCAACGGCGCGACCAACGTCGACACGATCGTTGGCTTCTCGGTGGTGGACGACAAAATCAGGCTGGAAAATGGGGTGTTCACCGCACTGACCACGCTTGGAACGCTGTCGCCGGATGCGTTTTACATCGGCGCCGCCGCGCACGACGCAACCGACCGGATCCTATACAATTCCGGCACGGGGGCGCTCTCTTACGACGCCGATGGCAATGGCGCGGCGGCCGCGGTTCGTTTCGCCACGCTGTCGACCGGCCTCACCACGCTCGCCAACACCAACTTCGTGGTGATCTGAAAGATTGCGGCAAGGGTGCTCGCCGTTTGAGCGGCGCCCTCAAGCCTCGAAACGCAAACAGCCCCGGAGGCCAAGTGCTTCCGTGGCTGCCTTGGCATTGGTTGCGGGGACACGCAACCAATGCCAAGCTTGAGTGTTGCGACGGATTCCGCCGATCGTCATCTTAACAATTCGGAAGCTGCAGCCCATCCCGGCCCGGTCCCCACGCCCAGGGGCGGCGGCTATTTCTCGGGGCTGTCGCTCTATGTGAAAAACGGCCATCCGAAGTTCACCTCCAATTGCTTCGGCTCCAAATACACGACGCTGGAAGGTAAGCAGGCCCTGTCGCCGGGCAAGACCGTGCTGCGCTATGAATGCGCCTATGACGGCGGCGCCCTGAGCAAGGCGGCGAGGCGAAGCTCTACGCCAATGACGCACTGGTCGCGCGAGCGCGCATCGACGCCACCGCGCCGCTCGGCGTCTCGGCCGACGAGACGCTCGACGTCGGCATGGACACCGGAACGCCCGCCGCCGACCCCCACGAGGGCGCGTTCCCCTATGCCGGCAAGATCCGAACGGTTACATTCAGCCTGAAATAGCCGTCGTTGCGCCAACCGCGGGGCGGCCGACTTGCGGAGAGACCCATGACCAGTTTTCTTGGGCGCGGCTGGCTCGCCCGCGCCGCTTGCGCGCTGCTCGTTCTCGCGCCGCTTGGCCCCGCCCGCGCCGAGGACAAGCCGGAGCGGCTGAGCTTGCCGGCCCTGAAACCCTGGACCGGCGACCTCGACGGCATGGTCAAGCGCCGAATTTTCCGGCTGATCGTGCCCTATAGCCGCACGCAATTCTTCATCGATCGCGGCCGGCAGTTCGGCGTCGACGCCGAATTCGGCCAGGCTTTGGAGGCCTGGCTCAATGCCCGTCACGTCAAGGGCGTCATGCGCATTCATGTGGTCTTCGTGCCGTTGCAACGCGACGAAATGCTCAAAGCCCTGGTGGAGGGGCGCGGCGACGGCGTGGCCGCCAATCTCACCATCACCGGCGAACGAGAGGAGACGGTGGATTTCGCCGCGCCCTGGCTCGACGACGTCAAGGAGATCGTGGTCGCCGGCCCCAAGACGCCGCCCTTGAAGGGAATCGACGATCTCGCCGGACTGGAGGTCCGCGTCCGCAAGTCCAGCAGCTACGCCACCCATCTGGCCGCGCTCAACAAGCAATTCAAGGAACGCGGCCTGAAGGAGATGGTCATCCGCGATCTGCCCGAGGATCTGGAGGACGAGGATGCGCTGGAAATGACCGCCGCCGGCCTGCTGCCGCTGGCGATCGTCGACCAGCACAAGGCGCAGGTGTGGACATCCGTTTTCCCCGGCCTCGCCCCAAGGCCGGATCTCGCCATCAGCACAGGCGGCGAGATCGCCTGGGCGATCCGCAAGGACTCGCCGCGCCTCAAGGCCGAACTGGCGGCGTTCTTCGCCAGCCACCGGGCCGGAACCGTTTTTGGCAACACCATCCTGAAACGCTATTTCGGCGGTCCGTTCGCGATCAAACCGGCGCACTCCGATGAGGCGAAACTGCGCTTCCAGCGCCTGCGGGAGATTTTCAATCGCGAGGGCGACCGCGTCAGCTTCGATCCCCTGATGCTCGCCGCGCAAGGCTTTCAGGAATCCACGCTGAACCAGGACCTGGTCAGCCCGCGCGGCGCGGTTGGCGTCATGCAACTGCTGCCGCGCACGGCGGCGGCGCCGCCGATTGGGATTGCAGGCGTCGACCGCGACGCCGAAGCCAACATTCGAGCCGGGGCGCTCTACATGCGCTATTTGATGGACGCCTATGTCAAAGATCCCGGACCGACGCAGAAGAATCGCATCCTGATGACTTTCGCCGCCTATAACGCGGGGCCGGGCAATCTGCGCAAGTTCCGCCGCATGGCCGCAAAGTCGGGCCGCGACCCCAATGTCTGGTTCAACAATGTCGAAGTTTCCGCCGCCAGCGTCGTCGGCCGCGAAACCGTTCAATATGTGAGCAACATCTACAAATATTACATCGCTTACGTCATGGCCGACCAGCGTCGCAAGGAGGAGGCGCAAGCCAGGCAAACCGAGATGCCGCCGCCGAAATAGCGCGCCGTCGCATCAATCGCGCAGCATCGCCCTGAGCGCGTCGGGCGCCAGCAGGCGCACGCGCCGGTATGATTGCGCAATGTGCCCCTTGGCTTCGAGCGCGCCAAGAACCTTGCCCGCCGTCGTTCGCGCGACATTGGCGAGCGTGGCGATTTCGTCCTGACGGATGTCTATGTCCACCGTCGCCGCTCCCGGCGGGGTCATGCGCCGGCAACCGCCCAGGCGCAGCAGCAGGGCGACGCAGCGTTTGACGTGATCGCGCAGCATCAGGTCGTCGCAGGCGGAAATGGCGGTGTCGAGATGGCCGACCGTGACCAGCGCCAGCCATCGCCACGCCATGGGATCGTCGGTGACGATTTCATCGATCTTCGGCAGCGGCAAATGAAGCATCTGGGTGTCGCGGGTCGCGGTCAGGCCGATGCGGCGCGGTTGTCGCGTAATGGCCGCGGCTTCGCCGAACCACGCGCCGGGCAAGGCGAAATGCCCAATATAGGGGCTGAACTCATCCTGCCCGACAGCGACGCCGAGGCCGCCGGACACGAGGCCGAACATGCCGCCGGGCGGGTCGCCAAGCCTGTAGACGGGATCCCCAGGCTTGAACGTCAGCAACAGGCAGCGGTCGAGGACCGCGCGCTGGAACGAGGGCGGCGTTATACTCAGCCAGCCCTTGTCAATAACGACTTTTTTCGCAGTTTCGACGAGCGCCATTTTTTCCCAAAAGTCCGTGGACGGGCAATGTCTCATTGGCGACCATGTTACACAAGATCAATTACCAGCGTTTCGATCGTTGAAGTTGGGATGCGGGGATTCGTGTGGCTCGGACAGCTTTGAAACTCGAGCCAAAATTTTGACCATGGCTCCGGTCCATGTCGCTTCCGGGCCCGATGCTGACGTGTGACTGCAAGAACACTAACAATATCAAATGGTAATCGTGCGATCGTCTTCGCCTGTCCTGTCAGGATGCTTTGACGCCGCATCGCTGTTTCGGTGAACGACAGTTCAACAAAGGGATCAAGAATGACGCCAAAGAGCTTTCGTGTGTTCGCCGCCGCCGTCGCGGCTTTTTTCATGCTTTCCGATCTCGCCAGCGCGATGCCGATGGCGCCTGTCGCGGATACGGGCGCAACCGCGTCAACCCTCGTTCGCGGCGGTCACCGGGGCGGCGGCGGCGTGCATCGGGGCGGGGGCGGCGTCCGTCGCGGGGGTGGCGTCTATCGTGGCGGAAATAACGTGGTTCGCGGCGGCCACAATGTTGTTCGCGGTAATGTTGTTCGCGGCGGCCACAACACCGTCGTGGTCGGCGGGCGCGGCGCCTGGGGGCGCGGGTATCGCTGGCCTCCGGGCGGCGCCATTGCGGCTGGGGTCGCGGTGGGCGTCCTGACGGCGGGCGCCGCAGCCGCCTATACGAGCACGCGGCCGCCGGCCGCGGGACTGTGCTGGTACTATCGCGACTGGACGTACACGTCGGGTTTTTGGGACGTGTGCCCGTAACGTCTATTCGTGAGGCATGGCGCCACGCGACCTTGCCTGCCAAGATTGGGTCGCCACGATTTATCGGGCGGCCTTTCGCAATCAAGTTCCGTTTGGTTGCGAGGATTTCGGAGGGGCTGCGCAAATGCTGAAACGTGTCGCGACATGCGTTGTCGCCTTCCTGTTGATCGCACTCGCTCCGGCCCAGGCGGCGGAGACACGGGCGTCCGAAAACGGCGCCATTCTGCCGTTTCCGCCGGTTCCCACCGCCAGCGTCGCGGGACCGACGCTCCAGGAGTCCAAGCATGTCCGGCGCGCCGAACCGAACCATTTGCCGGCGGACGCGCCCAACATCCTGATCGTCTTGCTCGACGATGTCGGCTTTGGCCAGCCGGACACTTTTGGCGGCGAAGTCCGCACGCCGAATCTGACCCGCCTCGCCAATGAGGGCATCAGCTACAATACGTTCCACACCACCTCAATCTGCTCGCCAACCCGCGCGGCGCTCTTGACTGGCCGCAACCATCAGCGCGTCGGCTCCGGCACGATCGCCGAGCGGGCGCTCGATTTCGACGGTTATACGGGCGTGATCCCGAAGAGCTCCGCCACCATCGCGGAAGTCCTGCACGATTACGGCTACAAGACCGCCGCGTTCGGCAAATGGCACAACACGCCGGCGACCGAAACCACGGCGATGGGGCCGTTCGACCGCTGGCCGACCGGTTATGGCTTCGATTATTTCTACGGCTTCCTTGCCGGCGAAACCTCGCAATACGAGCCGCGGCTGTTCGAAAACCGCAATCCGGTGGAGCCGCCCCACGATCCGAAATATCACCTGACGCAGGACATGGCCGACAAAGCGCTGACCTGGATCAGCCAGCATCAGGCTTTTTCGCCCGACAAACCCTTCCTGATGTACTGGGCGCCGGGCGCCGCGCACGGGCCGCATCACATTTTCAAGGAATGGGCGGACAAATACGCGGGCAAGTTCGACAGCGGTTGGGACGCTTATCGCGCGCGCGTCTTCGAACGGCAAAAGAAGCTCGGCTGGATTCCCCAGGACACGAAGCTCACGCCCCGTGCGGAAACCATGGCGTCATGGGACAGCATTCCCGAGGCGCAAAAGCCGTTCCAGCGTCGCCTGATGGAAGTGTTCGCCGGCTTCGTCGAACATACCGACGCCCAAGTCGGTCGCCTGATCGACGGGCTCGAACAGCGCGGCCTACGCGACAACACTATCGTCTTCTATATTTTCGGCGACAACGGCGCGAGCGCGGAAGGCCAGAACGGCACGATCAGCGAACTTCTCGCGCAGAACATGATCCCCAACACCATCGAGCAGCAATTGGCGGCGCTCGACAAGATTGGCGGCATTGCGGCGCTGGGGACCAACAAGACCGAGAGCATGTATCACGCGGGCTGGGCCTGGGCGGGCGATACGCCTTTCCGATACACCAAGCTGGTCGCGTCGCATTTCGGCGGTACACGCAATCCGCTGGTCGTCTCCTGGCCGAAGGGCATCAAGCCGGACAAAACGCCGAGGGCGCAGTTCCATCACGTCAATGACGTCGCGCCGACGCTCTATGAAATTCTTGGCATTATTCCGCCTCAGGAGGTGAACGGCCAAAAGCAGGATCCCATCGACGGCGTCAGCATGGCCTATTCGTTCGCCGATCCCTCGGCGCCTGAGCGCAAAACCATCCAGTATTTCGACAACAATGGCAGCCGCGCGATTTATCACGATGGCTGGATCGCCGCGACCTTTGGTCCGCTTGTTCCCTGGTTGCCCGCGAGTCCCGGGCTCGCGACCTGGGATTCCAACAAGGACGTCTGGGAACTCTATAACGTCCAGAAGGATTTTTCCGAAGCGGATGATCTCGCCGCCAAGGAGCCCGCGCGCCTGGACGAGATGAAAAAACTGTTTCTGAAGGAGGCCGAGGCCAACAAGGTGTTCCCGATCGGCGCCGGCATCTGGACCCGCCTGCATCCTGAAGACCGCATAAAAGTCCCCTATACCCATTGGAGTTTTGACGCGGCCACCACCCGGCTCCCCGAATTCGCCGCGCCGGGCGTCGGGCGCGAAAGCAATCGCGTGATCGTCGACGCGGATTTCGGCAAGGACGCGTCGGGCGTGCTCTATGCGCTTGGCGGCATCGGCGGTGGTCTCAGCCTTTACATGGACAAGGGCCAGCTCGTTTACGAATACAACATGATGATGATCGGGCGTTACATCGGTCGCTCCCCGCAACCGATCCCGGCCGGCAAACATCGCATCGCCGTGGACACCAAGGTGGGCAAGCCGGGCGGACCGGCCGAGGTGACAATCAGCGTCGATGACGTTGAAACCATGCGCGTCGCCATCGCCGGAACCGTGGCCGGCGCCTTTTCGGCGAGCGAGACGTTCGATGTGGGCACGGATCTCGGTTCGCCGGTTTCGTTCGACTATTTCGAGCGGGCGCCGTTCCGGTTCAACGGCAAGATCGAAAAGGTCGACGTCACCTTGCGATAAGCTCACCTTTCCGCGCCGATCGATGGGAAGCCGGCCGGCGCAGTGTCGCCTCGCCACGATCATCTCGCCCATCATTGCGCCTATTGGATATCCGGAGACCTGCAAAGATGAATCTGCATCGTGCTTTCTCGCTTCGCGCACTGGTGTGGCTGGGCGCCGTCACGTGCCTGACCTCGGGCGCCTTCGCCGAGACGACGGCGAACAAGCCCAATATCCTTGTGATCTTCGGCGACGACATCGGCTGGATGAACGTCTCGTCCTACGGTGGCGACGTCATGGGCGTGGCGACGCCGAACATCGACCGCATCGGCAAGGAAGGACTGCGATTGAGCGCTTTCTACGCCCAGCCAAGCTGCACGGCCGGCCGCGCGGCTTTCATCACCGGACAATTGCCTGTCCGCATCGGCTTGACGACGGTGGGAACGACGGGCGCCCCGGCCGGCCTGCAAAAGGAGGACATCACACTCGCCGAAGTCTTGAAGACCAAGGGCTACGCCACGGCGCAATTCGGCAAGAATCACCTTGGCGATCTCGAAGAGCATTTGCCGCACCGGCACGGCTTCGACGAGTTTTTCGGCAGCCTTTATCACCTCAACGCCAACGAGGACCTGGAAGACCCGGATCGGCCGACCAATCCGGAGTTCCGCAAGAAATTCGATCCGCGCGGCGTGATTTCCGGCACGGCGGACGGGCCGACGAAAGACGAGGGGCCGCTGACCACCAAACGCATGGAAACCTTCGACGACGAGATTCTCGACCATTCGCTGAACTTTCTCGACCGCCGGGCCAAGGACAGCAAGCCGTTCTTCCTCTGGCACAACACCACCCGTCAGCACGTCTTCATCCACCTGGGCGAAAAGCACCGCGGCGTCTCGCGCGCCGGCATCGAGGATGTTTACGGCGACGGGCTCGCCGAACATGACGCCCAGATCGGCAAACTGCTCAAGAAACTGGACGACAGCGGGCTCGCGAAAAACACCATCGTCATCTACACGACCGATAACGGCGCCTATCAATATATGTGGCCGGAAGGCGGAACCTCGCCGTTTCGCGGCGACAAGGGCACCACCTGGGAAGGCGGCGTGCGCGTGCCCTTTGTCGTTCGCTGGCCGGGCGCGCCGGCTGGCCGGGTCAGCGGCGAAATCGTCGACATGACCGATCTGTTTCCGACGTTGGCGCGCGCCGCCGGCGCCCCCGACGTGGTCGAAAAGCTGAAGGCCGGCGCGAATTACGGCGACCGCACTTACAAGGTTCATCTCGACGGCTTCGACCAGACGGCCCTGTTCGCAGGTGAAGCCGATAAATCCTCACGTAAATTCATTTTCTACTATGACGAAACAATTCTGACCGCGATCCGCTATCAGCAGTTCAAGTTCACCTTCTCGGAAAAGGAAGGCGGTCATTGGGACGACCCGCTTCTCAACCTCGGGCGTCCGCGCATCACCAACCTGCTGAGCGACCCCTTCGAGCGGCAGACCGGCAACGTGAATCGGCAAATGAACGAACACAAAGCCTGGAGCCTGACGCCAATCCTTGGCGTCATGCAGCAGCATCTGGCTTCGTTCCAGCAATTCCCTGTCCGTCAGGTTGGGCTGAGCGCCAATATCGGCAAGACGATTGAAGGGATTCAATCCCAGCTGCTGAAAGTCCAATCGCACGACTGACTTTTTGATCTGAGCCGCCTCCCGCCAAAAAACTGAGCCATGGAAAGGAAACTTATGCGCGCTTCCATCAAAGGCGTTGGCGTTATCGCCATGTGCTGGACGGTTTCATCCCTGTCGGCGGCGGTTGCCGCTGGCGACGGCGAGCCGAAAAAACCGAACATCATTTTCATCATGGCCGACGATCTCGGCAATGCCGACCTCGGTTACCGGGGCGGCCAGGTCTCCACGCCCAATATCGACACGCTGGCCAACGACGGCGTTCGCCTGGAATCGTTTTACGGCGAACCCGTCTGCACGCCCTCGCGCGCCGCGCTGATGACCGGCCGGTATCCCATGCGCTACGGCTTGCAGACGCTGGTGATTTTCCCCAGTCACACCTACGGTCTGGCGACGGATGAAAAAACCCTGCCGCAGGCGCTGAAAGAGGCCGGATACAAGACGCTGATGACCGGCAAATGGCACCTTGGCCATGCCGATAAGAAGTTCTGGCCGCAGAATCGTGGCTTCGATTACTTCTATGGCAATGTCATGGGTGAAGTGAATTATTTCACCCGCGAGCGCGGCGGCGTGATCGATTGGCAGCGAAATGGCCAATTCCTGGCGGAGAAGGGCTATTACACCGATCTTATCGGCGACGACGCGGTCAAACTGATCGACGAGCAGGACGGCAAGCAACCCTTCTTCCTCTATTTCGCTTCGCTGGCGCCGCACGCGCCCTATCAGGCGCCGGAAAGCGCCATCGAAAAATACAACAATGTTCCCGACAAACTTCGACGTTCCTATTATGGCATGATCTCCGAACTGGACGTCCAGATCGGCCGGATCGTCGCCGCGCTCGACAAGAAGGGCCTGCGCGACAACACCATCATCCTGTTCGCCAGCGACAATGGCGGCGCGACGAGCGGTCTGTTCGCCAGCGGCTCCAAGAGCAAAGAGGAGCGCGACACCGAAGAGGGCGGCATCGAGCAGGGCGAGAAGGCGCCCGCCAGCAATGCGCCCTTCAGCGGCGGCAAGGGTAGCCTGAAGGAGGGCGGCGTCCGCGTGCCGGCCTTCGTCAGCTGGCCGGGCAGGCTGAAGCCGCGCATCGTCAACGAACCGCTGCATATGGTCGATGTCATGCCGACCTTGCTGGCGCTCGCGGGCGGCAAGGGCAGTTCCGATCATCCGTTCGACGGCAAGGACATGTGGAAGACCATTTCGGACGGCGCGCCGTCGCCGAACGAGGACGTGCTGATCAATGTCGAGGCGTTCCGCGGCGCCGTGCGCAAAGGCGACTGGAAGCTGATCAAGGTCGCGCTGCTGCCCGGCAAGACGGAATTGTTCAATCTCGCCAAGGACCCCGGCGAGACCAATAATGTCGCCGCCGAAAACCCTGAAGTCGCGCGCGATCTCGAAGCGCGGCTGCTGCAATACGCCAGGGAGCAGAAGATGAGCCTCTGGATCAAGGCCCAGCCGGCTTTCGTCGGCGCCCAGGGCAAGACGGTCATCGACCCGGACTTCGATATCGACGACGACGGCCTGCCGCATGAAAAGGTCGCCATACCCAATTGATCGGGCCAGCAAATAAAGCGCGCCTGGCCCGGATGGCCCCGGCGTCCAGCGCATAAAACGCGCATTGACAAAGCCGCCCACACGGTTGACGTTACTATCACAGCTCAGTTTTTCTTATTAAACTCTTAGGTGGTGACAATGGGAAAGAGCTTGCCGTCCAAATACGTGCTTGGGATGATATCCGGAATTACTGTGGCGATGGCGGTTCATCCCGCGGCCGCCGACGCCAAGAAGCCGAACATCGTCATCATCTGGGGCGACGACATCGGCCAGAGCAATCTCAGCGCCTACACGAACGGCCTCATGGGCTATCGCACGCCCAATATCGATTCCATCGCCCAGGATGGCGTGATCTTCACCGATTATTACGGCGAGCAAAGTTGCACCGCCGGCCGGTCCGCCTTCATCACGGGTCAGAGCGTATTCCGCACCGGCCTCAGCAAGGTCGGCCTGCCCGGCGCCGAACTGGGGCTGCGCAAGGAAGATCCGACCATCGCCGAAATGCTGAAGACGCAGGGCTACGCCACCGGTCAGTTCGGCAAGAACCATCTGGGCGACCGCGACGAAATGCTGCCGACGGCCCACGGTTTCGACGAATTCTACGGCAATCTCTACCACCTCAACGCCGAGGAAGAGCCTGAGCTGCCCGACTATCCCAAGGCGGACGATCCGGAGTTTCCCAATTTCCGCAAGAATTTCGCCCCGCGCGGCGTCATTCACAGCTTCGCCCAGCCCGACGGGACGCAAAAGATCGAGGATACGGGACCGCTCACCAGGAAGCGGATGGAAACCATCGACGACGACATCGCCGCGCGTTCCGCCGAATTCCTCGACAAGCAGGTCAAGACGGGCAAGCCGGTCTTTTTGTGGGTCAATTTCACCCACATGCATTTCCGCACCCATGTGAAGCCGGAAAGCCTCGGGCAATCCGGCCGGTTCATGGGTCCCTACCCCGATGCGATGATCGACCACGACAAGAACGTCGGAACGGTGCTGGACAAAATCAAGGCGCTCGGAATCGCCGACAACACCATCGTCATGTATTCGACCGACAACGGGCCGCACATGAATTCCTGGCCGGATGCGGCGATGACGCCGTTCCGCAACGAGAAGAACTCAAACTGGGAAGGCGCCTATCGCGTGCCCGCCATGGTGCGATGGCCGGGCAAGATCAGGCCGGGATCGGTGTCCAACGAAATCACGTCCCATCTCGACTGGATGCCGACGCTGCTCGCCGCCGCTGGCGAAGGCGATATCACCAACAAATTGCTCACCGGCTTCAAGGCAGGATCGACGACCTACAAGGTCCATCTCGACGGTTATAACCTTCTCCCCTGCCTTACCGGCGAAGACAAGAAATGCCCGCGCAAGGAGTTCATGTACTTCTCCGACGACGGCGACCTGACCGGCCTGCGTTACGACAATTTCAAATTCGTCTTCATGGAGCAGCGCGCGCGCGGCACGCTGCAAGTCTGGGCAGAACCCTTCACCGCTTTGCGCGTGCCGAAAATCTTCAATCTCCGGCTCGACCCTTATGAACGCGCGAGTGATACGTCCAACACCTATTTCGATTGGCTGCTGGATCACGCCTTCATGCTGGTGCCCGCGCAGCGCTTCGTTGCGCAATATATGGCGACATTCAAGGACTATCCGCCGCGCCAGAAAGCCGCGACTTTTACGGTCGGTGAGGCGCTGAAAAAGCTTCAGGCCCCCAGCGGCGACTGAGGTTTGGCGCGAGCACGAGAACCAGACGGCCGCGCCCCGCGCGGCCGTTCGACTGGGGCGGACCAAAATGCGATCATCGCTCCCACGCCGCCCTTATTTCGCGGGCGACGCCGCGTGTGAATGAAAAGGTCTTGGCTTGCGAAATTTGCATTATGGGCTCCTCGGCCTCGTGTTCGGCGTCGGGATTTTCCTCGCGGTCCTGGCGCCCGGACGAGGGCAGAGCGTGGCGCCGTCGGAGCTGGCCGGCGCCATCGGCGCGCTCTCCGCGCACGCGCCCGCCGGGTATGCCGGCTCGCAGGCCTGCGCGACATGCCATTCCGCCGAGCACAAGGCCTGGACGGCGTCGCAGCATGCGCAGGCCATGAGCGTGGCGACGGCCGAAACCGTGCGCGGAGATTTTTCCGGCCAGAAAGTGGAAAAGGCTGGTTCGTCTGGCCGATTCTTCAAGCAGGATGGCCAGTTCATGGTCGAGACCGAGGGGCGCGACGGCAAGCCCGAGACTTTTCGGGTCAGCCACACATTTGGGCTGGAGCCCTTGCAGCAATATCTCGTCAGCTTTCCCGATGGGCGGCTGCAAGCCTTGCCGTGGGCCTGGGATACGCGCCCCAAGGCGGAGGGCGGCCAAAGGTGGTTCCACGTCTATGGCGATCAGGCGATCCCGGCCGGCGATCCGCTGCACTGGACCGGACGCCAGCAAACCTGGAATTACATGTGCGCGGAATGCCATTCGACCGCGCTCAAGAAAAACTATGACGCGAAGTCGAACACCTATCATACGACGTTTTCCGAGATCAGCATCGGCTGCGAAAGCTGCCATGGCCCCGGCGTCGGCCATGTGACCTGGGCCGGTCAATCGCCGCGCGCCAACGACCCAAACAAAGGGTTCGCCGACCTAATCCCGAGGCGTCCGCCGGCCAATTGGACACCAACCGCCGCCACCGGCAGCCCCGCGGGCGGCGTCACGCGTCCCGTGGGCGACACGGTCGAACTGTGCGCGCGTTGCCATGCCCGGCGCGGAACCCTGTCCGAGGAGTGGAAGCCCGGCAAAGACCTCGCGCAGACCCACGCTTCCGCCTATCTCACGCACGACCTGTTCTATGCCGACGGACAGATGCAAGACGAAGTGTTCAACGATCAGGCGTTCAAGCAAAGCCGCATGTACGCCAAGGGGGTTGCTTGCCTCGATTGCCACGATCCCCATTCCGGAAAGCTGAAGGCGGAACGCGGCGAAATCTGTTCACAATGCCATGAGCCCAAAAATTTTTCCGACGCGAAACACACGGGACACAAGGCGTCGCCCGGCGCGCCGGATTGCATCGCCTGCCACATGCCAGCGCGCACCTATATGGTGGTCGACACGCGCCACGATCACTCCTTCCGCATTCCGCGCCCCGACCTGACGCTCGAGGCCGGAACGCGCAACGCCTGCAACGACTGCCACAAGGACAAGTCCGCGAAATGGGCTGATGATGCCGTAACGAAATGGCATGGCCCGCAACGAAAAGGTTTTCAGACCTATGCGAAGACGTTCCAATTGGCGCGCGCCGGCGATCCGCAAGCCCGCGACCTGCTGATCGCGCTGGCGCAGAATTCCGGCGTTCCCGCCATTGCGCGCGGGACGGCGCTCGTCGAATTGTCGGCGTTCCCCTCCGCCGCCAGCGCCGCCGTCACGCGTGATCGCCTCGGGGACCCCGACCCCGTGGTCAGGATCGCTGCGGTGCGAAATCTTGCGGAGCAGCCGCCTGCACAGCGAGTGCAAGAGCTGGCGCCCTTGCTCGACGACCCCGTGCTCGGCGTGCGGTTGGAAGTCGGGCGGGCGCTGGCGGGCGTGGCGCTCGATCAGGCTCCGCCGGAGCAGCGCGCCCGGCTTGAACGACTTTTCGCCGAATGCGAATCCCTGCTGCGTCTTTACCAGGATCGTCCCGAGGGGCGCGCCAATCTCGCGATCTTCCTGGTGGGGCGCAACAGGCTTGCCGAAGCGGAGGCGGAGTTGCTCGCCGGCTTGAAGCTCGACCCCACGGCGTCTGAGCTTTCGGTCAATCTGGCCGACCTTTATCGCGCCACCGGCCGCGACGAGCTGGCGGCGCAAGTTTTGAGGGACTCGCTCGCGGTCGCGCCCAACAATGGCGCTGCGCATCACGCCCTGGGGCTGGCGCTGGTCAGGCGCAAGAATTACCCGGAGGCGCTCGATCACCTCGGAAAGGCCAGCACGCTCGCGCCCGACGACGCGCGCTTTGCCTATGTCTTTGGGGTCGCGCTGAAATCTCTAGGGAAACCCGAACAAAGCCGCGCCGTCCTGCAGGCCGCTCTCCAACACCATCCCTGGGATGCGGCTCTGCTCAACGCCACCCTCTCCGACGCCCTGGCCAGCGGCGATGTCGCCGCCGCGGCGCCCTTGGCCAAACGCCTGTCGAGCCTGCGGCCAGACGACCAAAATCTTGCCCGCCTGGCCGCAAAACTCGCGGATAGATGATCGCGGAGTTCCGTTTGAACCCGGATCCATCGGGGAGGCGCTGCAAAGGGGCTGCGCTGCGTGATCGTCAAGCCCTTCGCGGCCGACCATGTGCGACCGGTCTTGGCGGGGCAGGATCTGATTTCTTGCGCGGCATGGCGATAAGCGTTGTTCGGTTACCGGTACGACGACCGCACATGGCGCCCGCCGCGGTTATCGGCGAAACTGGCAAGGGTCTGAATCCGTTGCGAG
>NZ_WNKS01000033.1 GCF_009720655.1 Rhodoblastus acidophilus | reverse complement strand
ACTGTCGCGATGTCCGTGTTGCCAAACACATCAAATCAGGGCGGTTTCCCGCCATGCAACGTGACGCAGTAGAACTAGGCGCATATCCTGAAACCGGCTTGAAGGACGCACGAGCGAAGCGCGACGAAGCCAAGGCGGCGCTGCTGGCTGGTATCGATCCCGGCGAGCAACGGACGCGCAACAAGCTCGCGGCGGAATTGTCGCTGGCGAACACGTTCAACGCCATCGCGAACGAATTGCTTGCGAAAGAGCACCGTGAGGGGAAATCCGGCGCGACGCTAGGAAAGAACGAATGGGCGCTTTCGTTTGTGCGTCCTTCGCTGGGCGAAAGGCCGATTGCCGAAATCACGGCGGCGGACGTTCTGGCTTTGCTGCGACAGGTCGAAGAACGCGGCAGGCATGAGACGGCGGGCCGATCAGGCATGAGGCAGCGGGCCGGTGGCGCGCCTTGATCGGGCAGGTTTTCCGCTACGCCTTGCGACGGCACGTGCGGACAATGATCCGACATTCGCCGTCCGGGGTGCGCTCACCACACCCACCACGAAGCATCGCCCGGCGATCACCGATCCGGCGCAGCTTGGCGCATTCCTTCGCGCCCTTGACGGTTACGAAGCGCGGGGCGCGACCTTGGCGGCGATGCGCCTCCTGCCGCTGGTCTTTACCCGGCCCGGCGAGTTGCGGATGGCGGAATGGGCTGAATTTGATCTGGCGAACGCGGTTTGGACGATACCCGCAAACCGAACGAAGATGCGGCGAGAGCATCAAGTTCCCCTCTCGCGTCAGGCGTTGGCCACCCTGTCCGAATTGCACGCCATGACGGGCGACGGGCGGCTTGTGTTCCCCGGCCTGCGGACGGCGGACAGTCCGATTTCAGAGAACATCATGAACGCGGCGCTGCGGCGGCTGGGCTATGCCCGGCGACGTCGTGCTCGACCTGTGAGGTCTTGCGCTCACTCCGCGGGCGCGACGGCGAAAGCCGGATCGGCGCCGCGCGCCCCTCGCAACCGGGCGATGACCTTTTCGCAGCGCGCCCGGATCGCCGCCGGCGCGACAAAATCCAGGAATTGGGCGTCGAGGGCGGCGCAGGCGAGGTCCACCAAAAAGGCGTCGCCGGCGCTGTCCATGAAGCGGAACGGCGTGATCGCCTCGGCGATCAGGGCGTCAATTCTTTGTCTTTCTCGGGCGATGTCGCACATGGGGGCCTCGTTCAACTATTGAAGGTCGTCGCTCAGGCGCACGATCACGTCGACGCCGACGACGCGATAACCGGGCGGCGGCGCGATCTTGAGGTTTTGGGTCAGGTCCTCGGGAATGTCGGAGAGGCGCTGGCGGCTCTCGTCAAAATAATGACTGTGGGAGCCGGTATCGGTGTCGTACCAGATTTTGGAGCCGACCACCGCGACCTCGCGCAGCAGCCCCGCCGCGACAAACTGCCGAAGGGTGTTGTAGACGGTCGCGAGCGACATCGGCATGTCCAGCGCCTGCGCCTCGCGAAAAAGCTGCTCGGCCGTGACATGGCGATCGCCCGCGACAAACAGCAGGCCGGCGAGGCTGATCCGCTGCCGGCTCGGCCGCAGGCGCGCCGCCTGCAGACGCTGCCGGATCATCCGCGCCAGCGGGCCGCCACGCCAGTCATAGCTGATGCGCGCCCCGGTTTTTTCGCCGCCAAACGTCTCCATCACACCTCCGTCCGTCTTGCCGGAAGCTAGCAGCGGCGGCGCGGCGGGCGAAACGAAATGCCGATATTTTGAACGGTTCTAAAAATGGCGCGAGCGCGCTCATACCAAGTCGCCGAAAGGCTGACTCGGCAGGCGTTTCCCGAAACGGCGTTTGTTTGATTCAAAGGACGAACCTGGAGGTTTGACATGCCGATTGCCCTTCGAGAGGATTTTGACGCACGTTCCATGCGAGCTGGGGCCAAGCGCGCGAAGGATCTGGGTGGTGAAGTTCAACGCAGACGGCCCCGATGGCCTGATCAACCGCAAGGCGCTTGGCCAAGCCTCGCGGCTCGACAGCGCGCACCGGGCGGCGCTCGCCGCCATGGTCGAGAGCGGGCCGATCCCGGCCGCCCACGGCGTCGCGCGCTGGCGCCTCGTCGATCTCTGCCAGTGGATGTTCGAGGAGTTCCAGGTCACCATCGCCAAACAGACGATGAACCGGGAGTTGCGGGCGTTGGGCTACCGCAAACTGTCCGCGCGGCCCAAGCATCACGCTCAGGCCGAGGGCGCCATTGAAAATTTAAAAAAGCTTCCCCGCGCGCCTGGAGGAGGTCGCGCGGGAAAAGGCGTCGCCGCCACCGGGGGCATCCACACACGCGACGCGCGCGCAGAATTACCTGCGCGCCAGTCTGTGCAGAACCTCGACCAGCAGGTCGACGTCTTCGCACGTATTGTAGAAGGCCAGCGAGGGCCGCACCGTTGTCTCCAGGCCGAAGCGGCGCAAAATCGGCTGGGCGCAATGGTGGCCCGACCGCACCGCGATCCCCTCGGCGTCGAGCGCCTTGCCAATCTCCTGCGTGTCCTTGCCGTCGAGCACGAAGGACAGCACGCTGGCTTTTTCCTTCGCCGTCCCGATCATGCGCAGGCCGGGCGCCGCCAGCATTTTCGCCGTCGCGTATTCCAGCAGCCCGTGCTCATAGGCGGCGATGTTGGCCATGCCGAGCTGTTCGACATAGTCGAGCGCGGCGCCAAGCCCCACGGCATCGGCGATGTTGCCGGTGCCGGCTTCGAAACGCTCTGGCGGCGGGTTGAACAGGGTGCGCTCGAAGGTCACGTCGGCGATCATGTTTCCGCCGCCCTGCCACGGCGGGGTTTTCTCCAGCACGGAGTCGCGGCCGTAGACCGCGCCGATGCCCGTCGGTCCAAAAACCTTGTGACCGGAGAAAACGAAGAAATCGCAGCCGATCGCCTGCACGTCCACCGGCATGTGCGACACGCTTTGCGCGCCATCGACCAGCACACAGGCGCCGTGCCGATGCGCCAACGCGGTCATTTCCTCGACCGGCGTCACCGTGCCCAGCGCGTTCGACACTTGCGTGAAGGCGGCGATTTTCGTCTTCGGCCCCAAAAGTTTTTCAAAGGCGGCGAGATCGACCTGGCCGTCGTCGTCCACCGGCGCGACCCGCAGCTTGGCTCCGGTCTGGGCGCAGAGCTGCTGCCACGGCACGATATTGGCGTGATGCTCCAGATGGGTGACGAGGATTTCGTCGCCCTCCCCCACATTCGCCCGCCCCCAGCTCTGGGCGACGAAATTGATCCCCTCGGTCGCGCCGCGCACGAAAACGATGTCGCGGGCCGAGGGCGCGTTGAGGAAGCGCCGCACTTTTTCGCGCGCGGCTTCGTAGGCGTCGGTGGCGCGCGCCGCGAGCGCATGGGCAGCGCGGTGGATGTTCGAGTTCTCGTGTTTATAAAAATCCGAGATGCGTTCGATCACCTGGATCGGCTTCTGCGTGGTCGCGGCATTGTCGAGCCAGACCAGACGCTTGCCGCCGTTGACGCGCTCGTTGAGGATGGGGAAGTCGCGCTTGATGGTTTCGGGATCGAGCGGGAAGCCGACCGCGCCCCTGGTCGGCGCCGCCAGCGGACGAAGATCGAGTTCGAGGAAGGAATAGCTTGCCTTCGGCGCGAGGTTTTGGGGCGCGACGCTTTCCGGCGAGCCGCCCGACGCCGGCGCCGCGGGGCTGGAGACCGAAACGGGGTCGGGCGCGGTCGGCGATGGCGTCGAGGCCGCGGGCGCTCGGGCAAAGGCGGTTTCGCCGATGAAATAGGGCGCGTCGGCGTTCAACCCGCCCGGGCTGGCGCGATGCGCCTCGGGAACCAGTTGCGCGGTTTCGCCGAGATGAAAAGGCGCGCCGATCGCGCCGGCGGAAGCGCCGGGCAGCGGGGGCTCGCCATAGCCGCCCGGAAGCGCGGAAAAACTTGGCGCGTGCGGCAGGGTCAGGTTCGGCGTCGGAGCGATGGAGGGGATCGTGGAGGGCGGCATGTCGGGCGGCCCGACCAGCGGATTGGCCGGCGCGAACGGGGCGATGGTCGCCGTCGGATCCGGCGCCGGGATCATCGAGGGGCTCGGCGGCGCCAAGGGAACGCCAGGGTCTTGAACGCCGGGATCGGCGCCGGCGGGGGTCGGCGACGCCTGGAAGAAGGCGTTGGCCATGCGGGCGATCAGGGCCGGATCGGGGAAGGCTTGGGAGGGCGTATCGGGCGCGTCGCCGGAAAATTCAGACGCGGAAAGGCCAAGCGGCATTGTTTTCGTCCTGCATCGCATCAATCAAGGGGACGGCGGCGTGAACGGATGCGCGCCGCCGCTAAAATCACTTCTTGGCGTAGGTGTCCTTGTAGTCGTGATACTTGTCGATCTCGACGCCTTCGAGCACCGCCAGCGCATCGTGCGTGAGCACGGCGGTCGAGCAGTAGAGCGAGATCAGGTAGGACGCGATCGCCTTCCTGTTGATGCCCATGAAGCGCACCGACAGGCTCGGCGCGACCTCGCCGGGAATGCCCGGTTGGAACAGGCCGATCACGCCCTGGCGCTTTTCTCCGGTGCGCAGCAACAGGATCTTGCTTTTGCCTTTCTCGTCCACTGGCAGCTTGTCGGAGGGCACCAGCGGCAGGCCGCGCCAGGTGATGAAGGGCGCACCGAACAGGGTCACGGTTGGCGGCGGCACGCCGCGCCGGGTGCATTCGCGCCCGAAGGCCGCGATGGCGCGGGGATGGGCCAGGAAAAACGCCGGCTCCTTCCACACCTTGGTGATGAGTTCGTCGAGATCGTCCGGGGTCGGCGCGCCGTGGCGGGTCGAGATGATCTGGCGGGGATCGACATTGGCGAGCAGGCCGTATTCGGCGTTGTTGATGATTTCGTTTTCCTGCTTTTCCTTCACCTTTTCGATCAGCAGGCGCAGCTGTTCCTGAATCTGGTCGTAGGGATGGGAATAGAGATCGGAAACGCGGGTCTGCACATCGAGGACGGTGGTGACCGCGTTGAGCGAATATTCGCGCGGCGCGTCCTCGTAATCGACGAAGGTTTCGGGCAAGTCGGCGTCGCGGTCGCGGGCGGGCGAGCACTGCACGTCAGCGTCGGTCAGGACCGCGCCTTCCTTGACGCGGTTGAGCCGGTAGATGCCGGCCTCGACCGGCGTCCAGGGCAGGAACGAGACCAGCCAGCGCGGGGTGATGCCCGACCATTGCGCGCGCGTTTTGGTGGCGTTGGCGAGTTGCCTCGCGGCGGGCTCGCTTAAGGTTCTGCGAATTTCGACATCGTCGGACATGGTATTCCTCGTTTTGAGGTAAAAATATCCTCAAGCGCAGAAAGACGTTTCTTCGTGAAACGAATCATTTCGACACCCCGGCGTACAGCCTAAGCATAAGTGTTAGAAACTATTCGACTCTTCATCAACAAGAATATATTTCTATTACGAGAGCTTCGTCTTTCATTTTCGTGAATCTGGAAAGAATAATATTCTACCTCATACACAAACACACCTGACATCAACAACTTGCCGTCGGTCGGCGCCGCCGAGGCGCGGCGCGCCGCCCCTTGAAAATAAATATATCATTTTTATAGATAAGATTAGCATTCTAGACCGGAGCCACTCCATGCCCAAATGGTTCGAAGACAATTCCCTCTCGATCGGCCGCACGCCGCTGGTGCGCCTCAACCGCGTCATCGATCACGCGCCCGCGACCGTGCTGGCCAAGATCGAGGGCCGTAATCCCGCCTATTCCGTGAAATGCCGCCTGGGCGCCGCGTTGATCTGGGACGCGGAAAAGAAAGGCCTGCTGGGCCCCGGCAAGGAGTTGGTTGAGCCGACCTCCGGCAACACCGGGATCGCCCTCGCCTTCGTCGCGGCGGCGCGCGGCATTCCGCTCACCCTCACCATGCCCGAAACCATGAGCCTGGAGCGCCGCAAGCTGCTGATCGCCTTCGGCGCCAAGCTTGTGCTGACCGAAGGACCGCGCGGCATGTCCGGCGCCGTCGCCAAGGCCGAGGAGATCGCCGCATCAGATCCGAACCGCTACGTGCTGCTGCAACAGTTCAAGAACCCCGCCAATCCCGCCATCCACGAGCAGACCACCGGCCCGGAAATCTGGGACGACACCGAAGGCGCCGTGGATATCCTGATTTCCGGAGTCGGCACCGGCGGAACGATCACCGGCGTGTCGCGGTTCATCAAGACCATCAAAGGCAAGGCCATCCAGTCGGTGGCGGTCGAGCCGGAGGCCAGCCCCGTGATCACGCAAAAGCGCAATGGTCTCGACCTGAAACCCGGCCCGCACAAGATCCAGGGCATCGGCGCGGGCTTCATTCCCGGCGTGCTCGACCTGTCCCTGATCGACGCCGTCGAACAGGTCGGCAACGAGGAGGCTATCCTCTACGCTCGCCGCCTCGCGCGCGAAGAAGGCATCGTCTCCGGCATTTCCTCCGGCGCGGCCGTCGCCGTGGCGGCGCGCCTGGCAAAGAGACCGGAAAACGCCCACAAGACCATCGTCGTCATCCTGCCCGATTCCGGCGAGCGCTATCTGAGCACGGTGCTGTTCGAGGGCCTGTTCGACGCGAAGGGGCTGGCGGCATGAGCCTTGCCGAAGCGCCCCGCGCCTATGCGACCGAAGTCCCGCTCGAAAAGATCGTCGGCGAGTTGCGCGCCCTGCGCGCGGCCGCCCAGGCGCGCCGCTACCGCAGCGCGCCTCCGGACCTGCCCTCGCGCGCGGAAACGGTCGCGGCGGTGGAGGGGCTGGTCGCGGCTTTGTTTCCGCGCCATTTCGGACCGTCCGGCCTGTCCGGGCGCGGGGTCGATTCCTTCGTCGCGCTCAAACTCGCCGAAAGCTTCGCCAGCCTGCGCCGCCAGATCGAGTTGGAATTGCGACTGGCGGGCGAGCGCGAGGGACGCGACCGCACGTTGAGCCGCCACGCGGAGCAGATTGCCGCCGAATTCGCCCAGAGACTGCCGCATGTGCGCGCCTTGCTCGACGAGGACATTCGCGCGGCTTACGCCGGCGACCCCTCGGCGAAAAGCATAGACGAGATCATCTTCTGCTTTCCGGGATTCGCGGCGGTGACGCGCCATCGCCTCGCGCACCAGCTCTACCGGCTTGGAGCGCCCATGCTTGCGCGCATCGTGGCGGAAAAAGCCCATTCGGAAACCGGCATCGACATCCACCCCGGCGCCGAAATCGCCGGAGGTTTCTTCATCGACCACGGCACCGGCGTGGTGATCGGCGAAACCTCGATCATCGGCAGGAACGTGCGGCTCTATCAAGCCGTCACGCTCGGCGCCAAACGCTTCGAGACGGATTCCGAGGGACATCTGCTCAAGGACTATCCGCGCCATCCGATCCTGGAGGATGATGTGGTGATTTACGCCGGCGCCACCGTGCTCGGGCGCGTCACCATCGGCAAGGGCGCCTCGATCGGCGGCAATGTCTGGCTGACGCACAGCGTGCCGGAAGGCGCCGTCGTCACCCAGGCCAAGGCGATCGAGGACATTTTCGTCGACGGCGCGGGCATCTGAGCTCTTGCGCTGAACGGTTGCGCAGGCCCGAACACGATGGGCCGGAGCGGGGCAAGAGAGGACTTGCGCCATCGCCTCAACCGTCCTTTTGACGGCGACAGCGACAGCCGATCCCGCGTGGAAGCCCATGACGGCTCCCGGTTCCAGCGGAGCTGGATCATCCGGGACATGGCGTGTCGCTCGGCGAGGTTTTTCGCGTGCGCTCGGTCCCGTCATTGCGCTGTTCTTCGGCCTCCGGGCGGCTGTGCTGTCCATTGTCGTTGACGCCCTTCATCGGATCGCGCGCTAGGCCTTGAAGACCCGGATTTCGATCGGACTCGCCGGCGCCGCGTTCATCGCAATCTTCTTTTTTGACGTCGCCTTCCCCTTGATCATTCTGGCAGCAGCGATCGTCGGCCGTCACCGCCGCTGTCGTCGGCGTCATTCGCAATCTCGCCCGCGCCGCAATTCCTGTTCAGCTAGGCGACACCCGCGCACGGCTTCGACCTGATAGCGCGTGTGCGCCGCCGGCGCGTGCCGCTTGGCGCGACGGCCGGCGCGCCACCTCCCCTGCCCGAGACGAGTTGGATGAACTCACCACTTATCCAGTAGGATTAAACCAAAATTTTCATTGCGCCCGCGTGCGACAGAACAGTCCACTTATCCACTGCGCTGCCCAACTTTTAGTTGATTAAACCTACCTTTTTTATATTCTTATCTTGCGTGATGCGACGGCGACGTCATTTGATTTCGCCAGGGCTTCCGCCGCCCTGCCCCTGGGGCGCTGGACCTGCGCGCAGGTTACCCAAATAGAAGCAGTGGCTCATCAAGAGAGGTATTCAAATGGCTGACACACTCACCCCGGACCAGGCTGAAGAGCTGCACAAACACGTGATCGACGGAACGCGCATTTTCCTCGGCATCGCCCTGGTGGCGCATTTCCTCGCTTTCACCACCACCCCCTGGCTCCACTAAGAGAGGTTTGACCCATGGCTAATCAGGCTAAAATCTGGACGGTTGTCCCCCCGAGCGTGGGCCTCCCGCTGTTTCTCGGAACCGTGACGGTGATCGCGATCCTCGTGCACCTCGCGATTCTGACGCACACCACCTGGTTCCCGGCCTACTGGCAGGGCGGCTCCAAGAAGGCCGCGGCGGTCGAGCACATTTCGACGCCCGTCGCTTCCTTGCCGAGCAGCGTCACCGCGAACTGATCCGTTCCGCGCGGTCCGACGTGTTTCGACACTGCGACGCCTGCCGGTCTTCGGCCGGCGTCTTCATGGCGCCCTCCGCGGGCGCACAAATCACGACGTCCTGGGACGGAAGTCCACCCCGCCGCCGGGAGCCGGTCGGAACCGAACGGCCTCACACGTGAGGCCGTTCTTCTTTCACGTGATCCTCACAGCCATCCGCGGTCTGTATCCAATGGGTGTTCCATGCCGCCGACTCCCCACCATTTGACGCTGGCCGCGTCCTCCCTATTTTCCGCGCCGCTGGACCATCCGGCCGCGGCGAAGGATTCCTTGTGGAGAAAACTGCTCGAAGAGGCGGATGCCGCC
This sequence comes from Rhodoblastus acidophilus, assembly GCF_009720655.1. Classification (GTDB taxonomy): domain Bacteria; phylum Pseudomonadota; class Alphaproteobacteria; order Rhizobiales; family Beijerinckiaceae; genus Rhodoblastus; species Rhodoblastus acidophilus_A. The sequence goes on along the minus strand of NZ_WNKS01000033.1, from coordinate 13,091 downwards.
TTCGAGGCCGAACCCAACCTGCGCGCCTTGCTGCGCCAGACCATACTCGACAGGGATTCGTTCGAGGACGCCGTCATCCATCGCGTCGCCAGCCGCTTCGCCAGCGACTTTGTTCCCGTGGGCCAGATCGTCGCCGCGTTCACAGCCGCGCTGGGCGCCGAGCCAGAGATTGGTCTTGGCTTTCGCGCAGACATCAACGCCGTGATCGACCGCGACCCCGCCTGCGGCCGTTTTATCGAGCCGTTCCTCTATTTCAAAGGCTATCACGCGATCCAGATCCACCGCCTCGCCCACCATCTCTGGACGCGCGCGAAGCAGGATTTTGCGCTTTTTCTGCAGAGCCGTTCGTCGGACCTGTTCCAGACCGACATTCATCCGGCGGCGCGCATTGGACAGGGCGTGTTCCTGGATCACGCCACCGGGTTCGTCGTCGGTTCGACGGCGGTGATCGACGACGACGTCTCGATCCTGCAAAACGTCACGCTCGGCGGCACGGGCAAGGAGGCGGGCGACCGCCACCCAAAAGTTCGGCGCGGCGTCCTGCTCGGCGCCGGCGCCAAAATCCTCGGCAACATCCAAGTCGGCGAATATGCGCGGGTGGCTGCGGGATCGGTAGTTCTGCATCCTGTTCCCGCCCACGCCACCGTCGCCGGCGTGCCCGCCAAAATCGTCGCCAGACACAATGACGAGCCGTATCGCGACATGGATCAGGTGCTGAGAGACCTCAATTACCGCGCCTTTTCATATGCGATCTGAACGTCTGCAAGTTTGGATCCGGCAATGGCGACGCACTCCTTCCGCCCCATCACGGTCAGCTTCACGCCAAGCGCGCGGCGAGAATTGCACGCTTTCGTTTCGCGTGTGTATCGCGGCGCCTGGGGCGAGGGCCTGGTTCCGGTTGTTTCTCTTGAACGCTCCGCGGTTCACGTCGACCAATCGACCGGAGGGACAACGACGCGCAAGCCAGGGTTCGACCTCGGCGCGACCGTCGTCGACCATTATCGCAACGCGTGCGCCCTGGCTCTGCCGCGACTGGCGTCGCTGGATGGCATGGGGTTCCTCGTTCAGTTGCCGCCGCGCGCCGCGATCCTCGACCGCATCGATTTCGACTGGCGCGGCAACCGACTGCTCGCGTTGAATTGAAAAGCCAGACCATGGGCATTCTCGGGAAGCTGCGTTGAGCCTCATCGCACGAGATCGATGCCCATAGAGTTGCAAAACGGCGCCGTCTCTCCTCATCGGCGCCATGCAAGACAGGCGGCGCCGACGCCCCACGGCGCCGCCTGTTCCTTCAGACCGTTTCGAGCGCCTGGGCGATGTCGGCGAGGATGTCGTCGATATGCTCAATCCCCACGGAAAGCCGCACATATCCATCCGACACGCCGGTCGCCAGCTGGTCTTCCGGCGAGAGCTGCGAATGCGTGGTCGTCGCGGGGTGAATGGCGAGGCTGCGGGCGTCGCCGATGTTGGCGACGTGGTAGAGCAGTTTGAGGGCGTCAATAAAACTCTTGCCGGCCTGCTTGCCGCCCGCCAGCTCGAAGCCCACCAGGGCGCCATAGCCGCCCTTGAGCACGGCGTCGGCGCGCCGCCTCGGCTCGCCCGCCTGCACGCTGGGATGGATCACCTTGACGACCTTCGGGTGCTTGGCGAGATAGTCCGCGACGGCGAGCGCATTCTTGTTGTGCTCGCGGATGCGCAGCGGCAGGGTTTCCAGCCCCTGAAGAGTCTGGAAGGCGTTGAACGGGCTGACGGCCGCGCCGATGTCGCGTTGCAGGGTGACGCGGGCGCGCAGAATATAGGCGATGGGCCCGAGCGGTTTGACCGCCTGCGTCCAGATGGCGCCGTGATAGCTGGGATCGGGCTGGTTCAGCAGCGGGAAGCGTTCGGCGTTCTTCTCCCAGTCGAATTTTCCCGAATCGATAATCGCGCCGCCGATGGATGTCCCGTGCCCGCCGATATATTTTGTCGTCGAATAAACGATGATATGGGCGCCGTGGTCGAACGGGCGCGCGATGATCGGCGCCGCCGTGTTGTCGATGATGAGGGGAACGCCAAGTTCGTCGGCGATCTTCGCCACTTCTGGAATCGGGAACACCTGAAGTTTCGGATTGGGCAGGGTTTCGGCGTAATAGGCGCGCGTCTTGGAATCCGTGGCGCGGCGGAAATTTTCGGGGTCGGAGGGATCGACGAAGCGCGCCTCGATGCCGAGTTGCTTGAAAGTGTTGGCGAACAGGTTCCACGTCCCGCCATAGAGGTCGGTGGACGTAACAAAATTGTCGCCGGCCTGGGCGACGTTCAGGATCGCGAACGTGCTCGCCGCCTGCCCCGAGGCGACCGCCAGCGCGGCGGCGCCGCCTTCCAGCGCGGTCAGGCGCTGCTCCAGCACGTCGTTGGTGGGGTTCATCAGGCGCGTATAGATATTGCCGAGTTCGGCGAGCCCGAAGAGATTGGCCGCATGTTCCGTATCGCGGAACTGATAGCTGGTGGTCTGATAGATCGGCACCGCCACCGAGGTGGTCGTGGGGTCGCTGCGATAGCCTGCGTGCAAAACAAGGGTTTCCGGCTTCAATGTCATGACGGGTCTCACTTCTGGTTGGAATTAAGGGTGGCCTTGAGGTCGTCCAGGATGTCGTCGGCATGTTCCACGCCGACCGAAAGCAGGATGCGGCCATCGGCCGATCCCACGACCGAACTGCGCAGCCCGCCGACGCCGCCGTCGCGCGAAATGAGCGACAGCGCGGCGACGAATTTTTGCGCGTCGGGCAAGGAGAAGCCCACCAATCCGCCCTCAACGCTCAAGGCGGTCACTTCGGGTCTCGGAGCCAAAAATTCCGCGACGCGCGCGGCGTTCTCGGCATGGGCGCGCATGCGCAGCGGCAGCGTTTCCAAACCTTGCACGATCTGGAACACGGCCATCGGGCTGATGGCGGCGCCGAGGTCGCGCAGCACGCCGCCGCGCGCCCGCGCCGTCAGCGGCGAGGCGTTCCATTTTTTCACGACTTCGGTCCAGACGGCGCCGTGGTAGGACGGGTCGGGCGCGTGAAGCGTGGGGAAACGCTCGGACTCCCACGAAAACGTCCCGGCATCGACCAGCAAGCCGCCATCGGCGCCGCCGCGCCCGGTCAGCCAGGTGTCGGCGGCATAGACGACGACGGCGGCCCCCTCTTCCACCGGACGGACGAGGAACGGCAGGTTCGAGTTATCGATCACGAGCGGAACGCCGATGGCGCGGCCGGCCGTGGCGACGGCGGCGATGGGGAAGCGCTCCAGGCTCGGCAACGAGAGGCTCTCGGCGAACCACAGGCGGGTGCGCGCGTCGGTGGCGGACACGAAATCCTCGGCGACGGCGGCGTCGCGCACATCCAGGCCGAAACGGCGCAATTGAATCGCCAACGCCCGCCCGCCGCCCCGCAGCGTCGCGCGGTCGAACACAATGTTGTCGCCGGCCTGGGCGAGCGACAGCAGCGCATCTCCGACAGCCGCCGCGCCAGACGCCAGGGCCAGCGCCGCCTTGCCGCCCTCGATGGCGGCGACCCGGCGCTCCAGCACTTCGCGCGAGGGATTGCTGGTGCGGGTGTAGGTGTAGCCGATCACTTCGAGATTGAAGAGGCGCGTGGCGAACTCGGTGCTCGGATAATGGTAGGACGTCGTAAAATAGATCGGCGGCGCCACCGCGCCGGTCTGCGGGTCGGCGCGATGACCGGCATGCAGGGCCTGGGTTTGCGGATGCAGGCTCATGGCTGTCGGCTCCAGACCGATGGCGAGACGACGTCGCCGCTCCAGGTGTAGAGGGCGAGCAGCGGCTCATCCCCGGTTCGCATGGCATGGATCTGGTTGCTGTCGTGCAGGACGAAGGCGCCGGGACGACGCCAATGGCTGCTCCATTCCGCCACGCCGGTCAGCACGTGATAGAGCTCCACCGCGGGGTGCTGGTGGGCGGGATAATGCGTGTTGGGACCAATGAGGGTCAGGCCCAGGCAGACCTCGTCGCTGCGCCAGGGCGCCGCCGGTCCGACGAATTCCGCCCAGCCCATGTTCAGATGCAGGTCCGCAAGCTCGGCGCTGGCCTCGTAGCCATGGCGCCAGGGCAGGCCGGCGGCGAGCGGGCCGAGCAGCGCGGCGAGATCGGGCGCGTCGCGCTCCAGCCCCGCGAGCGCGGCGGGCAGGTGTCGGACGAGCGGGTGTGCGTTGGCCCCGTAAGGCGCGGGATCGTGCGCGATCCGATCGAGCAGGCGTTGCACGTGAACGGCCTCCCGCCCCGCGCGACCGTCGGCCCGGTTCAGCCGCGCGCGTAGCCGCGCCACAAGCCTGGAAAGCTCCGCGCTCATCGCCTCGGCTCCGACAGCAGCGCCGCCACGGTGTGGCCGATGCGCCTCCCATTGCGGTGCAGGCGCCACGCCTGCGCCGCGTCAAGTTGGTAGGACCGCAGGTCGCGTTCGATGGACAGGGCGTCGCGTCCGGCCTGCTCGAGATCGAGCCCGGCGAAGGCGGCCTCCAAGACTTCGACCGGGTAGAAGTGGAAGGACAACCCCTGTTTCTGCCATTGCGCATAGGAGGCGATGACCTCGTCGGCGTCGGCCTGCGCTTTCCACCAGAAGGCGAGGAAGCTCGGCGCATGGCCCGCCGCCTCGGCCATTTCGGTCAGGACGCGCAGCGGCAGGCGGGCGCCGATGGTGGACAGCACGGCGCCGCCGGGTTTGAGAAAATCATGGGCCTGGACCAGGGCGAGATAGTGCAGCGTCAGCAGCCCGTCGCGCACGGCTTGCGGCGTGGTCTCGCCGCGCGGCGCCAGGAAGGCCGCGCTGGTCTTGTCCACTTCGACCTCGGCGGCGTCGGCGAGAGGCAGGTTGGGCAGATTCTCGTAGATCAGGTCGAATGCGACCCCGCTGGCGCGCAGCGGCGCCAGAAGGTCGCCGGCGCCCGCATGCAGCGCGATCTCATGACCGACTGCGAGATTGCGCCGCACGTTGCCGGCGGCGGCCTCGACCACGTCCGGGAACAGGTCGGTCAAACCGATAACGTCCGCGCCCAGCAGTTCAATCGCCGCGAGGGCGTCGAGGCCGGCGCCTGTGCCGAGCGCGCAAAACGCCTTGCAGGCGGCGTCGCCGCGCCGGGCGCGAAGGATTTTGAAGGCGGGGGCGGCGATGCTGGCCACCCAGTCGCGCTGGCTGTCCTCGACCTGCGGCCGCCAGGCGCGGTCGGCAATGGCGATGTCCACGCGAGGCCGCACTCGGCGGACCTCGGCGACATCAAGATAGGGCGCGATGTCGAGGCACAGCGACGCGGAGGAAACAATGGCGTTCATGGTAAAAATCTCCGCTTGCGGTCAGAGGCTTTTCAGCCGTTCGTGATCGACCAGGCGGGCGCTGTAGGAGCCCACGGTGTAAAGCGCGGCGACGGGATTGTGGCCGAGCACGCGATCCTTGACGACCATCGTCGTAACCGGCGCGTCGGAATGCTTGACGAACAGGGAGTCATGGCCGACGCACAAGCCCATGACGATGTTGAGGCCGGTGTTTTCGCGGTTCAGCAGCCGCGCTTGCAGAACCGGATTGCAGCCGGCCTCATAGCTGTCGCACTTGATCTTCAAGTCCTCGGCAATGCCCATTTCGGTCTTGTCGATCGACCCGACTTTGCACAGCGCGGCGAACGTCTTGAAACCGGCGAGGCGCAGGATTTTCACCAGAACCCGGGTCTCCTCAATCAGGCCGAAACAGGTGCCGATGCCGATGCGGTCGGCGCCGATGCGCCGGGCGAAGGCGACGGTTTCCTCGACCCGGTTGATCTTGCCGTAATAGAGGCCCTCGACCTCGGCGGCGGCGTGGGCGAGCCTGGAATCCTCCGGGTCGGCGCCGCCATAGAGGGCCGCCAGTTCCGCGCGCTCGCCCTCATCAAGCGCGGTGGTCGCGCAATGTTTGGGATAGCGCGCGTCGTGGCGGTAGCAGTGCAACTGCCGGCATTCGGAGCAGGTGGGATTATCGATTTTCGTCATGTCGATCTTTCGAGCGCGGCGCGCAAATCATCGAACAGGTCTTCGGGCGCCTCCAGGCCCACCGAGAGCCGCAACAGGTCGTCGGGAACCGGCGAGGTCGGACCTTCGATGCTGGCGCGGTGCTCGATCAGGCTTTCGACGCCGCCGAGCGAGGTCGCGCGCTTCCAAAGACGGACGTTGGCGGCCGTGGCGATGGCGGCGTCGCGCCCGCCGCGCACGCGAATGGACAGCATGCCGCCGAAGCCGCCCCGCATCTGCCGTCGCGCCAGATCATGGCCGGGAAAATCTGGCAACCCGGGATAAAACACCTGCGCCACTGCGGCATGTCTGGAAAGCTGTTGCGCCAGCGCCAGCGCGCTCTGCGCCTGCCAGCGCACGCGGGGAAAAAGCGTGCGCAAGCCGCGCTGCAACAACCACGCTTCAAACGGTCCGAGCACCCCGCCATTCTGCGCTAGCGCGAGTTTGATCCGCGCCCAGAAATCGTCCTCGCGGGCGCTCGTCAGGGCGCCGGCGACGACGTCGGAATGTCCGTTCAGATATTTGGTCGCCGAATGCATGACAAGGTCGGCGCCCAGCGCCAGAGGCCGCGTCAGCGCCGGCGTGGCGATGGTGGAATCCACCGCGAGCCGTGCGCCCGCGCCATGCGCCAGATCGGCGATGGCGGCGATATCGCTGACCGTCCACAGCGGGTTCGCCGGCGTCTCCAGCCAGACCAGCTTGGTCTTGCCGGGGCGCAGCGCCGCCTTCACGGCGGCGAGGTCGGAGGTATCGACCAGTTCGACATCGAGACCCCAGCGCGTCGCGGCGCCCAGCAGCCACGCCCGCAGCGCCCAATACATGATCGAAGGCGCAACCACGTGGTCGCCGGGATCGAGCGCCTGGAACACAGCCGTCGCCGCCGCCATTCCCGAGGCGAACAGCAGGCTGGCGGCGCCGCCTTCAAGTGCGGTCAGCGTGTTCGCGGCGATGGCGTAAGTGGGATTGTCGGGGCGCGAATAGGGCGCGCCGCGCGAATAGCCGAGATCCACGTCGCGCTCGTAGGTTGTGGACGGATGGATCGGGGGAATGATGGCGCCGGTGGCCGCATCCACGCCGCTGAGGGTCTGGGCCGCCAGCGTCTCCGGGCGAAAGCCGCGCTCAGTCATGGCTTTGGACCGAAAGCGCCAGCCGGGACGGCTTGGCGAGGGTTTGGAAGACGACGCAGTAGCGCTCGGTCAGCTTCACCAGCTGGTCGATGCGCTCCCGCGGTTCGTCGGTATCGAGCGAAAACGTCAGGCGTATCTCGCGAAAGCCCACGGGCGCCTCGCGGTCCACGCCCAGCGTGCCGCGAAAGTCGAGATCGCCTTCGGCCGAAACCGCGCCGCTTCTCAAGGCGAAGCCGATCGCGGTCGCAACCGCCTTCAACGTCACGCCCGCGCAGGCGACCAGCGCCTCCAGGAGCATGTCGCCCGAACAGGCGAAGGCGCCGGTTCCGCCGGTCGCGGGATGCAGCCCCGCCTCCATAAGCGCGCGGCCCGTATCGACGCGGCAGACCAAATGGCTGGAGTCCAACTCGCCGCGGGTTCTTAACGTGATGAGGGCGGCGTCGGGGTTCGAGCGGTAGGTGTCTTTCAACGGCGCCTGGAGGGCGCGCAATTCATCGGCGTTCATGCGGATTTCCGAAGGGTTTGCTGGCGGCGCTTGACGATCTCCTCGACGACCGCCGGCTCGGCGAGGGTCGAGACATCGCCGAAATTTTCGAAATCGTTGGCGGCCACCTTGGTGAGAATACGGCGCAGGATTTTTCCGGCGCGATTTTTGGGCAAGGCGGGCGCCCACTGGATGATGTCGGGGCTGGCGATCGAGCCGATGCGCGCGCGCACCCAGGCGACGATTTCCGCGCGCAAAAATTCGGTCTCTTCAAACCCTTCCTTCAAGGTGACATAGGCGAACACCCCTTGCCCCTTGACCTCGTGGGGATAGCCGACCACGGCCGCCTCGGTGACCGCCGGATGCGAGGCGATGGCGCTTTCCAGTTCGACCGTTCCGAGCCGGTGGCCGGAGACATTGACGACATCGTCGACGCGCCCGGTGATGCGGTAATAGCCGTCCGCATCGCGCAAAACCCCGTCGCCACTGAAGAAGCGGCCGGAAAAAGGAGCGAAGTAGGTTTTCGAAAATCGCTCGCGGTCGTTAAGGATGGTGCGCGCCTGCCCCGGCCAGCTTCCGCGAAAACACAGGTTGCCCGAGGCTGGCCCCTCCAGGGTCGCGCCCTGCGCGTCCACCACTTCGGGACGGACGCCGAAATAGGGTTTTCCCGCCATGCCCGGCTTGTTGGGCACGGCGCCAGGCAGCGGCGTCAGCAGAACCGCGCCGGTTTCCGTCTGCCAGTAGGTGTCGACGATCGGGCAGCGCCCGCCGCCGATGGTCTGGTGGAACCAGCGCCAAGCCTCGGGATTGATCGGCTCGCCGACGGAGCCAAGCACGCGCAGGGAAGAGAGGTCGTGTTTGCGCACCGGCCCCTCCCCTTCGCGCATCAGCGCGCGCAAGGCGGTGGGCGCGGTGTAGAAAATGCTCACGCCGTGCTTCTCGATGATCGACCACCACCGCGAAGAGTCCGGCCAGGTCGGAACGCCCTCGAACATCACGCTGGTCGCGCCGTTCAGCAGCGGGCCGTAAATCTTGTAAGTGTGGGCGGTGACCCAGCCGACATCCGCCGTGCTCCAGAACACATCGCCGTCGCGCCAATCAAAAATGTTGCGCCACGAGGTGCCGGCATGGGTGAGATAGCCGCCGGTGGTGTGCAGGAGGCCCTTGGGCTTTCCGGTCGACCCCGACGTGTACAGGATGAACAGCGGGTCTTCGGCGCCCACCTCGACCGGCTCACACCAGGGAGCGGCGGCCGCGAGCGCCTCGTCGTACCAGACGTCGCGTCCCCCCGTCATCGGCGCGTCCGCGGGACTGCGACGCACGACGACGACATGCGCGACCGACGCTTGCGTGCGAAGCGCCTCGTCGACATTGCGCTTGAGCGGATGGAAGCGGCCGCCGCGATGGCCTTCGTTGGCGGTGATGACGACCTTGGCCCGCGCGTCCTCGATCCGGCTCGCCAGCGCCTCGGCGGAAAAGCCGGAGAACACCACCGAATGGACCGCGCCGAGGCGCACGCAGGCCATCATCGCCACCATGACCTCGGGAATCACCGGCAGGTAGATCGTGACCACGTCCCCCTTGCCGACGCCGAGCCCTGTCAGCACATTGGCGAGACGATTAACCTGTTCAAAAAATTCGCCCCAGGTGACGACGCGGCTTTCGCCGGGCGCATCGCCCTCCCACAGAATGGCGGGGCGATCCGCCTTTTCCGGCAGGTGGCGGTCGACGCAATTGACGGAGGCGTTGAGCGTTCCATCCTCAAACCAATTTATGCGCAGATCCGCGATGTCAAAACTCGTGTCGCTGATCCGGGTGAAGGGCTTGATCCATTGGAGGAATTGCGCCTCCTCCGCCCAGAAGGCTTCGGGGTTTTCGATGGAGGCGCGGTAGCGTCGCTCGTAGTCTTGCGCGGTCACGCGGGCGCGCGCCGCAAAGTCGGACGGCACGGGATAGATTTCGTCAGTCATGGACGTCTCGGATCAGATGGCGGCGGCGGGGAAATGTTCCTCGCCTGCAAGAGGACGATTGGCGTGGCCCAGTTCGGCCAGCAGCTTGTGTTTCCAGTCGTGAAACGCCCCATCGAGACGGTCGCGCGGACGCGCCAGCGGCGGGCGGAACTCGGCGCGGACGCGGCCGGGATTGGGCTGCATGACGACGACCCGGTCGGCGAGGAACAGGGCCTCCTCGATGTCATGGGTCACGAGAATCATGGTCGGCTGGTCGTAGGCCCAGAGATCCAGAAGATGCTGTTGCAGATCGCTGCGGGTCAGAGCGTCGAGCGCCGAAAACGGCTCGTCCAGCAGCAGCGCCTCCGGCCGTGCGACCAAGGCGCGGGCGAGAGCCGCGCGCTGGGCCTGACCGCCGGAGAGTTCGCGGGGCCAGTGCTGCGCATGCTCGGCAAGGCCGACGCGTTCGAGCGCCTCGCCCACGCGCGTCCTGCGTTCGTCGGCGGGAAGGTGAAGAATGCCGAAGGCGATATTGTCCTCGATCTTGAGCCAAGGCATCAGCCGGGGCTCCTGGAACACGAGGCCGATTTCCGCGCGCGGCGCGGCGATGGCCGAACCGTTCAGGCTGACGTCGCCGGAGGTCGCCCGGTCAAGCCCGGCGAGCAGCCGCAACAGCGTGCTCTTGCCGCAACCGGAGCCGCCGACGATGGCGAGGATTTCACCTTTCTCGACCGTCAGGTTCAGTCCGGACAGGGCCAGGCGCCCATTGGGATAGCGCTTGGAGACATTTGAGATTTCGATCACGTCTCACTCCGCAGGCTTGAAACTGTCCTGCCAGCGCAGCAGGCGCGAGGTCGCCAAAGCCAGCAGTCCGTCGGTCAGCTTGCCCAGTATGGCGAAGGCGACGATCGAGGCGAGGATCACGCTCGGGCGCCCGGTCTGCTGGCCGTCGACCAGCAGGAATCCAAGCCCGGCTTCGGCGCCCATGAATTCCGCGGCGACGACAAACATCCAGCCGAGCCCCAGTCCCGACCGCAACGCGAGAATGTAGGAGGGCAGCGCCGCAGGCAGAAGGATTCGCGTGATCATCTGGCGGTGGCTGAAGCGAAAGATGCGCCCGACCTCGACCAGCTTGCGGTCCACGCCAAGAATGGCGCCCGACAGGGTCAGGTAGATGGGAAAGAACACGCCCACCGCGATCAGGATCACTTTTGAGGTCTCGAAAATGCCGAACCACAGGATGAACATCGGGACCCAGGCGATGGACGGGATGTTGCGCAGCGCCTGAAGCGTGGGGTCGATCAGGCGCCTGACGGGTGTCGAATAGCCCGAGAGCGCGCCGAGAAAGGTTCCCGCGATGACGCCGAAGCCGAAGCCCAACGCCACCCGTTGCAAAGTCGTCAGCACATGCGTGGCGAGATCGCCGCTGCGGGCCAGCGCGGCCAGCGTGGCGAAGATGGCGGAGGGGGTGGGCAGCAGACGCCCGTCCGCCCATTTCAGCGCCACCGCGACCTCCCAGGCGAGCGCGAGCCCGACCGGGAGGACTAGGCCGCTCAACCCGTAAAGACCGGTGAGCAAGCGCGGCCTGAAAGGCGATGCGGCGGGCGCGAGACCCCGGGATTCGATAACGACGTCGGACACGGGCTTACTTGACGCCAAGCTGGATGACGAAGGCGGCGTCGATCAGGGCGTTGGCGACCGCCGGCACATTGACCTCGGGCGCCACGACGCCGGCCTGTTGCAGAGCGAGCCCCGCGCCCTCGATGGTCTTTTTCTGCTCCTCGCCGATGGCGCCCGTTTCGAGTCCGGTGCGCGAGAGCTGGCGCGCGGCGACCGGCTCCGACAGTTTGGCCTGTTCGACGATGGTCTTCTTCAGCGCATCCGGGTTGGCGCGCGCATAGGCGCGGGCCTTCTCGTAGGCTTCGATCACCTTGAGCACCACCTCCGGATGGTCGGCGGCGAAATCCTCGCGCGTGTTCAGCACGCCCCAGGTGTTGATGGCGGCGTTGCGATAGAAAATGCGCTCGCTGTCATCGAGTTCGGCCTGCGCCATCAGCGGATCGAGACCGGCCCATGCGTCCACGTCGCCCTTGGCGAGCGCGAGGCGGCCATCCTGATGCTGGAGCAGAACGATTTTCACGTCCTTTTCCGTGAGACCGTTGTCGGCCAGCGAGCGGATCAGGAAGATGTGCGGGTCCGTGCCACGGGTGGCGGCGATCCGCTTGCCCTTCAGGTCCGCGACAGTCTGGATCGGCGATCCTTGCTGCGTCAGCAGCGCCGTCCATTCGGGCTTGGAATAGACATAGACTGATTTCACCGGATTGCCGTTGATGCGCGCGAGCAGAGCCGCGGCGCCGGCGGTCGAGCCGAAATCGATGCTCTTGCCATTCAAAAATTCCAGCGCCTTGTTGGAGCCTTGGGACTGCACCCAGCGCACCTTCACGCCGTCCTTCGCCAAGCTTTCCTCAAGCCAGCCCTTCTCCTTCAGCACAAGACTGACGGGATTGTAGTAGGCGAAGTCTATTCTCACTTCCTCCAGCTTCGCCGTGGCCTGAGACGCGCTGACGAAGCCGAGGGCCAAAGCCGCAGCCAATCCCGCGCGGACAATGCCAGCGGGCAGTTTCTGAATGAGCGTGAAGCGGGACATCAGAGCGATTCCTAAAGATGCAAAATTTCGCGATGACCCCTTCCTACGCCGGTATAAGATTTTTGTCTATCGTTTTAGTCATCTATTTGGTGGCAGCGCTTGGATCATGCGCTGGCTGGATGGATGGCGATCAACCCTCACATGTAAGCTGAAATCGCTTCCGGTCTTTGACACGAGCCCTGAGCGAGGCGGCGCGCGCTGCTGAGCCTATGGGACCGACGGGCGTGTTATTCCCGACTTGACGCATATTTTTGTTGCCGAACGCTGACTCTCGAAATGCGCAGAAAGCCCTCCACCCCACACGTGGACATCTCGTGTCCGGCCCTCCCCTTCTCGGCGAGGAGCCTTGCGGTAAACGGACGACTCAAAGGCTTGCTCAAATCCCTCATTCGCCTTGACGCCTCAGGCGCATCGGTGTTTGCGGCGTTCACCCCGAGGAACAGGATCGACGACATCTGATTGAACCGTTTCTGGTCTGACTGGCGCTCCGCCCGGCTTTTCGTCACCCTTCGGACATCCCGTATCACCCGGACTCGCGCGCGCAGCAACCATGGCGCCCTGCCGCTACTTAGTTGACTTTTTTTATGGATTCAATAATTTCTTGGAAGGCAAAAAATTCTCCCCGTCCACCACTAAGGATCCCGCTCATGTCGTTCAGTCTCAAGAAACGTGTCGTCGGCGCCGCGATCGGCATCCTCGTCCTCTCCGGCGCCGTGGCCGGTTCGGCGTCCGCCGCCGAGGTCCGCCTGCTCAACGTCTCCTACGATCCGACCCGCGAGCTTTACGCCTCGATCAATTCCGCCTTCATCGCCAAATGGAAGCGCGAAACCGGCGACGACCTCTCCATCCAGCAGTCGCACGGCGGCTCCGGCAA
>NZ_WNKS01000032.1 GCF_009720655.1 Rhodoblastus acidophilus | reverse complement strand
CACTGACACCAGGCGAACGCGGCCAAAGCCGCCGCGCCAGAAAAGTCACTTCGCGGGATTCGACCGTGGGTAGTTACCTGCTCTGTTTTGGGAAAGGAACAAAGGCGATCTATACCCAGGCGACAGGGTTAAGAATTCCGAGTTACAATACATCATCGGGCGAATAAAAGGAGCTAATACATTTATTATACAAGCAAGCGATACGCTAGACGATGAGAAAACCTATGTTTTCAACGTGGAGCACGCTGAAACAATGCTAAACCGATTATCGAGACGATGCTGAAGAAGCCGAGACGCTGGAGTTGTAGAGGGCAGCTCAGTTTTCGCTATGATCGGCATCCTACTTGGATGCCGAATCAATGACGCCGGAAGCCTTTGTCACCAAATGGAAAGCCGCCGAGCTGAAAGAGCGTGCGGCGGCTCAAAGCCATTTCAACGACCTGTGCGCCATGCTCGGCGAGCCTGGGCCGACTGACGCCGATCCGACCGGCGAATGGTTCGCTTTCGAGCGTGGCGCCAGCAAGACGACCGGCGGCGACGGCTGGGCCGACGTCTGGAAGCGCGGCTTCTTCGGGTGTGAATACAAGGGCAAGCGCAAAGACCTCAACGCCGCCTTCGCGCAGCTTCAGCAATACGCCCTGGCTCTGGAGAACCCGCCCCTTCTCGTCGTCTGCGACATGAACCGCTTTCGCGTCCACACCAATTGGACGAACACGGTTTCGCAGGTTCACGAGTTCGCCCTCGACGATCTGCGCGAGATCGAACCACGCCAAAAGCTCAAGTGGGTCTTGTCCGACCCTGAGAGGCTTCGTCCGAACAAGACACGCCAAGCGCTGACGGAAGGCGCCGCCGCCGAGTTCGCCGCCCTGGCCCAGCGCCTACGCGCTCGCGGCCATGCTCCCGATCAGGTCGCGCACTTCGTCAACCGGCTGATCTTCTGCATGTTCGCTGAAGACGTCGATCTGCTGCCCGACAAGCTCTTCTCTCGCATGTTGAAGAGCGCGAAGAGCCAGCCGGATCAATTTCAGCACCGCGCCGCCGACCTATTCCGCGCGATGAAGACCGGCGGCGAAGCAGCATGGCAGACGATCGCATGGTTCAACGGCGGCTTGTTCAACGATGACACCGCCTTGCCGCTCGACAAGGACGACCTGACGCTCGCCATCAAGGCGTCTGACCTAGACTGGGGCGAAATCGACCCGTCGATCTTGGGAACGCTGTTCGAGCGCGGCCTCGATCCCGACAAACGCTCGCAGCTCGGCGCCCATTACACCGACCGCGACAAGATCATTCGTCACCCTCCTACCGAATCCGGTCTGGTTTCGGAGCTATGGGTGAGCGACAGCGCGGCTTGCGAAGCCGTCGCTGATTGCACTGCATCCCCCGACAAACCCCGGCCGGCGATTCCTATCTGGCTTCGGCAGGTCTCCTGGCTCGCGGGTCGCCGCTCCACCCGTCTTCCCAAGCCCAAAGGGCGCAGTGACGTATTGGGTGAAGCTCGCCGCTCACAGTTGCGGGGGCAGCGCCAGAATTGCAGGTGGCGCAGAATGCGCTTGCTTACTGGCTTCCCTCTTAGCCTTGCCCTGGCGGACAAGGAACCGAAGCGCCGGTATCGCTCCAGCAACGCAGGTTCGGGTCAAGCTGCAAAATCAACAAGTCCCTCAGTCCATCGTCTGCGAGAAGCGAGGCGTCGGCGCAGCCAAATGTCTGTCTCAAACCAATTTCCGATCCCTGCTTGGCGCGAGGTCCGGTCGGTTTCAGAAGCTTCTGACTGCGACGAAATGCCGCTGTCGCGACCGGATGAACGGCGGCCTCCCCGGACGCTGAACGGGCGCGCTCGCGCGCCCGGGGAGATGTCGTCACGCATGCGTGCGCCCGTGACCTTTCTGCGCGCCGACAGCGACCTCGATAACCCCGGAAAGGAAGGTGAGACGGTTCATCTTATGCGCCTGCGCCGCTTTGTCCACGGCGGCCAGAACCTCGTCGTTCAAGGGAAGTTCGACGCCGGAGTGGCGCCGCCCCGTTACGCTGGCCTCCACCGCCTTGGCGAGATAGCGGCTGCGGCTCATGTTGTGCGCCCCCGCGGCGCGATCGATCGCGGCGAGAAGATTTTCGGGAATGGTGATGTTGATGCTGACCGCGCGGCTTTTCGGCGCCGTCACGGTCACGGCCAGCAGCGTTGCGCCTTCGGGCGCCTTGGACGCGGCTTGCTCCAGAGTGCTCGCCTGCGGAACAGCCTCTTGACCAAAAGCCGCCGCCAGATGGTCTTCCAGCACGCCTTCGGCCTCGATGCGCAAGGCGTCGAGACTCGCTCCGCGTGCTTCGAGCCCGGGAAAATCCGCGAAAGCGGCCTGATAGCCCGAAGCGGTCGGCGTGATGATCGCGATATAGGTTGGCATGGTCGTTTTTCCTTTAACAACAAGATGAACACTGAGACACACATAGGTGTGGGGGGCCGTGGCGCAGGCTTCTCCCGCGCCAGGTCTATGCCGTCCGAGCATTGGCGATGTCCTCGAACGGGCGGCGGCGCACGCGATGCGCCAGCGCCAGGCCGGCGGCTTCGGCCAGATCGGCTGGAGACACCGCGTCGCGGCCGCCCCAGGCGGCGAGCGCTTTGGCGGCCTTCAGCATGATCAGGTCGCTGCGGTGGCCGTCCACGCCCATGGCCAGGGACCTTTCGGCGATTTCGAACAGGAGGGAGTCCGGCGCCTGCACCTGGGGATAGAGGCTGATCGCCGCGGCGATGGCGGCGCGCAAGCGCGCGGTCTCTTCCGCCCAGCGCGCGACAAAACCGGCGGGATCGTCCTCGAAGGCGGCGCGGCGTTTGACCACCTCGACCCGATCCGCCGGCGTGCGCAAGCCTTCGACATGCACGCACAGGCCGAAACGGTCCAGCAATTGCGGCCGCAACTCGCCTTCCTCGGGGTTCATGGTCCCGACCAGGGTGAAGCGGGCGGGATGCGAAAAGCTGACGCCCTCGCGTTCGATGGTGTTGACGCCCATGGCCGCGGAATCCAGCAGCACGTCCACCACGTGGTCATCGAGCAGATTGACTTCGTCCACGTAAAGAATGCCGCGATGGGCGCCGGCCAACAGGCCGGGCTCGATTGTCTTGCGGCCCTCCTTGATCGCCACCTCCAGATCGAGCGTGCCGATGACGCGGTCCTCGGTGGCGGAAATCGGCAACTCCACCACCCGCACCTTGCGGCGGCGCACCGGAAGGGTTTCGCCGGCTTCATGGCGCGCCCGCACCTCCGGCGCCATGGTTTTGGGATCATGGGGGTCGCTCTGGAAGGGATCGCCCTCGACCACCTCGATCTCGGGCAGAAGGTCGGCCAGCGCCCGCACCGCCGTGGATTTGGCCGTGCCCTTTTCACCCCGGATCAGCACCCCGGAGAGCGAGGGGTTGATGACGTTGAGGATCAGGCTTTTCTTCAAAACCTCCTGGCCGACAATGGCCGCGAAGGGATAGTGGGCGCAGGCCCGTTCCATAGTCACCACGTTTGCGTCTCCTTGGCGAGAGCGACCAAATCCTCGGCGCGCAGGTCTTCGGTCTTGAAATAAGAGGCGTTCAGGGCGTCGGCCAATTTGCGCGCCAGCTCCAGCCGCACGACGCCGGGCGCTTCGGTGTCGACGACGACGAAGCGGGCGGCGGGGTGTAGTTCGCGCAATTGCGCGGCGGCGCGCAGGGCTTCCTCATGCGGTGGCGAACAACCCAGGCCGGCGTTGGCCCGGCCGTCGGTCAGCACGATCGCCAGCGGCAGGGCGGCTGGGTCCCTGCGCTCGACCTGCCGCAAAATCTGCGAGGCCGTCTCGAGCCCCTGGGAGAGCGGCGTGCGTCCGCCCACCGGCAGGTCGGCCAGCAGTTTCGCGGCGCGCTCGACCGAATTGGTGGGGGGGAGCACGGTTTCGGCGCAGCGGCCCCGGAACACGACCATGGCGACCTTGTCGCGCTTTTGATAGGCGTCGAGCAGCAGGCTCATGATGGCGGCCTTGGTTTCCACCATGCGGCGATGCGCGCCCATCGACCCCGAACCGTCCACGATGAACAGCAGGAAGTTGCCGACCCGGCGCTCCCTGATTTTTTCGCGGATGTCGCTGTCCGCGATATGCACGGCGAGGTCGCGCGTCGCCGTCTCTCTGCGGGTTTTCTGATGCGGCGCGGCGGCGCGCAGCGTGGCGTCGAAGGCGAGATCGTTGCGGTCGCGGCGCTCGGCGCTCTTGACATAGCGCCCCTGCTTGCAGGCGGAGCGGGAGCGCGACCGTTTGCCCGACCCCGTGCGAAACACCCGGTCGCGCGCTTGCGCGTCGAGTTTGCGCACGGTGAAGGCGGCGCCGATTTCCGCAACCTCGTCGTTCGCAGCCGAAGTCTCCTGCTGTGCGCTTTCGTCGCTTTCAGGGGGCGCGGTGCGTTCGCTCCCGCCCGGATCGCCGCGATCGGCTTGAGTGTTGGACGCCGGCGAGGACGCATCATCCTGGTCTCCGGAGGAATCCTGATCTTGCGGCTCTTCCCGGGCCTGTTCGTCCGGTCTGTCCTCGGGCGGTGGCGGGGGCGGCGGAACTTCGGGTTCGGCCGTGCGCATGCGATGCAACAAAACCATCGGCGCCACGGCCAAAATGTCGTCCGCGCTCACATCGTCGGCGCCGCGCCATGCGGCATGGGCCCGCGCGGCCCGGTCCATGACGATGTCGGCGCGGTGTCCCGCGACATGGTTGCGCTGGCAGATTTCGGCGATGAAGCCGCTCAGATGCGCCGGGCAAAAAACCTCCCGTAATCGCCGCCGCGCCGCGACGATACGCCCCGCGAGCTCGGCCTCGTCGTCCCGAAAACGCGCGATGAACGCGTCGGCGTCGAGATCGAAGGCTTCCCTGCGCTTCAACAGCTCCACACGCAACGCCGGCTCGCGCTCGCCCTCGACGGAGACGGCGAGGCCGAAACGGTCGAGCAGTTGCGGCCGCACTTCGCCTTCCTCGGGGTTCATGGTCCCGATCAGGATGAAGCGGCTTTCGTGGCGCAGGCTCTGGCCCTCGCGCTCGACGATGTTTTCGCCGCTCTCCGACGCATCGAGAATGCTGTCCGCCAGATGGTCGTTGAGCAGATTGATCTCGTCGACATAGAGCACGCCGTTGTGGGCGCGCGCCAAAAGTCCCGGCTGGAAGGCGACGACACCCTGGCGGATCGCCGCCTCCAGGTCGATCGCGCCGACCACCATGTCTTCGGTCGCGCCCAGCGGAAAATCGACGAAGGGCGGACGCCGCCCCTGCGCCAGCGCGGGCATCAGGGCGCTCAGGCCCCGCGCCGCCGTGGATTTCGCCGTTCCCTTTTGCCCGCGGATCACCACGCCGCCAATCGCGGGGTTTATGGCGTTGAGGAGCAGCGCCAGCTTCATCCGCTCCTGGCCGAGGATGGCGGAGAACGGGTAGGTTCGCCGTTCCGGGTGCGGCCGTTTTTCCGGCGTCATGAGAGCGTTTCGGATTGCTGGGCCGCGCGGATCGAGCCGGCCAGGCTGTCCTCGATCTCGCCTTCCGCTTCAAGGAACAGGGTTTCAAGGGCTTGTTCGTCGGCGCCGGGGTTTTGCCATTGTCCCCGCCGGATGGCTTCGAGCAGGCGCTCGGCTATGCTCTGCAAGGCATACGGATTGTGCTTGCGGAAGAAATCCTGCATGGCCGGATCGAACGCATAGGTTCTGGCCATTTCGGCATATTGCCAGTCTTCAAGGAGATCGCTGGTCGCGTCCCACTGGAAGCAATAATCCACCGCCTCCGCCAGGTCGCCTGCGCCCTTGTAGCCGTGCCGCTTCATGCCCGCGATCCATTTGGGATTGAGAATGCGGGTCCGGAAGATGAAGCGGCCTTCCTCGTCGGTGGCGCGGATTCTTGGCTTGCGCGGATCGTTGGAATCGCCGCTGTAGCTGCGGGCGTAGCGCCCGGACGTCCGCTTCACCGCCGCATTCATGCCGCCATGATAGGCGTTGAAGTCGTCGCTGGAGAAAATGTCGTATTCGCGCGTGTCGGCGTTCATGACGGTCAGGTCGAGGCGGCTCAGCCGCTGACGGAAATCCTGCTGCAAGGCCTCGCCATAGGCGTCGGCCCCATAGGCGTAGCCGCCCCAATGGATGTAGAGGTCGCCGAGATCGCCGATATCGCGCCAGCGGCCGCTTTCCAGCAGATCGGACACGCCGGCGCCGTAGCAGCCGGGTTTTTCCGCAAACAGCCGGAATCCGGCGCGGCGCGCCGCCGCCTCGGGGGACAGCCCGGCCTTGATCAGTTCGGCGCGGTCGCGCGCGACATTGCGGCCGAGAAAATTGACGTCGTCAGGCTCATTCAGGGCTGCGACCATGCGCACGGCGGAATCGATCAGCGCCATCACATTCGGGAAGGCGTCGCGCAACATGCCGCTGCCCCGCACGGTGACGTCGAGGCGGGGAAATTTGAGTTCGTGCAGCGGAATGGGTTCGACGCCCTTGACCTTGCCATTGTCGGCCCAGACCGGGCGCACGCCCATGAGGTAAAAAATTTCGGCGACGTCATCCCCGCCGGTCCGCATCGTCGGCGTGGCCCAGAGCGTCATGCCCAATTGCTGGGGATCGCGGCCTTCGTCGGCGCGATAGCGCTCGACAAGGGCGTCGCCGAGACGAACGCCGACGGCCCAGGCCTCGGGCGTCGGGATTTTGTAAGGGTCCACCGAATAGAAATTGCGGCCTGTCGGCATCACCCCGACATTGCCGCGCGTCGGCGCGCCCGAAGGGCCCGGCGGCACGAAGCGCCCCTCGACGCCCTTGACCGCATGGTCGAGTTCGTCGGTCACGCCTTGAAGCGCGGGCCGGACCGTCGTCATCACAAACCGCAAGGTCTTTGCCACGCGCGGCGAGCCACAAAACCGTTGTTGCGTTTGCGCGACGATGTTTTCTTCGGTCCAGCCGAGACGGTCGAAATTGGAGAAGCACGCCCGGATTTCGTCCAAAAGCCCGCCCAGGATTTGGCCCTTGGTGCGGCCGTCGCGCTCGTCGCGCTGACCTGGATTGTCGCGCAGGTCGGCGCCCTCGTGACCGAAGGCCGTGGCGACCGTGTCCCACAGCGACGGAGCGTCGCCATTGGGCAGGCGGGTCAGGTGCAGCAGGGTTTCGTTGAAGCGGCCATCGGCGGGCGGTTGGCCGAAAACATGCAGGCCGTCATTGATCGCGGTGACCTCGACTTCGTGCAGATAGCCATGAAGGCGCGTGCAAAATCCGGTCGGATCGGCTTCCGTCTCCGCCTTGCCCAGTCCGAGATCGCGGTCGAGATGAAGGGCTTCGGCCTTCTCCCAAAGGCTGTCGATGAGGACCGAGAGTTTTGACGGGTCTTCCTGCCGGGCGATGTGAACCTTGTCGAGCAGGTCCTCGATGGCCTGGATCGGCTCGGTTGCGCCGGCATTGGTTTGCGGCGGGATCATGTGATCGAGGATGCAGGCGTAACCGCGGCGCTTGGCCTGCGTTCCCTCGCCGGGATTGCTCACGATGTAAGGGTAGAGATTGGGAAGGTCGGCGATGGCCGCGTCGGGATAGCAATCGCGCGACAGGCCGACGCTCTTGCCCGGCAGCCATTCCAGGCTGCCATGTGTGCCGATGTGGTAGACGGCCTGGGCGCCGAACACGTCGCGCAGCCAGCGGTAATAGCCGAGATAGTGGTGCGTCGCCGGCAGATAGGGATCGTGCAGCGCCGAGCCGTCGGCCTGGATCGTCGGCTCGTCCTCCGCCTCCATGCAGGCGCGCGTCGGCTGCATCCCGATGAAGACATTGCCGTTGACGACGCCGCCCACGAGCAGGCCGCCCTTGTGAGCAAAAGTGAAGCCGGGCGGCGGTCCCCATTTCGCCGCCATTTCCTTGCGCATCCTGTCGCTGCGCTCGGCGTGCCAGCGCTCGGCGATGTTTTGCTCGATGATTGCGGCGGCGCGTTCGGCCATGTGTTGCGGCGGCAGATAGCGACGGTCGTTGGTGAGGCGGTCGAGCAGTTCGAACGCCAGATCCTCGCCGTCCCGATAGCGCCGCGCGAGGCCATGTCCCTCCGCCTCCAGGCGTTCGCAAAGCCGTTTGACGCTTTCAAAACTGTCCAGGCCCGAGGCGCAGCCCAGCCGGTCGTTCTTGGGCGGATAATGGTGGAACAGAATTGCGATCTTGCGCTCGGCGGGCGGCGTCCGGCGCAGACGCGCCCAGTTGACGGCCCAACGGGCGACATGAGCGCAGCGCTCCGCCACCGGCCTTTGTCCCGTTCGCATCGCGCCCGTCGCCTCGTCGATTCCCAGCTCTTCGCGCGCGCCCGCCACTGGACCGATCAGGCAGCCGTCGAATTCCGGCTGGGCGACGAGGACGGAGACTTCGATGGGCGCGACGGCCTGTTCGCTCTCCGCCCAGACTTTTTGCGAATGCGAGGTGACGATCATTTGCAGGACCGGCGCGTCGAGTTCAGCCAGCGCCTTGGCGGCGGGCGGATCGTAAAGCGCCAGCGAAAACCCCATGGGCGACAACAGGGCGTCGACGCGGGCCTTGCCGTCGCCTCGGAAATAGCGATCGATCAAGGCGGGAACGCCGAGGTTTTTCAGATCGGCGTCGATGAAGCGCATGTGAAACACCGCCAGGGCTATCGCGCCCAGGCGTTCGATCTCCGTGATCATCGCATCGATGACGACGGTGTCGCCGGTCAGCCAGGAGTCCCTTAGGAACCAGATGCCGATGACGGGCGCCGACGGGCTCGCGCCGATGCGCCGCCTCGCCCAGGACAGATAGGAATCGGGATCGTCGGGGCCGCTATAGTCGGGATGGTGAATGCCTTCGGTCGGCATGTCGCGCGGCGACGGGAGGAGCGCGCCGCCGCCGTCGCAAGCCATGAACCGCAGCAGGTTGGCGAAATTCTCCACGCCGCCCTTGGTGATGTAATCGTTGCGGCGGACGAAGGCGTCGCCGCCGAAATCCCGCGAAAATTCCTGGGCGAGCGCAAAGCTTTCCGGTGAATTGCAGGAAGTCTGCACATGAATGGTCTTGCCCCGCGCCGCTTCCACCATCAGCTCGAAGCCGGGAATCGACTCGGCGCCGCCATGCGGCAGCAGCACAAGGGCGTCGGCGTCGCGGATGGCTTCGACGCAATCGGCGATGCGGGCCTCGTCGGCCAGATCGGCATGGCCGCGCGAGACGACGCGGATCGGCGTTGCGCGCTCGGCATTGACCTGGCGGAGCGCCACGCCCAGCGCCGCCAATGAAAGCCCTGTCGCGTCGACGAAAACGAATCTGCGCTCAGCAACGGACATGCGTAACCCCTCATTTGATGTCTTGGGCGGCGCGACGCAACACGCAGTCGAGCGCCGCGGCTTTGGGCGACGCCAGCGCGCGGGAAGGACAGCGGCCGCGGCAGCCTGCAACCGAACACGTGGCGCAGCCGTTTTTTGGCGAGCGGAGTCCCCGGCGCAAAGCGGCGAGATCGGGGTCGGCGGCGCTGCCGCAGGCATGCTCTGGCCGGCCGACCAGGCTGGAGCACGGGAAAAGCGCGCCGGATGGCGAGAGGACGACCGCGCGCCCCGCTTCCGCCGGGCAATACGTATCGGCCGCCGCGCAATCGATCATGCCGTCTTCGCGCAGGACCAGCGGGCGCTCCCTGCGCCGATTGATCCAGGCCAGGGTCGCGGACAAGTCGCGATAGGCTTTCGTCACCTTGGCGCCCGTGGGCAGGTCGACGGAGTCGCCCCGTCCGACCGGCCTCAGCAGATCGAGGCCAATGCTGCGCGCCTGCGGAAATGTCGCGAGCAGCATGGCCAGCCGGGGCAGGGACGCCAGGGATCCCCTGGTCAGGACGGTAGTGACGCCGAAGGGAATGCCGGCGTCATTCAGACGCTTCAGATTGGCCAGCACATCGTCCGTGCGTCCGCGCCAAAAATCGTTGACATCGGCGGGGCCATCCAGGCTGACGCCGACGCCAATTTTTTCTTCGCGCACGAAGGCGAGAAAACGGTCGTCGAGATCGACCGCATTGGTCTGGACGCCGATCCTCGCGAAGCCGCCGCGCCGGGCGTGGCGCGCGATGGCGAACACCCGTTCCGGAACGAGGCCGGGCTCGCCGCCGGCGATCTGCAATTGCGCGCCCGGCGCGATCGGCAGGTTTTTCAGCGCCAGTGCGAACGTGTCCTCGGACAGATCCTCGCGGGGGACATCGCCGGCGCGCATGGAGCAATAGCGGCAGCGCAGCTGACATTCCGTCGTGACCAGGGCCACGAGAAGATCGATCCGATGCGGCTCTGGGGTCGCGCTCACAGCGTCAGCTCGGAAGGGCCATCGATGCATTCGATGCGGACCTCGGCCTTCTTCCATTTGTCAACAAAACCGAGCGCGATCGCAGTGGCCACCGTTTCCACCAGGCCTTGGGGCGTTCTGGAGGTCGCCTTCTTGTTCAGCGCGCTTTGGTAGTCGTCGCGCCGCTCGGCGCAGCCCGACGCCGCCACGGCGATCTGCGCGCCGTGGTGGACCGCGATCTCTGGCCAGCAGACGGCGGGCAGCACCTCCCAGGACACCTGATCGTAAAGGTGGATCAAGGCCGCCACGGCGGCGACGGTCAGGGGATCGCGATCAACAGCGAAGTGATTGCGCCTCGCCAGTTCCGCGGCGTCGCCGGACAACAATGCAGCGATCCGTTCGCCAAGGGCGTCGGGCCCGGCTCCGAACCGTTCAAGCAGCTGGCCGCACGAGCACTGACGGTTGGGCGTCAAACCATTCTGCAGGACAAGGGCGCCTTTGAGCGCGCGAATGACGGCGCGCGCGATCAACTCGCCGAGCACGCTGTGATGTCCGGCCGAGACGATCGGGAATGCGCCATCCGTCGGCGCCATCACCGCAATCTGGTCGGTGCCCGTGCCCGTCGCGATCGACGGGGATTGGCGCGAAGGAACGGACAATTCCTGCAACACGACGGATTTCGCTTCGGTCGCGGTCATGACGGCGCGGACCAGCGCGCCATCGGTCAAGGGCGTGTTGCAGGCCAGCATGATGTTGATCGTGCCCGGCTGCTCCGGAGCGATGTCGCCCCTCCGATGAAAGGTTCCGCCCTGCTCATAGAAAGAGGCGGGGTCGCCGGCGCGGGCGGCGTTGCCCTCGACGCCCCCGGTCACGATCGCGACGATCGACAGATCGAGATGGCTCTCCTGCGCCACGCACATGTTGTTCATGTTCGCGGCCGTTCCGAGACCGGCGGCGGCGGCTTTCTCCAGCCCATGGTCGGCAAGCAGTGCGGCCCGATAGCCGTCAGGATTGAAAAAGACTTTGCTGTGATGCGCGATGGTATGCGCGGCGGGCTCGCTGCATTGATGGTTGAAGACGAGGTCGAGATGACTCGCAAGTCCACCGTCCGGCATGGATGTGGAGATCACCTTGAACGGGCGGAGGAAACGCAAACTGACGAACTTGTCGTCGCGATGCAGCTGCAGCATGTCGAAAAAAGTTTCAAGCAACATGGCGCCCCTGTTTCAATGAGACAGTGAAGATTTGATATTTGGAGTGGCGACCAGGTGTCCTTGACAGACAGCGTGCAGGGTCTAAGTTGAGCCTCTGCCCTGTCGTGTTGCGCGGAAGCCGGTGTGAATCCGGCGCGGTCGCGCCACTGTAATAGATCGGGATCATCCCGTCGGAAGTCAGCCCCGCCTCACGATCAGCAGCTTCACAATGGACGCGAGATCCTGAGGAGCTTTTCGTTATGGTCCACACGACTTTCCCCGTCGACTGCCGTCCCACAGCGATTCTAAGAGGCCGGGACGCGCACGAATGCGTGCTTAAAGCGCTACGCTTGCTCGACTTTCGCCGTCGTTGAAATCTGTCTGGCCCAATCCCCGCTGAGTTGATCGCGGGGTTCGCCGAGCTTTTGGAAGCGCGCGCGTTCTCAAGCGATGAGATCGCCCCGGTCTCGCTCTCTTTCACGCGCCTGTCGCTTGTCGCGGACGGCATCAGCCGAGCCTCGTGATCTCGTCCCGGCGAAAGAGCCACATCGCGGAACATAGGACCCCCGCAATGAAAAAGTCGCAACGGATCGCGGGAGGCGGCAACGAAGCCAAGGACTTTGTGGCGTCGGCGCGTCGTGATCGGATCAGATCTCTCGTCAAATGGAACGAGGACGGCGGCAATTTTCGCATTCACTGCCAGGAAGCTGTCGGCGCGTTGGTTGGCCTCCGACTGCGCCGTCAAACGGTGCTGAGGACAATCGCGTATTGTTGTGACGAATTCGGACCCTGGCGCTGGATTGATCGCGAGGCAAATGTGGAAGTCTTCAGCGGATTTGCTGCCGAAGGTCTCGAAAGATATCTCCAGCGCATGATCTCGGAACTGGCTCGGATCGCATATGAGCCCTTGACGCCGAAATTGTTGCTCCAGGCGCTTCCGATCACGAACAAGGAGCGCTTGCGCTGAATGAAAGACAATCGCCTTCCGAGACATGGTATGATTGTCGTTCGACGGGGTCAGACCGTCGCCGTTCCAACTTATGCAGCGGAAACCGTCGAACATTTGATGGAAAACCCTGATATCATTGAGAAATGGCGGAAGATGGACCGGAACCAGGGTCGGGCGGGTTGAACATCCTTTCGGAAAGGCGTTCGATTGAGGCGCGCGCCGCCCATACGGACGGCGCGCAAATTCTCGGACACATCTCGTCGCCGCGTCAGGCCTGCTGAGGCATGAGGGAAGCCGCAAACGTCCGACCGAACGCGCTGCGCAGCCAAACCGCCCGGCAGCCTGCGAAAACCGCGAAGGCGACGGCGTTGATGGCGAAGACGTCCGACAGCGTGCTCAGCGTGAACATGCTCAGGTCGCCGCCCGTCGCGACAATGATCGCAATGATGGCGCCCTGGTAGACCGCGAAGGCGGCGATCAGGGACAGCGACACGCCGGAGAAGGACGCCACGCGCGACAGCACCGCAGCGGCCGCGAAGGTGGAGGCGACGCCGATGACGCCGAGACCCACGCCCCAGGCCAGGGTCGAAAACTCCATGGGATAGTGCATGTAGCAGAAGCCGATCACCTGGTTGGCGGCCCAGACCGAGAGCACCGAAACGACGGCATAGGTCCGGTCGAACAGCAGCGCAGAAATGGCGCCGAAGGCGGCGAGCGGCACGGCGCAGGCGTAGCCGAAGGTCAGGGCGACGCTGGCGACAACGAGGAAGCCGATGGTCACGCCGATGGAATGGCGCAGGGCCCAATTGGCGTTTGCGGACATGACAAAACTCCAACTTTGGTTCGAGGGGGAATTGACGACGGCCGTTTTGGTCGGCGTTGGGGATCGGACCAGGGCTGGCTCAGAAGCAGAGACATCGGTTAGGTCGGATTTGGCCGGGTCGAACGTTGCACGCACACACGGCCCGCTTTTGCGAACGGTCGGGCGAGGCGGCCGGGAGCGCCGCCTCGCCCGAAGGCCGTCACCACTCGTATTTGACGCCGCCATAGACGGAACGTCCGGGCGTTCCGTACAAATAGGCGTTCTGGTAGCGAATGTCGGTCAGGTTCTCCATCCGGCCGAAGACCGAGACGCCGTGGTCGAGCTTGTAATTCGCGAACAGGTCGAACTTCGCGTAGGCCGGGATCGTGACGTTTCGGTGGAACGTGTAGTCATAGGCCGGATTGGCGCCGACGACCGTCACGCGCGCCTCGACTTCGAGCTTGGGCACGCCCGTGTAGATGACCGAGGCGCTGCCCTTGTTGTGCGGCCGGTAGGACGGAACGGCGTTGGTGACCAGATTGCGCGCGTCGAGATAGGTGTAGCTGGCGCGCAGCTTGACGCTCTCCGGAACGATCGCGACATCGCCCGAAAGCTCCACGCCCTGGGTGCGCGCGCGACCGATGTTGTAATAGCATCCGCCGGCGATGGCGACTTGCGTCGGTGTGCAATTCGGCGCGGGACCGAAATTGATCAGGTTGCGATAATCGTTGTAGTAATAGGTCGCGCCGAGATTGACGAGCCCGCCCAGGAAGGTCTGGTCCACGCCCGCGTCCCACCCAAAACTCTGCTCCGGCTGAAGATTGGGAGACCCGTAAATGCTGTACCGCTGGAACAGCGTCGCCACCTTCGCGCCGGTGCCGGCGGTGGCGCGCAGCTTCGTGCCGGTTTCCTCGATTCGGTAGGCGGCCGTGGTGCGCCAGGTGTCGAACGTGGTGTTGCCCTGGACGGCGTCGATGCGGCCGCCATAGGTCAGGTCGAGGCGATCGAACAGCGTGAACTGATGCTGGGCGAAGGCCGAATTGGTGGTCTGCTGGTCGTCCTGCGGCGTGAAATTCTGATAGGGGTCCTGGCTGGTGGTCAGCGTCTCCGTGTCCGTGCGACCGCCGAACGTGACGAGGCCGAAGGCGTCGAGCTTGGCGTCGCCCTGGTATTCGGCGCCATAGCGGCCGCCGAGATAGCCGAGCTTGCAATTGAAGGCGGCGTAACTGGCGTCGTAGCAGCCTTGCGTCACCCAATCCACCATATTGGTCTGATTGGCGGACAGGGTCAGACGGCTGTGCAGCTTCTTGGCGAAGGAATCGTCGTCGACGCGCAGATAGCCCTGCGCAAAACTCGTGTTCTGGCGGCTGAAGCCGTTGTAGACATTTTCGGGAATGGTGGCGCTGCTGTTGTCGAACTTGATGAAGGTGCTGTAGCCCAATGCGCCCGCGGTCACCGTCAGGTCTTCCGTCGGATGCCAGGCCACCTGGCCGGCGCCGCCGAGCTTGTTGGTGATGTCCATGCTGGGCATGGGCGGCAGCGGGAAATAGCCGGTATAGGCGCCGCCGAGAATGATCGGCCCCTTGACGCGATAGCCGAACCGCGGGAAGCCGTCGACATGCAGGCCGTCGAGCGAGAAGGAATAGGTCCAGTCGCCGCTGGAGCCCGCCTGTTCGACGCGCGAATGCACGGTTCCATAGGCGCCGCCTTCGATCAGGGCCGAACCGTGCGACGCGCCGCCGCCCTTCTTGGTGATGATGTTGATCACGCCGCCCATGGCGTCGGAGCCGTAGAGCGCCGATTGCGGACCGCGCAGCACTTCGATGCGCTCGATGCCGGCGGCGGTGAAGCCGCCGAAATCGACCGCGCCGCCCGCATCCGTCGGGTTGTTGGCGCGCACGCCGTCGATCAGGACCAGGACCTGGCCGGTCGAGGACCCGCGCAGCGACACCGAGGTCAAGGTTCCAACGCCGCCGAACTCCCAGATGTCGAGACCGGGCGTGCCGCGCAGCACGTTGGTCAGGCCCGTCGCGCCATAGGTCTGGACCTGCTGGGGGGAAATCACGGTGATGGCGCTTGCCGAATTCGCGACCGGCTGTTCGGTGCGCGTGGCCGTGATGTCGACCTCGCCAAGAGGCGCGTCCTGGTCAGCCCAGGCCGCATTGAGATGAGCGGAAATGAGAACGAGCGAGCCGCCCGCCAGCAAGGCGGCGCGACGCTTGGACAGCGTAGCCATGAATCCTCCTGCCGTCCCGCCGACGGCCTTGGGTCAATATGATTCACCGGCCGGTCTCCTGGCTCGCGACCCGTCTTTTTCCGCCTTCCCAGAAGCATCGCTCCCAGTGGCATAGTGGAAAAAGGAAAGTCGCTTACAGTTGCGGGGGCAGCCGCGGCATCGAACTCACGTTCTCACCGCATTCCCGTTTCACCCCGGTTTGACCCGGGGCACCGATGACCCTTTTAGGGCTAGGATGAAATTAGGCGTTTTGCAAGAGAAGAAATGCAAAATTGTCATCTGAAATAATTATCATTTTAAAACAAAATTTTAGCTTGAATGCCGCTTTTGCGGCGCGTCCGACTGCGCCCCTTGACGCGCTGGGCTCGCCACAATCTCCCGCCGATCGCAGGAGCCCGGCGACATTCCGCGCGTCTCTTTACAGGGCGCGCGCCGCTCGATAGCTTGTCCTCGCCACGGTTCCCGGGATGACCTTCATTTCGGGCTAAGAGGGAAGTCGGTGTGACGCCGACGCTGCCCCCGCAACTGTAAGCGGCGAGCCTTGTCCGAATACGCCACTGACGCGCAAGCGTTGGGAAGGCCGGCCAAGGCGATGACCCGCGAGCCAGGAGACCTGCCGTAGCGAATCACGTCCCGGGCGGGGTGTCCCGGTCAGTCGCTAAACCGCTCTGCGGAATTGCGCCCTGACAGACCCCGTCCACGTCCCGGAGGGGGTCGATGGTGTTTGCGGTCGCCTGTCATGAGCCCGATCGGATCGGCTTGTGCGCCACGCGCATATCGGTGGCGCGCGCCGCTCGCGCGCTTGTCGAGAATGTCAGTTTTCAAGTTTCTCCGGGCGAGCTTTGCGCGCTGATCGGTCCCAATGGCGGCGGCAAGAGCACGATTTTGCGCGCGCTATGTGGCATCTGGCCGACTTGCGCCGGCGCCGTGCGTCTTGACGGGACGCCGGTCGCGTCTATGCGCCGGGCCGATCTCGCGCGTCGCATCGCCTTCGTTCCCCAGGAAACCGGGATGGACTTCGACTTCACCGTCGAGGAGGTGGTCTGCATGGGGCGCTATCCCCTTCGCGGACGTTTTGTTCGGCCATCGTCGGAGGATCGCCGGGCCGTGGCGGAGGCCATGGAGCAGTGCGACGTGGCGCATCTGCGGCATCGCAGCGTGACTACGTTGTCGGGCGGCGAGCGTCAGCGCGCGCTCATCGCGCGCAGCCTTGCCCTTCGGCCTGATTACTTGCTTCTCGATGAGCCGACTGCGAGCCTCGACATCGAACATGCTCTCGACGTGATGGGGCTCTGTGCGACCTTGGCGGCGTCGGGCTGTGCGCTCGTCCTGGCTACTCACGACCTGACGAGCGCGGCGCGATTCGCGCATTCCATCGTCGTTGTTCAAGCCGGGCGCATCGCCGCGAGCGGTGCGAGCGGCGATGTCCTCAACGCCGAAGTGATCGGCGCGGTGTTCGGTGTCGAAGCCGAACGACTTCAATCGAGCGACGGCAAGCCCGTGCTGGCGTTCCAAAGGAAAAAGGTGATCCAATGATCGCGCACGTTCCCCCCGACGCGTTTGAAGTCGGCGACGACGGCTCCGCGACGCTTTATGAATATTTCGAAGCCTCGGAACAGAATTTGGAACGGCTGATCCTCGACATATTCGAAAACGAGTGGCGACGAATGACCGCTGGGCCGTGGTTGCGCGGCGCGATTTTCGAACTCACCTTCGACCGGAAACCCGACGTGCGCATCAGTCAAGGGTTGGTCACGGTCGATGCGGGATCCTGGCATTTCCATCTGACCATTGGCGGTCCCGACCAGGGAGCGGCCGCGCGTGATCGCGTCAGAAAGGTCGCTTTCTATCAATGGCGCGCCGAGCGCGAGTCCGTCAAAGGACGCAGTAATGGCGTCCGCATGTGGAACGGCCATGGCGAGCAGTTGATCACCTGTTTTTTTCCTCACGTGCTGCTCGGCGACAAACCGAACGCCGTCGGCCCCCTCGACTGGGACAACCTGCGTTCCTTCTACGAATTCCGCACCCGATATCTCGGCGCGCCCATGCCCGACGATCTCGAACAGGCGGGTCGCGCGCCGCTGGCCGTGGCCTCTCGATGAAACGCGCCCTTGCATCCGCCGTCGTCTACCTCGCCCTTCATGGAGCGACAAGCCTGCGCGCCGAGACCGAATTCGCCGGTCAAAAGCTGGCGCACGCGACGCTTGGCGCTTCCAATTATCCGAGGCGGGCGATCGACGCCCAGGGCGCCGAAGTCGTGCTGACGCAAGCGCCGCAGCGGATCGTGTCGCTCGAATATGAGATCGACGAATACGCCTATCTGATCGCGCCGCCGGAACGCGTCGTCGGCGTGAGCGACCTCGCGTATCGCCCGCAAATCAGCAATGTGCTCGATCAGGTGAAAGCGCATCGACCGGCGGTCGCGTCCGATGTCGAAACCATCATTCGCCTGAACCCCGATCTCGTGCTCGCGGCCGACCGGTCGAGGCCCGATCTGGTGCAAGCCCTGCGGCAGGCGGGCATAAATGTCTTCCGGCTTTTCACGCTGGCGACCAGGCTCGATGAAGTCGCGGAAAACATCACCGTGACGGGATATATTTTGGGACGCGAGGAAGCCGCGGAGCAAAAACGCGCCGCTTTCGAGGCCGAACTCGCCGGAATCGCCGAGCAGTGCCGGGCGCCGCATCCGCCGGCCCGCGTCTTCGGCGTGTCCATGATCGGCTATTCCTTCGGCGACGCCACTTTGTTTCACGATCAGGCGCGTCTGGTTGGCGCGATCAATGTCGGCGCGGAAAACGGATTGCACACCTATCAGAAAGTCGGCTCTGAAACGGTTCTGCGCTGGAATCCGGATTGGGTGTTCACATGGTCGGATCCGGGCCGGCGCGAGGAAGAGTTGCGGCGCTGGACCGACGATCCTGTTCTGGGCGCGATCGCCGCTGTCGAGAAGAAGCAGGTCATTGTCTCCGACGGCAAGGACCACCTGTCGCTGTCGCCGATGGCGGTCAAGCTGATTCACACCATGGCGGACGCGATCTGCGTGGCGCGGCGATGACCGAAACGCTGGCGAGCGACGCGCTCGGCGGAGGCAGGCGCGCGGTCTCCGCGCGGCTTTTTTGCGTCGCAATGATCGCGCTGCTCGCTGTTGGCGGTGTGGTCGCCGTCTCCGCAGGCTCGACGCCAATGGACTGGCGGCTGGTCGTTCAGATCCTGGGGCGGCATCTGCTGCCCGACGGATGGGTCGCCGCGACCGGATTGACCCGCGCCGATGATCTGATCGTCTGGAACATCCGCGCGCCGCGCGTGATGCTGTGTTTTTTGGTGGGTGCGTCGCTCAGTGTGGCCGGCGCCCAAATGCAGGCGATCTTCCGCAATCCTCTGGCCGAACCGGGCTTGGTCGGCGTGGGCTCCGGCGCGGCGCTGGGCGGAGTTCTCGCCTTCACAACCGGCGCCGCCAGCCTGGCCACGCCTGTCTTGCCGGTCTCCGCTTTCTCCGGCGGTTTGCTCGCCCTGCTGCTGGTTTATGCTTTGGCCACGCGCGGCGGCTATACTTCCGCCAGCCTGCTGCTGCTCACCGGCGTCGCGGTCGGAGCCGTGCTGGGCTCCGTTTCGGCCTTTGTCATTTCGCTCAATCTCGCCAATTTCCAGATGACGCAACAAATCCTGTTCTGGACCATGGGCGGGCTCGACAACCGCATGTGGGTCCATGTCTGGATGGCGCTGCCGTTCATCGCCGCGGGATTGCTCATGGCTGCGCTCTATGCGCGCGATCTCGACGTTCTGGCGCAGGGGGAAGATACGGCCGCCGCGCTCGGCGTGAACGTCGAGCAAGTGAAATTCGTGGTCATGATCGGCGCGGCGCTGCTGACCGGCGCGTCGGTCGCGGTGGCCGGCATGGTGTCCTTCGTCGGGCTGATCGTGCCTCACGGCGTCCGCCTGATGCTCGGACCGTCGCACGTTCGCCTCATACCCGCGAGCGCGCTCGCGGGCGCCGTCTTCCTGCTCCTGTGCGATTTCATCGCGCGCACGATTCGCGCGCCGGAAGAATTGCGGCTGGGCGTGATCACCGCGCTCTGGGGCGGTCCATTCTTTGTTTTCTTGCTGTACCGGCGATCCATCGCCATGCGGGGTGAGCGATGAGAAGCTCTTATGCGCCTTCCACCGGCCAAATGCTCTTGGCGCGACGTCTTCAGGATTTTGTGCTCTGGGGTCTGGAAGCCCTGCTTTGCTTCATCCTGCTCGACAAGCGCGAACGAGAGGCGGGCCTTCGCGCTTACGCCTCCGGGTCCTCGCGCTCCAAACCGGCCGAGCCGGCGAGCGCCTATCTTGGCCATGGCTGCCTTGGCCTTTTCGACGCGGAGGCCTCCACCAGCGATCCTTTCTTGAACCGGCCCGCGCTCGGGCCGAAGGCCGCGTGCGAGGTCTTGGTGCTTGGACAGGGCGCGCTGGTCGACGACCTCCTCGATCACATTCGCGCGGAGGGGGCGACGGCGCATGCCGTCGCCCACGATATCGACGCGTGTTTACGGCTGATCCAGAAGGGTGTGACCCCTCACAGGCTGGATGATCTTTCTAACCAGGCTTCGCGTATCAATCTCGTTATTTCGACCAGCCTGACGCATTTTGTTGACGCTGGCGTCCTCGCGCGTCTTCCTGAGGACGCCGTCATCCTCGATCTCGCGGCATTGCCCGGCAGCGTGAATTACGAGTTGGCGAAAAAGTTCGACCTGAAAGTCATTTGGGCGCCGCCGCCGGTTGGCATCCGGCTTGAGCGGGTTGATCCCAAAATCTGGCGAGAAATCCTCGCGATCCTGACCGGCAAGCGCGACTCCGCTTTGTCCTTCAAGCCAAGCGGCAGTCTTGCGCCGGAACAGCACTCGTCACGCGGCGATCCGCGTGGGGCGTCGCTCGGCGTCCACCGCAACCATGACGAAACTGCCGTCGGCCAGTCTCGGCTGCGCCATATCGCATGCATCGCAAGTGGTCTATGGCGATGGCCTCGATCTCGGGGCGGCCTCGTCCATCACCCCGATCGGCGTCACGCACCAGATGTGCGAAAGACACAATTGTCCATCCCGAGCCTTTCCGCCGATGACGCGCAGCCTGACGATCGACGCGAGCCGCAAGAGCCGGTCAGCCTTTGAATTCGGCTGATCTCTCCGGTGATCCTGACATGGGAGCGGTCATGGCGCGTGCGAAGAGGTGGAAGAATCAAATCTGAAACTTGCGCCGCCAATATTCGAGCAGTATTAAATCAAGTGTCATTGGTGCCCCGGGTCAAGCCGGGGTGAAACGGGAATGCGGTGAGGACGATGGTCCAAACCCGCAGCTGCCCCCGCAACTGTGAGCGGTTACCTCTTTCCATCAAGCCACTGGAAGCCAGCGCTTCCGGGAAGGCGGAAAGAGATGACGCCGTGAGCCAGGAGACCGGCCAGTGATTTCGATAACCTAGCGCCGTCGGTGGGGCGGCAGGAGGGACCATGGATACGCTTTTCGAGCGTGACGCCGCCCTGAATGCGGACCGATCGCTTTTTTCCGTCGTCGGCGCGCTCGGATTCGCGTCAAACCACGCGCGTTGTTTTTCCTTTTGCGTCCAGACGGAGCTTGCCGGATCGGTCGCGCGCTGGGATCGCCGCGCCCGCCTTTGACGCATCATACGATTTCCGAAGGATCAGTTCGGAAATCGTATTCCGCTCGCGCGGAAATCCGCCCTTCACCGGAAGGGTTTCCGCGCAATTTCGTTTTCGCGGATCGCGAAGCGATCTTGCGGAAACCGCATCACGCGAGCGTTTCAGCGAAATCGAAGCGTCGCGCCGGCTGATGTTCGCGTGATCGCAGGACGGGCTAGCTTGCGGCGCGGCGATGGATTTTTGTGACCAAGGCAGGTTCTCATGGATGATTTTTCACTTTCGCCCCTGGCTCTGTTTGTACAGGCCGGCGCCGTCGGCCGATGCGTCATGCTGGCTCTGCTGGCCGCCTCGATTTGGTGCTGGCTCTTGATCGCCGAGGCTTTGTTCGGACTCGTGAGGCTTTCGCGCGCCCTGCGTGACGACAACGCCGCTCTGTTCGGGCCGATCGACGCCTTGGGCGCGCAGGAGGCCGCGATCCCTGATGTGGGCGAAAGCGTTTCGGAGCGCCGCGCCCGCGTCGTCGAAAAGATGTCGCGCGCAAGCCTCGACCTGCTCGCCAAGGCGGAGGGCGGCCTCGCGAATTTGGCGGTGATCGCCTCCGTTTCACCATTCGTCGGTCTGTTCGGAACGGTCTGGGGCATTATGGCGAGTTTCGTCGGCATAGCCGCGGCGCGAGACACCTCGCTTGCTGTCGTCGCTCCGGGGATCGCTGAGGCGCTGGCGGCCACGGCCTATGGCCTCGCCGCCGCCATCCCCGCTTCCATCGCCTACAATCGGCTCGGCGCCGCATTTTCGCGCCTCGCCCAGAGGCTTGTGAACCGCGCCGCCGATCGCGCCGCTCAGATTTGCCGGGACACGCCCATGACGGAGGCCGCGCAATGAGTTTTTCCACCCCCGGCCCGGGGCGGCCCGGCGCATTCAGGCCGCAGGCCGACATCAACGTGACGCCTCTGGTCGACGTCATGCTGGTTCTGCTGATCATCTTCATGGTGACGGCCCCTCTGCTCGCCGCCGGCATGAAGGTCGACTTGCCGCAGGCGCGCGCCGCCCGGCCGCTCGATCCCAAGGAGCCGGTCGTCATCGTCATCGGCAAGGACGGCAAGATCGCGCTCGGGGCGGAGGCGATCGATCCCAGCGATCTCGTGCAGCGCGTGAAACTCAAGATCGGCGACGACCTCCACCGAATCGTGCATGTGCGCGGCGACAGGGACGCCGCCTACGGCCAGATTGTTTCCGTAATGGACGATCTGGCGACCCATGGGATCACCCATATCGCCATCTTGACGGAGAGCGGCCGCAGGCCGGCGCAGGAGCCGCGACCGTGACCGCCTTTGCCGAATTCGCCCCCGGGCTCATCGCGACGCCCCCGTTGCGGCCGCAATGGTTTCGGCCCTTGGCGCTTCTGCTCATCGTCCTGGTCCACGCCGCCGTGTTTGTGGCGTCGCGGGCGGCTTCGCGGCCGGATTTGGGCGCCGAGCCTCTTGAAGTCATGTTGAGCGCGCTGGGCGACGGTCCGCAGGACCAGCAGGCGCAGGAGGCCGCGCAGCCGCCCAGCGCGCAGGATGTCGCAGACGCGCATCCGCAGGAAACGCCGCCGCCTGCTGAGGCCGCGCCCGCGTCTCCTTCGCCGGCTGAACTGACGGTCCCTCCGCCGCAGATCGTCTCGCCGTCCGCTCCGCCCGTGGCGGCCGCCAAGCCCAAGCCCGTCGTCAAGCCGAAGCCGAAACCGGTCGTCGTCGAGGAGGAGGAGGACGACCAGCCGACTGCGGCCGAGGTGCGCGCAAAGGCGCGCGCCAAACATTTGGCCGAGGTGCGCGCCAAACGCCTGGAGGAGGCGCGCGTTGGAAAAGCGCAGGAGGCGCGGCACGCCATGCGGCGCGGCGCCCCTGATGGCGCGGGTCCGAGCGGCGTCTCGCGCGGCGATTACGCCGGCCTGCTGCTCGCCGAGGTCAACCGGCATCGCTTCTATCCCTCGGCGGCGCGCGCCGAGGGCGCCACCGGAGGCGTGGGCGTGGCCTTCACCATTGGTCCGTCCGGTCGCGTCGTCAGCCAGGCGATCACGCGCTCGTCCGGCCACGCGGCGCTCGAC
>NZ_WNKS01000031.1 GCF_009720655.1 Rhodoblastus acidophilus | reverse complement strand
CTCGCAACGGATTCAGACCCTTGCCAGTTTCGCCGATAACCGCGGCGGGCGCCATGTGCGGTCGTCGTACCGGTAACGAACTGGCGCAAATCGCCTTCGCGAACGCTGGAGATTACTTCGACTGGGGTCCGAGCGGCATCACGGTCCGCGACAAGTCAGAACTTGCGCGAGCGCAAACGTCAGCCGTCGCGGAAGTCGCGCAAACCGTGACTAAGGACGGTGGCTCGATCCGCGTGAAACTCCACGACAAGCTCGGCGCACTCGACAAGCTGATCAAGCTGTTCGGGTTCGACGCCAAGCAGCCGGGCTCCGACTCCGAGAACCCGCTGCACCTGCTCGTGCAGGCCATGCAGGGCAGCGCCCTGCCGGTCCGCACTGATGCAGAACTGCGCGCGGCACGCGCCATCGACTACGACAACGAAAATTGAGGAGAACCTGAGCGCTCACTCCGACGGCACGGTGCAACTCTATCGCGTGCGTGATGAACTTCCGCTCCACCTGCGCCTGCTGATCGTCGAGGCGGGCGTATCGCATGATTCAATCCGGCTCTCTGCGCTCGACTCCGCTGTGCCGACCACCGAAGCCGTCTGCGGTCGTCGACAAGGAGGTTAATTGTGCGACCGACGCATTGCTGCGCCGGCCAGCCAGAGCGCCATTCTAGAAGTCGCGAGTCGATGAACGAGCACCCGACTTTGCGCCTGTCGCAGCCGGAGCATTGGACGGACGACTGGATTCGGCTTGAGTCGCCTGCGGAACCGCCCCCTGGCGAGTCATGCCTTGCTCAGCCGCCTTCATCAGCTTTCCAATCTCTCGCGAGTCCGCCGCCCATGATTGGCTCCAGGCCACCGCCACGACCTGCATGCCGGCCTTCGACCATGGGTGCTCGCCCCGCCACGACCCCACCTCGGCTGCGCCGATCAGGGGAAAGTCTTTGGAGACCATGCTGATGTGCTGCTGATAGCCCGACGTGTCGAACGATGCGGAGGAATTGTCGGTGTAGTCGCGCTGTTCGAGCTGCTTGTGGAGCTCGCTATTGGCCACGAGTTTTTCGCCCAGGAACCGCTGGATCGCGGCATAGGCGGACAGTCGCGCGCGATCCTTGTCCGCAACCATCAACGAGCTTTTGGGAGCGACACCGAACCCCACGACCACGCGCTCACCTTTTTCGTTAGTGAACACCCGGGCGCCCGACGTGTAGGCCATCCAGTCAGGATTATCCTTGCTAAGGGATGCGAAATGGTCGCTCAGAGACATGTCTGGAGAGGATGTTGTCACGACAACAGCAGGATTCCAGATGGACTCAGCGACCTTGGCGAGGGTCGGGCTCCAGATCATGCCGAGCAGAACCGAGTATTTTCCGTCATCCTCGGCGCTGGGCCCCTCGCATTGCACCACCGTAAAGGCCCCGGAGGCGAAAATCGCAGTGCTGGTGGAGATATTCTCGTCGATTTTCGCCTGCAACGTGGCGAGCTTTTCAGTCTTGTTCGCTCCTCCGCTCCATTTCGGGTCGTATTTCTTGATTTCGGCGTCCACGGCCTTGTCCGCGAGGACTCGCGACTTGTCCGCGAGAGATAATTGCTCGGCGACCGGCCGCATACTGGGCGGCGCGTCATCGCCACCAAACATTTTGATAGCTGCGGAGCGGTCTGATTGAATCGTCAGCCGGATCGTTTCTGCAAGCTGCTTGCGTCCATTCAGCTCCGCCAGACTCACCTTGGCGTCGCGCGCGACCAGCCAGTTCCGTGATCCCGGTTCTTCGCCGACGGCGACTTTGCCCTGGGAAACAACGATCGTGTGCCCGTTCCGGTCATTCTTGCCCTCATGCAGCCCTTCAGCCGCGAGCCACTTGCTCCAGCAGGCCTCGACGGACCCGTGTTCAGAAGGCCGTTCAGGAAGAGCTCCGCCCAGCAAGGCCGCGTCCTCGGGTGCCGGGGAAGTCTGGGCGTGAGCCGAGCCAACAGCCGCGATAACGGTGCCAGCGCACAAGAGAATGTTTACAGCAATTCGCATTTTTGAAACTCCGTTCATCGTCTTTGCATGCCTTGAACGACGCCGCCCATGATTCCCAGGAACATTTGCCGCGCCTGCTCGTCCTGGATTTGCTGCTGTTGGCGTCGGGCGGCTTCTTCCTGCGCCCGGACAAGCCGCGCCTGCGCGGGCAGGTGGCCCATGCCCGCGGCTCGCTGCAACAGCCGTATGTGCTCATCGCTTCCCCGCGGAGGTGCCTTGCCTTGCATAATTAGGTTCGCGAGACTGTCCATGGAGTCGGCATCGCCGAGGTCAGCGCCCTTACGAAAGGCCGCCACGGCTCCCGAAAGATCGTTCAGGTGTGTACGCGCATCGAGCAGGGCCCAGCCGTAATTGTCATAGGCGGCGGGATAACGCTCAGCCAACAGTGCACGAAGGGGTGGGAGAGCCTTGTTCGGGTCAGAGATCTGGACAGCGCGGGCAAGTTGATACCTATAACGCGCTTCCTGGGGCATCTTTTGCGCCGCTATGCTACACGCCTCGATAGCCTGGCCAGCGTTTGCCTTCAGCGTTTCATAAGGCGCGCCCGCGACTGCGTTCGACTTCATCGGGTCCGTCGGATTGGCGGCGAGTTGGTCGCAAATCTCTGGCGCACTTGCGAGCCGTCTTTGCCTCTCAGCCTCCTCCGCCGCGCGTTGCGCCTCCATCTTCGCGGCAAGCTCCGCTTCTTTTCGCTGACGCACGGCGGCCTCTTCGGCCATGCGCCGCGCCTTCTCTGCGCGGTCTTTCTCCGCTTGCGCCTTCTTGTCTTCCGCCGTCGTCCAGTCCTCAAAAACCTTCGCGGTTACCGGCTGAAGCTTCGATCCGTTCTTCGGATGAAATCCCTCATTGTCGAAGAACTCGAAGCGGCTCCCGCTCTTCCAATACCAGAGCATGGCCGCGCCGGTCTTCGCGTCGAACCAGGCCACATTGTGAGCGTCCACTTCGGCCGGCGGCTTTCGTTCTCGAAGCGCTTTCTCCTGTGCGATCTTCTGGAGGTACTCCGCCCTGGGCACACAGACCACGACGCTGATCTGCATCGATATTGCGTCTGACTTCCCCAAGCTCGCCAGCTTTTCCGAGACCACCCTGGGTCTGACAAATCCCGCCATGTCGCTTTTGTCGAGTTGTCGGAATCGTTGAAGAGCCTGATCGTTGTTCATTTCGATCCGGCTCTCACGCGACGTCTGCACCGAAAAGCCGACGACTTGCGCAATGGCGTCTTGCGACGCCCTTTCGATCGCGCGATCTCGAGCCGCGGGATAGTCACTGGTCGACTCCAACGGTTCTTGAATGTCGGCGGGCTGAACTTCCGTTAAGCGTTCACAATCTGCGTCGTCAAAAGCCAACGCCGGTTGACCGGTCAGCACAGGGCCCGCGAGGACCACGACCGCCGAAATTTTCTTGCGCATTTGCGTTCCAAATTTTTTTTAGAAACTCAGCTGCTCCCAGCATAACTGCGGACCGCGACCCTCTCCAGAGCGAACTTGATCGGGCCGAGCGCAAATTTCCACCTCG
The DNA here is from genome assembly GCF_009720655.1 of Rhodoblastus acidophilus. GTDB lineage: Bacteria > Pseudomonadota > Alphaproteobacteria > Rhizobiales > Beijerinckiaceae > Rhodoblastus > Rhodoblastus acidophilus_A. Next base: position 21,830 of record NZ_WNKS01000031.1, on the reverse strand, counting down.
CTTTCGCTATCCTTAACTTGGGTCTGAGCCGCAGCGATCTTTCGCAGTTCCGGGCTTCGTCGTCGTTCCGCTGCTGGCGCTGTGCTCCTGATCGCGGACTTCGCCCGCATGAGGCTGCGATGCTCAAATCCGTGAAGGTTGGCAAGTACGGCCCCGAATTGAGCTTCCACGACCGGCTGGTCATCAATCCAAACAAGCGTTTCCTGGCGCAGCGGAGCCAGTGGCAGCGGCGGCGGAAGGATGGCAAGCCGGCGCGGAGGCGACCACCACCGAGCCCGCTGCCGTGACCATGCCGGCAGAAATGTCTGACCAGGAATTGCGCCAGCGGCTGCCACGCTGGCGAAGTCCAATGGATCGAACCGCGATTTGACCAAGAGCCGTCGCGAGGTTGAGGCCGAAATCAACCGCCGCCGCACTGCCGCCGACGATCCGACAGCGACAAAAGCCGCCGCGCAACCGCGCGTCCAGGCGAATGCCACCAAGCCGGCTAGTCGCGCGCCCAGGGCGTCCACTGCGCACGCCGAGCGGGAAGCGTCAGGTTACCGACGCGCTGATCTACCGCCTGGAGCACAATCTGCGCGCCGCGACGACGCTGGGTATTGTCGGCGCCGGCGGTTTTGGTCTCGAAATCGTCACAGCCTTCCACCTGTTCGAATATCGCGAGGCTTCTGCGCTGATCCTCGTGCTGCTGGGCTTGATCACAACGGTGAACTTTTTTGGCGCGACGTTGCGCCGGATCATGCTGCACGGACATTGAACCGGCTACCCGGCTGCCCGCCTTCCTCTTGTGCCGGCAAAGGGCGCGCGGTCGAGATCGAGGATGTGCGTGTCATTGCTCGCGACAGCGCCGCCATGCTCCGTCAGTACGTCGACCACGAGATGATGGCCCAATACTCCTGGTCGCGCTCGAACAGGGGAGCAGCAGGGTTCGCATCTCGCCACAAGCGCAGACGCCCGGACTCGGCGTCCGATAACGGCCCGAGGAAGAACGAGGCGTTGCGATGAAAGCTCTCACTGTCCGCCTTGGGCTCCTCGGTGCGGGGATGCGCGATGAAGTCGAGCCGGGGCATCCTTTTCATGCGATAGAGCAGATTGACGAAATAGATGTAGTCCGGCTTGTCGACCGTTGGCGCCACCTCTCGCCCGAGGGCTTTCAAGACGGCGGGGTTGACGACGCGCCACCCGACAGGCGCGGTGAGATAGACGCGCTTTCTCGCCTGCCGGTCGATCTTGTGCAGCGCCGCCTCCAGATCCATCACGCCCATCGAGCGCGAGGCTATGGCGATGTCGCAGACGGGCAGATCGCTCCAGTCGGCCTCCCAGGCACGCAAAACCGCGGAAAAATTGGATGCGCCGGCTTCGGCGGCGCGCTGGCGCGCGACATCGAGCATGGCGGGGCTGTAATCGACCCCGACGATTTTTTCGAAGCGAGACGCCATGGCCAGCGGCAAGGCGGCGTTGCCGCAGCCGATGTCGATCAGGCTGTCGCAATCCGAAAAATCCATGCGCGAGATGAAGGACTCAATGTAGCTGCCGCCCGCCCGTACGCGCGCGTCAAAGGCGGTCGCCCTTGCGTCCCAAAACTCGGGCGGCTTTGCCCAGCCTCCGGCGCGGGCCTGATGGTCGCGATACATGCGGCCGAAATCGAGTTCGGTGATGACAGGGCTTTCTTCGCTCAAGGGTCTTACTCCGGCAGAAAAGCGTGGCGGCCGTCGGGCGCGGTGAGGGTTTTGACCTGCACGCGATAGAGCCGCTCGATCGCCTCGGCGTTGAGCACGTCGTGCGGGGCGCCGTTCGCGGCGATGCGGCCTTGCTCCAGCAGCGCGATGGAGTCGGAGGCCCAAAAAGCGTGTTCGGGATGGTGGGTGCTGAGCAACACGCCGAGCCCCTTTTGTTTCAAATCTTGCAGCAGACGCATCAGCCTGATCTGCGCGCCATAATCGAGGCCCGCCATCGGCTCGTCCATCACGAGCAGGCGCGCCCCCTGCGCCAGGGCCCGGGCGATCAGAACGAGTTGGCGCTCGCCGCCGGAGACTTCCGTATAGGACCGCTCGGCCAGGGACAGAATGCCCAATTGGTCGAGCAACGCGTCGGCGGATTCGAAATCGCGCCCCGTGACCGGCGTCAGCCAACCCGCGCGCGGCAGGCGCCCGAGCAGGACGACATCGCGCACGCGATAGGGAAAGGGCGCGACATGGTTTTGCGCGACATAGGCGACTCTTTTGGCGATGTCGCGGCGCGACCACGCGCGCAAGTCGCGCCCTTCGAGCGCGACCGCTCCGGCCTCGGGCCGCAAAAATCCCAGCATCAGCCGCAGCAGCGTGGTCTTGCCCGAGCCATTGGCGCCGAGCAGGGACACGATCTCGCCGGGACCGAAGGCGAGCGTCGCGCCGTCGAGCACCCGGCGTTTTTGCTCGCGCGTGAAGACCAGCGCATGTGCTGCGAGCCGCGCGGTCACATCCAGCCTTTTCGCGCCCGGCGCAGCACCAGGATGAAGGCGGGGATCCCCAAAAGTTCGGTGATGATGCCGATGGGAATTTCCGTGCGGGTACAACTGCGCGCCAGCGTGTCGGCGGCGATCAGGAAGATGGCGCCGACGAGAGCGGAGGCCGGCAGCAGGCGCGCATTGCCGGGCCCGACCATCAGCCGGGCGAAATGCGGCGCGAACAGGCCGATCCAGCCAATCATGCCGGACAGCGACACGCTCAGCGCCGAAATGAAGGTCGCCGCCGCGATGGCGCCATAGCGCAGCGCCGCGACGGGAACGCCGAGGCCGCGCGCCTCGTCCTCGCCCATGGCCAGCGCGTCGAGCGGGCGCCCCAGCAGCGCCAGCGCCGCCATGCCAGCCAGCATCAACGGCGCCGTCCAGAGGATTTGCGTGAGGCTGATGCTGGCGAGGCTGCCCATCAGCCAATAGACGATGGCCGGAAGCTGGTCATAGGGATCGGCGGCATATTTCAGGATCGACAGCGCGGCGGTGAAGAAGGCGCCGGAGATCATGCCGCCGAGAATGAGGGTGATCGTCGAGGCCTCGCCGAACAGGCCGGCGACGACCACGCCCAGCGCCACCGCGCCAATGCCGCCGGCGAAGGCGAAACCCTGCACCGCCACCCAGGACAGCCCCAGGATCAGCGCCAGCGCCGCGCCAAAACTCGCGCCGCCCAGCGCGCCGAGCAGGCCGGGCGACGCGAGGGGATTGCGGAACACCGATTGATAGGCCGCGCCGGCGACGCTGAGCGCCGCCCCGATCACCGCCGCCGCGAGAATGCGCGGCAGGCGGATCTCGACAAGAATATTGCGCAGCAGATCGTCGCGCGCCGGATCGGGCGCCGTGAGGTTTGCGCGAGAGGCGAGGAAGCCCAGGATGTCGCCGACCGAAAACCCGTAGCGCCCCACCGAAAGCGCCAGCACCGCCGTCGCCACGAGCGCGGCGACGAGCCCCAGGAACAGCAGCAGCGTGCGGGCGCGGTCAGTTGAATAGGCGCGCGACATCTTCGTCGGTCAGTTCGACGCCCAGGAACAGCTTGTAAAATGTCTTTGTCTCGGCCTTGATGTCGATTGGCAGCGCCTGCGGATAAAAAATGTTCGCCAGCCACTGGGCGCCCAACACGCGCATGAAACTCGGGGGACGGTCGAGCCAGTTGAGCGGCGTTTTCGGCACGGTATGGACGCGGCCCTCGGCGGCGGCCTTCACGTTGCGCCATTCCGGCGATTGCGCGACCTCCTTGAATTTCGGGTCGAGCGCGACGATCAGCGCCGGCTGGCGGGCGATGATTTCTTCGAGCGAGATCTTCTCCATGCCCATATGGGTCGCCTGCGCGCAATGATAGATGCTGCCGCCGCCGGCGAGGCGGAACGCCTCCATGTGGAAAGAGGAATCGCATTCGGTTGCGAGCCCGTCGGGGCTTTCGGCGTAAAGCAGTTTTATGCGATTTTCAGCCGGCACGCTGGCTACCGCTTTTTTGACTCGCTCCAGCGCCGCGACAACATAAGCTTTCAGCGCGTCGGTGCGGGCGCGGCGGTCGAGCAGGTCGCCGAGAAAATCCAGCGCGGCCGGGTAGTCTTCGATCTTGCTCACGTTCAGGTAAATCACCGGCAGCCCGGTTTGCGCCCAGCTTTTCTCCGCCGGGGGATGGCCGCCCAGCGGGTCGGTCCAGGCGATGATCACATCCGGATGCAGCGCCATGATTTCTTCCGGGTTGGCGGCTCGGTTCTGGCCCGGCGTGCCGCCCGCCGCCGGCAGATCGGCGAGACGAGGCGCGAAAAACGTTTTTTGCTTGTCGGTGAGCGGCACGTTGACGGCGCTGAGCAGATCGGGCGCGACGACATACATCAGCACGGTCAACGGATAGGACGCCGAAAAGACTTTTGTGATCTTGTCGGAAACCTGGACCGTGTGGCCGGCCATGTCGGTAACTTCGCGCGCCTGCGCCGGCGCGGCCAGCGCCAGCAGAACGACCGCGATGCGAGCAAGAGACTTCATCAGGCGGTCACCAGGCTCGGCGCCAGCGCGGGCCGGATGATCTTGGCGAAATCCGTGAGAATTTGAAGGTTTTTCGCTGCGTCGAGCGAGGCTGGTTTCAGCAGCAGGGAGCGCGGCGCGGCGCGGCGCTGGATTTCCTGAACCTGCGCGATCACCTCGTCATAGGAACCGATCAGCGAGCGCGCGATAACCCCTTCGGCGTCGAAGGCCGGTCCCTTGCCCTGCGCCATGAAAATGCCCCTCATGCGCTCGGAAAAACGCGCGATAAAAGGTTGCGCTTCGGCAAGCGCCTGTTCGCGTGTGGGCGCGGCGAAATAGAATCGCGCCAGCGTCAGACGCGGATCGACGCCCGGCGCGGCGGCGCGAAAAGTCTCGACAATGTCGACCACCTTCTGCAAGGGGAAAGGCGAACCGCCCATCAGGCCGATGCCCTTTTTCGCGGCGTATTGGATGGCGTCGGGCGTGGTGGTGGCGATCCACAGCGGCATGGTCTTTTGCAGCGGTTTGGGCGCCAGCCGCACCGAATCCACCTGATAATAGCGGCCGGAAAAACTCACTTCCTCCTCGGCGAACAGGCGCTCGATCAACTCAAGCGCCTCGATGGTCATGTCGCGTGACACGTCCTTGTCCGCATGAAAATGCTTGTTTTGCAAGGGGAACGGCCCGCCCCTGGCCACGCCGAAATCGAAGCGGCCGCCAGACAGAATGTCGATGGTGGCGACATCCTCCGCCACCTGGATCGGATTGCGGAACGGCAGCAGCACGGCGGCCGAGCCGAGTCGGATTTTTGACGTCACACCCGCGAGATAAGCGAGCAGGGCGAGGATGGACGGGCTCGCCGCATCCGGATTGAAATGATGCTCGGCGACCCAGGCTTCTTCAAACCCGAGCGCCTCCACATGCTGCACGAGGCGCGTCTGCGTCGTGAGACAATGGATGTAATCGTCCAGCGGATTTTCGTAAGTGCAGAAGACACCGATGCGCATGGCGGCCTCCTCTCAATAGCGCCAGGCGAGCTTGCCTACGACGGCGCGCGGCGCGCCGGGATAGTAGATGCCGGACGACGAGGTCGACTGGTAATAGCCGGAGGAAATCTGGCCGATATAGGCGGCGTCAAACAGGTTTGTCACCGTGACGCTGGCCTCCATTTCGCCGAACTCGACCGGGCGGCGATAGGCGAACCGCATGTCCACGGTCGCGTAGCCGGCGACCGACTGCTTGTGGGAAGTGTCGCCATAGCGGTCGCCGACGATGTGAACGATGGGCGAGAAGGCAAAACCGTTCCAGCGCGCTTCGGCTCCCAGCGTCGAGATCCACAGCGGCGCGTCGGGAATCAGCTTGCCGTCGACCTTGGTCGCGGCGATCACGGCGGCGGATGCGCCCGGCCAGTACGGCAGGTTTCCGACGAAGGTGACGTTCTGATAGCCGATCGCCGCGAAGGCCGAAAAATATTCGCTGGGGTCGAACTTGACCATCGCCTGCGCGCCCACCGACTGGCTTTCGCCGACAGTCTGAGAGAAGGCGACGCCGACGCCCGGATCGTAGGAGACGTTCTGATTGTGGTTGCGGGCGTAGAACACGGTGGGGCTAAAAGTTCCCGGCCCGATGGGCGTTCCGAATCTCCAGTCGAAGCCGAGATCGACGACGTCGTCCGTCTCCGGCTTGCTCGCATGCCAAAGCTGGTTGAGATTCAGCCCCTTGGCGTTGAGCGCGGCGGCGCTGCCCTGGTAGGCGGGCCACAGGTCGATGGCTGGGCCGGTATAGGTGACGCCAAAGCTCGCGCGCGCCGTGACGTCGCGGTTCACGTCATAGGCGAGCGCCAGATAGGGCAGCGCCGCTCCAACCGTGGAAGGGGTCACGCTGTTCCTGGCGTTGACGGTGGAGGCCCCAAGCGCGGCGGAATAGGAGACGTCGCCGGCGCCCGGGCCGGGCGTCATGGCGTTGATCCCGGGAAGGGTTTGCCACATGTAGCGCAAGCCGGCCTGGACGCGCAGGGCGCCGAAGCGGCGGTCCGCCAGCGCGTAGAGGGAATTGTAGAGGTTTGGATCCGTCTGCTGCGCCAGTATGCTCCAGTTCTTGAAAGTCAGTCCGCCCGCGAGATTGGGCGTGTACATCTTCCAGGCGGTCGGCGGCCCGGGCAACTCGCCGACGCCGCCCCAATAGCCCATCGTCAAGTTCGTGTCCCAGGCGCGCGTCTTCAACTCGGCGACGCCGCCATAGAAATTGTGGTTGATCAGCCATTGGCGCACCAGGCCGTTCGCCATGCCGTCGAAGTAATAACCATCCTCATGCAGAAAATAAGGTTTGAGCGTGATGATGGTGTCGGCGTTGAGCTTGTACGAGATTTCGGCGAAGGCCGACCAGACGTCGAAACTCTGGCGGTTGTAGCCGTACCAGTTCATCAGGCTACCGGAGACGGGAACCCCGGTGAAGTCGAGGAAGCGATATTTTGGAAGGTTGCTGGCCTGCGCGTAGGTCAGGCCCTGATAGGTGTTCTGGTCCACCTGGGTGTGGGCGACCAGCGCCTTGACGTCGAGCGCGTCGTTCGGCCGGCTTTCGAGACCGGCGGTGAAATCACCCTTGCCGTTCGGCGACTTTCCGGTCCCGCGCCATTTGTCGGCGTCGGTCCAGGCGCCGGAGAGGAAGAATTTGGTCGTATTGTCGAACAGCAGGCCGGAATCCACGCGCGCAAAGGTGCGCAAGAAATTGAAGGAGCCGACGCTCTGCGAAATTTCGCCGCCCATCCTGTCCTTCGGCCAGGCGATCTGGCTATCGACCACGCCGGCGGAGTTGAAATAGGAGAGCACGTTGGGCGCGATCGGGCCCTGGAAGAGCGTGGTGCGGGCGAAATCCTCATTGGGGATCAGGAACATCGCGCCGACGCCGGGATTGGCGCCCGCGAGGGGAATGCCGTCCACCGTGCTCATGCTGTCGCCGTGCTGGCCCATGATGCCGCGCACGCGAATGCCCTTGGAGCCGCCGGGCAAATTGGCGGCGGCGTAGGGATCGATCGCCGGCGCATCCACCGCGGGCAGATTGCCGACCGTGCGCAGCACATTGGAGCCGCCGTTGGAAACGCCGAAATCGACGCCGTCGCCGCTGACGTCATAAGCGGTGGCCGCCCCATCGCGCCGGGAGGGAATCTGCGCGGCGGGGCGGCCGGAGGCCGACGCCGCATCGACCGCGCCGGCGGGCGGCGCGGCGGAAGGGCCCGGGGCCTCGACGTGAACCTCTGGAACGGCTTCATGCGCCCAACCGGCCGAGGCGACGAGGCAGGCGCCCAGCGACACGCTGGCGCGCAGGGCGGCGAGGAGGGAAGAGCGGCGCATGGGGAGATCCTCGGAATCGCGGAAAATATGTTTTTCAAATACATAAATATAAGGATCGCGACATCGTGATAAGGGAAATTTTGGCTGCAATGTGCCCGTTTTATGGTCAGCTCGCCATCTTTCCAGCGCTCATTAGGTGTTTCTGTTTCATATAACGAAGTCGGAACACCGCAAGCGGGCGATCATCGGCTGAGATTGAAGCGGATGACGATGCTGCCGTGGAAGGCGCCGCCGGGCGGCGGCTGGGCGTGAGCGGCGCGCATCATCCCGTGAACCGCGCCGTCGAGCGCCGCGGAGCCGGAAGAACTGACAATGGAATGGCCGACGATTCGCCCGGAGCCGCCGACGGTGAACGCGACGCCGACCGCGCCGGATTCGCCGCGCGCCCGCGCCGAGGCGGGATAGCTTTTGTGGCGGTTGAGTTCGGCGGAAATGATCGCGCCATAGTTCGCCCGCGCCGCCCGCGCTGGCGCGCCGTTGGCGACGCCGGCGCGATGAGCTTGCGAACCGCCGCCCTGCGCGCTCGCGTGACGCATGGCGTCGCGCCGGGCCTCCGCCGCGCGCCTGCGCTTTTCCCGCAAGCGTTTTTCCATCGCCTCCTCCCGCGCCTGTTCCGCCGCCTCACGACGGGCTTCCAGCACCTCCCGTCGTTTTTGCTCGCTCAACCGGCGTTGCTTCTCCAGTGCAGCCAGCTCCGCCTGTCTGGCCGCGGGATCGGGCTCCATTTCGGAGGTCGCGACGGCCGCCAGCGTCGCGGGCGCCGGCTGCGCGGGCTCTGGCTCCGCCTGTTGTGGCGCTGGCTCCGCCGCACTGTCTCCGGCGATCGCGACCGTGTCCACCACGTAGTCGCCCTGTGGAATCACATCGATGTTCAGCGGCGCGAGCACGGCCGGCGGCGTCTGGACCAGCGCGAACGCGCTCAGGGCGACCAGATGCGCCGCCAGCGAGGCGCCCGTCAGCGACAGGCGCGTCCGGATCGGCAGCAGTGCCGCGAGACTCACGGCCGCTCTGCCTGCCCGGTCGGTTTGCTCGAATCGGCGGCCTTCCCCACCGGCCCAGTGAGCAGCGCCAGCCGCGTCAGCCCGCGCGCGGCGAGCGCATCCATCAGCGCGACGACGTCGCCATACGACGAATCGCGGTCGGCGCGCAGATGGATCGGTTGCGTCCGGTCATCGCCGAGCCTCGTCTCCACCGCGTCCACGATCTGCGCAAGATCATAACTCTCACCGTCCAGTTCGACCTTTCCGTCCCTGGCGTAAGTCAGGATCACGGGCGGCTTGGGATCGAGCTTTTGTGCGGCCTTGGCCTTCGGCAGGTTCACATGCAGGCCGGCGGTGAGCATGGGCGCCGTGACCATGAAGATGATCAGTAGCACCAGCATCACGTCGACCAACGGTGTGACGTTGATGTCCGCCTGCACGCGATAGACGCCGCTGGACCCGCTCACGGACGTAGGCTTCACCACGCCGCTTCCTTCATCGCGACGGGCGCGCTCTCGCCAGCCAGACGGTCCGCTCGCTCCTGCACCAGGCAGTCGAGATCGGCTGACAAGCGCGAGAACAAGGCCGAAAGCCTGTTGTAGCCGACCGAGGCGGGAATGGCGGCGGCGAGCCCGATGGCCGTGGCGGCCAAAGCCTCGGCGATACCAGGCGCGACGACGGCGAGCGAGGTGTCGCGGGCCTCGGCTATCGAGGCGAAGGACGACATGATGCCCCAGACGGTGCCGAACAGGCCGATGAACGGCGAAGTCGAGGAAATCACGGCGAGGCTCGGCAGCCCGCCTTCGGCCTCTAGCAACAGCCCGCGCGCCGCGCGGGTCATAGTCTCGCCGATCCGCCAGCGCCGGTCGGCGTGAGTTTCGCTTTCAACCCTTACAGCCTGCGCGCGAACGCCTGCATCGAGCACACCGGTGAGCAGAGGCGACGCCTCGTCCTGCCGAGCGGCCTGCACGGCCAAAAATAGGCGGCGCGCGGAAAGCCAGATTTGCAGGATCAGCGCCCAGCCCCAGACCGACACAAGGAACAGCAGCGCCATGACGCTTTTGCCGACGATCCCCGCCTGAACAAACAAGGCCAGGGGCGAAAGACCAATTGCGTTCATGAATAGCACAATCCTCGCAGGTTAACGTGTTTATGGTCTTTTATTACATAAACGTGTTCGTTCTCGGCAAGCCCAAATGATTGGCGAGCGATTCCCGACCGCTCGATTTCGTGGAAGATGATAGCGGGGTCCACTTGCGGTTGATCGTTTCGCCTTCCTCCTTCAGCATCCGCGCGAGCCGGCGTGAGCCGAGGAAGGGCCATGACGTGTACATTTCGTCGATGCGCCGCATCAGCGCGAGGTCGTTGTCGTTGGCTGGCTTTTTCGGCCGATAGACGCCGGAGCGCGCGACGCCCAGCAAGGCGCATTGCCGCCGGACAGACAGTTTCTCGTCGGCGCGGTCGAGCAGGCCTCGACGGTCCGGCGCGCTCATCTTCCGGACCTCTTGGCTAAAAAATCGCGCTCAACAGTGAGTTGACCGATTTTAGCGTGGAGTTTCTCGATCTCCTTCTCCCGCGTCGCCTCTGCGTCCACGCCGACGCCGGCATCAAACGCCCGCGCCGCATTTTCCAGCAACTGCTTCTTCCAGGCGTAAATCTGGTTCGGGTGAACTTCGTAGCGCTGCGCCAGGTCCGCAATCGTCGCCTGCTCGCGCATCGCCTCCAAGGCGATCTTCGCCTTCAGCGCCCCGTCAATCTTGCGTCTCGTCTTCTTCATCGTCCGCTCCGTTTATCAAACGGAACGGCTCGTTTCCAACTTAACCGCCGGTCCCAAAAACGGGGTCCATTTCACCCAAATTCCAACATAGAGTCGCCATCAACGCTCGCTGGCGGAGGACAACAAACGCCACCTGAAAAGGCCATGATCGCGGAGTTGATTTCCGCCAGGCTGTGACTCCAACTGACGTTCTTGATATAGGCCAGCCCATTGGCGACTTGTCGGTCGAGGGCGGCTTGATCGGTCGTCAATGTCCTCACGGCCTCCGCGATGCCTTGGGGGGTCGCCGCCGCCAGACTGATGGAGCCCTCAGGGAACACAGACCTCGTGCAGTCCGTATCCAGGTCGATGACCGCGCAACCGCACGCCATCATTTCGTTCGGAATCAGTGAGTAGTTCGTGAAGGACGTGACGATCCCGATGCTGGCCCGGTTGTAAAGTTGACACAACTCATCGTGGTTCAGAATGCCATGGTTCTTGTCGATCCATAGAAATTGACCCGGCGGAAGAGAGCCATCGCCGAAAATCTCGACGCGAACGTCGGGCGCTTCGTCCTTGATTTTCTTAAGCGCCCACATCACCAGTTCGTAGCCGCGTCGTTCGGTATGTTGCCGGACATAGGCGATAACCAGCCGCGGGTCTCGCGTCGCACCCGGGATCAGGCGATACTCATGCTTTTCGAGGCCCAGTTCGAAACCAGCGGTTTTCATTCCGTACTCTTCGGACAGCTTCTTCGCCAGCCAGGGGGACGCGCAGATTCCCCAGAGGCCCAGCCGATAACTCTCCTCCGCGAAGCCATAATTGGCGCCCGGCGGATAAAAATAGGGCTCGAAGTCCTGAACGAGATAGCCTTTCGAACGCGCGTGGATCTGACGGCGCACGACATAGGCGCTCGGCCAGAATGTGGCGATCGCAATGTCGAACCGACGCTGTCTTGCCTCCTTGAGCTCGAGGACAATGCACTCATCGGGCTTGAATTTGAACTCATCCAGCCACGACCGCTCGCAGTCCCGGAAGGCATGGTCTGGCACTTCCGGATAGAATGCGACGTGGCAACGCAGACCGGATGCCGAGAGGCTCCGTAAAATTCTCGCCATGGTCATGCGCCCGCCCGATCCGCGTTCAGGCGGAGGGATCAGCATGAGCAGGCTTCGCTCCCCTTTCGGGTTGGCCGGGACATCGTCGATATCCGCAACCTCGTCCAGAACGACCACTTTGGTGAAAGCGAGACCGTTCTGGATCGACTCTTCCCAGCGACATTCATCGACGTCGGAAACATCGGGTGCCGCCACCGGGGGGGGCTGGCGACGAAGCCCGAGGCGACCCAGCACGTTATCGACCCGCGAATTCCTGGCCGACTTTCGACGGATTCTCCTGGGAACCTCAACGGGTTCGGCGATGACTGGTTCTTCGTAAGGCCGCTTGTAGAGCGTCAACATCAGCTCTTTCCAGTGCGCGTCCTTGTCTTTAAACAAAAGTTCGGCATTGCCCTGGTGGAACCGGTAATAAGCAAGCAGCTCCGGCGCCGGATATAACTTGCACCCGTTGTAAGCCAGACGGAGCCAGAGCTCCTGATCCTCCCGGTAGCGCATCGCCATACGGAACACGCCGAAGCGGACCAGCGCGCCCCGGCGCACCGCGACAGTAGATGTCCAGGCAGGATTGACGTCTTCCATTTCCCTCAAGCTGAGCGCGAAGGATTTGCGGAACTGTCCATCCCAAATGCCGTCAATATTACGGGTGCCATCGGAAATGATCTTGACCGAGCCGTAGATCATGTCGGCGCGATCGCGCAGAAAATGGAACAGGCTATGCCATAGCCGATCCGGTGCCGAAATGTCGTCGCTGTCCATGAAGGCAACATACTTCCCGCGCGCCATGCTAATTCCGGTATTGCGCCCACGGCAGGCGTTTCCACTGTTATCATTGAACTTGTGGACACGGATCTGCGGATGGGTCGCGTAGCGGTCGACGATGTCCAGCGTTTCGGCGGGCGATCCATCGCAGACCAAAATCAATTCGAAATTGCGGAACGATTGCTTCAATATGCTGTTGATCGCGAGCTCAAGCTCCCAAGTCCGGTTGTAAATGGGGATAACCACGGAGAACACGGGGCGCTTGGCGTTGAAACGATTCAGACTGCGTATCTTGATAAGGGCGGCCAATCCTCTCAAGCCCGTCACAGTCGCGCTCCGCAGCCGCTGAGGCAGCATTTTCGCCGATCTTATTTTCGCCTTCACGAAACGGCGGACCGTTCTTTCCAGTATCCTGCCCGCATCCCTGAGATTCAATTCGGCATGCCCGGCGCCGAGGCTTGCGATACGATTCATTTCCTGTCGCGTATGGGCGAGGACGGACGCCAGGGTTTCGATTTCCTGGCCTTGCGCCCTGTAAGCGCGCAACAGCATCGCATTGGGAACGAAAGCGCTGGAGGAGAATCCTTCGGCGGCGCTGACCACCGCGAGAATGCGGCTGATCGCCGCCGAGGTTTCCCCCGACAAAGCCGGTTGCGCGCCGGCCCAGCCGATCAGGGGGCGAAGCGCCGCCGGGCGGCACCAGAAGGCGTCGCCGATCGGGATGAAGAAATCGCTGCGGTTGTATCCCGTCTTGATGTTCATCTCCGCGAGCAGTCGGTCCATCTCAACCCGGACCGACTGCGGGACGATCCCGCCCGGCGCCATTCGCATCGTGTCATAGGCTTGCCGGTACACGGACGGAAAGAGCAGCCCCAGAGCCCGGTCTTCCGCGAAACGCGACAGGATTCCGGAGACAGCCGACGGGGAAAGCACGGCTTCGAGCAGATGCTGAAACCAGTCTGCGGTTAATTCGCTGGAGCCGTCCGGGCTGATCGCGCCGAAATGACATAGGAGATCGTAGTCGCTGGCGTGCGCGCAGGCCGTGGCGATCCAGGAACCGGCGCTGTCGCCCCGCGCCGTCGCCACGGTCAACTGGTCAAGTTCCGCCGCCTTCATGGCTTGCGCCATGGCTTCGACAGGTTGACGCAGACTCTCGTCATCGACGGTGATGAAAAGGTCGAACGCCGTTGGAATTTGCGAAACCGCCAGCAAAACGGGCTGCAGGAACGCGGCGCCGCGCAGATAAAAGTGAACTGCCGCCTTGAGCGACCGAGAGGAAGCAAAGTCCGCGCTCGAAGTGACCCTTGACGGTTCGTCGAAACCCGACCGATCCGGCAGATTGCCAAAGTCCGAGTAAGGTTTGACCTTGGTGGAGAGGGGGCGGACTTTGTTGTGAAAAAACAGATCAGAGAAGAGAATGTTTGAGAATATCCTCTCTTCACATTCGGCCGACCGCCCGAAGCCGTATTGGACCGGGCGCATTAGATGATTGGCCGCTCCGACCCGAAGACAGGGCGCCAGAGCGCCGAATGTTTCCTTCACCACCCGAACGAAGTCGAGCGCGGACTCCTGAATGGCGGCGAGATCGTCGCGCATCCTCTGTCCGAAAATATCGTTCGTCGCCAATATGGGAAGGATTTTCCCTTGTTCGCGTCTGAAACCGATGCAGGCGCCCTCCACCGGCGAAAACAGCTCCTCCAACAGGATGAAAAACCCGGGAACGTCCCGCGTCACTTCGTCCGGATCATGCATCAAAATGCGTGTCAACGTGCCATGGGTTCGGTCCGAATCGACGTTTTCGTCGTCTCCTTTTAGGTAAATCTTGTCGATCTTGCTACCTGTGAGCGCGCCAATCGCGCGAGAAACAGAGCCTCCGTAGCCGACATCGAATATAATGGCTCGGTTTGATTCGATTTTTGCAATTTCACTGGAATAATACTGCGATGAGATGGTGCGTTCTGCATTGAAAAAGCTGCTGATCCGCTCGTTGTATTGCGTGCAGATACGCTCGATTGCCGCAGTGCTGTCAACGTATGGGGTGTCCAGTTCTTTCTTGTCGAGTGCATTGACCAGCGTGTCATGCAGGTCGCCATCCTTCATCTCAAAAAGATATTTGAGGAGGCTGCGGAGCGTGTATCCTTGCGAACGAAGGACCTTTCCGGACATGAAGGCCGCGGGGTCGCCGTTGAAGCGATAGATGTCATAGGCGGCGCGCCCGCAATATATGTAGTGCGATGGGATTTTTTTCCGCCCTTCCGTCAGAAGGTCGTAGGCGCGCATGGGAAGATATCCGTCACGCGAGGCGAAGCAGACGGCCGGATAGGACTGTTGGATATTTCCGGATTCCGCGATCTCATGAGCGATATGGAACAGGAGCGGCCCGAGGCCGACGAAGCCGAACAGCCGCAGATTGTCTTCAAAAACAGATTCGCCACCCGCGCTCGGATGCGCCGCGAACCAGGCGTTGATCGCGAGTCCGAGCAGAAGGCGGGCGCCCGGGTCCAGGTTGACCCGGTCCGCAAGGACGTGCCGCCAAGGGCTTTGCGGAGACTCCAGCAAATTCTCGATCACCGCCGGGCAATGGACGCCCATAATGCCAGCGGCGGCGGCCATTTCTACGTCCGAATGCAAATTGTCGCCGATGTGAAGGATCCGGCGGCCCTCCACGCCCTCGCGCTCCAGGACATAAGCATAGATGTCGCCTGCGTCCTTGCGCCCGCCGCATGCATTGGACGCATAAAGTGCGGAGACTTCCCCGAATCCCTTTTCGGCGATGAGCGCTTCCATGAAGGGTTTGGAAAAATAAGTGTCCGAAATGACGATGATGCGTTTGTTCAACGACACCGCTTTTTCATAAAGCCTCTTGACGTCGTTGCGCGGCCGAAGCGTCGTGCGTTCGAGTTCCAGTTCGAACCGGCAAAGGTCCTGGCACTTTTTCGGATCGAGATTATACGTTTTGGCAATGTGGTGATAAATGTCCTCAAGGGTGTGAAGGTTCCGGTAGCTTTCCGGACGGCCGGTGACGACCGCCATTTCATGTTCGGCGGCGGAGCGGATCGTAAAGAAATCGGACAATCCAAGAAGTTCGGCGGCCTTGGAGCCCAGCAGATGAAAGAGGTCGCTGGGCTGGAATCCTGGTCGGAACAACAGGGTGTCAAAGACGTCAAAACTGACAACCGCGACGTCGGGTGCTTCGATCAGGTTTTCGATGAAAATTTGTGTTTGGATCTTCATCTCTATTTACTCATTTGAAGAGGCGTTTTACCCAGCGACCAGGAAAGGTAATCATGCGCCCGATCCTGAAACTCCAACTGCGCTGCATCGAGTCGCAAAAGGCGGACAGCGCTTCCGCTCGGGCTTCGAAAGCATCCCGAGACTTACCGGTTTCGCCGATTTCGCGTTCGAGTTCGGCGTTCCGCGCGGCAATTTCTTCGGCCCTGAGGTTCGCGGCTTCCCTGGACTGACAGGCTTCGCCGATATCTCGCTCAAGCTCGGCGTTTCGCGCGGCAATTTGTTCCGCCCTGAGGTTCGCGGCGTCCCTGGACTGACGGACTTCGATGATTTCGCGTTCGACATGTGCGTTTTGCGCAGCAACCTGTTCCGCTACGACGTTCGTGGCGTCCCTAGACTGGTAGGCTTCGACGACCTCAAGCTCAAGATCGGCGATTCTGGCGCTTGCATCAGACAGCTCCTTTATTGTCAAGGAGTAATTGTGATGATGGCGATAGGATTCGCAGTGAAGCTGAAGCCGGTTGTATTCAAGAATTGAAAGCAACTCCCCAAGCCATGACACCGCCGCGCCAAGCTCGTCAATCCTCCGAGTCAGATCCTCGCTTCCGGCCGTCTTATGGACGATGCCCAAACCAAACACGCCCGGAATTGTCACATAGCGCCAGTCTGGGTTTTCCCGCACGAAATCCTCGACCGCGGTCAGCACGCCGTTCTCCGGGCCACCCCGATCATTGGCGAAAATGTAACCCGGATCGTCGGCGGCAAGGCCGAATTCGCTCAATTCCCTAAGCGTCGGATCGACCCCAAGTCCGGAATTCGCCTTATGGCGGCGCTCCTGGGGAACATGCGACGGCAAGTAGTAGCCGTCACGCCGATCCTGCGGCCATCCCACGTCATGCAGAAAGAGCAGCGGAAACATTGGGGCCGATGCGGGAATCTCCTTGATGCGCTCAAGCTCCTGTTTTACGGTGTAGTAATTATGGTCTCCGTCGACAAAATACACGTCGCACGCAGGAATATCGTGGAGCCCTTCGAGTGAAGGCTTACGGATTAAAATGTAATTCTCATAGGCTGGATGGGTTTCGAGGGTGGGATCGATTCCATAGATAGGGCAGCCGTTCGGGCGGGCCAACGCAATAATATTCTCCGTCATGATTTGACCCTCAACCCCGATCTCACAATATGATCGAGGCGACAATCCAGACAGAATCCTTTTGAAAATAGACGCGAAGTTCGCCATCGAATGAACAAACGACCCCGGCTGATAAGGGGCGTGTATGCCGAATTCCTTCCGATTTTCCACGCTCTCGGACATTACAACCCTCTCTGTCGCCCCCGCTCGGCGCTTGAAATGGATCCGCGCAGGGGGACCGCTTGTCACTGTTTCGTAGTTGGAAGCCCGGACGCTCCTTAGTCAGCAATCATCTAGAGCGGTGTCCGAACAAATCGAATTGGCCACCTTCCGCTTTCGGGCATATGGCGGCAATGCGATGATCCGTTTTGGTCGGACGCCGCTCTAGCGAGGAGCCCGTCTCCTTTGGCTGTGTGCAAGTGGGTAATACTTGAAATGTCCGAACGATATAGAACAACCCCATGGGTCGGGTCTTTGGCATGGAACTGAGTTCAGTTCAAGGACTCGACGCGACTAGATGCGGTAATGGCCCCGGCCCGTGCTTCATGTGAAGGACGGTAGCGGTCCCCCGTATGATGGTGAAACGGGGTCCTGGTTAGAGTGAGCTACTCCCCGGAAATCGGACTGAGCTACTCCCCGTTGGTTGGACAAATTTCGGGGGGATTTAAGCTACTCTCGTTGTCTGCTGGTCGGGTTGAATGGCATTCCAATAAACCATGGCAGGCGGCCGCCCGCCATGGGCGGCGTGAGGCCGCTGGCGATTGTAGAAAGTGATCCAGCGGCCGATCTCGGCCCTAGCCTGCGAGCCCGTTTCCCAGGCGCGCAGATAAACGCACTCATACTTCAGCGACCGCCAGAGGGCGATTGCAAAATGAGATATGAGCTTCGTCACGGCTTACCTCCCACCATTTTGACCGTTGAATTTATTACGGGTTTAGCTCCGCTAACTTCCGAACCGCGCAGCCGTTCGTTTCCCAAACCTGTTCACCGGTCGTCAGCATCGGGCGCGTCGAGGCGATCTATCGACGGCCAAACACGTCCACCGATTACCACATTTGCTCCTCGCGCCCCGAAAGGGTTCCGAAGCTCACCCGACCAATTCCAAGACAGTGGGCATGAGCAGGTAGGTCGTGATCGTTGGTTGCGCGGGAAAATTTGACGCCTGCAATCGTGACGCGTACACGTGAAATCAAATTCCCTCAGAACAGGATCAAGATGGCGACGTACAAAGGCGTGAGCTTTCAGGACAGACAGAAATCGATGGCAGAGGCTAAAAAAGCCTTGCTTGAAAAATTCAAGGCGCGGCCAGCCGCCGACGACCCCGTCGTGATCGAGCGCGAGGCGCAGAGCCGGGCCATTTTCGTTGCGCGCGAGGCGCGGGCCGCCGAACGGGCGCGTCAGAAAGCCGAACAACATGCGGCTATGCAGGCGCAGTTGAAAGCCGACGAAGAAGCGCGAGAGGCGGCAAGCATCGCTGAAGCCGCCAGACTTCAGCTTGAGGCGGAAGCAGCTATTCAGGCCAAAGACCGGCTCGAAATTGAAAAAAAGGCCGAACGCGACGCTCGCTATGCGGCGCGCAAAGGGCGCAAGGCGGAAGCCAAGTCAGAAAAGCGGCGTTATCGCTGATCGGGCCATTTATCGGCCTTGGCTCAAATTCTCGAACGAGACGCAACGGTGAGTTGTATACGCAACGGAATTGCGCTCGGTTGAAGCCGCAAGCCAGGGCGAATGCAGGGACCGAATCACGCGCCAGTGTTTGGATGGTATTTCGACCGCCTCCGGCCCGCGAAAGGCTGAGGCGACACCATGAGCCGCCGCGCCGCTCGCTTTGCCCAGGCGGACATAAACCGGGCCTTGCGCGCGATCGCGCAATCCGGCGTCGCCAGCAACGCTGGAAATTCGCCAGGACGGGCAATCAGGATCACTCCAGAGAAGCCCGTCAGCGAGGCCGCCAGCGGCGACGTTGCGCCACGTAGGGAGATCCGTCCTTTAATGGACGCCATGCCCCGCCCAAGGCCGCCATATCTTCAGCGTGAAGTCACGCGCCACGGCAAGACGCTTTGGTACGTTCGCCGCGACAAAGGCCCCCGCGTCCGCATCAACGGCGCGTACGGCTCGCCTGAGTTCATGGCCGAATATCACCGCGCCGCCGCTGGCGAGGCCGCGCCGCCGACGCGCGCGCCTGTCAAGACGAACAGCTTGAAGTGGCTGCTTGGTCGCTACCGCGAATCGGCTGCTTGGGCGAAGCTCTCGCCCGCCACGCGCTACCAGCGTGAAAACATTTTCGTCGCGATCCTGAAGACCGCTGGCGACGAACCCTTTGCGCAGATCACGCGTCAGGACATTTCCAATGGCGTGGATCGTCGCGCCGCCACGCCGTTCGCGGCCGCCAATTTCGTCAAGGCGATGCGGGGGCTGTTTCAATGGGCGATGAAAGCCGGTCACGTCCAACAAGACCCGACGCGCGACGCCAGCACAACGACGCCGAAGACAGACGGTTTTCACGCTTGGACAGAGGATGAAATCGCGCAGTTCGAAGCGCGTTGGCCGATCGGAACGCGCGAACGTCTGGCACTGGCCTTGTTCCTGTTCACGGGCCTTCGGCGTGGCGACGTAGCGCGGCTCGGACGCCAGCACGTGCGCAACGGCGTCATATCGATTCGCACGGAAAAGACCGCGACGCCGATCATTTTGCCGATCTTGCCCGCGCTTCAGGAGATCATTGACGCCAGCCCCACGGGCGATTTGGTCTTTCTCTCTGGCGAGCGCGGCAAGCCGATGACAAAGGAAAGCCTCGGCAATTGGTTTCGCGACGCCTGCGACGCGGCAGGCGTGCCAGGATCGGCGCACGGCTTGAGAAAGGCAGGCGCTACCAGGCTGGCGAACAACGGCGCCACGGTCGCGCAGCTTGAAGCGATCTACGGATGGACAGGCGGCAAAATGGCCGCGCTCCACACGCGCACAGCCGACCGCGCCCGCCTTGCCCGTGAGGCGATTTCAAAGCTCGAAAAGCCCGAAACAGGAACGTCTATCCCCGAACCTAATCCCAAGGTTCGGGCCTCAGAGACAAAAAGCGAGTGATTTCATTCCGTTATTTTTGGAATGGTGGGCGATATAGGGATCGAACCTATGACCCCACCCGTGTGAAGGGTGTGCTCTCCCGCTGAGCTAATCGCCCGGACGCCATGACGTCGGAGCCCCTGTTTAGGCGCCCGCCGCGCCCGCGTCAAGTTTCAACGCACGCAAAAATCGTCAAAACTGGAACACAATGGCGCCGCTTTTGGTTCAAGCCGCATTCACGCGCCCGGACGTGTTATCATTCGGCAACAACGCAGCCGTGAGAGGTTTTCATGACGCGCAAGGCGAAAAACATAAGAATTCGGGTCGCCGCAGGCGCGCTGGCGCTGAGCGGCCTGTTCGCGGCCCTCGCGCAGGTTGTGGCTCAACCGGCCCCGGCGGTCGGCAACCGTCTCGCCCTGGTCATCGGCGAGTCGGCCTACCGGACCGGCCCCGTCGCCTCCGCCGCCAATGACGCCGGCCTCATCGCCCAGACCTTGCAGGTCGCCGGCTTCGATGTCACCGGCGCCGCTGACCTCGACCAGGAAGGCTTGCGAAAAACCTTGCGCGAATTCGTCGAAAAGGCGGGCGCCGCCGGTCCCGACGCCACTGTCTTCATCTATCTCTCCGGCCGCGCCCTCCAGTACGAGGGCGAAAACTATTTCGCTCCGATCGAAGCCGCGATCCCCGCCGCCGCCAATGTGCCGCTGGAGACGGTGCGCCTCGCCGATTACCTCACCCCGCTGGCGCAAATGCCGTTGAAGGCCCGCATCGTCGTGCTCGACGCCGCCCGCGCCAATAATTTCGCGCCGAACCAACCCCTCGCGGGCGGCCTCGCCCTGGTCGATCCGCCGCCCGGCGAACTCATCGCCTTCAACGCCGCGCCGGGCACGGTCGCACCCAACGAAACCGGCCCCTATGGCGTCTACGCCCAGGCGCTGAACGAAATGATGCGGCGGGGCGGCGTTCCCGTGGATCAGGTGTTCGATAGCGTGCGGCTGCGGGTCGCGGAACAGACCAAGGGCGCGCAAATCCCGTGGGACGAATCAAAACTGTCGCCGGCGCCCGTTCTGCTCGCCCGCGCCGATGACGCGCCGCCTCCGCAAGCTGCGCCCGACCTGCGCAGCCGGCCGATTCGCGACTATGCCGTGGATCAGGCCTATGCCGCGGCGTTGGAGCGCGACACCATCGCCGGCTACGTCGAGTTCCTCGACGCCTTTCCGAAATCTCCTTATTCGGCGCGCGTGCGGGCCATCCTGGCCGTCCGGCGTGAGGCGCTCACCTGGCGTCGCGCGCGAAACGGCGACACGGCCGAGGCCTACTGGACCTATCTGCGGCGTTTCCCGCGAGGGCCGCATGCTGAAGATGCGCGTCGCAGGCTCGCCATCCTGCGCGCCGAAATGGCCCCGCCGCCGCGCTTTGCGGAGTATGAGTTCGACGTGCCCCCGCCGCCGGAATGGGAGACGCAAGAGGATGCGATTTATTTCCGTCGGCCCTACGTCGTCTTCGACGATCCGGATTACGGTCCGCCGCCGCCCCGGGTCGAATTTCTACCGCCGCCCGTGTTTTACGACGAACCGCCGCCTCCGCCGCCACAGCGGAACCTGTTGCCGCTGCCGTTGGTCGCCGCGCCGCTGCTGTTCGCGGTTCCCGCGATTCGCCACGGCCTGTTCCACGCGCCCGCGCCGGTTCAGGCGCAAAATCCAGGCGCGCAGCAATATTATGATGAGCGCGCCCGCCCCGCGCCGCCTCCCGGCGGCTTTCCTCAAGGCGGTCCGCGGCCCGGTCAGCAGGGCGGGGCGCCGCAACCTGGCGCGCCCGGTCTGGCTCCGCAACAACCCGGCGCCCCGGCCGCGCAGCAACCCGGTCAGCCGCCGGTCGGGAGCGCGCCGGTGATTCCGGGCGGTCCGCGGCCCGGTCAGCAAGGCGGGGCGCCGCAACCGGGCGCGCCCGGTCTGGCTCCGCAACAACCCGGCGCGCCGGCC
>NZ_WNKS01000030.1 GCF_009720655.1 Rhodoblastus acidophilus | reverse complement strand
GTGGACCCTCAGCCCCGGGGTCCCGATTGGATGCAAATCACCCCAGCGCTGGGGTCCTTATTCCATGCAAAATCACACAATGACCGATTCACGCCCCACCGCCTCTGAATTCCTCCAGCGGCCTGATCGGCTGAAAAGCCTGGACAGGACCGAAGAGCATCTGACCACCGTCCACAATTTGGCTCGGGCGCTTTGGCTCCTGCTGTCGGTGGAATCGAAAGACGACAGATACGACACCGACGACCCGCGTGACGTGCAGGCGCTTGCGGAATTGGCCGGCGCCGTTGCTGACCACGCCGGCGCCGCTCGCGTCGCCTATTACCTTGAGGAGGAGAAGCGGAGGGACCGCAATGCGCCAGCCTGACGACTTCACTCAAATCGTTGAGTTCACGCCCGCCATGCGCGTGCTGATCGCCGACGCCATCGAGGCGCTGATTCTCCTGCTGGACGAGATCGACGGCGACGCCGACCTTGAAGGCGAGTTGGAGGACGAGGAATAGCCCCCGCGAGGCCCGCACAAGCCTCGTCGGTCATGTTGCAAAAGTTGGGACTGTTCCTCAACTTCCTCCCGACGTCGAATCGAGACGCTCGCCGGCTTGTCCCTGGCGGGCGTTTTCTATTCGTCGCAAGCCCGATCCGATTGCGGCGCATCCTCGAAGGGGGCGCGCAGGCCAGCCGAAAATTCTTCAGTTCCCTTGATTTGCTGATCCAGCGCGAGCAAACGGCAATAGAGATCGAATATCTCTCGCTGTAGTGAGCGCAATGACCGATCTGCGCCACTTTCTTGCTCCGGCGACGCCGGCGCAGGTTCAGGGCCTGAGCGGCTGTCTTGGGTCAACCGTGGCGCCGAATAGGCTTTGAGATCAACCGGCGAACACGATCAACATCGTCCTCATGACAAAAGACCGTGTCGAAGCTCGGCATCGCGGATGCGTCGAGATCGTCCAGCGGCCCCCGCCAGACGATAGCGCCGCTGTCGGTGCAGGCGACAAATCCTTGGGCATCATGTTCACTGGAGTCGATTTTCCAGCGCGGCTCCTGCTGCGGATTGGCCATCGCTCGCTCTCCCATTTTTGAGCGGACGATAGGAGGAATGCATTTTTGTGCAATGCGTTAGATCATTGCGTCGCACCATGAAGGCGAAACCGCCGCCAGCGCACGGGTTGCATCTGCCGCGTCATAAGTTCGACACAAGCTCAGGCCATCTTGCTTCCAATTCCAAGGCGAGCTCGGATGTGCAGCCGCCGAGGAACAGAGGCCCCGCACGGTGAAAACCGGTCGCGGGGTTTGTCGTGTCTGAGCGCACGATTGCGAGCGCGGTTTGTTCCGCAGAGCGTGAGCCGAACGCCGCTTTGTTCGCCGTTCGTCTCTAGGGAAGCATCTAGGGAGGATTTTAAAAAAGTACGGAAACCCTAGGGAAATAGGGTTGACTGGCGGAGACGGAGGGATTCGAACCCTCGATAGGGCTTTACAACCCTATAACGGTTTAGCAAACCGCCGCCTTCAGCCTCTCGGCCACGTCTCCAGCGCGTGCGAACGGGAATCCCGCCGCCATGTGCAGACATATGCCCGACGCCGCGCCGCTTGGCAAGCATTCAGGTCGTCAGCGCGCCGCAATCTTCGACCATTTTTCGCGATGGGCGCGATTGCCCCTGTCCACACGTTTAACTTGTGCTTAAGTTCCGCCGATGAGCAAGCGCCGGGCGCGGGACGCGCCGGGCGGCGTATCGCGGAGAGTTTTCATGGCTGGTCAGGCAGGGAAATGGCGCTATGGCCTGCTGCCCCTCGCCGCCTTGTGGCTGGGCGTCAACACGCTGGAGACCCCTCGGATCGAGGCCGAGCTGAAGGAGCGCGCGCAACGCGCCCTCGACGCGCTCGGGGCGGTGGGCGCGCACCCGCATGTGGAGGGGCGCGACGTGACCCTCAAGGGCGGAATCGCTGATTCGGCGCGCGCCGCGGCGGTCGCCAGCGTGGCGGCGACGGGTGGCCGCGTTGCGGCGGATGCGCTGTCGGCGCTGCCTGCGCCAAAGCCTGAGGTCGCGGCGGCGCGGCCGGACAAGCCCGCTTCGGCCATGACCGAACCGAAGACGGTTGACGCGCCGCCGGCCGCAAAGCCCCTTCCTCCCAAGCCCGCGGAAAAGACGGCGCCCGCCGCGGACGCCATCGCCCATCCGGTCGCGGCGCCCTATCTGTTCCATGTCGAAAAATTCGGCGACAAGGTCGCGCTCAGCGGCTTTTATCCGGACGAGGACGCGCATTCGAAAATTGTCGCGGCGGCGGCGAAGGCTTTTTCGGGGCGTGAACTGGTCGACCAGCTCAAACCCGCTGGCGGCGCGCCCTCCGGTTTCCTCGATGCGGCGCTGGCGGGCCTCGCCCAGTTGGCGCGGCTGCGTTCGGGCGCGCTGGATCTGCATGATTGCAGCGTCCGCCTGAGCGGAGAGGCGGGCGGCGCCGAGGCCGCGGACGACATTCGCGCGCGCCTCGAAGGCGTGCGGCATTCCGGTTATTCCGTGACCGCCCGGATCGCGGGGCCGCCAGCCAAAATCGCCGCCGCCGCGCCGCGCGTCGCGCCGCCTGTCGCTCCGCCTGTCGACAGGACCGCGAGATCGGCGCGTCTGGACGCGCGCGCATGCCAGGCGCGCATGGCTGCGCTGGTCAAGGACGCGCCCATTGTCTTCCCCCTACGCAGCGCGTTGCTCGACCCGGAGTCGGCGCGCACGCTCGACGCCGTGGCGGAGGAGGCGAAGCGCTGTCCCGACGTCGATTTCGAGATCGCCGGGCATAGCGACGATATTGGCCTCGTCAGCGCGAATCTGGAGCTTTCAAAGCGGCGAGCGGAATCGGTGCTCGTCTATCTCGTGGCCGTCGGCGTCGCGCCGCACCGGCTGACGGCGGTTGGCTACGGCGAGACGCGGCCGCTGGTCGCCAATGTCAACGACGCGAACCGCGCCCGAAATCGCCGCATCGAATTCAATCTGAAATAGGGGCGCGCCATGACCTACCTGTCTCAGACCCTGTATCTCTGGTGGCTGGCGGCTTTCGCGCTCGGCGTCGCCGCCGCCTTGTTCGCGCCGCGCGGCGATGAAAAGAGCGGCGGCGCTTGGCTCGCGGGCGGTTTGACGCTGTTCGCCCTGGCCGCCATGGCCGCTCTCGCGCACATCGTTCCCGGCCGCGCCGGCCTGTGGCTGGACACCGGCGTGCTGGCGGTCGCGGCCTATGGCGTCGGCTGCCTGGTCGGCGCGGCGCTGGCCGCGCCTTTCGTGATCGGCGCGGGCGCCTCCGCGCCGGCGGCGAAACGGAGGTTGCAAGAGTTGCTGTCGCCCGCCGCGCCCGTCTGCGCGCCGCCGATCCACGAGGCGGCGGCTGTGGCGGCTGCGGGCGCGGTCGCGCAGGCGTTCCTGAAGCTGATGGAGGCCCCGCAGCCGGGGCAGGCGGAAGCGCCGGCCGGAGAAGCCGCTCCCGCCTCGCACGCGCAGCCCGAACATGAGGCGACCGAGGACGCCGGTCGCGGCCGTCCCCAGCCGATGGCGCGCCCGCAGGAGGAGGACGATCTGCGCCTGATCCGCGGGGTGGACGCGGCGCTGCGCCAAAAATTGCGCGAGATCGGGGTCTGGCGTTTTTCCCAGATCGCCGCGTGGGGGCCGGAGCAGATCGCCTGGGTCTCCGAAAGAATTGGCGAGAAATCGCCGGCTTCGCCACAAGACTGGCCGGCGCAGGCGCGCCTGCTCGCCGTCGGCGCGCTCACCGACCACGCGCGCGCCGTGCTCAGGGGCGAACAGCCGGAGTCGCCCGATGAAGATGAACGCGCCGCCTGGCTGAAAACCCTGCCGCAGCCCGCCGCGCCCGGCGCGGGGGACGGTCTTTATGCGGGATCGCGACCGGCCGGTTTTTCGGAGCCGCCACTCGGCGAAAAGGACGATCTGACGCGCCTGTTGGGCGTGGACGCCGAGACCGCGGCGCGGCTCAACGGGCTCGGCGTGTGGACCTTGCGGCAGATCGCCTGCTGGTCTGAGGAGAACGCGCGCTGGATCGGGGCCTATCTCGCCACGCCCGGCGCGCCGGAGCGCGAGGACTGGATCGGACAGGCCCGCGCCTTGGCCCGCGCCCTGGCGTCGCCCGCGCAGCAGCCTGTCTGATCAAAATCATGTGCGTGGCTGTGGGCGGCCAGAAAAATCGACTTTGCCGGAATCTGGCCGATGCTATGTTCCTTGCTGTGATTCTCAGTTAACGAGTCGGCGATTCGGGATTGAACCCGATGCCAATGATGTCGTGCATTAGTTTGGGAGCAGGTTCATTGGGGACCAAAGAACCGGCGGAACTCGCGTGTGACGCGGGACTTGATTTCAATTCTGAAGCCGCAGCGGAAATCATTGAGATTCGCGGGCGGATAAAATGGTTCGACATGGCCAAGGGGTTTGGCTTTGTCGTGCCGGACAACGGCCTCGCCGATGTTCTTCTTCACGTCACCGTGTTGCGTCGGGACGGCTTTCAGAGCGCGCCCGAAGGGGCGCAGGTGGTGTGCCAGGCGCAGAACCGCTCGCGCGGCCTTCAGGTGTTCCGCGTCCTGACGATGGACGAGTCCACCGCCGTGCATCCGGCGCAACTGCCGATGGCGCGCACCCACGCGGACGTGGAATCGGTCGGCAGCTATGAAATCGTCGTCGTCAAATGGTTCAATCGCGTCAAGGGTTTTGGTTTTTTGACGCGTGGCGACGGCACCCAGGACATTTTTGTCCATATGGAGACGTTGCGCCGCTATGGCATCGCCGACCTCAAGCCGGGCGATTCGCTGCTGGCGCGCTTCGGCGCTGGTCCCAAGGGCATGATGGCGACCGAAGTGCGGCCGCTGGAGACCCGCCTGCCGAGCGCCCACTGAGGGTTTTGGCGGAGGTCGGGGAGGAGTTTTGATATGCGTTTGGGTGTCTGCGTTGTGCTGGCGCTGCTCGGCCTGCCCTTGGCGCCGTCGCCGTTTTTGTCTCCGGCCCGTGCGCTGGAGGCGGGCGAGACAGTCACCGAGCCCCTGATTGTCGAGACGTCGGGCGGACCGCGGACTTTGGACGTGGAGGTGGCCCGCGACCCGGCCACGCGCGAGCGTGGCCTGATGTATCGCCGTTTCCTGCCGGAAAACCGGGGCATGCTGTTCGACTTCGGCCGGTCGGAAACGATCCTGATGTGGATGAAGAACACCTATATTCCGCTCGACATGATCTTCATCAGCCGCGACGGCAAGGTGACCCATATCGAGGAGAACACCGAGCCATTGTCGCAGGCGATCATTTCTTCGAACGGGCCGACCTTCGCCGTGCTGGAGGTCAACGCCGGCGTGGCTCAAAAACTCGGGCTGAAGGTTGGAGACGTGGTCAAGCACAAGATGTTCGCGCGCTGAGCGGGCGCGGCCCGGCTTGCCGCCAACCGCCGCGCATGCTAGCGGAACGCACATCGGGGTATAGCGCAGCCTGGTAGCGCGGTAGTTTTGGGTACTACAGGTCGCAGGTTCGAATCCTGCTGCCCCGACCAATAACAGGCTTGGCTATGATTTTTGGCGCAGCCATAGCGGCCAGCGCGGCTTTTGGGTAGCGTTGGGGAAGCAATCGGCCGAAGACTCACGAGTTGCTCTGGTCTGCCTGTTCTCGATTGCGTCCGCTGTCCTCGATCCAAAGGCGGCCACTGCTTTCAGAACGAACGAAATTCGATTTTCGTCGATCCGTATTGACAATGTCCATACGGATATCCATTTTCTTTCCATGTCCAAGCTGAGCCGTCGTCCGCCGTCCGGAATTCGGGAGCCAACGATCACAACGGTCGTGGAGCGCCATGCAGGTCATGCGAAGGGAAGCATTAATCTTCGGATCGAGGCGGATACCCGGCAGCTCATAGACGACGCAGCGGCGCTGCTTGGCAAAACGCGCACCGAGTTCATGATCGAGACCTCCCGGCGGCAGGCGATCGACGTATTGCTCGACCAGCGCCTGTTCATGCTCGATGCCGAACGTTTCGATGCGTTCATGAACGCTCTCGACAATCCGCCCGCGCCGGGTCCGAAGTTGCGGTCTCTGTTGCGCCGAGCGCCGGCATGGCAAAAATAGGCGCCGAGGCGGGGCCTTCGGGACCGTCGCTCTCTGCTCCAGCGCCCCTGACTATGGAGCACGACCTTTCCAGCTTCGACTGCGGCGAACCGGCATTGAACGACTGGTTGCGGGAACGGGCTTTGAAAAATGAAAGCCGTTTCTCTCGGACCTATGTCGTTTGCGATGGCCGCAGAGTCGTCGCCTATTTCTGTATCGCGGCCGGGGCTGTGGAGCGCGCCGCCGCGCCCGGCAAGGTGCGTCGCAATGCGCCAGAGACGATCCCGGTTTCGGTGATCGGGCGGCTCGCCGTCAGCAGGGATCATGCGGGCAAGGGGCTTGGCTCCGCCATTCTTTCCGATGCCCTGCGCCGGATTGCGCTCGCCTCGCAGAGCATCGGGATCGGAGCAGTGATGGTCCATGCGAAGGATGAGAAGGCCAAGCGCTTCTATTTACGCTGCGCTGAGTTTATCGAATACCCGGACGACAGCCGCACGTTGTTCCTCCCCATCGAGACGATCGTCGCAGCGTTCAGCTAACGGTTAGGTCGCAGGTTCGAATCCTGCTGCCCCGACCAGCAATCTTCAATCGGCGCTCTTGGAAAGCTGGCAATCTCTCTTCTTGGTCCGGCATCGGAACGCGCTCGAAACATCGTTGGCTTCCGAAATCGTCCTTTCCACTTTTCGCACCTGGCAGGCGCGGTAGGCGGCGACAGTGGCGATATAGATTTTCACCTCCTTGGCGCAGGCCGGCGGCCTCCGCCGGACCGGCCGTGCCGACGCAGGCGGGGGGATAGGGTGGCGACAAGGGTTCCAGCCCCAGCGATCCCCAGAAATCGGTTGCGCGCGGACGGATGCGGCGCAGACACAAGCGAGGGCCAGGACCAACCACTCTTTGCGAATTTCGCGCACAAAAATCCTCCGGCTCCGCGTCTCCCACCGGATAGTTCGCCCTGCAAGGCGCGCATCGGGCAAGGCCCGGCGTCGCCGCGGCTTTGCAAAAGGCGGCGCAACGCATAGGCTCGGAACAGGATCGGCTCCCGGAGACTTGCGCGCCTTGCTCGTTCGCGTCATCGCTTTTTCGCTTTTGCTCGGCCTGTCCGCCCGCGCTGGCACGCTCGACGACGTTTTGGCGCGCGGCGCCCTTGTCTGCGGGGTCAATACGGGCCTCGCCGGCTTTGGTCTGCCCGACAATCGCGGGGAGTGGCGCGGATTCGACATCGATTACTGCCGCGCCGTGGCCGCCGCGATTTTCGACGACCCGCAAAAAGTGCGATTCACCCCCTTGTCGGGCAAGGACCGTTTCACCGCGCTGCAATCGGGCGAAATCGACCTTTTGTCGCGCAACACCACCTGGACGCAATCGCGTGAGGCGGGGCAGGGGTTGTTGTTCGCCGGCGTCAACTATTTCGACGGTCAGGCCTTTATGGTCCGCAAGGCGCGCAATTTGAAAAGCGTGCGCGACCTCAAGGGCGCCAGCATTTGCGTGCAGCAGGGCACGACCACCGAACTCAACCTCGCCGACACCTTTCGAAAATTGGGCATATCCGCGGAAACGGTGGTCTTCACCGGCGGCGACGAAGCGCTCAAAGCCTATGAGAGTGGGCGCTGCGACGCCTACACCACGGACGGCTCGGCGCTCTACGCGCAGCGCCTCAAGCTCTCGGCGCCCGGCGAGCACGAAATCCTTGGCGAAACCATTTCGAAGGAGCCGTTCGGCCCCGTGGTGCGCCAGGGCGACGATCGCTGGTTCAATCTGGTGAAATGGACGCATTTCGCCCTGCTTGACGCCGAGGAGCTGGGGGTGACCGCCGCCAATGTGGAACGCTTGCGGCAATCCGATACGCCGGAAATCCGCCGCCTGCTCGGCGCCGACAATGATTTCGGCGCCGGCCTCGGCCTGCCCAAGGATTGGGTGGTGCGCATCGTCAAGGCGGTCGGCAATTACGGCGAGATTTTCGAGCGCAATCTGGGGCAGGGCTCGCCGCTGAAGATTCCGCGCGGGCTCAACGCCCAATGGCGCGACGGCGGCCTGCACTACGCCCCGCCGGTGCGCTGATGAACCGGCGGATCGCGCTCCAGGCGCTGCTGCTTGTGATTGTCGCCGCCCTGTTCATCGCGGCGGCGCTTAACGCCGCCAGGAATCTCGAAGCGCGCCACATCCCGACCTCCTTCGCCTTCCTCTGGCAGACCGCCGGCTTCGGATTGAACCAGAGCGTCATCCCGTTTTCGCCGCTCGACACTTACGCGCGCGCTTTGCTGGTCGGCGTGCTCAACACGCTCATTGTCTCGGCGGTCGCGTCGGTCCTGGCGACCGTGGTCGGCTTCGCCGTCGGTTTTGCAAGGCTGTCGGCGCATTGGGGGCTGTCGCGGCTCGCCGCCCTTTATGTCGAGACGCTGCGCAACATCCCGCTGCTGCTGCACCTGCTGTTCTGGTACATCGTGCTGCTGACGCCCTTGCCGCAACCGGAGCAGTCGCTGTCTCTCGGCGGCGTGCTGCTCAACAATCGCGGCCTCTATTTCCCGTTTCCCGGCCTGGGCTGGCCAAGTTTCGACGCCGCCCGCAACGCTTTTAATGTCGAGGGCGGCCTAAGACTGTCGCCGGAAGCGGCGGCGCTGATTTTTGGCCTGACGTTCTACACCGCCGCCTACATCGCCGAAATTTTGCGCGCCGGCGTCCAGGCGGTCCCGCGCGGGCAGGGCGAGGCGGCCCAGGCGCTGGGGCTTTCGCCGGCGCAAACGCGGCGGCTTGTCGTCATGCCGCAAGCCCTGCGCGTGGCGCTGCCGCCGCTGATCAGCCAGTATCTTGCGCTCACCAAAAATTCGTCGCTCGCCGCCTTCATCGGCTTCGCCGACCTGATGCAGGTGTCGGGAACGATTCTGAACCAGACCGGCGCGGCCTTGCAGACCATCGGGATCGACATGGCGCTCTATCTCGGCTTGTCCATGCTGACGCTGGCCCTGATGCGGCGTATCGAGAAGAAGTCGGACTGGGGGGCGAAATGAGCGGCCATGCCTTCCTGGACCGCCCTCGTGCTTCGAGACGCGACCTGCGGTCGCTGCCCAGCATGAAGGCTATTGAGAGCGTCCCTGCAACAGCAGCCCTCATCCTGAGGAAGCCGCGAAGCGGCTGTCTCGAAGGACGAGGGCGGTCCACGCATCAGCGGACGCGCCGATGACCGATTTCCTCCGGGCCAATTTTTTACCGCCGCAACCGCCGCCGCCCATGCGCGCCCCGGGGTGGCGCTCCAAACTGTTTGGCGACGCGCGCGCGACGGCGATCACCGTGCTCCTGCTGGCGCTCGCGGCCTTGGTCCTGCCGCCGGCGATCCGCTACCTGTTCATCGACGCCATCTGGAGCGCGCCCGACGGCGCCGCCTGCCGCGCGCCGGGCGCCGGGGCGTGCTGGGCCTTTATCGCCGCGAAATCGCCGTTCTTTTTTTACGGCGCCTACCCGCCCGCCTTCTATTGGCGCGTGAACCTCACCTTTGCGCTCGCGGCGGCGCTGATCGTCTGGCTGCTGCACCCAAAAATTCCGGGCAAGGGGATCGCGCTCGGCGGCTTCTTCCTTGGCCTTCCCATCATCGGCTTTGTCCTGCTCCATGGCGCGCCCGCGCTCGGCCTGCCCGTGGTCGGCACAAATCTGTGGGGCGGGGCGCTGGTGTCGCTGATCATGGCGCTGGCCGGCATGGCGGCGGCGCTGCCGGGCGGCGTGGCTCTGGCGATGGGGCGGCGCTCGGAACTTCCGGCGCTGCGCTGGTTGTCCGTGGCGACCATCGAATTCGTGCGCGGCGCGCCGCTGATCGCGGTGCTGTTCATGGCCAACGTCCTGCTGCCGCTGTTCCTGCCCCCAGACTGGGCGCCCGACCGCCTGCTGCGCCCCATGTTCGGCATCGCGCTGTTCGCCTCAGCCTATATGGCGGAAGTGGTGCGCGGCGGGCTCGCCGCCGTGCCGCGCGGGCAGGGGGAGGCGGCGGCCGCGCTCGGTTTTTCGCGCTGGCAGTCGCTAAAGCTGATCGTGCTGCCGCAGGCCCTTGGCGCGGTGGTGCCGGGCATCGTCAACAATTTCGTCGCCCTGTTCAAGGACACGACCCTGGTCGCCATCGTCGGCCTGTTCGACTTCCTTCACGCCATCGACGTGGCGCGTCTCGATCCGGTCTGGGCGGGGCCCACCATCGCGCTCACCGGCTATATTTTCGCCGCGCTGTTCTATCTGACCTTCTGCCTGGCGATGTCGACCTATGCGCGCGGGCTGGAAAACCGGCTTGCGGCGGCGAAGCGGTAGCTTGCGCTTCGCAGGGCGCGGCGTCTATAAGCGCCGCAGCCCATTTCCCCAGCAAAGGAAGCGCCCAAATGGCTCTCGAACGCACGTTTTCCATCATCAAGCCCGACGCGACCCGTCGCAACCTCACCGGCGCCATCAACGCCAAGATCGAGGCCGCCGGCCTGCGCATTGTCGCTCAGAAGCGCGTCCACATGACCCGCGCCCAGGCCGAGACGTTTTACGCCGTGCACAGCGCGCGCCCCTTCTTCGGCGAGCTGGTCGAGCAGATGTCGGCGGCGCCGGTGGTGGTGCAGGTGCTCGAAGGCGAGAACGCCATCGCGCGCTACCGCGAAGTGATGGGCGCGACCAATCCGGAGAAGGCCGACGCCGGCACGATCCGCAAGGATTTCGCGCTGAACATGGGCGAAAACTCGGTTCACGGCTCGGACGCGCCGGAAACCGCCGCGCAGGAAATCGCGCAATGGTTCGCCGGCAACGAGATCGTCGGCTGATCCAGTTTTCAGGATGCGACAAAGGGTCGGACGCAAGTCCGGCCCTTTTTTTTGGCGAAACCAGCGAT
The DNA here is from genome assembly GCF_009720655.1 of Rhodoblastus acidophilus. Lineage (GTDB taxonomy): Bacteria > Pseudomonadota > Alphaproteobacteria > Rhizobiales > Beijerinckiaceae > Rhodoblastus > Rhodoblastus acidophilus_A. The sequence goes on along the minus strand of NZ_WNKS01000030.1, from coordinate 14,522 downwards.
TATTGACTCATTTCCGCCATACTTCAGCGAGCCAAACGCGCGCCTTTGGCTGATTCGTCAGCGCCGCGAATACATGGCCGCTCCAGCTATGATGACGTTTTTGTGAAGAAGAAGTATAGAAGTCGCCGCCACGCTTATTTGATGAAAGCTTCCTATGAGGTGTCAGGCTAAAGAATAAAATCATGTGACGATGTGTCTCAGTATAGGACAAAAAATCGGGTCTTCTTCGGGCCATATTCTCTGGGGATAACGCTCTCATCGTCAACAGCGAAAGGCTGATGCATTGAAGAGCATTCTGATCCGCACACTCTCCGTTGGAATTGTTTTCACCTCCGCCTCCCTCGCCCCGCAGGCGAACGCCCAGGCGCAGACCTGGTCAGGCAAGGCATCCTATTATTCCGGTCGCGGCAGGACCGCGAGCGGCGGTCACGTCGGCGGCCACACCGCGGCGCATCGCACGCTGCCCTTCGGCACGAAGGTCATGGTCACCAATCTCACGAATGGCCGTTCGACCGTCGTCACCATCAACGACCGCGGCCCCTTCGTGCGCGGCCGCGTCATTGACGTTTCCTCGGGCGCCGCGGGCGTCCTGGGCATGCGCGGCCGTGGCGTCGCCCCCGTGCGCCTCTCGACGCTCTGACAGGCGCCCGTTTAGCGCGTTTCCTCCCCAAATCACGAAAAGCGCACCCCGTCGCCCCCGCGCGACGAGGCGGGACGACGTGCGGCCGTTGGGCCGTCGACAGCCCAGCGCAAGCTTGTTCATTATGCTCCACGGGGGCGGCCATAAAAGGCGGCCGGCTGAGATCAGCCGGACCGCGCGCCGTCGTGGAGGATAAACATGCTTGCTCGGACTCCGTCTGCCGCGCCCGCGGACGCCACGGAAACCGCAATGTCGGCGCGCGTCAAAGCGTGCGACGCGTCGCTCGCCGGGCTCTCGTCCGACGATTTCAGCTGTTCCGGGCGCCCCGCCGCCCTGGCGCTGGCCTTCATCTCGCCGCACGTCGATTTCGCCCATGTGGCGGCGCGTCTCAAATCTCTCGCGGGCTCGACGCCGCTGATCGCGGTCTCCACCGCCGGCGAATTGTGCTCGGACGCGGGCCCGCTCTATAAGCCGACGGGCGAGCGCTGGTCGAGCCTCACCCTGCAAATTTTCCCGCCCGACCTGATCGAGGCGGTCTCCATCCACAAGGTCGCCCTGCACAAGGAGGGCCCGCGCGCCAAACGGGTCGAGCGCATCGCCGCCGATCTCGCCCATGTCGCGCCGCCGTTCCGCATCGAGGCGGAGCGGGTGTTCGCGCTGACCCTGGTCGATGGCGTCTCCGGCGCCGAGGATGTGCTGATGGAGGCGGTCTATCGCTCCGGGCGCTTCCCCTGCCTGTTCGTCGGCGGCTCCGCCGGCGGCAAGTTCGATTTCAAGGAAACGTCGCTGTTCGACGGTGGCCAGACCCTGCACGGCCATGCGGTGATCGCCTTCGTCCGCTTGGCGCCGGGCCGCCGCTACGGCGTGTTCAAGACGCAGAATTTCACCCGCACCGGAAAAAGTTTTACCATCCTCGACGCCGACGCAGACGCCCGCGTGGCGCGCGGCGCGCTCACCGCCAACGGCCTGGATGTCGCCCCCTTCCTTCAGGTGCTCGCGGCGCATTTTTCCGTCAAACCGGCGGATGTGCCGGCAAAACTCGCCGGACACACATTTGGCGTCGAAGTCGATGGCGAACTTTTCGTCCGCTCGGTCTCAGGCTTCGATCACCAGACCGGCGCGGTCAATTTCTACTGCGACGTCCACCCCGGCGACGAGCTGCTGCTGCTCAAGGCCAACGATTTCGCGGGTCAAACGCGCGCCGACTACGAGGCCTTTTTGCGCGGCAAATCCGCGCCGCTCGGGCTCATCCTCAACGATTGCATCCTGCGCCGCCTCAACAACGCCTCCAGCCTCGCCGCGCTCGACGACCTCTGGCGCGCCCCCGCCGCCGGCTTTTCCACCTTCGGCGAGCTGTTCGGCATCAACATCAACGAAACCCTGAGCGCCATCGTCTTTTTCGAGGACCAGCCCGGCCACCGCGACGATTTTCTCGACGCTTTCCCGATCCACTACGCCCGCTTCGTCAACTATTTCACCACCTGCGCGCTCAAGCAGGCGCGCATGCTCAACACGTTTCGCTCCGGCATCATCGGCCGCATGGCCAGCCAGCTCGAATTCGTCAAGGAAATCGAGATCGCGCTGGAAAAAACCTCGGAGATGCGCGAGGCGATGGAGCGCGTGCGCGGCGCGATTTTCGCCTCCGCGAAAACGGATTTTTCCGACGACGGCAATTCCGCGCAATTGTCCGTCCAGTTCAAGACGCTCGCGGAATCGATGTCCGGCCTGCGCGGCGTGCTCCGGGTGATCGACGCCATCGCGGGACAAACAAACCTCCTCGCCCTCAACGCCACCATCGAGGCGGCGCGCGCCGGCGAGGCGGGGCGCGGATTTTCCGTGGTGGCCTCGGAGGTCAAAAAACTCGCCACCGACACCAAATCGACGCTGGCGCAGACCCAAGGGTCGATCGCCGGCATGGAGCAGTCGCTGACCCAGCTCGGCGCCATCATCGATGGCACGCGCGAACGGTTTGAAGCCGAGGAAAAGCGTTATCGCGCCACCATCGAGCAGGTGGAAAGCCTGTTTTCGCAATCCGGCCTGATCGACCGGACATTGGCCGGCCTCGCCGACGCCGTAGCGAGCCAGCGCGTAGCGGCAAGCGAAATCCACCAGGACATTTCGAAACTGCGCCGGATCGAGTGAGGCGCGCGCCAACTCTTTCATGAGCCCTCATGCTGAGGAGGCGGCGGAGCCGCCGTCTCGAAGCACGAGGGCGGCCCACGCCCGTCAGACAAGAAAGTGAAAACCGCCCGAAAATGGCGAAAGGCCAAACTGTTCACGTAATGTTCCACGTGAAACGTGGCCAAACAACTGTTATTTAGCGCAATTCCTCAACCCCTCGCCAACGCCCGCGATCACAACCTGCGACGCGAACAGGTGAAAATCGCGCGAAAACACACGGAAATTTGCGCAAAACCGCACGAAAATCACGCGAATTCGCAGAATTTTCACAGCGAAGTACAACCTGAGATAGAATTTCTGCGCATCGTGCTGCTTGACTCTCGTCAATCAAATCGCGTCTGTCCGAACGTCAGGCGCTCCCGCCTTCCGAGTTGTCGGTCTCAATGAGCTCGTCAGCCGTGATCCCATCAAAGAAAAACTTCACGACGTAGCGGTCGAAAGGATCAAGCGTCTCTATCGCCAGTACCTCATTCTTTCCGAGGTATTTAAATCGCTCAAGTGCTCGTGAAAGGTCCATGTTCGGGTCTTGGAAATCGATCAAACCCGCTGCATTGATTTTTTTTGATATCATGCGCGGTAGCCCGTATTCCTCAAGATGATACACTGCAGTTGGCAGAAAAGCTCGGCTTAGCTTTCCAACGAAGGTGGAGATATCGACTGAAGGATTGATTATAAGCTTATAAAGTTCGTTTGCATCACCCAAAAGGGTGGACAGCTTGAATGTGACATTTCGTTCCAATTTAAAGAATTCGTCAATGTTTATACCATCTGTTTTTAGTGAAGAGATCACCTGGGACAGATCGCGATCCCAATTATGCGCGATGGCCTTGACGACGGATACAAGCGTGCTCCATGATGCATCCCACCCGCCCGGTTTAAGCTTAAGAACTTTGTAAAGGGTGTTATCCCAATGATTTGGGTTGCTGGAATTAAGGTAAGCAAACCCGCGCCACTCTTCCGGATGGTCTTTCATGTCCGTAGCTAGACGAAGCAGAAAATCGGCATCGCTGCTCTGAAGAAGGTTCTCCCGCTTAATGCGCGCCAGATTGTTATCGCCGACAATCAACGACATCAACTCGCGGTATTCTATGATGCGCTCAATTTGGTGTTCTTCAAGTTGATCTGTATCGTGATCCTCATCAAGCGTACCGAGTATTTCGTCCGGGAACTCGATTTCGAGTTGAGTGTCCTCGGACTTGGGTGGTGCATCCAGAAGGTATATGTTGCCTACAAAATACTTGAACATTCGGCCTCCACGACCAATAATGTTCTTATATGTGAAATCTTTGAGGTTGTTTCTCCCCAATTTACTGCGCCATATGATCACGTTTTGTGCGGAGGTGTTGACGCCCTCAATAATTGAAGACGTGGATATGATGCTATCGAATCCGTCTTCATACTCAAAAAGTCGCACCTGCAGTTGACTCAGGCATCTGTGCATGCTGCCGTTGTGGACGCCAATGGCACGATCAACCAAGTCGGCCAAAACCCAGTCAGATTGATAATTTTTCCTCAACCATCTGGAGAAATGATTCGTGTAGAGACGGGTTACTGGAGGAATTCTTTCTATGACGAGGTCCGCAATTTTATTGATTTCGGAGTAAGTGCCTGCGTAAATTAGAGATTTCTGTGTTCTTGGGGATATAATCTCAATTAATTTGTTATCCTTTTTAGCAGCATCGCCGGAAATTTCCTTATATGGCTCTTGAATGTTTAGGTACACTGTATTGAAGTCTAGAAGCTCCATAAACTCCATATCGCGGGTAAAAGCGTTATCACCGAGTTTCTTGATGTTCGGTGCGAGATAATATCTCTGCTTCGCTTTTTTTGATAACTTCAGGATTGCCTTGATAAGGGATGGTGCGCGCTCACGGTCGTGCTCTTGGCTTGCTTTGTAAAACTCGTCGATCACAAGCAGGTCGATTACATTAAAGGTAGACAGATAGCCAAACGCTCGTTCCTGCGGGAAAATGAATATATTCTTGTTTCCAAGGCGCGTATCCGGTGCTGTTATGATTGTGTATTGGTCAGAAAATTTCTTGAATAACCGTCGCCGCGTCTCGTCCATCAGCGCGATTGTTGGAACGATGATTACGACATTATTGGGATGCTTGGCCGCGATGAATGCGTCGATGATAAAGCTCTTGCCGAAGCTGGTAGGAGCGCTGACCGCTATATTTTTGCCGTCTAACAGTTTGGAGAGAACGCTGGATTGCTCGCGGTGCAATGTCGCCACCCGACGGCCAACATCGACTTCGAACGCTTGATACACATATTTTTGATCCCATGAGGCGTTATCGAGTTGCAAATATGGAAAAAGTCCTGTTGCTCGGATCATGTGATTTACGACTTGCGGGTATGCAGTTCCGGCGCGATCAAGGTCTGCTAACAATCTAATCAACAAATTTCTGGCCGCTAAATCGTTTTTAACTAGCAAAAGTTGGTTGATCTCATAGCAAATTGCAAAAATGTCCATCATTTTGGTCCCTTAAAGTAACTGACCGCTTCGACGAACGTTTTAACGATATTTTTCTTGCTTGGGACGGGAAATAAAATTATATTAAACGTCAAATCATCGTATTTATGAATTGTGCCGGATTTGGCGAGTTGCTTGAGAAAATATGCTTCAGCGCGCTCCTTATGAAAGGTCGAAATCTCGGATTTATAGGCTTGAGATATCTCTGTTGCGCCGGCCGTTGTTGAACATTCATGCAACAGCAGGATCGGAATGTGAATTTTTGATTTCAAATTATCGATCGACTCTCTGTTACTAAGAGCCGCCTTGATCCTGTTGCGAAGGTTCGTCTCAATGTTCAGATCATCAAGGTCAGTTACACTCGTTATTATAGCGTTCTCTTTTTTTAGCTTTTCTGTAGATAGAGAGTTCATTACTGAAGTGACGATTGAATCGAGGCGGGCATCGACAATAGAGCTGTAGAATTTTGCTTCACCAAACCATAGTGTAAAATCGTCACCGTCTACGACTATGTGGACGCTGTCTGCCCCCTTGGCGTTATCTTGAACATTTTGCTTGTAGAAAATTTTCGGAACAACGGGCAGTGCGCCGAAATGGTGTCGCATCAGACCGTATAGAAAAACTTCGGCGATTTCGCTGCCCTGTCCGATCTCATCCTTGTCCGTCAATCTGAGGTTCTGGGCGGCTGCGACAAGGCTGCTGTGGTTCTGATTGACAAGAGCGGACCGCTCCCTCGCCGAAAGGGCGGTTTCGGCGATATTATCCCACAAGTAGTTTTGGAATTTCAGGTAACGCCAGTGAGTGTCCTCGAAATCGTTGACCAAGCTCAGAACGTGTTTGTTGACCAGGCCTGTAAGCTGGGAAAGCGAGGTAATTCCGGCAAGCGTGTCATCAACTAAAATCTCAAATGGACCAGACATGGATCCCGACATCTCCGAGGCAATGCGCGTATGGTACATATTGCCTCCGCTCCTGCCTAGATAGCGGTCTTGGGATTGGCCTCCGCGCGGTTGCTGATTGTGTAAAAATAAGCGGCGATAGCGGGCATGAACTAAATTCAAGCGCCCGAGTCACCGCCCGCAGACTGCTGCGGAGGCGGGCGCCGACCAGCGCGTAAAACCATTGTGGCGCGGCCAGGCGGCTCTCATCTATGTTATAAGCGGTACGAGGCCCCCACGACTGGCGGGATCTTGACGGTTGGCGGACTGTGCCACAGCGCGGCCCGTTCCGTACACATCAAGCGTCCAGTCATTGAACGCGCTCGCGTCGATAGATCCAAAGAGGCGCGCAACATCCTTGGAATCGCGCCCAATCAAAGGTCGGAGCCTCGATGCGGGGCGGAAGGGAAGAGAGAATAAGTGGAACGCCCGGATGCCCCAGCCCCCGATGAGCCTGTCTCCGCGCGAGTCAGACGGCGGCTCGTCGACGCCAAGAAGAGGTTCAACGCCAACGACAATATTTCGGCCTTTCTGGAGCCGGGCGAACTGGAGGCGCTTCTCGACGAGGTAGAAAGCAAATTCAAGGGCGTTCTGGAAAGCCTCGTGATCGACACCGAGAGCGATCACAACACGCGAGAGACGGCGCGACGCGTGGCCAAAATGTATCTGACCGAGGTTTTTCGCGGCCGGTACATGAAGGCGCCGCCGGTCACTGAATTCCCCAATGCCGAATTGCTCAACGAACTTATGATCGTCGGCCCGATCACGGTGCGGAGCGCCTGCAGCCATCATTTCTGCCCGATCATGGGGCGGCTGTGGATCGGGTTGATGCCCAACGAGCATTCCAATCTCATCGGCTTGTCGAAATATTCGCGCTTGGCCGAATGGGTCATGTCGCGCCCGCAGATTCAGGAGGAGGCGATCGCCCAGATGGCCAATCTGCTCATGGATAAGGTTCAGCCCGACGGCCTCGCGGTCGTCATGGAGGCCGACCATTTCTGCATGCAATGGCGGGGCGTGAAGGACGACAAGACCAAAATGCTCAACAGCGTCATGCGTGGCTCGTTTCTCAAGGACCACACCTTGCGCGCAGAATTCCTGTCTTTGCTGAACCTGAAGCCGTGAGTGCCAGATGCTCGTTCGTTGTCTCTATGCTAGCCGCCCATCCGCCTCCTGCGACACCCGCGCCCTGGACAGCATTCTTCATCAGGCGCGGAAGAACAATCCCGCTCTGGGTCTGACCGGCCTGCTTTGCGTCTCCAACAATCTTTTCGTCCAAGTCCTGGAAGGAGGGCGCGACGAGGTCTGCGAAATTTACAATGCCATCGTCCGCGACGAGCGGCACGAACAGGTGCGCCTGCTGATCTACGAGGAAATCAGCGAGCGGCAGTTCGGCAATTGGACCATGGGGCAGATCAATATCGATCGGCTCAATCCCTCCGTTCTGCTGAAATATTTCCGCAGGGCCGAATTCAACCCGTTCGATTGTTCTGGTCAGGCGACCTTGTCCCTTCTGACCGAATTGGTCGCCACGGCGGCGATCACCTCGCGCGGCGAGTGAACGGAAATCGTATTCCACTCGCGCGGAAATCCGCCCTTCGCCTGGAGGATTTCCGTGCGATTTCGTTTTCGCGGATCGCGAAGCGATCTTCCGGAAACCGTGTGATGCGACCAGCCTCCCGCCCCATCGAATGCGAGACGCGTCACCGTCTGGTACGACGGAGCCTGTCCGCTGTGCGCGCGGGAGATCGCTCTTATGCGCCGCCTCGATCGCCGCGGGCGCGTGACCTTCATAGAAATCCCGGGGCGCCACAACCGGAATTCCCGCTTATGGCGCTGAGCCGGCGTTCCCGGCGCTGCTCGCGAAGGTCGGCTTCCCGCCTTCGCCCGAGCGCGCGGCCTCTCTACGTGGAGTGGGTGTCCGCGTTAACCGAATAGGCGCGTTTCAATCAAGCCGACGCGCGCGTGTTCAGGCGAATACGCTCATCCCGTCGCGCCATTTTTCCGCGTCGTCGGCAAACAGCTGCAAAAACTCTCGGCGCCACGCGGGCGCCGAGAGTTTTTCACGTTTCATGGAAACATGAAAAAGCTCAAGAGTCTTGTTTTGACGCATTTTTTCACGCGAACCGGCCTCCGCTTCGCTTGAAAATGCTCTAAACCGCCGGCGACACCAGCGCCGCGCCAACCGCCGGCTCTCCGGCGATCGCCACGCGCCCGCCCTCGACGACCGCCGCGCCCGACGCCGCCAGCGCCAGCGCGCGCGGATAAATCCGGTGCTCCTGCTCCAGCACCCGGGCGCCCAAGGTTTCGGCCGTGTCGTCGCCGCGCACGGCGACGGCGGCCTGGGCGATGATCGGCCCCGCATCCATCTCCGGCACAACAAAATGCACGGTCGCCCCGTGAATCTTCACGCCATCGGCCAAAGCCCGCTCATGGGTGTGCAACCCGCGATAGGAGGGCAGCAGGGCCGGGTGGATGTTCAGCATCCGGCCGCGCCATTGCTCCACGAACCACGGCGACAGCAGCCGCATAAAGCCGGCGAGGCAGACGAGTTCGATTCCCTGCGCCTCCAGCACGGCCTGCATGGCGCGCTCGAACGGCTCGCGTCCGGCAAAAGTCTTGTGCTCCACCACCTTGGTGGCGATGCCTTCGCCGCTGGCGAATTCAAGCCCGGCGGCGTCGCCGACATTCGACAGGACCAGCGCGATCTCAGCCGGAAAATTTTGGTCCCTTGCGGCGGCGACCAGCGAGCGCATGTTGGAGCCGCGCCCGGAAATCAGAATGGCGGTGCGTTTGCGGCTCACAGGGCGAGCTTTCCCTCGTAAACCACGCGCTCGTCGCCCGCCGGAATCACGGAACCGATCCGCACCGGATCCTCGCCCGAAGCGCGCAGCGCCTCCTCGATCTCCACGGCCTTGGCGGATTCGCCAATCACGATCATGCCGACGCCGCAATTGAACGTGCGCAGCATTTCCCGCTCGGCGACGCCGCCCTGTTCCGCCAGCCAGCGGAACACCGGCAAGACCGGAATGGCGGACAGGTCGATTTTCGCGCCGAGCCCCTTGGGCAGCACGCGCGGCACATTTTCCGGATAGCCGCCGCCGGTGATGTGGGCCAAAGCCTTGATCGCTGAGGTCTGGCGCAGCGCCTGCAACAGCGGTTTGACATAAATCCGGGTCGGCTCCAGCAGCGCCTGGGCGAGTGTCTTGCCGGGCGCGAAGGGGGCAGGGGCGTCCCAGCCGAGTCCCGCGCGCTCCACGATCTTTCGAACCAGCGAATAACCGTTGGAATGCACGCCGGACGCGCGCAGCCCAAAAATCACGTCGCCCTCGCAAATATTTGCGCGCGGCAAAAGGTCGCCGCGTTCGGCGGCGCCCACCGCGAATCCGGCGAGGTCATAGTCGCCGCCGCTGTAGAGGCCGGGCATTTCGGCGGTTTCGCCGCCGATCAGCGCCGCGCCGGCTTCCAGGCAGCCCGCAGCAATGCCTTTGACGATCTGCGCGCCGGTTTCCGGCTCCAGATGGCCGGTGGCGTAATAATCGAGGAAGAACAAGGGCTCGGCGCCTTGCACGACGAGATCGTTGACGCACATGGCGACGAGGTCGATGCCGACCGTGTCGTGAATGCCTGATTCGATGGCGATCTTGACCTTGGTGCCGACGCCGTCATTGGCGGCCACCAGGATCGGATCGGAAAACCCGGCCGCCTTCAGGTCGAACAGCCCGCCGAAGCCGCCGATTTCCGCATCGGCGCCGCGCCGCCGCGTGGCGCGCACCAGCGGCTTGATCAGCTCGACCATGCGCGCTCCCGCGTCGATGTCGACGCCGGCTTGCGCATAAGTCAATCCTTGGGGCTTGTCGCCGGGTTGCGTCATGAGGCTCCTCTTGCGCGCCGCCTCCACTGTCCCTGAGTTCCGCGACATTGACGCGAAAAATCGGCGGTCGCCTTGTTGATCCTTGCTCTAGCCGCTCGGGGCGGGGCTGGCAAGCGAGCGCGCCTTGCGGCGGCGCGAACGCGGCTGTTAACTGGGGCGCGTTGGAGGAGAGGAAATGAGCGACACAATCACCCAAGGGGCGCGCGCCAAAAAAGTGTGCCTGGCGGGGGCGACCGGCACGATCGGCCAGGCGACGGCGCGCGCGCTGGCGACGCGCGGCTATGAGGTGGTCAGCTTCCTGCGCCGGCGCGCCGACCGCGCCGCGCCGGAGGGCGCGCGCTTCGTCGATTTTTCCGACCCCGCCGCGCTGGCGCGCGACGGTTTTCGAAATGAGCGATTCGACGCCGTCGTCTCCTGCATGGCCTCGCGCACCGGCGCGCCGAAAGACGCCTGGGCCATCGACCATCAGGCGCACATCAACCTCCTGGCGGCCGCCAAGCAGGCGGGCGTCGAAAAATTCGTCCAGCTCTCGGCGATTTGCGTGCAAAAACCGCTGCTGGAATTCCAGCGCGCCAAGCTGGCCTTCGAACAGGCGCTGATCGAGTCGGGGCTGACCTATTCGATCGTGCGCCCCACCGCCTTCTTCAAATCCCTGTCCGGCCAGATCGATCGCGTGCGCAACGGAAAGCCGTTCCTGATTTTCGGCGACGGAACCCTCACCGCCTGCAAGCCGATCAGCGACGACGACCTCGGCGCCTATCTCGCGGAATGCCTGGAGGATGAGTCGCGCTGGAACCGCATTCTGCCCATCGGCGGACCGGGCGAGGCGATCACGCCGCGCCAGCAGGGCGAGGTCCTGTTCAAGCTTTTGAACCGCGAGCCAAAATTCCAGAAGGTCCCGGTCGCGCTGATGGATGTCATCATCGGCGCGCTGAGCGTGCTGGCGCCGCTGTCGTCGCGCCTCGCCGACAAGGCGGAATTCGCGCGAATCGGCCGCTACTACGCCACCGAATCGATGCTCTGGCTCAATCCCGAAACCGGCCGCTATGACGCGGAAGGCACACCCGCGACGGGCAACGACACCCTGTTTGATTTCTACGCCGCGGTGATCGCGGGCGCCGCCGCCCCGGACCGGGGCGACCACGCGGTCTTCTAAAAACAAAAGGCTCGCCGGGACGGACCCGGCGAGCCGAAAACAGCGGTCGCGCCGCCTTACTTTTTCTTCGCGTTCAGCAGCACCGGCAGCTTCAGCGCGCTCGACAGCGGCGTCGGATTGTCGATCAGGGTCGAGAACGGCCCGATGTTGAGCAGGCTCGAGAACGGCCCGATGTGGAGCAGGGACGACCAGGGCTTGGCGTCGCGGCTGACCGACGGAATCTCGATCAGCACCGGCAGCCTCAGCGCGCTCGACAGCGGGGTCGGATTGTTGATCAGGCCCGAGAACGGTCCGATGTTGAGCAGGGTCGAAAACGGCCCGATGTGGAGCAGGGTCGCCCAGGGTTTTGAGTTGCGGGCCATCGCCTGAAAGTCCACCAGCACCGGCAGCCTCAGCGCGCTCGACAGCGGGGTCGGATTGTTGATCAGGCCCGAGAACGGCCCGAGATGAATCAGGGTCGAGAACGGCCCGATGTTGGACAGCACCGGCAGCTTCAGCAGGTCCGAGAGCGGCGCCGGGTGATCGACGAGCTCGATGTTGGACTTGAATTCCTCCAGAACCGGCAGGCCCAGCAGCGCCGAGAAGGGCGCCGGGTTGTCCTCGCCGGGGGTGACGTAGGAGGTGTGCTCGGTCTCGGCGACGATCGGGGCGAGCGGCTCATGGTCGCCCAGGCGGGCGACGACGTCCTTGGCTATGCCCCAGGAGGTCCTGAGCGTCAGCACGAAATTGCCCTGGCGCACGGCCTCGGCATAGGCGGGCGCGTGCTCCGGCTTGACGCCGCCCTTGACGATCAGGGCTTCGAGGTCGGGGCTCTCGGCGCTTGCGGGGGTGACCAGGTTGATCTCGCGGTCCGCGAACTTGTGCTTCACCGCGTCGACGGCGGCGAGGGCTTGCTCTTCTGCGGCAAAAAGTCGCGTGATGATCGTGGGCATGGTTCTTCTTCCTTCAGTTCGGAAATTCGCATCAGGCGTTGGCGAGTAAGCGTCGAGAAAATGCATGCAGCGCGGACGTTTGGGTCATTCCGTCGCGCGGACCCGCCTCCCGTCTTGGACACCCACGCGGACTTGCTTGGCGATTTAGCACGAAAGCGCAACCTGCGCCAACTTGCGCCGGTGGATATTATCCATCTGATAAAGCGGGAATATAAGGAATGCCTTTCCTCGCGGTTGTGGCTCGGGAGCAAGCCAGAATAAAGAAAAGCCAGGCTCGACAGGCTCCGCCGTCCTCTGTGGCTTGATCCCAACAGTTACGAGACAATTTCCTATGGCTTGGCGGGTGAATCAAGAGTGGCGGACAGGAGAGGTTCGGGTCCCGGCCTGCGCCCGGGGCGGATCGAGGAAGGCCGCCGCGCTGGATTGCGCGCTGGATCTGGCGGCCGCTTTGCCGGGAAGCGTGTCGGTCAACGGAGCCGGGCAAGTGAACTTTCAAATTAACGGCCGGCGTCAATGAGATGCCGGTCGCTCGCGTTTGGCCCAGGGGAAGTCTGCAAGGCGCGGCGTTCGGCCCGGAGGCGAAAACATTACGGCGAACATTAAAAAAAAGTCATGCGCGCTTGACGTGGCCGGATGTCAAGCTATAGTGACGCCTACCTGCTGCTCGGCGATATCGTCGCTTGATGCAGAGCCGTTGAGCTATAGGCACAGGGACTTCGTGCTTGGCGCGAGGACAAGATTGGCTCAAACAATGAGGTGGACAATGGCTACGCTTACCCCGGAGCAATCCGAAGAACTGCACAAGTACGTGATCGACGGCACCCGCGTGTTCATGGGCCTCGCGCTGGTCGCGCATTTCCTCGCGTTCTCCGCGACCCCCTGGCTGCACTAAGGAGCTCCGGTTATGAACCAAGGCAAGATCTGGACCGTCGTCAATCCGTCGATTGGCCTCCCGCTGATGCTCGGCACCGTCACCATCATCGCGGTGCTCGTGCACCTCGCTCTGATTTCGCACACCACCTGGTTCCCGGCCTACTGGCAGGGTGGCGTGAAGAAGGCTGCGGCGATCGAGACCACCGTTCTCGGCTGAGCTTCTTCAGCAACGTCGTCTGACGTTGGATGAGTGCTAGGAATTCGCCGGCCGGCGTCGCTGAGACGCCGGCCGGTTTTTTGTTCCCGAACAGGCGTTTTGACGCCCGGGGCGGCGATCTTTGCGCGCACATTAAAAAAATGTCATTCGATATTGACAGCCAGAACTGTCAAGCTATAGTGACTCCACCTTCTGCACTGGCGCTTGTTCGCGAGTTCATGTCGGTCGCTGAGCCACAGGCGAAAAATCGGGCGCGTTCGCGCCAGAAAAAATTGTGGTGATCTATAGAGGTGGACAATGGCTGGTACGCTTACCGCGGAGCAATCCGAAGAACTGCACAAGTACGTCATCGACGGCACCCGGGTGTTCCTGGGCCTCGCGCTGGTCGCGCATTTCCTCGCGTTCTCCGCGACCCCCTGGCTGCACTAAGGAGCTCCGACAATGAACCAAGGCAAGATCTGGACCGTCGTCTCCCCGTCGATTGGCCTCCCGCTGATGCTCGGCTCCGTGACCGTCATCGCGATCCTCGTGCATCTCGCGCTCCTGAACAACACCACCTGGTTCAAGGCCTATTGGCAGGGTGGCAAGAAGGTTGCGGCGATCGAGACCACCGTTCTCGGCTGAGCTTCTTCGATAACGTCATCTGACGTTTGTTGAGAGCTGCAATCTCGCCGGTCGGCGCCCGAGGGCGTCGGCCGGTTTCTTTTTTTGTGGCGTCGAGCGCGAGGTTGCGCCGTCCTTTCGCCGACATTAAAAAAATGTAATTCGGTATTGACGCCGGCGTCTGTCAAGTTATAGTCGCGTCCACCTGCAGACCGGCGAATATCCGCCGGCCCGGCAGGTCATAAAGCCACTGGTGAGATATCGCGTGCGACCCGCGCGCGGCAACAAAAGTGGCGAAGACCTATATTGAGGTGGACAATGGCTACGCTGAATCCGGAGCAATCCGAAGAACTGCACAAGTACGTGATCGATGGCACCCGGGTGTTCATGGGCCTCGCGCTGGTCGCCCATTTCCTCGCGTTCTCCGCGACCCCCTGGCTGCACTAAGGAGCTTCGATCATGAACCAAGGCAAGATCTGGACCGTCGTTGACCCGGCCGTTGGCCTCCCGCTGATGCTCGGCTCCGTGACCATCATCGCCGTGCTCGTGCACCTCGCGATCCTGTCGAACACCACCTGGTTCCCGGCCTACTGGCAGGGTGGCGTGAAGAAGGCTGCGGCCATCGAGACCAC
>NZ_WNKS01000002.1 GCF_009720655.1 Rhodoblastus acidophilus | reverse complement strand
CTCCGCCAGTGAGACGAATCGGCAGGATAGCAAAGCTCACGCGACGACCAATCTGAGAAAAACGTGACTCAGTAGAATTAGGCGTCAGGCCGAGAAATCACAATTCGTCATCATCCCGAACGAAACGGCAAACGACAATCGTTTGTCGCTCGAAGCTCTCGGATTGCTAACGCATCTCCTACACCGGCCACCCGACTGGCAGGTCCGTCCCGAGCAACTGCGCCACCAATGGGGGATTGGCAAGGAACAGTTTCAACGGATCATGAGAGAGCTTCGCGAAGCGGGCTATGCGCGTCTTCAACCGATCCGAGACACTGCGACCGGACGTGCGTTCGGCAAAGAATACATCGTCGCCAGTAGGCCGAATATCGACAAATGTAACCGAGAACCTGAAAACCCGGCTCTCGGAGCCGAGAGCCGGGAAAACCGGCTGTCGGAGAAACCGACTGCCGGAAAAGCCAGCTCTCTTATTAATAAGAAATAAGAAGATACAAAAACAGATACTCTCCTAAATCCTCTCGAAGTCGCACCTGCTGAAATCGGCCCCGCCTTCGAAGAATTCGAGAGCGCTTGGCAGTTCGACGCAACCGAAGCGCTTGAACCGGCCCGCAAGGCGTTCTCGTCGTTGTCGGCTGAGGACCGGCGGTCGGCGATCAAGTATGCCGGAAACCATCGAGCTGAATGCCGCAGGGCCAAGAGGCAGTCGATGAAGGCGCATGCGTGGCTTCGGCAAAAAGGCTGGGAGAGCGCGAAGAAAGCAACCGAAGGCAACGTTAAATCTGCTTCGCAGCCGGTTAAGGTCTGGATTACGAAGGGCTCGGCGGAATGGGAACGGTGGACGAATTACAACGGCAAGCCTTTTCCGTCGATCCGTTCCGCCGAGCACGGCGAAGAAGGATGGTACGCGCCAACCAAGTTGCCGCCGATCTCCCTTCCCCCGGCGACCGTCCGCTACGTCGACAAGGCGGCGTGTCATGGCTGACTGGCCCTACAGCACAGCGGCATGGCGCCGCTTGCGGTCGGCGAAGCTCGCAGCCGATCCGCTCTGCGAACCGTGCTCGCGCCGTGGCAACGTCATTGTCGCTACCGTCGTGGATCACAGGCAAGCCATTGCGAGCGGCGGCGAACCCTTCCCGGACCTGAGCGGACTCATGAGCATGTGCCCGAGCTGTCACGCGACCAAGACGAACGCGCTGGACAACCCGCACGCCTTCGGCAAACGGCGCGGCCTTGCCTTCAAGGGCTGTGACCTCAGCGGCTTGCCGATTGATCCCGATCATCCGGCCCTTGGGGGATATACCCCCTCTCAGGACGACCGGACACCCTCCGAGGACCGGCTTGGGACCTTGGCGAATACTTAGTTAAGTTTTGAAATTTCAGCAAAAAAGGTGAAAAATGGGCTTGAGGGGACCGGGCGCGAAGCCGCTCAAACTCGTTTTCCGCAAGGACGAGACGGACTCGCCTGATCTTTTCGGCTCGACCTCGAAGGCCAGCAAGCCGCAGCCCGCGCCCTGGGACGACGAAACCCTTTCACGCGCCGAGCGCGTCATCGCCTTCGTTGAAAGTCTCAGCATCACCGCCGGCCGGCATGCCGGGCGGCAGCTCGTGCTTCGTGACTGGCAAAAGGCGATCATCCGGGAGATTTACGCGACGGACGCGGACGGCGCGCGACCTGTCCGCACTGCCGTTATGTCGCTTGGACGCAAAAACGGCAAAACCGCGCTCGCCGCTGCGCTCGCCCTTTGCCACCTCGCAGGCTCGGAAGCTGAGCAACGCGGCGAAGTCTATTCCGCCGCGAATGACAGATTTCAGGCGGCGAAAATTTTCCACGAAATGGTGGCGATGATCGAAAAGCATTCGATCCTGAGCCAGCGCATAAACATCACCCGGTTTACGAAACAGCTCGAAGACTTTGAGACTGGCTCGATATATGCGGCGCTTTCCGCCGACGCAAAGACCAAGATGGGGCTGTCGCCGTCGTTCGTGATCTATGACGAGCTTGGCCAGGCAGAGGCGCGCGACCTTTACGACGCCCTCGACACGGCCATGGGCGCGCGCGAAAGCCCGCTTCTAATGGTCATCTCGACGCAGGCGCCAAGCGACACCGCACCGCTTTCCGAGCTGATTGACTACGGGCTGAAGGTGGAAGCCGGCGCGGTCGATGATCCCAGCTTCAAGCTGTTTTTCTATGCCGCCACGCCGTCCGACGATCCTTGGTCAGAGGAAAGCTGGCAGAAAGCCAATCCGGCGCTCGGCGACTTTCTGTCATTGGACGAAGTGCGCCGCCAGGCTGAACAGGCCCGCCGAATGCCGGCCAAGGAACCCGCTTTCCGAAATCTGATCCTGAACCAGCGCGTGAGCGCGGAAAAGCACTTCTTGACCGCCTCCGAGTGGATGGCGAACAAGGGAGAGCTTGACCTCGAAAGCCTGCGCGGTCGCCAATGCTTTGGCGGACTCGACTTATCGAGCGTTCGCGATCTCACCGCTATGGTGTTGGTGTTTCCCGACGATCAGGGGAGCTTCGACGTTCTGCCGCTCATGTGGCTTCCGGCCGATGGCCTGCGCGAGCGAGAGGACGAGGACAAGGTTCCTTATCTGTCCTGGAAGCTGAGCGGCTATTTGCTGACGACGCCAGGCCGCACGATTGATCCGGCGTTCATCGCGGCGAAAGTCGCCGAGTTGGCGAGCGTCTATGATCTGCGCATGATCGGTTTCGACCGCTGGCGCATCGACGATTTCAAGCGGGCGCTCTCGGAGACGGGCTCCGATGTCGAACTCGAAGCTATAGGTCAGGGCTTCAAGGACATGGCGCCGGCCGTGGACACTCTTGAACGCCTGGTGGTTGAGCGCCGGCTTCGGCATGGCGGCCACCCGCTCTTGACCTGGTGCGCCTGCAACGCTGTCGTCACGGCCGATCCGGCCGGCAATCGCAAACTGGACAAGGCAAGGTCGCGCGGCCGAATTGACGGCCTGGTGGCGCTCGCCATGGCGCTGACCGTCGCCGCCAGGCACGGCAAGGAAGCGGCCTGGACTCCCACGATTGAGTTTATGTAACCGTCGCCGAGGACTTCCGCAGACGCACGCCGGCGCCGCCGCCGTTTTCGGGAATGAATTCGACGCCGGCCGCTTCGAGAGTAGTGCAAATCGCTGAGGTTGCATGACCGGGACCCGTCGCGTCCGTTTCAGCTCGGGTCACGGTATTTCGGTGAACCCCCGCCCGTTCGGCCAAGTCGCGCACGGTCCAATTGAGCAGCCCTCGCGCGGCTCGAATTTGTGCGCTTGTCACCATTGTTGAAATTCCATATAGTGCATTTGTCACCATATTGTGCGATTTGCACAACTTATCACACGAGGATTGCTATGACCACTGACGCCCCCTGCTTCTCCGTGTCCGATGACGCGGAACTGATTCGCCTCGGCACGGAATTCAAAAACGAATGGAAAAAAGAGCGTGTCGCGACCGCAGCCGCGCCAGAGCACATGCCAGATAACGAATTCTCTCTCTTGTGGAAGCCTTGTTTAGAGCTGGCAGAGCAAATCTTCGCTTTTCGAGCTACAACTATGGTTGGAATCAAGATTAAGGCCGAGACCCTTGCTTGGTGCTGCGGCGGTCTCGGCTCAATGTCCGAAGAAACTACTTACGATAGATTGCTCAATTCGATGTTGCGAGACTTGTTGACAGCCAACGACGAGACGCAAGCCGATTGCAAACTTCTACGCTTGGCAGTTGATCTTGAAGCGGCATTTTCTGCTCATAAGGCTAGGGAAGCGGACGGAACGGCTGACGACGCCGATTTCCAACCTATTTATGATGCAGCCCGCGCTATCGCGCAGGAACCTGCAACTTCAATCACTGGCCTTGCAGTCAAGGCACGCGCGCTCGCTTGTCTCAACGACGGCGACCTCGAGGATGAACCGATAGTAGGCGATTTCGGCGGCGGGACCGACGCGCGCCTAGCGTTGGACATCGCGCGCGGCGTCTTGGCGCTCGCCGATCCAGCCGGCCGGGCGTTTTCCACATCATCCATCTCCTCATAATCGCCAAGTGTCACCATTGAGCGGTTCGCACGAACCACATTGACGATTCATGCGAATGGCTCTAATGTGGTTCGCACGGACCACATAGAAAGACGCGCTATGAACGCTCCACTCGATATCCCAAAATTTTCAACCGCTGACGTCGCCAACGCCGCCGGAATTCCGGTTGAAACCCTTCGCACATGGGTCAAGCGCGGCGATCTGGCGCTCATTCACGGCACGCCCGACCGCTTCTCACCCGGCGTCGGTCGCACTCGTCAATTCACACTTCGTCGGGCTCTGAACGTTGTTTTGACGGCGGAACTGGTACGCAACAACCTCTCAGTCAAAGAAGCCTCGCAGGCCGCCCTCAACTTCACGGACATCGGCGAAGGCGTTTATGATCCTAGCGAGGATGCACTCACTGACGAATCTGTTCCTGCGAGAGACCCTGGCGAGCTGTTCCGCGACGGTGAGACTGTTTTGGTTGTCCGTTTTCCGAAAGGCGGTGGCCGAATCGAAGCAAGCGTCGAGCGCCTTGAAGATGCCGTGACCACTCTCTTTTCACGCGAAAACAAGGAATTCTACTCTGCGTTCCTTGTCGATCTCGACGCCGTACATGATCGCGCAAATTCAATTCTCAACAAATATCACGTCTAACCCACGTAATATTTTGACGGATGAAAGGAACGGAACATGAGTAAACTCTTCGAACTGAAGGAACAGCACTGCCTCAAGGTCGCGGAAATGCGCGGCCTTATCGAAGCCGCCGAGGGCGCCAAGCGCGACCTGAGCGAACAGGAAAAGACGCGCTTCGACGCGCTGAAGTCCGAGGCGAGCAATCTCGAAGAGCGCATCAAGCGAGCGGAAACCTTCGCCGAATTCGAGCGCCGCGCCGAGGGCTCCCCCGTTTCCGGCGATCCGATGACGCGCGAGCTGCGCAACTATTCCATCGCCAAGGGCGTGCGCGAAATGCTCAACGGCCGGCTGAGCGGCCTCGAAGCGGAATGCCATTCGGAACTGTCCAAGGGGCGCGAGGCGCGCGGCCTTATGGTTCCGGTTTCCGTCCTGCTCGGCGAGCGCCGCGCGCTGCAAAAGGCGGGATCGGCCGGCGGCCTGGTCGAAACCGAACTCTTGTCCGAAATGTTCGTCGACCGCCTGCGCCCGGCGCTAAAGACTGAACTGCTCGGCGCGACTGTGCTCAGCGGACTGATGGGCGACATCAAGATTCCCCGCCTCACCGCTTCGGCCTCCGCGTCTTGGGTCGCGGAAGACGGCGCTCCGAACCGCACTGATCAGACGTTCGATGACATTTCGCTGAGCCCCAAGACCGTCGCCGCCGAAACCCAGTTCAGCCGCAAGCTGATGCTTCAGGCCGATCCGGCAATCGAGGGCATCGTCCGGGGCGATCTCTCGTTCATGCTCGCGGCTGCGCTGGACTCGGCGGCGATCAAGGGCGGCGGAACGAATCAGCCGACTGGCATTTTGTCGCTTTCCGGGCTGGAGACGGTCGCGCTCGGGGCGACTGGCGACTATCCGACCCCGGACGATATGGCGGACCTTGCGGCGCTCCCGCAAATCGCCAACGTCACCGCCCGCGCCTCTTTCCTCACCAATATGAAGGTGAAAAAGGTTGCGCAGAAAATAAAGGATTCGCAGGGCAAATATTACGGCCTTCCGCAGTTCTTCATGGGAGAGGCGTTCGATTTCTCCAATCAGGTCCCGTCGAATCTCACCAAAAGCACCGGAACGAATCTCTCCGCCATTCTCTACGGCGCTTGGTCCGACCTGTTTATTGCGTACTGGTCCGCCGTCGATGTGCTCGTTAACCCCTACCATCCCGACGTTGCTTCCAAGGGCGGCGTTCTGATCCATGCCTTCCTGGACGCGGACGTTGCGGTTCGTCATCCCGAATCGTTCGCGGCCATCGTTGATGCGGTGACGGGCTGACATGATCGAGCGCCGCACCTATCCCCTCGAAATCCGGACGGCGCGCGGCAATCCGCGCCGCCTGGAAGGCTATGCGGCGACTTTCGGCGCCGAGGCGCGCATTGGCGATTTTGTCGAGACAATCCGCCAGGGCGCCTTCGCCGATTCGCTCGCAGCAGGGCGCGACATTCTCGCGCTTGTTGACCACGATCCGACGCGCGTTCTCGGTCGAACCCGAAGCGGGACGCTTCGCCTGGGCGAAGACGCGCGCGGTCTGCAATTTTCTGTTGACCTCCCCGACACCCAGGCGGCGCGCGACGTGCTGGCGCTCGCTGAGCGTGGCGACATCGGCGGCATGTCCTTCGGCTTCGATGTCGAAGACGACGGAGACGAATGGACCGGGCAGAAGCGCGAGCTGCGCAAGGTCAACCTTCACGAAATTTCCGTCGTGTCCGCATGGCCGGCTTACGACGGAACCATCGTTCAAACCCGCTCGGCTCTGGCGCCGGGCTTTGTGACGCGCAATCTCGCGCGCCGCTATCTCGACACTCTGCGGGGCTGAAATGGGCAAGGCGGCGCGGCGCAAAGGCAAGGAACAGCGTGTTCGCGGCGGCGACGCCTACGTTGATACGTTCTTGGGCATGTGCGGGACCGGCGCGTCCGGCGTCAACCCAGACGCCGTTATCTCGAATCTGTCTGTCGCGGCGCGCTGTGTCTCGTTGCGCTCCGAGCTGCTGGCGAGCGTTCCCCTTTGCCTCTACCGGCGCACCAAGGACGGCGGACGCGAGCGCGCGGACGATCACCCGCTTTTCCAGATCCTCGATTGTATGCCCAACCCGAACATGACCGCGTTCGAGTTTCGCGAATTTCTGATCCGCAGCCTGGATCTGATGGGCAACGGCTATGCCCGAATCGAGCGGAACGCGCGCGGCCAGGTGACGGCCCTTTACCCGTTCCCGCCCGGCATGGTGGCGATTGAGCGCTTGGCCAGCGGACGGCTGCGCTACCGCGCCACTGATTACAACGGCGTCGTTTGGGTCCTGTTGCAGGAAGAAATGCTTCACGTCCGAGGCCCCACCAAGAACGGCATGTACGGGCTTTCGCCGATCCAGATTGCGCACGGCGCTTTGCATCTTGCCATGGCTCACGCGGAAACGGCCGAGGCGCTGACGGAGAACAAGCTTCAGCCCGGCGGGTTGCTGATGTATCCGAACCAGCTTAACCCCACCGCGAAAGAAGATTTGCGGAAGGGGATCAGCGGGCGCTTCGCGGGCGCCGGCAATGCGGGCCGCGTCATGATCCTGGACGGCGGCGCGAAGTTCGAGCAACTGAGCTTCAGCCCCAACGATGCGCAATTCCTGGAAAGCCGGAAACTCGGCAACGAAGATGTCGCGCGGATTTTCGGCCTGCCTCCGACAACGGTAGGCATAACCGACAAGGCGACCTATTCGAATTCAGAACACGAAGGCCAGGCGCTTGTTCAGAACGCCTTGGGACCGCTTGCGGCCCGCATCGAGGGCGCTTTGGCGCGTTGCCTGCTGAGCGACGCCGGCCGGCGCTCCTACTACATCGAGCACGATCTTAACGGCCTTCTACGCGGCGACATCGAGGCCCGTTTCAAAGCCTACCGCATCGCCCGCGAAATCGGCGCGTTCTCGCCGAACGACGTGCGCCGCCGGGAGAATGAGCCGCCGCTCGCCGAGGGCGACCAATACCATATGCCCGCGAACTGGATTCCGCTTGGCCAAGTCAGGCTCACCCAGGGCGGAAGCATCTTGCCGGACGATGGAACGCAGACGACGGGGGCAGGGGCATAATATGGCGCGGCAGTCCGCCCTTCCCGCCAGTCTCGCGCCGCGGCTTATCCGTTTGGAAGCCGCCGCGGAATATGTCAGCCTTTCCACGACCAAGTTCTTGGAGCTGGTCAAGGAAGGCCGCGCGCCCCGTCCGCGCCAGATCGACCGGCGCAAGGCGTGGGACGTGCGCGACCTCGACCGCTTCGCTGAAGCGCTCCCCTATGACGGCGGCGCTGAGGCGGACTCAACCTGGGATGATTGAGCATGCCGCGCAAGCTCCCGCCCTATTGCGAATGCTTTCATGACCGGCACGGCAAGTTGCGGGTCTATTTTCGCAAGGGGAAGGGCGCGCGCGTGGCGCTTCCCAGCGCAGTCGGGACCGAAGAATTCCTCCAAGCCTATCAGCTCGCCTTGGCGGGGAAACTCAAGCCCGAGACCAAACGCGAGAGCGGTCCGGCGTCAGGCACCATTGGCGCCCTTATCCACTCCTACAAACGTAGCGCCGCCTTTGCGGACCTGCGGGACACCACCAAAGCAGGTTATCGCTCGCGCTTGGACGCGATCGGAACGGCGCACGGCCATCGGTCCTTAGCGGGCATGACACGCGCGAACATCGCGGACAAGATTTTGAACCCCTACGCTGATCGGCCGGGGCAACGTCTTGCAATCCTGAAAATGCTTCGCGTCTTGATCCGCCACGCCATCGAGTTGGGGCAACTCAACCATGATCCGTCGCTGGGCATAAAGCGACCGAAGACGCAGGAAATCCGCTCCTGGTCGGACGACGAAATCGCCAAGTTTGAGGAACATTGGCCAGTTGGGACAAAGCAACGGCTCACTTTCGCGCTGATGCTCTACACCGGCCAGCGCCGCTCTGATGTCCACCGCATGACCTGGGCCGATATTCGCGGCGCGGCGATTCGCGTCGTCCAACAAAAGACCGGGGCAAAGCTCGCGATCCCGTTGCACTCCGAGCTGCGCGCCGTGCTGGACCACGTCACACGCGACCATGTCACCATTCTGAACACGGAATACGGCAAGCCGTTCACTGTGGACGGCTTCAGCCAGTTCTTTCGCAGCGCGATCACAGCGGCAGGCTTGCCGCTCGATTGCCAGCCCCACGGCCTTCGCAAGGCCGCTGGCCGGCGTCTCGCCGAAGCCGGATGCACGGCCCGCGAAATCATGGCCGTGCTTGGACACAAGACGCTGTCCGAGGCGGAACGTTACACGCGTGACGCGGATCAAGCGCGGCTTGCTGAAGCCGCTGTCACGCGCTTGGAAGCACAGAAAAAGAACGAGTATTCCCAAACCGCTCAAGACGGGGTTGGGAATTCACGTCAAAATAGACGCAAAAACACCAACTTAGGTTTGGGTTTGGCGCTCCCTAGGGGACTCGAACCCCTGTTTTCGCCGTGAGAGGGCGACGTCCTAGACCGCTAGACGAAGGGAGCAGCAATCTCTCTATAGTCAGACGGACTGCGGTCCGCAAGCCATGATCGAGAGATTTGCAGGCGAAAATCTCATCCTCATCTGAAGCGCCAAAACGACCCCATCAGCGCCGGGCCGCGGCGTCTTCTGCGCTTGCGCAAACACCTTGTGGAAAAGTCGCCTGTTTGCTAAGGAACGCTCCTGAACCTGCTTTCTGCCGCTGGCCCGCGCCGGCCGCCTTATTTGACGGGTCACATCCATGGATGTGCGCCTGCGGTCGAAAGCCAACGCAACACAAACCCTATTCCGGCGCGCGCCCGACTGGGCATTTCAGGAGAAAATATGTCCACTGCCAACAACACGGGTATGAACCCGTCCCGCGACGATTTTGCCGCCCTGCTCGCCGAATCCTACGGCGAAAGCGAAGCCTTCGAAGGTTCGGTGGTCAAGGGACGCGTGGTCGCCATCGAAAAAGACGTCGCGGTGATCGACATCGGTCTCAAGACCGAGGGACGCGTGGCGCTCAAGGAATTCACCGGCCATGGCCGCGATCCGGCCCCGGCGGTCGGCGACGAAGTCGAAGTTTACCTGGAGCGCGTCGAAAACGCGCTTGGCGAAGCGGTCATTTCCCGCGAAAAGGCGCGTCGCGAAGAAAGCTGGGTCAAGCTCGAAAAGGCCTTTGAAGCCGGCGAGAAGGTCGACGGCGTCATTTTCAACCAGGTCAAGGGCGGTTTCACCGTCGATCTCGACGGCGCGGTCGCCTTCCTGCCGCGCTCGCAGGTCGATATCCGTCCGATCCGCGACGTCACCCCGCTGCTTGGCGTGCCGCAGCCGTTCCAGATCCTCAAGATGGATCGCCGCCGCGGCAATATCGTCGTGTCGCGCCGCACAGTGCTCGAAGAGAGCCGCGCCGAGCAGCGTCATGAGATCGTCGCCAACCTCGAAGAGGGTCTGGTGATCGACGGCGTCGTCAAGAACATCACCGATTACGGCGCGTTCGTCGACCTCGGCGGCATCGACGGCCTGCTGCATGTCACCGACATCGCCTGGCGCCGCGTCAACCATCCGTCCGAAGTGCTCAACATCGGCCAGACGGTCAAGGTCAAGATCATCAAGATCAACCACGAGACCCACCGCATCTCCCTAGGCATGAAGCAGCTTCAGGACGATCCGTGGCAGGGCATCGAGGCGAAATATCCGATCAACGCCCGCTTCCA
Source organism: Rhodoblastus acidophilus (assembly GCF_009720655.1). Taxonomy (GTDB): domain Bacteria; phylum Pseudomonadota; class Alphaproteobacteria; order Rhizobiales; family Beijerinckiaceae; genus Rhodoblastus; species Rhodoblastus acidophilus_A. The sequence goes on along the minus strand of NZ_WNKS01000002.1, from coordinate 405,703 downwards.
TGGCCGCGTGACCAACATCACCGACTACGGCGCGTTCGTCGAGCTGGAGCCGGGCATCGAAGGTCTGATCCACGTCTCCGAAATGTCCTGGACCAAGAAGAACGTCCATCCCGGCAAGATCGTCTCGACCAGCCAGGAAGTCGACGTGCAGGTCCTGGAAGTCGATTCGGTCAAGCGCCGCATCTCGCTCGGGCTCAAGCAGACCCTGCAGAACCCCTGGGAAGCCTTCGCCGAGAAGCATCCCGTGGGCTCCGATGTCGAGGGCGAGGTCAAGAACAAGACCGAATTCGGTCTGTTCATCGGTCTCGACGGCGATGTCGACGGCATGGTCCACCTGTCCGACCTCGACTGGAACCGGCCGGGCGAGCAGGCGATCGAGGACTACAAGAAGGGTGAGGTTGTGCGCGCCCGCGTGCTCGACGTCGATGTCGAGAAGGAGCGCATTTCGCTCGGCATCAAGCAGCTTGGCGGCGACCCCTTCGCTTCGGCTCCGGTTGGCGAAGATGGCGAGGTCAAGAAGGGCGCGGTCGTGACCTGCGAGATCCTTGAGGTCAAAGACGGCGGCCTCGAGGTTAAGATCGTCGGCACCGACCTTCAGGCCTTCATCAAGCGCAACGAACTGGCCCGCGACCGCGCCGACCAGCGTCCCGAGCGCTTCGCGGTTGGCGAAAAGGTCGACGCGCGCGTCACCCTGTTCGACCGCAAGGCGCGCAAGATCGCCGTGTCGATCAAGGCGCTCGAAGTGGCCGAAGAGAAGGAAGCCATCGCGCAATATGGCTCCGCCGACTCCGGCGCTTCGCTCGGCGACATCCTTGGCGCCGCGCTCAAGGCGCGCGAGACGAAGTAATTTCTCTCGCGTTTCTGTAAAACGACATCGCCCCGCGCGCCCAACGGCGCGCGGGGTTTTTTCGGTCATCGTCTCCCGACGGGCCGCCCGTTGAGCTTTGGCGCGCGCATGCCTAAATGGAATGAGAATGGAGCATCGTCATGAACTCGTCTGTTGAAACCGTTCTCGATCGCCGGCAGTTGCGGCGCAAGCTGACGCGCTGGCGGATCGCCGCCTTGGGCCTCGCCGTTGTCGCGATCCTGGTTGCGGCGGGACGCTTCGCTGGCGACGCCGGAAGCCTGACGCCGCATATCGCCCGCATCGACATTGGTGGGCTCATCACGGGCGATCGCGACACGCTGAAGCTGATCAAATCCGCCGAGGAGTCGAAGGCCGCCGCCCTGATCGTTCAGGTTTCGAGTCCCGGGGGCACGGTGACGGGTTCGGAACACATCTACGATGAGCTTCGCCGGGTCGCCGCGAAAAAGCCGGTGGTTGCGGTCGTCGACACCATGGCGGCTTCGGGTGGCTATATTGTCGCGCTCGGCGCGGATCGTATCGTCGCGGACGGCAATTCCCTGATCGGCTCGATCGGCGTTCTGTTCCAGTATCCAAATGTTTCGAAATTGCTCGACACGATCGGCGTGAAAGTCGAGACAATCAAATCCTCGCCCTTGAAGGCCGCTCCCAATGGGCTGGAGCCGACCAGCGAGGCCGCGAGAGCCGCCATCGACGCGCTCGTCGTCGACAGCTATTCCTGGTTCAAGAGCATCGTGAAGCAACGCCGAAACCTCAATGATGCCGAATTGGCGGCGGTTTCCGACGGTCGCGTCTTCACGGGACGGCAGAGCATGAGCCTGAAACTCATTGACGAGTTTGGCGGCGAACGCGAAGCGATCGCCTGGCTGGAAAAGGAACGCGGCGTGGCCAAGGGCCTTCCGGTCAGGGAGCTGAAAAAGAACTCGGTGGGCAAGCCCTTCAATCTGTTCAGCGCCGCCGCCGCCGTCGCGGCTTGGCTCGGCGTGGACTCCGCGGATACCCTCGCGTCACAAATCAAGAATGTTCAGGGACAGGCGGGTCTTGACGGGCTATTGGCGATTTGGCACGTTGGCCACGATCAATAGTCAGGATTGAGCGCGTTCTTGATCCGCCATGCGTTTCCAGGACAATTTCCGTGATTAAATCTGAACTCGTTCAACGTATTGCGGATCGCAACCCGCACCTTTATCTTCGCGACGTCGAAAACATCGTGAATGCGATTCTCGACGAGGTCACGGACGCGCTCGCGCGCGGCGATCGGGTTGAGTTGCGAGGGTTCGGCGCGTTCTCCGTCAAGAAGCGCGACGCTCGAATTGGTCGAAACCCCCGCACCGGCGACCACGTCGAGGTCAATGAAAAGTTCGTGCCGTTCTTCAAGACCGGCAAGGAGCTTCGCGAGAGACTCAACGATTCGCCGAAGGCTTGACCCGGCGGCCTTATTGGAGACATGGCGATGCGTGCGTTGTTCCGTATACTAGTTATCGCGCCTTTCGCTCTGTTGCTGCTGGGATTCTCGCTCGCCAACCGGCAATCGATTACGGTTCTGACCGAACCCTTCAATGTGGCGGATGGCGCGTGGCCGACGTTCACTTTGCCGCTCTATCTGGTCGTCCTCGGCGCTATGATGATCGGAGTCTTGATCGGAGGGTCCTCGACCTGGCTGCGCCAAGGGCGTCATCGTAAGGCAGCTCGCGAAGCTTTCCGCAAGTCGGCGGCCCTGAAAGCCGAAAACGACGCGCTGCGCGGCCAGACAGCCCCTGCCTCTTCAGGTGTGCCGGCGTCCCGCAACGCCTGACTCAATGGCGCTCACCATAAAGATTTGCGGCGTCACCACGCCGGACGCGGTGCGCGCCGCGGTCGACGCGGGTGCTGACATGGTCGGTTTCGTGTTCTTCCCGAGGAGCCCGCGAAATCTCTCTCTTGGCGAAGCGTGCGCACTGTCCGCCAGCATCGAGGGCAAAGCGCAAAAAGTTGCGCTTGTGGTCAATGCCGACGACGGCCTCATCGAAGACATTGTTCGGGAATTCAAACCCGACCTGTTGCAGATGCACGGCTCCGAATCGGCTGAACGGGTCGCCGCGATTCGTCGAAAATTCGGCGTGCCGATCCTGAAGGCGACCGGCGTAGCTCAACCCTCCGACCTCGCCGAAGTTGAAGCTTATCTCGGCGTCGCGGACAGGATTCTGCTGGACGCCAAGCCGCCGAAAGGCGCGGAATTGCCCGGCGGCAACGGCTTGAAGTTCGACTGGACCCTGGCGGACGGCTTTTCGAAGCGAACCGGTTGCAAGGACTGGCTGCTCTCGGGCGGCTTGAACCCCGAAAACGTGGGCGAGGCCATCCGTCTCACCCTCGCGCCGGGCGTCGACGTGTCTTCCGGGGTGGAAGACAGCCCTGGCAAAAAATCCGTCGAGAAAATCCGCGCCTTCATCGCCGCGGCGAGACGCGCGCAAGATCACTTGGCCTGACCGCCGGAAGCGTTTAAGACAGCCGCTTCAATCGAGCAGAGTCCCATGAGCGTTCTTCCTAAAAATTCGCTGCGGCAGGGTCCCGATGCGCGGGGCCATTTTGGCATTTTCGGCGGGCGCTTCGTCGCCGAGACGCTAATGCCCCTGATCCTCGCCCTGGAGGACGCCTATGAAGATGCGCGCAAGGACCCGGCCTATCACGCGGAACTGAGCAACCTGCTGACCTATTACGTGGGTCGGCCGAGCCCGCTTTATTTCGCGGAGCGCCTGACCGAGCATCTCGGCGGCGCAAAAATCTACTTCAAGCGCGAGGAACTCAATCACACCGGCGCGCACAAGATCAACAATGTGCTGGGCCAAATCCTGCTCGCCCGCCGCATGGGCAAGAAGCGGATCATCGCGGAAACCGGCGCGGGCCAGCACGGCGTCGCCACCGCGACCGCCTGCGCGCGCTTCGGCCTGGAATGCGTCGTCTATATGGGCGCCGTCGACGTCGAGCGGCAAAAGCCTAACGTCTTCCGCATGAACATGCTCGGCGCCAAGGTGGTGCCCGTGCAGTCGGGCGCTCGGACGCTCAAGGACGCCATGAACGAGGCGCTGCGGGATTGGGTCACCAATGTCGACAACACCTTCTATTGCATAGGCACGGCCGCGGGGCCGCACCCCTATCCGGCGATGGTGCGCGATTTTCAATGCGTCATCGGCGATGAGACCCGCGAGCAGATGCTGAGCCAGGAAGGCCGCCTTCCGGACAGCGCCTTCGCCTGCATCGGCGGCGGATCCAACGCGATCGGCCTGTTCCATCCCTTCCTCGACGAGCCCTCGGTCGAACTTTACGGCGTCGAGGCGGCCGGGCATGGCCTGGAGGTCGAGAATGGGCATGCGGCGTCGCTGGCGGGCGGCCGCGCCGGCGTGCTCCACGGCAACCGCACCTATCTGCTGATGGACGACGACGGGCAAATTCTTGAGGGCCATTCGATTTCGGCCGGCCTGGACTATCCCGGCATCGGCCCGGAACACGCCTGGCTGAAGGAGACCGGACGCGTCACCTATCTGTCGGCGACCGACAAGGAAGCGCTCGACGCTTTCCAGCTCTGTGCGCGGCTCGAAGGCATCATCCCCGCCCTCGAGCCCGCTCACGCTCTGGCCAAGATCGTTGAAATCGCGCCAAAGAAGGCAAAAGACCACTTGATGGTGCTCGGCCTGTCTGGACGCGGCGATAAGGACATCTTTACCGTCGCCGACCACCTCGGCGGCATGTGAGCGGCTGCGTCACCCGCTCACGTTTTCAAGGTCAACCTACTGTGCTAACCGGCAAGGCCATGACTTCTCGCATCGAAACACGTTTCGCGCGGTGCCGCGCCCAAAATCGCGCCGCGCTGGTCACGTTCATCATGGCCGGCGATCCCGACGCGTCCGTTTCCCTGGATATTCTCAAGGCTCTGCCGAAATCCGGCGCCGACATCATCGAGGTCGGCATGCCGTTTTCCGACCCGATGGCCGACGGTCCCGCCATCCAGGCCGCGGGTTTGCGCGCGATGAACGCCGGCATGACGCTCCGCGGCGTCCTCAAGCAGGTGGAAGAATTCCGCCGGCACGACGCCGATACGCCCATCGTCCTGATGGGCTATTTCAATCCGATTTACGTCTACGGCGTCGACCGATTTCTCGTCGACGCGAAAGCGGCCGGCGTTGACGGCATGATCGTCGTCGATCTGCCGCCCGAGGAAGATGAAGAGCTGTGTCTGCCCGCCCTGCGCGCGGGCCTGAGCTTTATTCGTCTCGCGACGCCGACGACGGACGATCGGCGGTTGCCGACGGTTCTCGCGAACACCTCCGGCTTCGTTTATTACGTCTCGATCACCGGCATCACCGGCGCAAGCCGGCCCGACTATTCCAAGGTCGCCACCGCGGTGCGGCGGATCAAGGCCCACACTCCGCTTCCCGTCGCCGTGGGTTTTGGCGTCAAGGATGCGGCGGCGGCGGCCGAGATCGCCGCGAAGGCCGACGCCGTCGTGGTCGGGTCCGCCATCATCGATTCGCTGGCGAAAACCCTCGACGCAGAACGTCGGGGCGGCCCCGCGACCGTCGAAGCCGTGAGCAAACTGGTGTCCGAACTCGCCGCGGGCGTCGCGTCCGCAAGGCGCTGAGCAGGAGACGATGCAATGAACTGGATTTCCAACGTCGTCCCCCCCAAAATTCGGTCGATCCTCAAACGGGAAACGCCTGAAAATCTGTGGGTCAAATGCCCGGAGAGCGGGGAATTGGTGTTCCACAAGGATTTGGAAGCCAATCTGTTCGTGGTGCCCGGTTCGGGCTATCACATGCGTATTCCGGCGAAGGCGCGTCTCGACGCCCTGTTCGACGATGGCGTCTATGAGAGCTTGCCCTCGCCGGAAGCGCCCGCCGATCCGCTCAAGTTTCGCGACGTGAAGCGCTATACGGACCGCCTGAAGGATTACCGGACCAAGACTGGCGCTTACGACGCGGTGCGGATCGCGGCCGGCGCCTTGCAGGAATTGCAGGTCACGGTCGCCGTTCAGGATTTTGACTTTCTCGGCGGCTCGCTCGGCATGGCTGCCGGCGAAGCGATCGTCGCCGGCATGATGCGTGCGGTGGAGAAACAAACCCCGTTCATCATTTTCACCGCTTCGGGCGGCGCGCGCATGCAGGAGGGCATGTTCTCGCTGATGCAGATGCCGCGCACCACAGTGGCGGTCCAGCGGCTCAAGGAAGCCAAGCTCCCCTACATCGTCGTGCTGACCAATCCGACGACCGGCGGCGTCACCGCCTCCTACGCCATGCTTGGCGATCTCCACATCGCCGAACCCGGCGCTGTCATCGGCTTCGCCGGCGCGCGCGTGATCGAACAGACCATTCGCGAAAGGCTGCCCGAGGGCTTCCAGCGATCCGAATATCTGCTCCAGCACGGCATGGTGGACATGGTCGTGCCGCGCGCGCAAATGCGCGACACGCTTGGGCGCGTCTGCCGGCTGTTGACGAAGGCCCCCGTCCCAGAGAGCTGATGTCCGCGCCAGACCCGATCCTCGAACGTCTGCTGCATCTTCATCCCAAAAAGATCGATCTTTCGCTGGATCGGATGAGGCGGCTGCTGGGGGCTCTGGGCGACCCGCAGAAAAGCCTTCCACCGGTCATCCACGTCGCGGGAACGAACGGCAAAGGCTCGACCATCGCTTTTATGCGCGCCATCCTCGAAGCATCCGGGTTTGGCGTGCACGTCTACACGTCGCCGCATCTGGTTCGGTTTAACGAGCGCGTCCGCCTCGCCGACCGCCCTGGCGGAAAGCTCGTCTCGGATGAAGCGCTGAGCGCGGCTTTCGAAGCCGTGGAGGCCGCCAACGGCGCCTTGCCCATCACTTTTTTCGAGGCGACGACCGCCGCGGCGTTCAAACTGTTTTCCGAGCATCCCGCCGACGTGCTTCTGCTGGAGGTCGGCCTGGGCGGCCGCCTCGACGCCACCAACGTCATCGACAAGCCCGCCTGTGCGGTGATCACCCCGGTCTCCCGGGATCACGTCGAATTCTTGGGAGACACGCTGGAGGCGATCGCGGCGGAAAAGGCGGGAATCCTCAAGCGTGGGGCGCCCGCCGTATTCGCTGAACAAGTCGATGTGGCGCAAGCGACGCTCGAAAGAGTGGCGGCTCGCCTGGGCGTCACGCCCCTTGTCTGGGGCCAGGACTATCTTTGCCGGCGCGAGGCCGACCGGCTGGTCTACGAAGATCAGTCCGGCCTTCTCGATTTGCCCGCGCCAAAACTGTTCGGCGCGCATCAAACCGGAAACGCGGGCGTCGCCATCGCCGCTTTGCGCGCCGCGTTTCCCGGACTCCCGGAACAAGCCTTCGAGCGGGGGATGGTTGCGGCGAGCTGGCCGGCGCGTCTGCAAAATCTTCGGGGCGGGCGACTCGCGACCTTGGCGCCGGGAGGCGCGGAGCTCTGGCTCGATGGCGGTCACAACGAAGCCGGCGCCAAGGCGCTGGCGAAGGCTATGGCGGAACGCGACGCGATTACGCCGCTGCCGCTCGTGCTTGTCTTCAGTTCGCTCAAATCGAAGGACCCCGAGGGTTTTTTGAAACAATTCGCCGGCATGGCGACGCAAGTGATCGCCGTCCCGATCCACGGCGACCAGGCGTCATGGCCGCCGGACGAAATCGTGGGCCTTGCCGAAAAGCTGGGTTTTTACGCGCGCGTTGAGGCCGATGTCGACAGCGCGCTAAGAACTTTGGCGGACGCCGACTGGCGGCGCCCGCCGCGCATTCTGATCGCCGGCTCGCTTTATCTCAGCGGCGATGTCCTCGCCGCCAACGGCACGCCGCCGGAATAGGCGATCACGCGTCGGCGTCGCCCGAGATCAGGCTGCGCCGAAACACTTCGAGATCGCCGCCGAGCGCGTTGATGTGGGCCAGAATGTCCCGGCGCAATCGGTCGGCGCTCGCCGGATACTCCTCCAGGACGCGCAAGAACAAGGCGCGTGATATTCTGAGCACGGTGCAATTCTGGCGGGCGATGGCGGTGACGGGGCGCTTGGTCGTGACGATCAGCGCCGTCTCACCCAGCAGGTCGCCTTCCTTCACCATCGGCATGGAGTCGCCGACATTGTCGCCAGTGAGCGTGATGGCGCCCGTCAGCAGGAGATAGCCGCAGTCGGCGAGGTCCCCCTGCCGGAACAGGATGTCGCCAGCGCGCAGGTTCCTGGTTTCCGCAGCGAATGCGATCAGCCTGAGAGCCCCCGGTTCGAGCTTGGCGAAAATCGGCAGGCGGCCCAGAAGCGCAACGGTGTCTGCGGTGGACATGATGAGTCCTATTTTCTTCTCGTTTCAGGGCGACAGCCGGTAGCCGCCGATATCCGTGATGAGAATTTTCGAATTGGTCGGATCGACTTCGATCTTCTGCCGCAACCGATAGATGTGTGTTTCGAGCGTGTGAGTCGTAACGTTGGCGTTGTAGCCCCAGACTTCGCGCAACAATTCGTCTCGCGACACCACCCCGCCCTTGGCCCGGTTGAGATATTGGAGAATCGAGGTCTCTTTCTCCGTCAGCTTCAGCTTGGCGCCGCTCTTGGCGACCAGGAGTTTCGATCCTGGATGAAACGTGTAGGACGCGATCTGGAAGCTCGCGTCGTCGCTGAATTCGTGCTGGCGTATGTGCGCCCGAATGCGCGCCAGCAGGATCGAGAAGCGAAAGGGCTTGCTGACATAGTCGTTGGCGCCGGAATCGAGGCCGCGAACCACGTCATGCTCGGAATCCTGCCCGGTCAGCAGGATGACCGGCTTCTGAAAGCCTGCCGCGCGCAATTGCTTGATGACATCGCGCCCGTCTCCGTCGGGGAGGCCGATGTCCATGATGATGAGATCGATTGGATGTTCATTGATGACGTCCAGACCGGATTTCACATCCGACGCTTCATAGGCGACAAACTCACTGTGGATGCTCAGTTGTTCGAGCAGTGAAAGTCTCAAATGCGCATCATCGTCAACGATCAAGATCGAACGGACTTGCGACATGAATTATCCTATGTACGGCTTGGACCACGCTTGAAGTCGCGCCAACACCAACGGGCGAACCCGTGACAAGTGAAAAATCTACGCTTTCGCGTTCCCGTCGTCAAAACTCCGTGTTGAAAAGCGGTGGCATTTTCGGGGCGAAAATCAAGATTCTTTTTGTTCAGCAGCTTCCGCGTCTCGCGAGAGGTCCCAGAGGCCTGCTGCGGGTCGGCGCGAACCTTGTGGAATGCGCCATCGGCCGCGGCGGAATCGGCGTGAAGCGCCGTGAAGGCGACGGCGTGACCCCCATCGGACGCCTGACGATTTTGGGCTGGCTGCGGCGAACCGACCGCTGGCGCTCCGGCTTTGCCGGGGAAAGCGGCGTCCGGCCTCTCGACGGGTGGTGCGACGACCCCGGCTCGAGAAACTACAACCGGCCTGTGCGGCTGCCCTCGCCCGCCAGTTGCGAAAATCTCTGGCGCGAGGACCACCTCTACGATGTCATCGGCATTCTGAATTTCAATATCAGGCCCAGAGCCATCGGGCGCGGGAGCGCGGTGTTCTTTCACCTTGCCCATGAAAACCTGCAACCGACCGCCGGCTGCGTAGCGGTTCGGGCGCGCGACATGAGACATATCCAGCACAGGCTCGCGGAGCGTCCGATCCTTGTGATCGGGTGCGGCAGAAGGCCTCAGCGCGAGCCGAAGATGGCGGATCCGACCCGAACATGGGTGGCGCCAAGCTGGATCGCCTGCTCAAAATCGGCGCTCATGCCCATGGAAAGATTTTCGACGCCCAAATCCCGGCCAAGACGATAGAGAAGCGCAAAATGCGGGCTGACCGGACGATCCACCGGAGGGATGCACATCAGTCCCTCGATGGTCAGCCCAAGGTCATGCCGGCAGGCATTGAGCAGCGCCGGCAATTCCTCGACCGAAACGCCGGCCTTCTGGCTTTCCGCGCCTGTATTGACCTGGATGAAACAGGAAATAGTCTTGTTCTTCTTTCTTGAATGTTCGGCGATGGCCGACGCGATCTTCAAGCGATCGACCGACTGAATCGTGTCGAAGACATCGATGGCCATTTCGACCTTGTTCGACTGCAAGGGACCAATCAGGTGCAGTTCGATGTCAGGAAAATCAACGCGCAGAGCGGGCCATTTGGCGGCTGCCTCCTGGACGCGGTTCTCGCCAAAAATCCGTTGGCCCGAGCGCAGGGCGGGAAGGATTTCGTCAGCCGAAAACGTCTTTGAGACGCAAACCAGGTTCATCTCGGCTGGATCGCGCCGCGTGTCGACGCAAGCCCGCGCGATGGCGCGCCGCACCTTTTCAAGCCTGCCGGGGACATCGTCGACTGCGGACACGCTCACCACGCCAAAACTCCTGTCTCGCGATTGAGTCGCGAGGACCATAGGCGGCGCGCGGGCGAATGCCAATCGGTCCGGAGTCGGCCAAATCAATTGACCGGTGAACCGAAATCATGCTCATTGCGGCAGCTTGGAACCGTTTGGAAGAGCCTGAAGTTTGATGCGCCCTGACCGTTACAATCCCCACGAATCCGAACCGAAGTGGCAAAAGGAATGGTCGGACCGCCAGACGTTTCTGACGCGCAACGCCGACACCCGGCCGAAATATTATGTGCTGGAAATGTTTCCCTATCCGTCAGGGCGGATTCACATGGGACACGTGCGCAATTACGCGATGGGCGATGTCGTCGCCCGGGTCATGCGCGCGCGCGGATATAATGTGCTGCATCCCATGGGCTGGGACGCGTTCGGCATGCCGGCGGAAAACGCGGCTCGGCTGAACCGCTCCCATCCCGGCGAATGGACCTACGCCAATATCGCCACCATGCGCAAACAATTGCAAAGCATGGGGCTGTCCATCGACTGGTCGCGCGAGATCGCCACCTGCGATCCCAGCTATTACCGGCATCAGCAGGCCATGTTCCTGGACATGCTCGACAAGGGGTTGATTTATCGCAAGAACGCCAAGGTCAACTGGGACCCGGTCGACCAGACGGTTCTGGCGAACGAGCAGGTCATCGACGGGCGCGGCTGGCGTTCGGGCGCGCTGGTCGAACAGCGCGAACTCACCCAATGGTTCTTCAAGATCACCGATTTCGCCGAAGATTTGCTGACCTCGCTCGACGGGCTCGACCGCTGGCCGGAAAAAGTCCGGCTGATGCAGAAGAACTGGATCGGCCGGTCCGAAGGCGCGCTGGTCAAATTCGACGTCGCTGGCGAGCATGCGTTCAAGACCGTCGAGGTTTTCACCACGCGGCCCGACACCTTGTTCGGTGCGCGCTTCATCGCGGTGTCGCCGGATCACCCCCTCGCCGCCGAACTGGCGCGCGACAACGCCGATTTGCAGGCGTTCATCGAGGAATGCCGCCGCGTCGGCACCTCGAGCGCGGCGCTGGAGACCGCGGAAAAGAAGGGTTTTGATACGGGCGTTCGGGTCAGGCATCCGTTCGACGCCGAATGGACCCTGCCGATTTATGTCGCCAATTTCGTGCTGATGGATTATGGCACGGGCGCCATTTTCGGCTGCCCCGCCCATGACCAGCGCGACCTCGATTTTGCCCGCAAATACGATCTGGGCTGGACCATCGTCGTACGCCCCGAGGGCGCCGATCCCAAAACCTTCGCCGTCGATGAAACGGCCTATGATGGCGATGGTCTCCTGGTCAACTCGCGGTTCCTCGACGGCATGACGCCCGCGCAGGCGTTCGAGGAGGTCTTGCGCCGCCTGGAAGGCGAGCGTGTCGAGGGCGCGCCGCGCGCTCAACGAAAAATCAATTTCAAGCTGCGCGACTGGGGCATTTCGCGCCAACGGTACTGGGGCTGCCCGATCCCCATTATTCATTGCGAGTCCTGCGGCATCGTCCCGGCTCCGCGCGAAAGCCTGCCGATCGAACTGCCGCCGGACGTCACCTTCGACCTCCCTGGCAATCCGCTAGACCGCCATGAAACGTGGCGCAACACCACCTGTCCCAAGTGCGGCAAGCCGGCGCTGCGCGAGACCGACACGATGGACACGTTCGTCGATTCGTCCTGGTATTTCGCCCGCTTCACCGATCCCTGGACCGTGGCCGCGCCGACGGACAAGGCCGTGGTCGATCACTGGTTGCCCGTCGACCAATATATCGGCGGCATCGAGCACGCGATCCTTCACCTGCTTTATGCGCGGTTCTTCACCCGCGCCATGCGCGCCACCGGCCATGTCGGCCTGAGCGAGCCTTTCGCGGGCCTGTTCACCCAGGGCATGGTGGTCCACGAGACTTACAAGTCGGCGGACGGGGCCTGGATGTCGCCCAGCGAGATTCGCTTCGAGGCCGACGGTCCGGCGCGGCGCGCCTTCGCCTTGGACGACGGGCGGCCGGTGGACATCGGCTCCATCGAAAAAATGTCGAAGTCGAAGCGCAACACCGTCGACCCCGACGACATCATCGCGACCTATGGCGCCGACACCGCACGCTGGTTCATGCTGTCCGATTCGCCGCCCGACCGCGACGTGATCTGGACCGAGGATGGCGTTCAGGCGGCCGGCAAGTTCGTGCAGAGGCTGTGGCGGCTCGTCGGCGAAATCGCCGATCTTTCCGCCGGCGCGCCTGAGGTCGCGCGGTTCGGCGAGCAGGCGAACCGGATTCGCAAGGCGGCCCACGCCGCTTTGGTCAAGGCGGAGGACGACCTCGCCCGTCTGCGCTTCAACCGCTGCGTCGCGCATATCTATGACCTCGCCAATCAGTTGAACACATTGCTTTCCGGGATCGATGCGCCCGCCGAGGACGATGTGCGCGTCGCGTTCCGCGAGGCCGGAAGAATTCTCGTCCAGTTGTTCGCTCCGATGATGCCGCATCTGGGCGAGGAATGCTGGGCGGAGTTGGGCGGCGAGAAACCGGTGGCGGAAACGCCCTGGCCGGTCGCCGATCGTTCTCTTATCGTCGAGGATATGGTAACGCTTCCGGTGCAGATTAATGGCAAGAAGCGCGCCGAACTGACCATTGCCCGGGATGCCGGGCAGACGGACATCGAAGCCGCCGTCATGGCTTTGGAGGCGATTCAACGCGCCTGCGAGGACCGGACGCCCAGGAAGATCATCGTTGTCCCCCAGAGGATCATCAATGTCGTCGTCTAATCGCGCAACAGCCCGGCAGGGAAGGGTCGCCACAGCGATGGCCCTGGGCTGCGCCCTGCTTGTCGGCGGTTGCGTGCAGCCGCTGTACATGACCGCCGCGCCCGGCGGTGGCGCGGTCGGCGAGGAATTGCAACTGATCAAGGTGGAGCCGATTCCCGATCGTCTCGGCCATTATGTGACCAACGAGCTGATTTCACAGCTCAATGGCACGGGTTCGTCGCCGACGCCGAAATACCGCCTGGTCGTGACTTTGACCGAGCGCATGTCGACGCCGATCATCAATACGTTCACCGGCCAGGCCGAAGCCGCCGCGATCGCCGTTGAAGCGCAGTATAAATTGTTCCCGGTCGCCGGCGGCGGGGACAAGCCGTTGGTGAGCGGCAGCGTCATGGAATCCGTGTCTTACGATCGCACTTCGCAGCGACTGAGCAACGTGCGGGCGGCGCGTGACGCCGAAATCCGCAACGCGAGGACGATCGCCGAGCAAATCCGGACCCGAATCGCGGCCGCCCTGGCGAAATAAGCAGCCATGGTCGCGATTCCGATCGGAGATGCTGACGACTTCCTCGCCAGACCGCTTGGTCGCACGTGCGTCATTTTGCTCTTCGGCCCGGATCGCGGCCTGGTTTCCGAGCGCTCGCAGCAGGCCAGCCGCACCTTTTTGGGCGGCGAAAACGCTCCCGGCCAAAGAATCCAGTTGCTCGGCGACGCGATCGCGTCGGATCCCCTGCTCCTTGTCGATGAAGCCAATTCCATCGACATGTTCCAGAGTTCGAACCGTTGCATTCTGGTCAGCGTCGGCGGCAAGTCGCTTTTGCCCGCTCTGGACATGATTGGCAGGGCGCCTCCGCAGAATTGCCTGATCGTGCTGGAGGCCGGCGAGCTTCGCCGTGACGCGCCGCTGCGCAAATGGGCGGAAACGCAGGATATCGCCGCCGCGATCGAATGCCGGCCCGATGACGCCAGAAGTCTGATGCGCCTGATCGAGAGGGAGTTTGCGGCCGCCGGATGCGCGATCGAGCCCAGCGCGCGCGACGCGCTGCTCGGGGTTCTCGGCGAAGATCGAATCGCCACGCGCAACGAGATCGAAAAGCTGCTGCTGTTCACGAGCGGGCAGGGCATGGTCCATTGCTCTGACGTCGAAGCGATCTGTTACGATCCCAATTTGACTCAGACCGACGCAATCGTGGACGGCGTTTTTTCATCCGACCGCCAAACCTTGCTCGAGCGTCTGCTCAGCGTTTCCCTGTCGGGCGCCGATCCAACCGTCATTCTGATGGCCATGATGAGACACGCCCTGGCCTTGCAGCGTGGCGTGGGCGCCGTGGACGCCGGCGCCAATCCCGGCGACGCGCTGCAGTCCATGTTGCGCAGCACGGGAGGGTTCAATCGCAAAGCCGAGTTCATGCGGCAGATGAAAACTGGCAACGCTCAGGACTTGCTCGGATTGGTCCGAACCCTGCAAAATTTTACCAAGGCGACGCGGGAAAGCCCGACGCTTTCCTCACAGCGCCTGATCCGGCTGCTGATTTCACGCGCAGGCGGTCGGCGCGACGGCTCGCGGTGACCCCGTTTATTTCGGCGCCCGTTTGGCGAGGATGCGCTGCAAGGTGCGACGGTGCATGTTCAGTCTCCGCGCCGTCTCCGAGACATTGCGTTCGCAGAGCTCGAAAATGCGCTGGATATGTTCCCAGCGCACCCGCTCGGCCGACATCGGGTTGGCCGGCGCTTCGCCGGCCGAGTTCGACGTTGATTTCATCAGGGCGGCAAAAATCTCGTCGCCGTCGGTGGGCTTGGCGAGATAGTCGAATGCGCCCAGCTTGACCGCCAGAACCGCCGAGGAAATGTTGCCGTAGCCGGTGAGAATAATGCCGCGCGCGTCCGGACGGCGGGCCTTCAATTCGCTGATGACATCGAGGCCGTTGCCATCGGTCAGGCGCATGTCGATGATGGCGAAGGCGGGCGGGGTCGATTGAACCGCGGTCATGCCTTCCGCAACCGTATCGGCGCAGGTCACGACAAATCCGCGCGCCGTCATCGCCTTGGCCAGACGATTGAGAAACGGCTTGTCGTCATCGACGATCAGAAGCGTCTTGTCTCTTTCGAAGAGAAGCGCCGCCTCGGTGGCCTCGGTTTCCTTTGCGCTTTCCACGGCTTCATCTTTCCCGAACGGAGGCATGCGAGCTGTCACCTTTTGCCTGAAATCGAACGCAGCACGGATATCCGCGAACGACCAAACAAATTGATGTATGTCAAGTTATACACTTGGCTTTTCAAAACGGCTGCGGCTCCAGCTTAACGAAACGCGAGCCCCGCCACTGCTGGCGTTCCAGAAGGAAACCTTTGCGCCGGATCGCTCCAGGAGGGTTTTGGCGATGAAAACGCCCAGACCGAGCCCCGATCTCTCCTTGATATGCCCGCCCCGCTTTGAATTTCGCACGAGATAGGGCTCGCCAAGCTGGTTGAGCAGCTCGATGGGGAAACCAGGCCCATCGTCGGCAATGACGATCTCGACGATTCGGGCATTCCAGTTGGCCGAGATAACCACCGACGAGCGCGCAAAGTCCGTGGCGTTGTCGACGAAATTCCCGATGCCGTAAACCATGGCGGGACTGCAGTCCGACTGGGGTTCGCCGTCGCTTCCTTTCAAGTCGATCTGGATATCGATCGCGCCTTGCCGATAGGGGCTTGCGATCTGTTCAAGCAGCAAACCGAGCTTTGTGCGCGTAAAAGGCTCGTCGTCGTCTTCCGGGAGCGAGGTGAGCTTGCCCAGGATTTCACGACACCGTCGCGCCTCCTGCTCCAGCAAAGCCAGATCCTCCTTGATCTCCGTTGGAGCCGCGGCGCGGTTTAACTCGTGGGTCACGAGCGAGATCGTCGCCAAGGGGGTTCCAAGCTCATGCGCGGCGGCGGCGGCGAGACCGTCCAGCTTGGACAGATGGTTTTCGCGCTCGAGGACAAGTTCGGCCGCGGACAAGGCCTGGCTGAGCACGCGCGATTCGTTGGCGACCCGGGAGACGTAAACGGAAATGAAAAGGCAGGACACGGTGATCGCCGCCCAGAGACCGTCCTGATAGAGTTGCGGGAGCGAAAAACTTTCGCCGGCGCGCCAGGGCAGCGGCTTGTGAACCAGGCACAACAGGGTGACACAAGCCACCGAGACGGAAACCACGCTGATGATGTGATGGAACCGCAGCGACACGGCGGAAATCGTCACCGGCGCCAGGATGAGGATGGCGAAGGGGTTCTCTATGCCGCCGGTGAGATAGAGCACCGCGCAGAGTTGCAGGACGTCGAAGATCAGAAAATAGGTTGCGTTGACTTCCGTGAGCCGCAAATGCCGTGGCGCGAGAATCGTCGCAACGAGATTGACGATCCCGAGGAAGCCGACCAAGGCCAGGCACAAAACAAGGTCGAACGAGAACTCCAGGATGAACGCGGTCGCCAGAACGGTCACGAACTGGCCGGCGACGCCGAACCAGCGCAGCTTGACCAGCGTGTCCATGCGAAGGAGACGCGCATTCTGTCCAAACTGCACGTCGTCGCTGGGCAGGTGCATCCGCGTCGCGCCAAAGTTGAAGGCGCGCAGGATTCTATGAGGCATTTTGCGCTTAGTCCTTGGCGCGCTCCGCGCGCTTGCGGTCGTTGGGGTCCAGAATGCCTTTCCGCAGACGGATGGACTTGGGCGTCACTTCCACCAGTTCATCGTCTTCGATATAGGCGAGCGATCTTTCCAGAGTCATGCGGATCGGCGGCGTCAGCTTGACGGCTTCGTCCTTGCCGGCGGCGCGGATGTTCGTCAGTTTTTTCCCCTTGAGAACGTTGACCTCAAGGTCGTTCTCGCGGGTGTGCTGGCCGATGATCATGCCGGCGTAAACCTTCCAGCCCGGCTCGATCATCATGGGGCCGCGATCCTCGAGGTTCCACATGGCGTAGGCCACGGCCTCGCCTGCGTCGTTGGAGATGAGAACGCCATTGCGCCGCCCCTGGATGTCGCCCTTGTAAGGCGAATAGGCATGGAACAGGCGATTCATGATCGCGGTGCCGCGCGTATCGGTCAAAAGTTCGCCCTGGTAGCCGATCAGGCCGCGCGTCGGCGCGTGGAACACCAGCCGCAAACGATTGCCGCCGGACGGGCGCATCTCGATCATCTCGGCCTTGCGCTCGGACATTTTTTGCACGACGACGCCGGAAAACTCCTCGTCAACGTCGATGACCACTTCCTCGATCGGCTCAAGGCGGTTGCCCTCCTCGTCCTTCTGGAAGACGACGCGCGGGCGGGAAATGCCCAGTTCAAAACCTTCGCGGCGCATGTTCTCGATGAGGATGGCGAGCTGCAATTCGCCGCGACCCGAAACGACGAAGGAGTCGGAGCCAGGGGAATCCTCGACACGCAAGGCCACATTGCCTTCCGCTTCCTTCATCAGGCGGTCGCGGATGACGCGGCTCGTCACCTTGTCGCCCTCGGTGCCGGCCAGCGGCGAGTCGTTGACCAGGAAGGTCATCGACAGGGTCGGAGGATCGATCGGCTGCGCCTGGAGAGGCTCGGTCACCTCAGGCGACACCAAGGTATCCGCGACGTTGAATTTCGGCAGGCCGGCGATGGCGACAATGTCTCCGGCCTCGGCCTCTTCGATCGGCTGGCGCTCGATGCCGCGGAAGGCCAGAATCTTGGACACGCGCCCGGTTTCAATCAGATTGCCCTGGCGATCCAGAACCTTGACCGCCTGGTTGGTCTTGACGACGCCGGAAAAGATGCGGCCGGTGATGATGCGCCCGAGATAGGGATTGGCTTCGATCAGCGTGCCCAGCATGCGCAGCGCGCCGTCCTCCACGGGCGGCGGCGGCACGTGCTGGACGACCAGATCGAACAGCGGCCCCATGCCGTCCTGCGGTCCCGACGGGTCGTCGGCCATCCAGCCGTTCTTGCCGGAGCCATAGAGAATGGGGAAATCCAGTTGCTCGTCGGTGGCGTCGAGGGCGGCGAACAGATCGAAAACTTCGTTGATGACCTCGTTGGCGCGCGCATCGGGCTTGTCGACCTTGTTGATGGCGACGATCGGCTTGAGACCGATCTTGAGCGCCTTGCCGACGACGAACTTGGTCTGCGGCATCGGGCCTTCGGCGGCGTCGACGAGAACGATGGCGCCGTCCACCATCGACAGGATGCGCTCGACTTCGCCGCCAAAATCCGCGTGGCCGGGGGTGTCGACGATGTTGATGCGGGTCTCCTTCCAGACGACCGACGTCGCCTTGGCGAGGATGGTGATGCCGCGCTCCTTTTCGATATCGTTCGAATCCATCACGCGCTCGGCCACGCGCTGGTTTTCGCGGAACGCGCCGGACTGGCGGAGCAATTGATCAACCAATGTGGTCTTGCCATGGTCGACGTGGGCGATGATGGCGATGTTGCGGAGATTCATGGGGGCCTTAGGAGATCGTTCTGCGAAGTTTGTTCGGGTCGAGCCGCGCGTCACGCCGCCGCAGCGGTGTCCTTCTCGCCATTGGGTGACGCGGCGATGACGGATTGCGACGGGAAGCGAGGCGGGAAGTCGCGCCTGCTCTAAACGAAAAACCCGATAATTGCAAAAGCGCGATGCCAGAGCGGAATGTTTTAGGCGCGGACGACCGCGTCCATGACGATCCGGCGGCGGTCCTTGATGGCGAGGCGCGCCTGCTCGACGGCCAGGGTCAAGCCCGCGAGCTGATGTCCGTCCAGTTTGGGTATGCTCCCGCTGGCCAGCGTATGGGTCAGGATTTCGTCGATTTGCAGTTCGAGGAGCCGCAGGGCGTCCAGATCTTCGGCCTCGCGCGCATTCTTGAGAATCTCCAGCGATCGTTCCAGCAAGAGATCGAATTGCTCGTAGCCTTTGACGGTCACGCGGCTGATCAAGGTCGCGCCGACCGAGGCCAGCAGGCTCGCGACCATCGCTCCGATGTAGATGACGTCGCTGTAGCGCTCGAAAAAGCTTTCCTCTTCGTTGTCGATGAAGGCGGCGGCGCCCGGATGCGTCGGCAGCGCCTCGCCCTTGTCGGTGTCAGGCGTTTCCATGGCGTTGGCGACCGGACTCTTGGCGGCTGCGGCGGTGCGATGGGCGAGCATCTGGCGCACCAGTTCGCCAACGACGCTGTTGGCGAGGTCGTTGTCCGCGACAAGGCGCAAAGTGTCGCCAATGGTCTCGATGTTTTCGGCGGGAAGCGACGGCGCTCCTCCGAAAGCGCCTCGCAGGAGCGTCGTGGCCTCGACCCCTCGGTTCTTCTTGGCCATTGCCGCCGCATCGCCGATGGCGAGGAAGGACGGCGCCCCTTCGCGCGACAGGGTCCGAACCACCTGCACCATGTGGGGGGAGTCAAAACGTCCGAAGGCGAGCACCGCGTCGACCTCGTTTCGGGCGAGCAATCCGGCGAGTTCGGTGATGTCGATGGATTTTCGCGGCAGCGTCTGCGGCGGTAGCGCATATTGCTGCTCGAGCGCGTCCAGCAGCGCGCCCGCGCCTTCGCTTGCTGAGTCCAGCGCGACGGAAGCCACGCGCTTGTCCTTCAGTTCCGCGATGCTGGTCAGGCTGGAACCAGGGGGCGCCATGACGACAAGGATTTGGTGTTCGAGGATGAGCGCCGTGGACGCATTCGGCGGCATGTTCGCATCCGAGCGCACCACGGCGAGTTCGGCGCTGCGCTCTTCCATCGCTTTCGCAGCCGCACGCGAATCGGCTGCCGGCATGATGCGGAATCGCACATCTGAATGATCGCGCACAAATTCCTGGTTCAGGGCCACAAGCAGCTTTTGCGACTCGCCGCCTTTCGCGACCGCAACGCGGAAGACTGTCGGCCTCTCGACATAATAGAGGCCGACCACCGTGAGGGCGACCAGCAGCGCGCCGATCGAAACCGCCAGTGAAAGGAAGCGCCGCATCGTCCGTCCTTTCGAAGGCGAAACGCGCAGCGCAAGTTTCAGACGACGGCGCTGAAGAAAATCAGGAGGTCTTCCGGTCCCGCTTCGCCAAGGTCCGCAATCTTAGCGCGTTGAGCTTGATGAAGCCAGCGGCGTCGCGATGGTCATAGGCGACGGCCCCCTCCTCAAAGGTCACCAGTTCCTGGTCGTAGAGCGAATACGGGCTCTCGCGGCCGACCACGTCTGTGTTGCCTTTATAGAGTTTCACCCGGACGCGGCCGGTGACCTTCTCCTGGCTCTTGTCAATCAGGGCCTGCAACATCTCGCGCTCGGGCGAGAACCAGAACCCGTTGTAAATCAGCTCGGCATATTTGGGCATCAGCTCATCCTTGAGATGAGCCGCGCCCCGATCGAGCGTGATCGATTCCATGCCGCGATGGGCGAAATAGAGGATCGTGCCGCCGGGCGTCTCGTACATTCCGCGCGACTTCATGCCGACGAACCGGTTCTCGACCAGATCGAGGCGGCCGATGCCGTTTTCGCGGCCGAGTTCGTTCAGCCGCGTCAGCAGTTGGGCGGGCGACAGCTTTTCGCCGTCGATGCCGACCGCGTCGCCTTTTTCGAACTCGATCCAGATGTAGGTGGGCTTGTCGGGCGCGTCTTCGGGATTAACGGTGCGGGAATAGACGTAATCGGGCGTCTCCTGCGCCGGGTCCTCCAGGACCTTCCCTTCCGACGAGGTGTGCAGAAGGTTGGCGTCGGTGGAGAACGGCGATTCGCCGCGCTTGTCCTTGGCGATCGGAATCTGGTGCTTTTCGGCGAATTCGATCAGGGCGGTGCGCGACGCCAGGTCCCACTCACGCCAGGGCGCGATGACGGTGATGTCGGGTTCGAGCGCGTAATAGGACAGCTCGAAGCGAACCTGGTCGTTGCCCTTGCCGGTCGCGCCGTGGCAGACCGCGTCGGCGCCGACTTTGCGCGCAATCTCAATCTGCCGCTTGGAGATCAACGGACGGGCGATCGACGTGCCGAGCAGGTAGAGGCCCTCGTATTGGGCGTTGGCGCGGAACATCGGGAAGACATAGTCGCGCACGAATTCTTCGCGCAGGTCCTCGATAAAAATGTTTTCCGGCTTGATGCCCAGCAATTCGGCCTTTTTCCGCGCCGGCTCCAGCTCCTCGCCCTGCCCCAGGTCCGCTGTAAACGTCACGACTTCGCAGCCATAGGTGGTCTGCAGCCATTTGAGGATGATGGAGGTATCGAGGCCGCCGGAATAGGCGAGGACGACCTTTTTGATTTCTTTTTGCTTGGACATTTGAGACTCGCGGGAAATTTTGGCGCGAATATAGGCGCGCCGCGGCGCGGCGCAACCGGTGTTGGCGAATTTCGGTCAGACTTCCGCATTGAAGGCGGCAAGCGCCGCCATGTTGACAATATCGGAATCCTTGCCGCCCAATTGCACGATCTGCACGGATTTGTCGAAGCCGACCAGCATCGGCCCGATGACCATCGCGCCGCCCAGCTCCACCAGCATCTTCGTCGCGATCGAAGCGGCGTGGAAGGCCGGCATGATCAGGACGTTCGCCGTATCGGTGAGGCGGCAGAACGGATAGAGCGACATCATTTCCTTGTTCAGCGCCACGTCGGCCGCCATTTCGCCGTCATATTCGAAATCGACGCGGCGCTGGTCGAGGATGCGCACGGCTTCCTTCACGCGCAAGGTGCGGTCGCCCGGCGGATGGCCGAAGGTGGAGAAGGCCAGCATGGCGACCCTGGGCTCATAGCCGAGCCGCCGCGCGAAACCGGCGGCCTCGACGGCGATGTCCGCCAGATCCTGCGCCTCCGGCATTTCGGTTATGGCGGTGTCGGCGAGAATGACCGGCCGTCCCCGCGCCAGCACCAGCGACACGCCGATCAGCCGATGGCCGGGCTTGTGGTCGATGACGCGCGAAACTTCTTCCAGGGTGATGGAGAAATTGCGCGTCACGCCGGTCACCATGGCGTCGGCGTCGCCGGCGGCGACCATCGAAGCCGCGTAATGGTTGCGGTCGTTGTTGATGATGCGCTGGCAGTCGCGGAACAGAAAACCTTTGCGTTGCAGGCGCTCATAGAGCATCTGCGCATAGGCGCCGTTGCGGTGGGAAATGCGGGCGTTGTGAATTTCGATGAGCTTGTCGTCGAGTTCAACGCCGATGCGCTCGGCGACCTCGGCGACCCGCTCCTCGCGACCAACCAGAATGGCCGAGCCGAGCCCCTGGTTGACGTAAGAGGTGGCGGCGCGGATGACCTGCTCCTCCTCGCCTTCGGCGAACACCACCCGCTTGGGATTGCGCTTCACCCGATCGATGATGCCCTGCATGACGCCGGCGACGGGGTCGCGTCGCGCCGACAGCTGCGCGCGATAGGCGCCCATGTCGACGATGGGACGGCGGGCGACCCCCGAATCCATGGCGGCTTGCGCGACAGCCGAGGGCACGATCGAAATCAGCCGGGGGTCGAAAGGCGCGGGAATCAGATATTCGCGGCCAAAGCGCGGACGGGCGCCCTGATAGGCGCGCGCGACATCGTCTGGCACGTCCTCGCGGGCCAGTTGCGCCAGCGCGTTCACGGCCGCGATCTTCATCTCCATATTGATCGTGGAGGCCCGCACATCGAGCGCCCCGCGAAAAATATAGGGAAAGCCGAGGACATTATTGACCTGATTGGGATAATCCGAGCGTCCGGTCGCGACGATGGCGTCGGGGCGAACGGCATGCGCGTCCTCGGGCGTGATTTCCGGATCGGGATTGGCCATGGCGAAAATGATGGGATTGGCCGCCATCGACTTGACCATGTCCTGGGTCAGCGCCCCCTTGGCGGACAGGCCGAAGAAAATGTCGGCGCCATCCAGGGCCTCGGCGAGCGTCCGCTTGTCGGTGGCGACCGCATGGGTGGACTTCCACTGGTTCATGCCCTCGACGCGGCCGCGATAGACGATCCCCTTGGTGTCGCAGAGGGTAACGTTCTCGGGCGCAAAACCCATGGCCTTGATGAGATCGAGACAGGCGATGCCCGCCGCGCCTGCGCCATTGCAGACCAGCTTGGTTTTCTTGATGTCCCGGCCCGTCAGATGGATCGCGTTGATCATGCCCGCGGCCGCGATGATCGCAGTGCCGTGCTGATCGTCGTGGAAGACGGGAATGTCCATCAATTCCCGCAACCGCTCCTCGATGATGAAACATTCCGGGGCCTTGATGTCCTCAAGGTTGATCCCCCCGAAGGTGGGGCCGAGGTAGCGCACGGAATTGATGAATTCCTCGACGTCTTCGGTGCCGACTTCGAGATCGATGGAGTCGACATCCGCAAACCGCTTGAACAGGACCGACTTGCCCTCCATCACGGGCTTTGAGGCGAGCGCGCCGAGGTTGCCCAGGCCGAGAATGGCGGTGCCGTTGGTGATGACCGCGACCAGATTGCCCTTGATCGTGTAGTCGTAGGCGCGCGAGGGATCCTCCGCGATCGCCTTGACCGGCACGGCCACGCCCGGAGAATAGGCCAGCGACAGATCGCGCTGGGTCGCCATGGGCTTGGTGGGCGCAATCTGAAATTTGCCGGGTCGTCCCTTGGAATGGAACTGCAACGCTTCCTGATCGGTGAAGGTTGGGCGCTTGGCGCGACTCGGCTTGGTGTCGGACATTCTTTGATCCTGATGGCTGCGGGGAGCGGGGACCTTAGCCTCGCGAGGCGAAATGACAAGCAGTCCTTTGGACAAGAAGCGCGCGCGCCGAAAATTCATTGGAAAAGCTTATTCCCGAGCCATGAACGGCTGTGCGCGCCGGCGGGCTTTGCTAGTTTCCCCGAAGAAGAGGAACATTCATGTCGAGCGCCAACGAAGCCGCAGATCCGATCGACGACGTCATTGACGGCGGCGAGGCCGCGAAGCCGAAAGCGTCCGGCGCCGACGCGCGCGTCACGCCGATGATGGCGCAATATCTCGACATCAAGCGCGCGCATCCCGATAGCCTGCTGTTCTATCGCATGGGCGATTTCTACGAGCTGTTCTTCGACGATGCGAAGATCGCCTCACAGACCCTTGGCATAGTGCTGACAAAACGCGGAAAGCACCTTGGCGATGATATCCCCATGTGCGGCGTGCCCATCGAGCGGTCGGACGATTACCTGCAAAAGCTGATCGCCTCGGGCCATCGCGTCGCCGTCTGCGAGCAGACCGAGGATCCCGCCGAGGCGCGCAAGAGAGGCGGCAAGTCCGTCGTCAAACGCGACGTCGTGCGACTGGTCACGCCGGGCACATTGACCGAGGAGCGCCTGCTGGAGCCGGGACGCGCCAATCTGCTCGTCGCCCTCGTCCGTCAGATGGAGCGCGACCCAAAATCCCTGTTCGGACTGGCGGCTGTCGACATTTCGACCGGCGCCTTTGATGTTTACGTCACCGAAGCCGGCGCGCTCGGCGCATTGCTGTCGCGACTGGAGCCACGCGAAATCGTCGTCTCCGACGTTCTGCTGCAAGACACGAGCCTCGCCGACCGCCTTGGCGAATGCGGCGCTGCGCTCACGCCCCTGAACGAGCGGGCGTTTTTCGGACGGGCCGCCGAAAAGAGGCTGCTGGACTATTATCGCCTGGGCACGCTCGACGGGCTCGGGACTCTGTCGCGTCTGGAAATCGACGCCGCTGGCCTCTGCCTCGCCTATATCGAAAGGACGCAATTTGCGGCCAGGCCGAGGCTGAACCGGCCGACCCGCGTCGAAACCCGCGCCAATCTGGAAATCGACGCGGCGACGCGCATAAACCTTGAACTGGCGCGCAGCCAATCCGGCCAGCGCCAGGGGAGCTTGTTGTCCGTGTTGGATCGCACGGTCACATCCGGCGGGGCCAGAACCTTGGCCGAATGGCTCGCCGCGCCGCTGCGCGACATCGAAAAGATCGCGCTGCGCCAGGACGCTATCGCCTTCTTCGCCGACGAACCGCTCTCGCGCGCCGACCTGCGGCAGAGATTGCGCGCGGCGCCGGACATGACCCGCGCCCTGGGACGGCTCGCCCTCGATCGCGGCGGCCCTCGCGACATGGCGGCGCTGCGCGATGGCGTGTTCGCCGCGACCAGTTGCGGCGCGCTGCTCGCAACTGGGAATCCGCCGTTTTCGCTCGCCAAGGCGGCGGAGTTTTTGGGCGGGCTCGACACCTCGTTCGCCAACCTGCTCGCGGCTGCGCTGAACGACGAACTGCCCCTCGACCGCCGCAGCGGTGATTTCGTCCGCGCCGGTTTCGATGGCCAGCTCGACGAGACCCGCGCGCTGCGCGACGATGGCCGGCGCGTCATCGCCTCCTTGCAGGGGCGCTATTGCGACGAGACCGAAATCCGCCAACTCAAGATCAAGTACAACAATTTTCTCGGCTATTTCATTGAGGTGAACCAGGCGAACGGGGAGAGGCTTCTCAAGCCTCCTTTCAACGCAACCTTCATCCACCGGCAGACGATGGCGGACGCCATGCGGTTCTCGACGACCGAGTTGTCCCAGCTCGAGAGCCGCATCACCAATGCCGCGAGCGAAGCCCTGGCGATCGAAACCCGCATTTTTGCTGATATCTCGGCAAAAGCGCTCGAAAAGTCTGCGGAACTGGACGCCATTGCGAACGCCCTGGCGGCGCTGGACGTGTTGGCCGCGCTGGCCGAGATCGCGGCCGAAGCCGGATGGGTCCGTCCCCGGGTCGATAACAGCCTGGCTTTCCATATCGAGGCCGGGCGGCATCCGGTGGTCGAGGCCGCCCTGCGGGCCAAAGGCGAGCCTTTTGTCCCAAACGACTGCGACCTCGGCGGGAGTTTAGGCAAGAGCGCCGACAGCGGCGGGAAGCTGGCGGTCGTTACCGGGCCGAACATGGCGGGTAAATCCACATTCCTGCGCCAGAACGCCCTGATCGCCATTCTCGCGCAGATCGGCTCCTTCGTTCCGGCGAAATCCGCCCATATCGGCGTCGTCGACCGGCTGTTTTCCCGCGTCGGCGCTTCCGACGATCTGGCGCGGGGCCGCTCGACCTTCATGGTCGAAATGGTCGAAACCGCTGCAATCCTCAATCAGGCGACCGAGAAATCGCTGGTCATCCTCGACGAAATCGGCCGTGGCACGGCGACCTATGACGGCCTGTCCATCGCCTGGGCGGTCATGGAGCATCTGCACGAGACCAATCGCTCGCGCGCGCTGTTCGCCACGCATTTCCATGAGCTGACGCATCTGCGCCAAAAACTTTCCCGGCTCGTCAATTTGTGCATGCGCGTCTCCGACTGGCGCGGGGATGTGATCTTCCTGCATGAGGTCGCCCAGGGCGCGGCGGATCGCTCCTATGGCGTCCAGGTGGCGAGTCTGGCGGGATTGCCCCCCACCGTCGTAGAGCGCGCCCGGAGCATATTGGCGGAATTGGAAACGACCGACCATCGCCCCACCGTCGAAAGGCTCGTCGCGGATCTGCCGCTGTTCGCCATTCCCCCGCAAAGGCCGGAGCCAGTTCGCCAGGATGCGTTGCGCGACGCGCTGGCCGCCATGGATCCCAATGAAATGACCCCGCGTCAGGCGCTCGACGCCCTTTTTGCCCTGAAGCAAATCGTGCGCGAGGCCTGACGCAAAAATTCGATGTTCCGGGACAACCAGGTGTCGTAAGGTGACGGTTATGCTCGCAGGAGTGTGCCATGGTCGTTCGCGTCGCAACGGTCGCATTCGAGGGGATTGAAGCGCGACCGGTTGATGTCCAGGTCATGATTTCGAACGGAACCGTGGTCTTCAACGTCGTCGGCCTCGGCGACAAGGCCGTGGCTGAATCGCGGGAGCGCGTCCGCTCCGCCCTCGTCGCCTCCGGCCTGTCGCTTCCGGCCAAGCGAATCACCGTCAATCTGGCTCCCGCCGATCTGCCGAAGGAGGGCAGTCATTATGACCTGCCCATCGCCCTGGGGGTGATGGCGGCGATGGGCGCATTGCCCTCCGATGCGCTCGACGGCTTCATGGTGCTCGGAGAATTGGCGCTCGACGGAGCCATCTCGGCCGTTTCAGGCGTTCTGCCGGCGGCCGTCTCCGCCAGCGCGAGGGGATTGGGCCTGATTTGTCCCTCGGAGTGCGGACCTGAGGCGGCGTGGGCTTCCGAAGACATTTCGATTCTCGCGCCGCGCAACCTCATACAGATCGCTAACCACTTTCATGGAACCCAAGTGTTGTCGCGGCCCGTTCCGGCCGTGAAATCCTTGACCGGCCCGCAACCCGACCTTCGCGACATCAAGGGGCAGGAAAGCGCGAAAAGGGCGCTGGAGATCGCCGCCGCGGGCGGACACAACCTGCTGTTCAATGGGCCGCCCGGCGCCGGCAAGAGCATGCTGGCGGCGCGACTTCCATCCATACTGCCGCCGCTGACGCCCAGCGAACTTTTGGAAGTCTCGATGATTCACTCGGTCGCCGGCAATCTCGCGGGCGGACAGCTCACGGATCGTCGGCCGTTTCGCGCGCCTCACCATTCGGCGTCGATGGCCGCTCTTGTCGGCGGCGGTCCGCACGCCAGACCCGGCGAAGCGTCGCTGGCGCATAACGGCGTGCTTTTCCTCGACGAGCTTCCCGAATTTCAGGGACAGGCGCTCGACGCCTTGCGACAACCTCTGGAGAGCGGCGAGATCGCGATCTCGCGGGCCGCTCGCCGCTGCGTGTACCCCGCGCGGTTCCAGTTGATTGCCGCCATGAACCCTTGCCGTTGCGGGCTCGCCAACGAACCTGGTCACCGCTGCCAGAAGGGTTCGCCGCAACGGTGTTCGCAGCTTTATCAGGCCCGGCTCTCCGGGCCATTCCTCGATCGCATCGATCTGCATCTGGAGGTTCCGGCGATCAGCGCTTCGGACTTGATCTTGCCTGCAGCAAGTGAGGGGTCAGACGAAATCGCCGCGCGCGTGGCGGCGGCGAGGGAACTCCAACGCGCTCGATACAAGAGGCTCGGTTTTGAGAACGTGACCTGCAATGCCATGGCCACTGCGGCGATCCTGGAACAAACTGTCAGGCTGGATGACGCCGGGAGCAAGCTTATCCGCGACGCCGCCGACAGGTTGCGGCTTTCCGCGCGTGGGTTCCATCGTGTTCTGAAGCTGGCGAGAACGATTGCGGATTTGCAAGGGTCGGCTGAAGTCTTGCGTCCTCACCTCGGCGAAGCCTTGTCCTATCGACTGTTTGTCGACAGACCCTCAGCCGCTGCCTAGCCGCGCGAACTCGTGAGAGTTCGTGCGGCGAAAACAAGAGATCACTGCCCCAAACGGGGATAGTCGGTGTAGCCGTGGGCGTCGCCGCCATAGAGGGTGGACTTGTCGAGTTCGGCCAGCGCCGCGCCCGTTCGCAGCCGGTCGACGAGATCGGGGTTGGAGATGAAGGGACGGCCGAAGGCGACGAGATCGGCCGCGCCGGTCTCGACGGCGTTGAGGGCCATGTCGCGGTCATAGCCGTTGTTGGCGATATAGGCGCCGCCAAAACTTTTCCGCAGCGCGGCGTAGTCGAAGGGCGCGTAGTCGCGCGGGCCGCCGGTCGCTCCCTCGACGATATGGACGTAGGCGAGCTTGCGCTTGCCAACCTGTTCGACGAGATAGCCGAACAGGGCTTGCGGATTGCTGTCGGCGACATCGTTGGCCGGGCTGACCGGCGAGAAGCGGATGCCGATTTTTTCGGGCGGCAGCGCCGCGAGCATGGCGTCGATGACCTCCAACGTCAGCCGGGCGCGGTTCTCGATGGAGCCGCCGTAGGCGTCGGTGCGCTTGTTGCTGGAATCGCGCTGGAACTGGTCGAGCAGATAGCCGTTCGCGGCGTGGATTTCGACGCCGTCGAATCCGGCGCGCGTCGCGTTCTTGGCCGCCTTGACGTAATCGTTGACGACGCCCTGCAATTCCTCTGTCGCCAAAGCGCGGGGCTCGGAAACGTCTACAAACCCGCTGCCCAAAAAAGTCTTGGTGTTGGCGCGGAGCGTCGAGGGCGCGACCGGCGCGCCGCCATCCGGCTGAAGCGAGACGTGCGAGACGCGGCCGACATGCCAGAGCTGCACGAAAATCGCGCCGCCGGCCTGATGCACCGCGTCGGTCACCAACCGCCAGCCCGCCACTTGCTCGTCGGTGGCGATCCAGGGCGTGTTGATATAGCCCTGACCTTGCTGGGAAATCGGCGAGGCCTCGGTGATCAGCAGGCCCGCGCCGGCCCTCTGGCGGTATTGCTCGGCGATCAGGGCGTTGGCGGCATTGCCCGGCGTCGCCCGGTTGCGGGTCAGCGGCGCCATCACAACGCGATTCTTCAGCGTCAGCGCGCCGAGTTGAAAGGGCTGAAACAATTTGGCGTCAGTCATGGCCATTCCCATATCGAACGAGAAACTTGGCCATGACCTATGCGCGGCTGAGCCCTTCGGCAAGGCGCGAGCCGCAAATCGCGCATTGCGAAATAAATTACTCCGCGCCGAGGGCCGACAGGTAGAGATCCAGAATCTCCTCTTCCTCTCGGCGCTTGTTTTCGTCCTGGCGGCGGATGGAGACGATCTTGCGCATGATCTTGACGTCGTAGCCATTGCCCTTGGCCTCGGCGTAAACATCCTTGATATCGTCGGCGATCGCCTTCTTTTCCTCTTCGAGGCGTTCGATGCGTTCGATAAAGGCTTTGAGATGGCCGCCGTCGAGCGAGGCTGCGCTCATAATGATCGATCCTGGGTCTGGTTGAATTCGGGGTTTTGATGAACCAGAGCGGCGCCGGCGTCAAGGACGCCACGCTTCCGCGGGTTCGCTGTGAGGGTCTGAAAAAAACCCGCGCCACCGGGGGGAGGTGGCGCGGGCGAGCCGGGCGATTGCTGTGACCAAATCGCGTAATTAATCTATAAAAATACTGGACTAAAAGCAACCAATCCAGGGTTGTATCGTCATTCCCTTTTATTCGCGGCCATCGGCGCGAGAGCCAAAGAATTCGAGCCGCTCGGTCTCAGGGCGCGCCAACACGCCAGGCAGCGCCCGCGCGAGGCGCTGCGCCCAGATCTCGCAATCCTCGGGCGTTCCTAATTCGTCCTGGCGGATTTCGATCAGCGCGCCGGGGACGCCGCGCGCGGTCGACAGTTCGTACATGGAATCGTTCTTCAGCGCGCCGTCATAGGGTTCGTTGTCGCCAACCAGAAGACCTTCGCCGCGCAAAGCTTCGATCAGCGGCGCGGCGAGGCGCGGGTCGCGGTCCCACAGCACGCCGCAGGGCCAGGGCCGCGCGCACCCCTTGAAACTGGGAGTGAAACTGTGAACGCCCAGCAGGATGGGGACCTGATTCGCCGCCAGCGCCGCGTCGACCAAGGCGCCGCAGGCGCTTCGATAAGGCCGCCAGAATTTTTCGACCCGCGACGCGATTTCGTCGGCGCCCGCCCTTGCATTGCCGGGAATTACGGCCCCATCCGACATGCGCATGACCAGGGTGGGGTCGTCCTCGCCGCGATTGGGATCAATCAGCAGGCGGGAAAAACCGGCCAGCACGGCGCCGGCGCCGGTGAGCGCCGCCAGGCGCCGCGTCACCTCCGCCGCGCCGATGTCATAGGCGATGTGCCGCTCCAGCTGGTCGCGGGTCAGGCCGAGATCGCCGTAAGCGTGGGGCAAGGCGTTGCTGGCGTGGTCGCAGAACAGGATCAGACGCTGGTCCGGCGCGCCGGCGACCTGCTGGAAAACGTCGACTTCGGAAGGAGAAGGGAGGTCGTGCACCGGAGCCCTTATGGCGAAGGTTGCGGTTCGACGGTCGACGCCCTCCGCGCTAAAGGTTAAAAGAAAAATTGCGTCGTCATAGTCAAGAGCTACAAATGTCGCGACGCCAGAGAACGAGCCGCATGATCATCACAGCCCGCCGCCTGACCGCGGCCTGCGCCGCCCTTGTGTCCGCCTGCCTGCTCTCCGGCGCCGCCCGCGCCGATTTCCGGATGTGCAACAACACCGGCGCAAAGGTCAGCGTGGCGCTGGCCTACACCAACGGGACGGGCTGGGTGTCCGAGGGCTGGTGGAACATCAAGCCCAGCGCCTGCGAGACGCTGCTGCGCGGGCCGCTGGCGGCGGAATTCTACTATGTCTACGCCATCGACGAGCATGGCGGCGAATGGAAGGGCAAGGCCTTCATGTGCACCCGTGACCGCGAATTCCGAATCGACGGCCGCGAGGACTGTTTTGTGCGCGGCTTCGATCGGTCCGGCTTCTTCGAGGTCGACACCGGCAAGGACGCGAAGAACTGGACGGTCCAGCTGACCGATTCCAGCCAGACACGCTGAGGAGAAATTGATGAAGCGCACCCGCCGCTGCAAGATCGTCGCCACGCTCGGACCGGCCTCCAACGACGAGGCCATGATTGAAAACCTGTGGCGGGCCGGCGCCGACCTGTTCCGAATCAACATGAGCCACACCAATCCGGAGGGCATGCGCGAGCGCGTGGCGATGATTCGCGCCGTCGAGGAAAAGGTGGGGCGTCCCATCGGCATTCTGGTCGATCTCCAGGGACCGAAATTGCGGGTCGGCGCCTTCGCCGAGGGCGGCGCCGATCTAGTGAAGGGACAGAATTTCGTGCTCGATTCCGACGAGGCCCACGGCGACGCCACCCGCGTGCGCCTGCCGCATCCGGAAATTCTGGAATGTCTGCAACCCGGCCACAAGATGCTGATCGACGACGGCCGCCTCAGGCTGGCGGTGGTCGAGACGGAGCCGGACCGCGCCGTGACCAAGGTCGAGGTCGGCGGCCGCATCTCCAACCGCAAGGGCGTGAGCCTGCCGGACACGGAAATTCCCGACGCCGCCATGACCGAGAAGGATCAGGTCGACCTTGAAGCCGCCGTCGAGGCGGGGGTGGACTGGATCGCGCTCTCCTTCGTCCAGCGCGCCGAGGATGTGAAGGCGGTCAAGGCCATCGCCGGCGACAAGGCGCTGGTTCTGGCCAAGATCGAGAAGCCTCAGGCCATCGCGCGGCTGGATGAGATCATGCTCGCCGCCGACGGGCTGATGGTGGCGCGCGGCGATCTCGGCGTGGAAGTGCCGCCCGAAAAAGTGCCGGGCCTGCAAAAACGCATCACCCGCGAGGCCCGCAAGCTCGGGCGCCCGGTGATCGTGGCGACGCAGATGCTGGAATCGATGATCACCTCGCCGACGCCGACCCGCGCGGAAGTGTCCGATGTCGCCACCGCCGTATTCGAGGGCGCCGACGCCATCATGCTCTCGGCGGAATCGGCTTCGGGCCAGTATCCCATCGACGCTGTCGCGATGATGAACCGCATCGCCGAGAGCGTGGAAATGGAGCCGGTCTATCGCAGCATCATCAACGCCCAGCGCGCCGCCCCGGAAAAGACCGGCGCCGACGCGGTGGCGAGCGCAGCGCGCGACATGGCGGAGAATCTGGAAATGACGGCGATTGTCGCCTGGACGGCCTCGGGAGCGACGGCGCTGCGCGTCGCCCGCGAACGACCGCGCGCGCCCATCCTGACGCTGACGCCCAATCGCGACACGGCGCGGCGCCTGACCCTGGTCTGGGGCACCGAATCGGCGGTCACGCGGGACGCCCACGACGTCGACGACATGGCCAATCGCGCCTGCAAATTCGCGGTGCGCCGGCATTTCGCCGAGCCTGGCGACCGCATCGTGATCATCGCGGGCGTGCCCTTCGGCACGCCGGGCGCGACCAATATGGTGCGCATCGCCTTCATCGGCGAAGACGGGCTTCGGGCGCAATAGGCGACCGTTTGCGTCGTTCGCGCGTTGTGCTGGCCAAGGGAGCATCCCATGGCCAGACATTCGAAGCGGCAAAAGGAGACGGTCGGGCGCGTCATGCACGAGTTCAAGCACGGCGAACTCGCAACCTCGACCGGCTAGAAGGTCAGGAATCCGAAACAGGCCATCGCCATCGGGTTGCACGAGGCTGGCGCCTCGAACCAGGAATCGCCTGGGAAGAACAGGGAGAACCTGCGAAAGACCAAGGCGAAGGAGGCGCGGGGCGAAACCGCCCAGGCGCGCGCGGAGGAGGACGGAAGCAAGGCGGAGCTTTATGCCGAGGCCAGGCGGCTCGACATTCCCGGGCGCTCCCACATGACCAAGGCTGAACTCACGCGCGCTGTCCGGCGCTGAGCCGCAAGATTTCGAAAGCTCCGCCCAAGACGGCCGTTCCGCGCTTGACCCGACCAAAACCTTGGGGCAAGCCAAGGCTGTGGTTTGAAACAAAGTTTGGGAAGCATCATGTCGGGAGAGGTTTTGCGCGACGCGTTTTCGGCGCGGCTGGTTGCGGTGGCGGACGCCACGGAACAGATGCTCGACCGCCTGCTGTCGCCCCATCTGTTGCCGGGTGAAAAAGATCGCCCGTCCCGGCTGCTCGAAGCCATCCGCTACGGCTCGCTCGGCGGCGGCAAGCGCCTGCGGCCGTTCCTTCTGGTCGAAACCGCGCGCATGCTCGGCGCCGAGGGTGACGGCGTTTTGCGCGCCGCCTGCGCGCTTGAGATGATTCATTGCTATTCGCTGGTCCACGATGACCTTCCGGCAATGGACAATGACGATTTGCGGCGCGGACGCCCCACCTGCCACAAGGCCTTTGACGAGGCCTGCGCCATTCTCGCCGGCGACGCCCTGCTCACCTACGCCTTCGACGTGATCGCCGATACGCCGACTCATCCCGATCCGGCGGTGCGCGCGGATTTGACCGTCATGCTGGCGCGCGCCTCGGGCCTGGGCGGCATGGTTGGGGGACAGGCGCTCGATCTCGAGGCGGAGTCGCGCAAAGAGTCGCACAGCCGCGAATTCGTCATGCTGATGCAATCGATGAAGACCGGGGCGCTTCTGCTCAACGCGGTCGAGGCGGGCGCGCGCATGGGCGGCGCCGATTCGGCGCAGCGGGAGGCCCTGAGCCGTTACGGCGCGGCCCTGGGCGCGGCCTTCCAGGTCGCCGACGACATTTTGGACGCCGAAGGCGACACGGCGGCGCTGGGCAAGCGCGCCGGCAAGGACGCCGACCGCAACAAGGCGACGCTGGTCGCCGTGCTCGGGATCGACGAGGCGCGCAAGCGCCGCGACGCTCTTTCGCGCGAGGCGATTGAAGCGCTGGGCTGTTTCGGCGACAAGGCGGCGATCCTGGCCGAGGCCGCGCGCTTCACCGCTATGCGGAAATCGTGACGGCGGCGCCCGCCCGCCGTTTTCCCAAAATTCTGCGCGTGGCGAGAGCGCGCCCGCGCCTGCTGTTTTCCGTGGCGCTCGGCGTGGCTGTCGGCGTGCTGCTCCCCGGCCACTGGTGGGCGGCGACGCGAGGCCTGATCGGCTGGAACGTCGGCTGTTGGACCTATCTCATCGCCGCGGCGGTGATGATCGTCCGCTCGGAGCACAAGGACATCCACCGTCGCGCCGCGTTGCAGGACGATGGCCGCAATGTCGTGCTGATTCTCACGGCGCTCGCCGCCGCCTGTTCCTACGGCGCCATCTTCGCCCATCTTCTTGCGATCAAGGGCGCTCCGATCGACGCCAAGACCCTTCACATCGCTCTGGCCATATCGACAATCGTCGGCTCTTGGCTGCTGGTGCATCTCGCCTTCGCGCTGCATTACGCCCATGAATTCTATCGCACGGCGCGGGAGGAAGGGCCGGGCAAATGGAGCGGCGGCATCCAATTTCCGGGCGAAGACCGGCCGGACTATCCCGACTTTCTGTATTTTTCCTATGTGATTGGCGTCGCTTGCGCCACCGCCGACGTCAACATCACGGGACGCCCGTTGCGCCGCCTGGCGACGGCGCATTGCATTCTGGCCTTCTTCTACAACAACGCCGTGCTGGCGATGACGATCAACATCGGCGCGGGTTTCGTGGGTGGCTAAAGAGCGCTCAAGACTTCGAGCCTTGCGCCAGAAGGTCGTCCCGCAGCCAAATTTCCACATCTTCGACATCGGTTGCGTGGCTGTAGCCGTCCAGCGCGCGGGCGAGTTCGCTGGTGGCGAGTTCGCGCCGGCGCACGTTGGCGTCTTCCACCAGGATCACGTCCGGCTTGCCTTGCGAAAGATCCTCGGCGAGCCAGGCGCGCTGGCTGTGGATAACATCCTCGATCCGGCGCCTGTGTTCCGGCGTGGTGGAGGCAAGCGTGAGCAGATAGAGGCCGACATCGGTTCCCCAGATGGCGCTGGCGCGCCCGACCCAGCGGCCGTTGACCTGACGGACCATCGGAAAGGCGATGGAGAAGGATTCGACGATGCCGCCGATCGAAGGATGTGCGGGCGCGAGGCGCTCGACGGCTTCTCGCACGCCGGCATGTGGCGTCATCCGCAACAGGTTGAGGTGGATCAGGCCGAACATGGGCGCGAGCGCGATGACCGGTGTCGCGAGGCGACGCAGGAAGAGGGCGGCGGCGTCGGGATTTTGCACCCGGCGCCGGGCGTATTCGACGCCGAAGGCGACAACGACGAGGTGGATGGCGGGCAGGGCGTGATTGTATGACATCTTGCCCTGGATGATGAAGGTGGCGAGGAAGCCAGCGGCGCTTGCCGTGAGCATGAGGACGCGCGGATCGCGGTTGCGCCGGATGAAGTGGGCGAGCAGGCCGAGCGTGACCAGCAGATAGGGGACCATCGGGCGCGTCAGGATCTCCAGGAGCGGATAGCGCCCCGCGAGATAGACGGCGGTGAGTTGCGGCATTTCAAGGGTGAAATAGGCTGGCGTCAGCTTGTAGGTCGCCGCGTAACCGACGGCTGTCGCCAGGGCCGCGCCAAAAATTTCCGGCCCCAGGGCGGGGCGCGCCGAGCGGCGGACAATCATGGCCGCGACGACGGGCAACGCCAGCGGCAAAGCGTAAAAGGGCTTGATGCACACTGCTGCGGCGGCGAGGAGGCCCGCGACAACGGCGACGCCCGTTCCGATGGCGGCGCCGGAGGCCCGGGCGGCGCACAAGGCAAGAAACGGCAGCATGAGCAGCACGGTGAAATGTTCGCGCTGTCCGAAATTGGCGCCCCAGACGATCAGGCTGGCGAACAGCGCAAAATTTCGGATGGCGGCCACGTCGACGTCGGCGTCGAGACGGGCGGCGCGGAGGATGCGCAGCGCGAAGGCCCCGGTGGCGAAAGTCAGAGCCAGGATTTCGACGAAGACAAAACTTTCCGCGCGTAGGCCGGTCCACTTCTGCAAAATGACCGCGGGCATGTAGACAAGCCAGGTCGCGGGCAGGTTCGGATCGGTGATGTCGACGTAAGGCGTCGCGCCTTCATAGACACGTTCGGCGAACAGGATCAGCCAGGAATTGTCGCAGATCTGTTCGCCCATGCCCTGGATGACCGCGGCGAGCGCCACGATCGCCAGCGAGACCAGCGCGCCGGCGCGCGTTCGCACAGGCGCGGCTGACGAAACAGTGGCGGCGGCGATCGAGGCCATGAGCGTTCATCCCGGTTATTGGGCGGAGCGCGGGATTGTCGGCGATTATGCTTAAGAAAGGCTCAAATTGAAGACGTTGGGTCACGTGAAAAGCGCAAAGCCAGGGGGCCCAGCGCGACCACGGCGCCCAAGGAGGCGAAGGCCAGTCCCCAGGCGAAGCCGCTGCTGGCGCCGCCCGCCGCGTCGAGGATGCCGCCGAACGCGATGGGACCACAAAAACCGGCGCTGAAGCCCAGCAGCGAATGCACCGCCATTGTCGCGCCGCGCCGCTGCGGGTGGGCGGCGAGCACCGCGCCGGTGGTCAGGGCGGCCGAATCCAGTTGAATGAAGAAATTGTAGGCCAGCATCAGCGCGGCGACGGCGGGATAGGGCAGGCCGGCGCAGAAACCGATCACCGCCGCGAGCGCGCCGGACGCCAGCATGGCGAAGGCGCAGAGCCGGCGGCGCTCGAAACGCACCGCCAGATCGGCGCCCCAGACGCTCGAGGCCATGGCGATCAGCGTGCCGAGCGTCGCGACGGTGGTCGGCGCGGGGCCGGCGGCCTCGGGATGTTGCAGCAGGACGAAGCCGAGAAAGGCCACCATCCACGAGCGCGCGCCGAACAATTCCCAGACATGCGCCGCATAGCCGAGCACATAGCCCATGGCCGCCCGGTTGCCGAGCACGGCGGAGATGTCGAATGTTTCGGCTCTGGCCTGTGGCGCCTTGCGGACCGCCGGCAGGAGCAAGGCGACGAGGGCGACGGCGGCGCCGGCCGCGAGGGCGGCCGCGAAAAAAGCCGCGCGCCAGCCAAAAACCTCGGCCATGGCGCCCGTCGCCAGAAAGGAGCCGGATGTGCCCAGCGAAAAACTTGCGGTGTAGTAGCTGATCCAGCGCGGTTGCCGCGCCGGCGAGATCCGATCCACCAGCGCCTTGAGTCCGGGCATGTATGTGCCCGCCAGGCCGACGCCACTGAGCAGCCGCCATAACAAGGCGCTCCAGAACCCTTCGGCCGTGAGCGCGAAGCCGAGCATCGACACGGCGGCGCAGGTCGCGCCGAACAGATAGACGCGCTTGGCGTCGATCCGGTCGGTCAGACTTGTGAGCACAGTCACGGCCAGCGCATAGCCGGCGAAGATGGCGCCGGAAATCCAGCCGGCTTGCGTATTGGTCAACCGCCACTCGGCGGTAAAATCCGTCAGCAGGGCGGGAAAGGCGAACACGCCGACCATGGTCAAGACCTCCGCCGCGCACAGGCAGAGCACGACCTTGGAGTCGGCGGAACGATCGGAGTTGTCGAGGACGCTGAAACCCATTGACCCCACGGAATTCTTTCATGAGAAAAGAACGATAGGATGCCACTGGAATCGTTGCAAAGATGGGAACGATCGCCGCCGCAGTTTGAAAAAGTGG
Source organism: Rhodoblastus acidophilus (assembly GCF_009720655.1). Lineage (GTDB taxonomy): Bacteria > Pseudomonadota > Alphaproteobacteria > Rhizobiales > Beijerinckiaceae > Rhodoblastus > Rhodoblastus acidophilus_A. The sequence continues at coordinate 368,076 of NZ_WNKS01000002.1, read as the reverse complement.
TCCCGACAGGCGCCAACGACAACGCAGGCATGCATCAAGTATTTTGATTTGAATGCTTGCCTGTGCAATATTCATGAATTCGTTGGGGGTTGTAAAAGAGTTGCGCATTCTTGCTTGAATGCAGGCCGTGGCGTCAGCGCGGCGCGAGCTGCCCCGAAGTTGCGAGCAAAGCTTTTGATATCGTTTTATTTGGAGGCGAGAGCGTGACGGGAGAGCGGCGTGTCGGAGGAGAGTGTCTTTGATGTCCTGGGCGGACTGGAGCTGGCGCATAGGTTGCCGAACTCGATAGAGGGCATCGCAGCCAGCCTAACGTCGCATGGAATCAAGCACGTCGCTTATCTGGTCCTCAATCTTCCCACCGCCCTCACCAACGACCGTCCTCTGATGGCCATGACCTATCTGGACGATTGGAAGAAACGTTACGCGCAAAAGAACTATGCGGATGTCGATCCGATCCTCAGGGCTGGCCTTTCCGGCATTCTGCCGATCGACTGGGATGATATCGATCGCTCCAATCCGGTGGTGAGGCAGTTTTTCGGCGAAGCGCAGGAATTGGATGTGGGAGCGCGAGGGCTGTCGATTCCCATACGTGGCCGCAATTCAGAGTTTGCCTTGTTCACGGTGACTTCGGACATGAGTGAGCACGACTGGAAGGCGGAGAAGCGCGCGATGATGCGCGAACTCATGCTGCTGTCGTGGCAGTTTCACTCTTCTGTCATCGACGATGTCCTGACTCCGGAACATAACATCTCCTTGAGCCACAGGGAGGCGTCCTGCCTGAGGTTCAAGGCCCTCGGAAAATCGGACCAGGACGTCGCCGACATCTTGGGCATTTCGAAAAGCACGGTCCGGTTTCACATAGAATCGGCGCGTGGTCGTCTGGGCGCCGCCAATGTCATCCAGGCGGTGGCCAAGGCCCTGACGCTCGGCCTGATCAATCTGGCCGTTGAGCCTCCGAGCCTGATCAAGCGCTAGATTCTTGTTTTGACGCATTTTCCTCACGCGAACCGGCATCCACTTCGCTCGAAAATGCGCTAAGCGCCATTTCTGAAAAAACCCGCCAACACTTCGTTCGGAACCGTTCCAGGCTTCCGCGCGGACCGAGCTTGCGCGCAAGCTCGAGCGTCGTCGCACGGCGCGTTTCGTCGCGGCGATCGCGACGCGCAACCGCGCGGTGGAGCGACCTGATATTTATAACAGGTGCAAATATTTTCGTCGCCTGCTTAAATATGGCAACGTAATCTTGAACGTGGAGGTCGCCATGATTGTGTTGATTAGCGGAGAAAACAAATCAAAGCATCCAAATCTCATCGATCAAATGCACAAGTTGCGGAAAGAGATATTTCATGACCAGCTTGGATGGAAGGTAAACGTCTCCGGAGACTGGGAGATCGATCATTATGATGCTTTGCATCCGCTTTACGTGTTGTCGGTGGATGAAGAAAACAACATCCGCGGCGCCCTGCGTCTCCTGCCGACGACGGGATTGAACATGCTCAACGACACGTTCCCCGAACTGCTCCCCGACGGCAAACGCATTGAGAGCCCCCTGATCTGGGAATCGAGCCGCTTCACCATTCCGACGACAGGCGACCGTCGACGGGATTTCGCGCGCATGGGCCAAGCGACCGCGGAACTCGGCCTGGCGATGAACGAGATCGGCAGGGAGGTGGGTCTGACGCATATCGTGACCGTTTACGACGCGGTCATGCATCGGATGCTGAAGATGGCGAATTGCGCCGGCGAGCCGCTGGGAGAGCCGAAGATTATTGGCGGCGTTCTCACCTACGCCGTCATCTATGAAATCGGCGATGAACTCGAGCAAAGGCTCCGCGTCGTGAGCGGAACCCAGTCGGCCATTTTGCCGGACCATTCGGCCTTGATGCTGGTGGCCTGATCGACAGCGACCGTTGCGCCGCAGCATTCTGCGCGGCGCGGCGAACGCTCACAGCTTGAATGATGCAGGTGCACACTGTGACCAACGACCTCAAGGAAGCGATTGAATGCGCCCAGATCGATCTGCACTTTGCCGCTGCAGAGCTCCGGACGAATGGTTTGGTCGATGAACAGGCGGCCCTCCTGCATATGGAGCAAGCCGCCAATGAGCTGATCTTCGCCGTAAGGTCATGGCGCGAGCGCCAAGCCGGACGGCCCGCGTGGGTGCAAGATGTTCAGAAAGGGTTGGAGTGAAAGGATTTCCGAACGATCCGTTCGGAAATCCTGTTCCGTTCGTCCGGAAAATTCGAGGGCGGCCGCGGTTCACTCCGCCGCCGTGTCCGCCGTCTTGCCGCCGAAACGCTGCGCGACGTAATCCGTCACGATCTTCTCGAACTCCCGCGCAATGCCTTCGCCCCGCAGCGTCTTGACCTTCTTGCCGTCGATGAAGATCGGCGCCGCCGGGCTTTCGCCGGTGCCGGGGAGGGAAATGCCGATGTCGGCGTGCTTGGATTCGCCGGGGCCGTTGACGATGCAGCCCATCACCGCGACGTTCAGCGTCTCCACGCCCGGATAGACTTTGCGCCACTGCGGCATGCGCTCGCGAATCATCGCCTGGATGTCGCGCGCCAGCTCCTGGAACACGGTGCTGGTGGTGCGCCCGCATCCCGGGCAGGCCGCGACCAGCGGGACGAAGGTTCGAAAACCCATGGTCTGCAGGATTTCCTGCGCCACCTGCACCTCCAGCGTGCGGTCGCCTCCGGGCTGCGGGGTGAGTGAGACGCGGATCGTGTCGCCAATCCCTTCCTGCAACAGGATGCCGAGCGCGGCGGAGGAGGCGACGATGCCCTTCGAGCCCATGCCGGCTTCCGTCAGCCCGAGATGCAGCGCGTAGTTCGAGCGCGCCGCCACCATGCGATAAACTGAAACTAGGTCCTGCACGTTCGAGACTTTGGCGGAGAGAATGATGCGGTCGCGCTTCAGGCCGATGTCTTCCGCGCGCGCGGCCGACAGCAGCGCCGAGCGGGTCATGGCCTCGCGCATCACCGCGCGGGCGTCCACCGGCTTCGCCGCCCTGGAATTCTCGTCCATCAGTTCGGTGAGCATCTCCTGATCGAGCGAACCCCAGTTGGCGCCGATGCGCACCGCCTTGTCGTGCTTGATCGCCAGTTCGACGATGGAAGCGAACTGCGTGTCCTTCTTTTCCTTGAAACCGACATTGCCGGGGTTGATTCGGTACTTCGCCAAGGCTTCCGCGCAGGCGGGATATTCGGTGAGCAGCTTGTGGCCGATGTAATGGAAATCGCCGACCAGCGGGACATTGACGCCCAGCTTTTCCAGCTTTTCGCGGATGTGCGGCACCGCGGCCGCCGCCTCCTCGCGGTCCACGGTGATGCGCACCAGTTCGGAGCCGGCCTGGGCCAAGGCCGCGACCTGCTGCACGGTCGAGTCCACGTCCGCCGTGTCGGTGTTGGTCATGCTCTGCACGACGATGGGCGCGCCGGCGCCGACACTGACCGCGCCGGCGCCCTCGCCGACGCGCACGCCCACACTTTTGCGCCGGGGCAGCGGTTCGGCGGCGATTTCGGTTTCGCAAAGCGGCGGGAAGTTTTGGTCGGTCATTGCGGCGACGTCCTGTGGGCGAAAATTGGCCTCTCTATAACAGACGTTGGTCAATCAAGGGAATAGAAGGCGCAAGCGCCTTGAAGGCTCGCGCGGTCGCATGCAAGCCGCGCATCGGCGGCTTAGTCCAAGGGCAGGGGTCCAAATGTGCGGCGCACAATCTATATTGAGCGCGTGAATTTTTTGGGATCAGGGAGAGTCTCATGTCGTTCGCAGGCAAGACCGCCGTCGTTACCGGCTCCACTTCGGGCATTGGCCTCGCCATCGCCCGCGCCTTCGCTCGGGAAGGCTGCAACGTCATGATAAACGGTTTCGGCGATGCCGCCGCGATCGAGGCCGAGCGGGCCGGCATCGAGAAGGAATTCGGCGTCAAGGCGGCCTATGACGGCGCCGACATGTCGAAGCCGGCGGAGATCGCCGCCATGATCCAGAACGCGGAAAAGGTTTTTGGAGCCGTCGACATTCTCGTCAACAACGCCGGCATTCAATTCGTGTCGCCGGTCGAAGATTTTCCCACGGAAAAATGGGACCAGATCATCGCCATCAACCTGTCCTCCGCCTTCCACACCATCCACGCCGCCGCGCCCGGTATGAAGGCGCGCAAATGGGGGCGCATCATCAACACGGCTTCCGCCCATTCGCTGGTGGCCTCGCCGTTCAAGTCCGCCTATGTCTCGGCGAAACACGGGATCGCCGGCCTGACGAAAACCGTGGCGCTGGAGCTCGCCACCTTCGGCGTGACGGTCAACTGCATCTCCCCCGGCTACGTCTGGACGCCGCTGGTCGAAAAACAGATTCCCGACACGATGAAGGCGCGCAACCTCAGCAAGGAAGAGGTGATCAACACCGTGCTGCTGTCGGCGCAGCCGACCAAGCAATTCGTCACGGTCGATCAGGTGGCCGCGCTCGCGGTTTTCCTCGCCACGGACGCCGCCTCGCAAATCACCGGCGCGAACATTTCCATGGATGGCGGGTGGACCGCCGCTTGACGGTTCGAAAAACCATCAACCTGGCGCTGCAAGGCGGAGGCGCCCATGGCGCCTTCACTTGGGGCGTGCTCGACGCGCTGCTCGAGGACGGGCGCTTCGACGTCCGTGGCGTCAGCGGAACCAGCGCCGGCGCGATGAACGCCGTCAATTTCGCGGAAGGCTTGCGAAAGGGCGGCGCCGAGGGCGCGCAACGGCAAATGGCCGCGTTCTGGAAGGGGGCGAGCCTCGACGGCGCGCTGCCCGAACCCGGGCGGATGGTGTTCGACGGCATGATGGCCTTTTGGTCGTCGACGCCCGCCGCCATGATGTTGCAAGAGGCCGCGAGCCTGTTCGCGCCGGCCCAACTCAACCCGATGGACATCAACCCGCTGCGCGACATCCTCAAGCGCGCGGTGAATTTCGAGGCCTTGCGCGCCAGCGCCGGCCCAAAGCTGTTCATCGCCGCCACTGCGGTCGAAACCGGCAAGGTGCGCGTGTTTCATCGCGAGGAGCTGACGCTCGACATGGTGATGGCCTCGGCCTGCCTGCCGACGGTGTTCCAGGCGGTCGAAATTGAGGGAGAGCCGTATTGGGACGGCGGCTATATGGGCAATCCCGTCCTGTTCCCGTTTTTCACGGAAACCGATTGCGCCGATATCGTCCTCGTGCAGATCAGTCCCGTCGTGCGCCAGGGCACGCCCGACACCGCCATCGAAATCATGAGCCGCGTCGACGAGATCACTTTCAACGCGCCGCTGCTGCAGGAATTTCGCGCCATTGATTTCGTCCGTCGCCTGATCGCCCAGGGGCGGCTGGACGGAACGCATTACAAGGAGATCCGCGTCCACCTCATCGAGGCGCAGGACGCGCTCAACCGTTTCGGCGCCGCCAGCAAGATGAAGGCGGACTACGATTTTTTTCTGGAATTGCGGGAAATCGGCGCCAACGCGGCGAAAAGATTCATCACCGCGCATTTCGACGATATCGGCGTCAGGCCGACGCTCGATCTTCAGGCGGCCATCAGCTGAAACCGCCGATCAGTTTTTCGCGAGCGGAACGGGCGAGTCCGAAAGGGTGCGCAGATAGGCGATGATGTCGGCGCGCTTGGCGGGGTCGGGCTCGCCGGGGAATTGCATCCGCGTGTCGGAAACGACAGCCTTCGGGTTGGTGATCCATTTGTCGATCTCGGCGAAAGTCCAGCTGCCGCTCTGGCCCTTCATGCCGCCGGAATAGGCGAAGCCCGGAAACGCGTGCTTGGGACGTCCGACGACGCCATAGAGGTTGGGACCGAACTTGGCGCCGCCGATGCGTTCAAAGCTGTGGCAGGCGCCGCAGACCTGCGCCAGTTCCTTGCCGCGCGCCGGATCGGCCTTGGCGAGCAGATCGTCCACGGTCTCGACCTTGGCCCCTTGCGTCGTCGCTGGGACCGGGAAGGAAAAGCCGGCGATCTTGGGTCTGATCGGCGAAACCAGCACATCTCCGATCAAGCTGAGAACGACTCCCAGCAACAGGGCGCAAACGAAGCCGAATCCGGCTTTTGCCAGATCATTGTAAGTCATGTCGTCCTCCCGGGCGGGCGCCTTCGGCGCCACATTTTCTTTAGGCTCTCTCATGTTTGCACGGCAGCGCCGCTCTGGCCAAGCGGGCGGCTCGACAAATGCTTTACGTAAGCAATCGCCGCAAGCTCCAGCCTTTACAAGCGAACCAAAATCCCTGAAACGAGGGGCATGCCGCACCCTGCCCTCATCGTCATTCCCGCCCGGCTCGCCTCGACCCGATTGCCCGACAAGCCGCTGGCGGACATCTGCGGCGCGCCGATGATCGTTCAGGTCTTTCGCCGCGCGGTGGAGGCGGAAATCGGCCCCGTTCTGGTGGCGGCCGACGGCGAGGAGATCGCCCGCGTCGTGCGCGCCGCCGGCGGCGAGGCCGTCGTCACCGATCCGGATCTGCCCTCCGGCTCCGACCGGATCGCCGCGGCGCTGCGCCTTTACGATCCCGACGGACAATACGGCGTCATCGTCAATCTCCAGGGCGACCTGCCGACGATCGATCCGGCGAGCGTGCGCGCCTCCCTGGCGCCGCTCGCCGATGCGAAGGTCGACATCGCCACGCTCGCGGCGCGGATTCTTCGCGAGGAGGAGCGGACCGACGCCAATGTGGTGAAGCTGGTTGGCGCGCCGCTCGGTCCGACGCGCCAGCGCGCGCTCTATTTCACCCGCGCCACCGCGCCTTGGGGCGAGGGCGATCTCTTCCATCACATCGGGCTTTACGCCTATCGACGCGCCGCGCTGGAAAAATTCGTCGCGCTGCCGCCTTCCGCTTTGGAAAAGCGGGAGAAACTGGAGCAATTGCGGGCGTTGGAGGCGGGCATGCGCATTGACGTGGAAATCGTCGACGCCGTTCCGCTAGGCGTGGACGCTCCGCACGACCTGGAGCGGGCGCGCGCAATCTTGAAGGATTTTTCGAAGTGAGCAGCAAGATCATCGCCTACCAGGGCGAGCCCGGCGCCAATTCCCACATGGCCTGCGCGGATGTCTATCCTGGCTGGGAAACCCTGCCCTGCGCCAGTTTCGAGGACGCCTTCGCCGCCATCAGCGAGGGACGCGCCGCCCTCGGCATGATCCCGATCGAGAATTCGCTGGCCGGCCGCGTCGCCGACATCCACCATTTCCTGCCCGGGTCGGATCTGCACATCATCGGCGAATATTTCTTGCCGATCCATTTCCACCTGCTCGCGGTCAAGGGCGCCGGGATCGAGGATCTGCGCAGCGTCTATAGCCATGTCCACGCGCTGGGCCAGTGCCGGAAAATCATCCGCCAGCACAATCTCAAGCCGGTGATCACCGGCGACACCGCCGGCTCGGCGCGCGAGGTGGCCGAATGGGGCGACAAAACGCGCGCCTCGCTCGCGCCCCTGATGGCGGCGGAGATTTATGGGCTCGACGTGCTCGCGCGCTTCGTCGAGGACGAGGACCATAACACCACGCGCTTCGTCATTCTGTCGCGCGAGGCCCGCAGACCGCCACCCGGCGCCGGACCGACGCTGACGACCTTCATTTTCCGCGTGCGCAACGTTCCGGCGGCGCTCTACAAGGCGCTCGGCGCCTTCGCCACCAACAATGTCAATATGACCAAGCTGGAAAGCTACATGGTCAATGGCGAATTCGCCGCGACGCAGTTTCTGGTCGATGTCGAGGGTCATCCCGAGGACGCCAATCTGGGCCGTGCGCTGGAGGAATTGCAGTTCTTCAGCGAGGAGGTCCGTATTCTCGGGACCTATCCGGCGCACCCGTTTCGACTGCGGATGGGCGAGCGGGCCTAAACCTTTTTCTCTGGGAAGGCGTGTAGCGTATCGCGGAAGGTGACGGCATCGGCGAAGTCGAGGCACATTGCGGCGACAATAGAAAAGGCCATCATCGACATGGGGATTGGATTTGCCTTGAGCAAATCCAAGTACTGGCTTGCGTTGGACTGAGGTGACATGACGTTGACTCCACAGGGGAAACGTCATGGGATCATCTGGGTTTCAAGACAACTTTTGGCGATTTTGCGCAAATGCGCGGGTTCGCCACTTTTCGTAGCCCTGCGCCCGCAGCGTGCAGGCCGGACATTGGCCGCAGCCGTAGCCCCAGGCGCGCCTCTCGCCGCGTTCGCCGAGATAGCAGGTGTGGCTGTGCTCGATCAGGGCGTTGATAAGGCTCTCGCCACCCAGCTTTTCCGCGAGCGCCCAGGTTTGCGCCTTGTCGAGCCACATCAGCGGCGTTTCCAGGACGAAGCGGCTTTCCATGCCGATGTTCAGCGCCACCTGCATGGCCTTGATCGCATCGTCGCGGCAGTCGGGATAGCCGGAGAAGTCGGTCTCGCACATGCCGCCGACGATGTGGGTCAGGCCGCGCCGGTAGGCGAGCGCCGCCGCGAAGGTCAAGAAGATCAGGTTGCGGCCGGGCACGAATGTGTTGGGAAGACCTCTTTCGGTCAATTCGATCTTCTTGTCGCCGGTCAGCGCGGTATCGGAAATGGCGCCGAGCGCCCCGAGGTCGAGCGTGTGGTCCGGTCCGAGCCGCCCCGCCCAGTGCGGCTTGATTTCGCGCAATTCCGCGCGCAGCACCTGGCGCTGCTCCAGTTCGACCCGGTGGCGCTGGCCATAGTCGAAGCCGAGCGTCTCCACGCGTTCGAAACGCTCCAGCGCCCAGGCGAGGCATGTGGTCGAATCCTGTCCGCCCGAAAACAGCACGAGGGCCATGAAAAATCTCCTTGGACCTTGGCTACACCCGACCGCAGCCGCTTCGCCAGCCTTTTTTTGCCGCCCGTTCCGCGTTAAGGCCATTGGCATGGCGAACGCGCGCGAACCCTTCTGCCTGATCGAGGACCGCTCACGCGGAACGCTGCATTTCGCCGCGCCGCGCCGAATCGTCACCGCCTATCATGCGGAAGAGGTTGCGCCCGCGCTCGCGCTCCTGCAGCAGGCCGCGCGCGAAAATTTTTGGGCGGCTGGCCATGTCGCGTACGAATGTGGTCTTGCGCTGGAGCCGCGGCTGCTCCCACTTCTCGGCCCGCGGAAGACCCCGCTGCTGCAATTCGGCATTTTTGAAGCGCCTTCCGCACCGCCCGCCGTCTCCGTCGCGCCGGCGCCAGAAATCGCGGATGTGCGCCCGCTCTGGCGCTTCGAGGACTACCGGCGGCGCTTTGACGCCTGTCGAGCCTATATCGAAGCAGGCGACGTCTACCAAATCAACCTGACCTTTCCGTTGTCAGGATGTTTCGCGGGCGACCCGCGCGACCTTTACCGCGCGCTGCGGCTGCGCCAGCCCGTCGAAATTGGCGGCATCGTCGCGCTGGGCGACGAGACCATCCTGTCGCTGTCGCCGGAAAAGTTCTTTTCGACCGAGCGACAGCGCATTTTTACGCGTCCGATGAAGGGCACGGCGCCGCGTGGGAAAACCTGGGATGACGACCGCGCGCTGGTGGCGCGCCTGGCGGCGGACGAGAAGAATCGCGCGGAAAACCTGATGATCGTCGATCTCTTGCGCAATGATCTCAGCAGGTTGTCAGAGGTCGGCTCTGTTCAAGTCACTGATCTCTACACAGTCGAAACCTTTCCCACGCTCCACCAGATGACCTCCGGGGTGCAAGCCGTTCTCCGGACTGACCTGAGTTTCTTGGATATTTTCGCCGGACTGTTTCCCTGCGGCTCCGTCACCGGCGCGCCAAAAATCCGCGCGATGGAGATCATCGCCGAACAGGAGGCGTTTTCGCGGGGGGCTTACTGCGGGGCGATGGGGGTGATCGCGCCGGGCGGCGACATGCGCTTCAATGTCGCCATACGCACGCTCACGCTCGGCGCCGACGGTGCGCTCACCTGCCCGGTGGGCTCGGCGATCGTCGCGGATTCGCGGGCGGAAGAGGAATACGAGGAATGTCTGCTGAAGGCCCGCTTCCTGGCGCCGACGATTTCGGCCTGATCGAAACTATTTTGTGGACGCGCGACGGCGGCTATTGGCTGGTCGAGGGCCATCGCGCGCGCCTCAAAAACTCGGCGCGCGCGCTCGGCTTCGCCTTTTCATATGAGGCCTATGACATAGTACTGGCAGAGGCCTGTGTTTTTCCGGAGGCGGATCGCCTGCGCGTTCGGTTGGAACTGCGCCGTGACGGCAAAATCGGCTGGAGCGCCGCGCCGTTCGTCCCCGAGCCGGCAAAAATCTGGCGCGTGGCGGTGGCGGGAACTCGGCTTGACTCGGCGAATCCCCTGCTGCGGCACAAGACCACGCGGCGCGCGACCTACGAGGACGCGCTCGCCGCGGCCCAGGCCGCCGACCCGCGCGTGGATGAAGTCATCTTCCTCAACGAGCGCGACGAGGTTTGCGAGGGCGCGCGAACAAGCCTGTTTTTGCAGCACGAACGCGGCTTGCTGACGCCGCCGCTCGACTGCGGCCTGCTCGCGGGCGTGCTGCGCGCCGACCTCCTGGCGCGCGGCGAGGCGCGGGAACACCGGCTGCGCCTCGACGACCTGCGCTCGGGTTTTTCGCTCGGTAACGCCCTTCGCGGGCCGTTTCGCGCACGTCTGTTGTTCTAATCCCCGGGGCCGGCCACTCACGCCGCTGGGCGCGGCCGAGGACGATTTCCGAACTGATCGTTCGGAAATCGTATTAGGCGGTTGCGAGCCAGTGTTCGAGCAACCCTCGGGCGATAGCGATCGGATGAGGGGCCTTGCGTTCGTGAGGATGCGAGCCCGCCACCATGGCGCGGACCTCTTCGCGCGAAAACCAGCGGCAGTCCTCCAACTCCTGCGCATCCATCACAATGTCGCGCGAAAAAGCCTCGGCGCGGCAGCCGATCATCAGCGATGCCGGAAAGGGCCAGGGCTGCGAGGCCAAAACCTCGACCGCGCCCAGGCGCACGCCCGACTCCTCGAGAATTTCGCGCCGCGCCGCTTCTTCGAGGGTCTCGCCGCATTCGACGAAGCCGGCGAGGCAGGAATACATGCCCGGCGGAAATTGCTTTTGACGTCCCATCAGGCAGCTGTCCCCGTGCGTCACCAGCACGATCACCACCGGATCGGTGCGCGGAAAATGTTGTGCGCCACAGTTTTCGCAATCGCGCCGCCAGCCGGCCTGCGTCGAAACCGTTTTCCCGCCGCAGCGGGCGCAGAAACGGTGGTTTGCATGCCAGTGCAGCACGGTCTTGGCCTGGGCGAGGATGGCGATCTCGTCACGGGTCAGCGCGTTTTCGACCGCAAGCGCGCGCAGATCGCGGACGTGCAGGTCCGGACGTCCGGCGATCGCGGATTCGTGGTGGTCCACAAAAGCGTCCGCCGCGCCGGACGTCTTGTGCGCCAGCGTCGAGTCGGCCAGCAGCAGCCCATAAACCGGGCCTTCGTCGTCGCGTCCCAGCAGAACCGGCGCTTCGGCAGCGGGCAGGGCGCGGAGGTCGTCGAGCGCGTGAAGCGCGGCAAAACCGTCGCCGTTGGCGCGCAGCACCGGCATGGCCCCGACGAAAGCCGCCACCCGCGCGCCGGCATTTTCCAGCAGCGCGGTCAGCGCGGCCGCGTCGTCGCGCTTTTCCGACAGCCTGTCGAGCGGGTTGCCGGAAAAAACCATCAGGTCGAAGGGCGTCAAGGGACTTCCGGGGTCAGCGCGCGCCGCAGCCTGTCCAGCAGGGGCTGCGGATCGTCGTAGGGCTCGGCGACGCCGGCGCCCCAGACTGGACCCGGCCAGGCGGCGTCTGTTTCGGAACGTCCGACCACATGGACATGCAATTGCCGCACAACGTTGCCCAGCGCGCCGATGTTGATTTTTTTTGCCCCGGTCAGCAGTTTCAGGCGGTCGGCCGCCAGCGCCGCCTCTTCAAACAGGGCGCGGCGCTCCGAGGGGGTCAGGTCCGTGATTTCGACCAGTCCGGCCCGGCGCGGGACCAGGATCAGCCAGGGAAACCGGCTGTCGTTCATCAGCAGAACCCGGCACAGGGCCATGTCGCCGAGCGGAACCGTGTCGGCTTCAAGGCGCGGGTCGAGGGCGAAGGTCATATGGGCTCCGTTCCGGGTGCGCCAGCTTGGCGCCCCCGGCGACGGCGCGCAACCCTCTTGCACAAAACGCCTCGATGGTCCAAATAAGCGGCGGGAGGTTGGCGGTGGACGTTCCACTCGCCAACCGGGTCAGGTCCGGAAGGAAGCAGCCCTAACGAGACCGGGCGGGTCTCTGTCCAACCTCCCACTTAAAATTTGCGCGCCTGACGACCGCTGGCGCCCTGATTCGGCGGTTTGGAGATGGACGAGTCCGCGCAAAATCCTGACAGCGAGACCGGTTTGTTCCCCACGCCGCAGGAGCGGCGGCCTGCGGGCGCCTATCGCGTGCTGGCGCGAAAATACCGGCCGTCGCGTTTCGAGGACCTGATCGGCCAGGAGCCGATGGTTCGCACGCTGAAAAACGCTTTCGACCTCGACCGCATCCATCAGGCTTACATGCTCACCGGCGTGCGCGGCGTCGGCAAGACGACGACGGCGCGTATTCTCGCCCGCGCATTCAATTATCAGCTTCCCGCCCGCGACGGGCGCCCTGCCGTGGATCGCCCGACCATCCACATGAACGAGCTTGGCGTTCACTGCCAGGCGATCATGGAGTCGCGTCATGTCGACGTGATCGAAATGGACGCGGCCTCGCACACCTCGATCGATGACATCCGCGAGATCGTCGACAGTTCGCGCTACCAGCCGGCGATGGCGCGCTACAAGGTCTATATTATCGACGAAGTGCACATGCTGTCGAAGAGCGCCTTCAACGGGCTGCTGAAGACGCTTGAGGAGCCGCCGCCGCACGTCAAATTCCTGTTTGCCACCACCGAAATCGACAAGGTGCCGGTGACCGTGCGCTCGCGCTGTATGCGTTTCGATCTGCGCCGCGTCGAGGCCGAGGTGATGCTGCGCCATCTCGGCGCGATCTGTGACAAGGAAAAGGTCGAGATCAACCATGAGGCGCTGCTGCTAATTGCCCGGGCGTCTGAAGGCTCGGTTCGCGACGCGCTGTCGCTGCTCGATCAGGCCATCGCCCACGGCGCCGGCGCGCCGATCGAGGCGGAGACGCTGCGCGCCATGCTGGGCCTGGCCGACCGCAGCCGCATCATAGCCTTGTTCGAGGCGGTCATGCGCGGCGACGTCGCCGAGGCGCTCGACAATTTGAAGGAGCAGTACGATTTCGGCGCGGATCCCGCGAAGATCCTCACCGATCTTGCCGAATTCGTCCATTTCGTCACCTGCATGAAGGTGTCGGCCAAGACGGCGCAAGTCGCCTCCGGGCAGTTCGAGCGCGAAAAGGGAGCGGAGCTGGCGGAAAAACTCGCCATGTCCGTGCTGTCGCGCTCCTGGCAGATCCTGCTCAAGGGCATCGAGGAGGTGAAGGATTCGCCGCGACCCTTGGCTGCGGCCGATATGGTTTTGGTGCGTCTCGCCTATGCCGCCGACCTGCCGTCGCCGGAAGAGGTTTTGAAGCAACTCGCCGCGTCCGAGCCGGGCAGCGGCGGGCCGCGTCGCACGCCGTCGGGGCCTTCCGGCGGGGCGAGCGCCGCCCTGCGCCAGAGCGCACCGCGACTGGCTTCCGCGCAACCTGCCCCGGCGCCCCAGCCCGCGCCCTCGATGCAAGCGGCGCCCGCCGTCCAACTGCAAAATTTTGCCGAACTCGTCGCGCTCGCCGGCGAAAAACGCGACATTCAGACCAAGACGGCGTTGGAACGCGACGTGCGGCTGGTCCGTTTTGAGCAGGGGCGGCTGGAATTCGCGCTGGCGCAGGGCGCCTCGCCCGCGCTTCCGGTGCAGCTTTCCAAAAAATTGCAGGACTGGACCGGGGAGCGCTGGCTGGTCGCGTTGTCCCACGCACCGGGCGCACCGACGCTGAAGGAGCAGGCCGAGGCGCGCGAAACGCAAAAACGGATTGGCGTGCAGGCGCATCCGCTGGTGCGCGCCGCGCTCGACAATTTTCCCGGCGCGGTGATCGTCGCGGTGCGCGGGGGCGACGATACGCCTGTGGACAGCAAGGCCGAGCCGCTCTACGAGGGCGCGGAAGTTCGCGGCGATGACATTACCTACGCCGACGAGGCGCAAGAAGAGGACCTGTGATGGACATTATGGGCATGATGAAAAAGGCCAGCGCGATGCAGGCCAAGATGGCCGAAATGCAGGCCGAGCTGGAGAACGTCACGGTTGACGGCGCCGCTGGCGGCGGTCTGGTGAACGTGGTGATCACCGCCAAGGGCGTGGTCAAGAGCGTCAGCATCGACCCGTCGCTGCTCAAGGCGGAAGAGAAGGAAATTGTCGAAGATTTGATTGTCGCCGCGCTGGGCGAAGCGCGCGGCAAGGCGGAAGCCCTGCTGGAAGAAAAGATGAAGGCCGTGACCGCCGGCATCGGCCTTCCCTCCGGGTTCAAACTGCCGTTCTGACATGGCGAGCGTAGCCGGGCCGGAAATCGAACGGCTCATCCAGTTGCTGGCCCGGCTGCCCGGACTTGGACCGCGTTCGGCGCGCCGCGCCGCGCTGCATTTGATCCGCAAGCGCGAGGAATTGTTGGGGCCGCTCGGCGAGGCCATGCGGGTGGCGCGCGAGCGCATCGTCACTTGCTCCATCTGCGGCAATATCGACACGAGCAACCCCTGTTCACTGTGCGCCGACGCTCGCCGCGACGACGCGACGCTGGTCGTGGTCGAAACGGTCGGCGATCTCTGGGCGCTGGAGCGCGCGCAGGTGTTGAACGCGCGCTATCACGTTTTGGGAGGCGCGCTGTCGCCGCTCGATGGCGTCGGCCCCGACGACCTCAACATCGGCGCGCTGGTTTCGCGTGTGGCTGCGGGTGGGGTCAGAGAAGTCATTCTGGCGGTCAACGCCACCGTCGATGGCCAGACCACGGCACATTACATCACCGAGCTTTTATCCCCTTATGAGGTGAAGTGCACCCGCCTCGCCCATGGCGTTCCGGTGGGCGGCGAGCTGGACTATCTCGACGAGGGCACGCTTGCTGCGGCGCTGAAGAGCCGGACGGATTTGTAATAGGCCCGGTCAATAAGGCGCGGGGCAGGGGCGATCGATCTCCTTCGGCCGGGGCGCGTGGTCCGTTTTCGTCCACACGAAAGGATGTCGCGTCCATTCCAGCAGCGCTCGCCAGGCGGCGAACGACACCAGCAGCAGATAAATCGGCGACAGGATCAGCAGCGGCGAAACCTTCAGTTTTCGCCGGCGCATGCCGATCACATTGGGCAGGATGAAGGCCAGCACGCCGAAGAAAGCGACGGACAGGCTGAAGCCCGACACGATGATCGCTTGCATGTCCCTGGGGTTGAGCAGGTCGCCGAACAGCAGGTCGTGACCGAGGCGGAGGCTGTACAAGGGGCCGAACAGAGGCCCGGCGAGCAGACTCGCCATGGCGCAGACAGCCGCGAACGCAGGCAGAAAACCCATTCTGCGAATTTGCGCGCGCGGCGTGCGCAAGAAGACTGCAAGGGTCTGCATCCAGCCTTTCATCCAACGCGAGCGCTGGCCGAGCCAGGCGGACAAGGTCACCGGCGCGTCCTCGTAGGTGGCGGCGTCGATGGCGTGAACCTCGTAGCCGAAGCGGGCGAACCGCAGCCCGAGATCGGCGTCCTCCGTGACGTTCCAGGCGTCCCAGCCGATCATCCGCCGCAGCAGCGCGGTGCGGAAATGGTTCGAGGTGCCGCCGAGCGGCATGGGCAAGCCCAGCTCGCCGAGACCGGGATTGATGACGTCGAACAGCGCTGCGTAGGAGATGGAAAAGAAGTAGGCGAGCCAGCTCTCGTGGCCGTTGTCGATGGCGATGCGCGCTTGCAGGCAGGCGACATTTGGCGGCGAAACGGCGAAGCGCTCCGCCGCGATGCGCAACTGAAGCGGTTCAGGACGATCCTCGGCGTCGAAGATCGTCAGCAATTCCCCGCGCGCCAGCGGCAGCGCCACGTTGAGCGCGCGCGGTTTTGTCCGTGGGGCGCCGGCGGGGGCGACGACGACCTCCATATAGGGCGCAAGTCCGGCCTGATGAAGCGCCGCAAAGGTCTCGGCATCGTCCTCCTCGATGACGAACTTGATGTCCAGCTTGGCGGCGGGATAGTCGAGCGCGCGCAAGGCGGCGACGAATTGTGCGGCGACGGCGGCCTCGCGGCGCATGGGCGCGATGATCGTGTAGGTGGGCAGTTCGGCGTCGCGCAGGGGGCGCGTCTGCGGCGCCGACGGGTCCGGGGACGAGGCGACCGTGGCGCACAGCCGCACATAAATGCCGCCATAAAACAGCGAGGACAGGATCAGCGAGACGATGTCGAACACGTTGCGCCAGACCGCCATCACGCCCGCGATCAGGCCGATGCAGACGATGATGAAGAAGAAATTGCTCCAGCGCAGTTGCGGCGCGCAAGCCGACAGCCGCGGTTCCGCCCGCGACAGGGCGTATGCGGCGTCATCCGCCAGCGCCCGCCGTCCGGCCTCGCGCACCAGAGCGGAAAATTTTTTGGGCGGACATATGGCGATGCGGCGGCGCACGGCGCCGGACATCGCCAAGAGTTCGGCGACCTGACGGCCGCGCGGCGACAGCACCCAGTCAAAAGCTTCGCGGCTTGGATCGGCGCGGGCGACGCTCGCCCGCAGCGCCGCCCGATAGTCGAAGCCGGGCGCGAGGGTCGCGTGGCCTTCGAGGCAGGGGCAGTTCAGCCGCCGCGCAAGCGCGCGGTAGTAAAAATCTTCAGTGACCAGACCTTCCGCGATCAGGAGTTCATCGGCGCCCACGCCCTGGTACCGCGCGCGCCGCGCCGCCCAGCACAGCATGTCGAGATCGACTCCGGCTTCCGCGAGAAAGCCAATCTCCGTCGGCAGCGAATTTCTCGTCTCGGGCGCCTGCAAGGGCCGTCGCCTGTGGTAAGAGTTCGGGGACAAGAGAGAGCTGAAATGGCCGTTGAGCTCCAATACCCATTTATCCCGGACTTCCTGCAGCAGGCCAAGCGCGCGATTGCCACGGCTTTGATAATTAATGTTTTTCTCGCTTCAGGTTGTATTCTTGGTCCGGCGCGCGCGGAAGGCGTGTTCCTGCCGGCTTTTTCCGATCCGCATCGCCGCGCGGAACCGCCGGCCCAGGGCAAACAGTCGCTGCGCTTCCTCACCAGCGATGATTATCCGCCGTTCGCCTTCGTCGATCCCGAGGGGGCGCTCGCCGGCTTCAACGTTGAAGTGGCCAGGGCGATTTGCGAGCAATTGCAGGCAAGTTGCACCATACAGCCGCGCCACTGGGAGACTCTTCTCGACGCGCTGGACGCCAAGGAGGGCGACGCGCTGATCGCGTCGATCAAGCCCGCCGCCGCCGAGGGGCGGGCGATTTTCACCGAACCCTACTATTTTACGCCGGCGCGCTTTGTCGCCGTGGCGGACTCCCAGGCCCTCGACGTGCGGCCCGAAGGTCTTGCCGACAAGAAAATCGGCGTCGAGGCGGGCGGCGCGCACGAAGCGTTCCTGCGCCGGTTTTTCCCGCGCGCGGTTGTGATTCCCTTCGACTCGCGTGAAAAAATGATGCGCGCGGTGCTGGAGAAGCAGGTCGACGCCGGTTTTGGCGACGCCATTTCACTCAGCCAGTGGATGAACGAAACGCCGGGCTGCGCCTTCGTCGGCGGCGCTTGGCTGGAGCCCGCCTATTTTGGCGAAGGCGTCGGCGTCGCCGTGCGCCCCGACGACCAGGAGACGCGGGGAAAGCTGAACTGGGCGCTGCAAAAGTTGGATGAATCCGGAAAGCTCGCGGAGCTTTATCTCAAATATTTCCCGGTCAGTATTTACTAATAGCATTTTCAAGCGAAGTGGATGCCGGTTCGCGTGAAGAAAATGCGTTGAAGCAGAGAACTAGAGCCCGCGTGGTGAACGGGAGTTCGCCACGCGGGCTCTAGGCGACGAGAAGGCGCTCGCCGAAAAATGACGCCGCCAGCCGCATGCCCTCGGGCGTGATGCAATGATCGACGCCGGGCAGCACATGGCTTCGCACGTCCAGCCCCAAGGCGCGCAAGCTCTCTGCCGCCGCCACGCCCTCGGCCGCGGGAATCACCGAATCCTCAGCTCCGTGGACGATCAGGACCGGCGCCTGCGCCGGCGTGAACGGCGGCGGCGAGGCGAGCCGGGTGGAAAAGCCGGCGACCGCGACCAAAGGCCATTGTCCCGTGAGCAGGGCGTCGATAGCCATCATCCCGCCTTGCGAAAATCCGCACAGGGCGACCCGGTCGCGGCTGGCGACGAGCGGCCGAACCACAGCGTCGAAGGCGGTTCGCGCTTCGACGATCCGGCGCTGCCGGTTTTCCGGGGTGATGTTGTCGAGGCTGAACCACTGGAAGCCCAGCGAGGTCGCGAACGGCGCGTCGGGCGCGACCACGTCAACGCCCGGCAAATGTTCAGCCAGGAAGTCTCGGAGCGGGTCGAGGTTCGCGCCGTCGGCGTGCACACCGTGCAGCAGGATGACCAGGGGGCGCGGCATTTTTACAGATCCAGGGTGGAGAGGTCGGGGCCTCGGGGAACGATGCCGTTCGGGTTCAGCGCCTTGATTGAATAATAGCCACGCTTGATGTGGTCGATGCTGACGGTCTCGCGCGTCCCGGGAATATCAAGCACGCACTTCAGCCAGGCGCTCAGGGCGGGGTAGTCTGCGAGACGCCGCTTGTTGCATTTGAACAGGCCATGATAGGCGGCGTCGAAGCGGATCAGGGTGACAAACAGGCGGATATCGGTTTCGATCAGGCTTGGGCCGAACAGGAAGGGGCCGCCGCCCGCAACGCGCGCCTCCAGCGCGTCGAGCATAGCGAAAACCTCTTCAAAAGCGTCGTCATAGGCCTGCTGCGTCGTGGCGAAGCCGGCGCGGTAGACCCCATTGTTGAGGCGCGGGTAAATCTCGTCGTTGAGCGCGTCGATTTCTTCGCGCAGGGGCGCGGGATAGAGGTCGAGGGCATCGCTCGCCAGGGCGCCGAAGCCGGTGTTCAGCATTCGCAGAATGTCGGCGGATTCATTGTTGACGATGGTCTGGCGCTGCTTGTCCCACAGCACCGGCACGGTGGCCCGTCCCGTGATGTGCGGATCAGCGCGGGTGTAGATTTCGTGCAGATAGGTCGCGCCGTTGATCGTGTCCCTGGTCGCGCCGGGATCATCGCCGAATCTCCACCCCTGGTCCGTCAGCGCCGGCTCGACGATCGATACGGTGAGGACCACGTCGAGGCCCTTCAGCTTGCGCGCCATCAGGGTCCGCGACGCCCAGGGGCAGATCAACGCCGCATAAAGGTGATATCGCCCCGCCTCGGCCTTGAATCCGCCTTCGCCCGTCGGGCCGGGCGCGCCGTCGGGCGTCACCCAGTTGCGAAAGGTGGAGGTTTGGCGCACAAAACCGCCTTTGCCGTCGGTCGCCTGCCCGGGCCGCCAGTTTTCCGACCATTTGCCGTCGACGAGCATTGTTCTTCTCCCTTTGCGCAAAAGCTGTTTGCGCCGGCGGTCCTTGTCAATCCCGCTCCGCGCCGGCAGGATGGGAAAGAAGGACGCGGACATGAGCCTGATCCATTATGACGATTTTGCGCCGGGGGAAACGCGGACCTATGGCGCCTACGGCTTCACCGAGGAAGCCATCATCGCCTTCGCGGCGGAATATGACGCGCAGACGTTTCATATGGACGCCGAACTGGCGAAGCACACGCTGCTCGGCGGCCTCGCGGCCTCGGGCTGGCACACCTGTTCCGCCCTGATGCGCATGATGGTGGACGATTGGCTGGGCGGCAGCGCCTGTCTCGCCGGAATCGGCATCGAGGATAACCGCTGGCTCGCCCCGGTGCGGCCCGGCGACGTGCTGACGGCGCAGACGCGGACTCTCGAAAAAACCGATCTGCGTTCGCGGCCTGACGCCGGCATCGTCAAATTCGAGACGATCCTGCGCAACCAGAACGGCGTCGAGGTGATGCGTCAGACTGGCTCCACCCTGTTCGCCCGGCGTGAGCGCCTCACGAAACTTCCGGCGGAGTCGCCGCCCCGCCAAGCGCCGCCTCCTCCTACTCCTCCGCCGCCGCCGCGCATTGACGACCGCCTCGCCGCGCTGCCGGACGATTATGCGCGCGCAAAGGTCGGGGCCTATGCCGATCTCGGCGAAAAATTGTTTTCGGCCGCGTATATCAGGGCTTACGCCCAGGAGTTCGATCCTTTCCCCTTCCATCTCGATGAGGCTGCGGGGAAAAACCATGTGCTCGGCGCCATGTCGGCGGCGGGCCTGCAAACCGCCTGCTGCTGGATGCGCCAATTCATCGCGCTGCGCCGGGAGGCGGCGGGCGGCGAAGTGCCAAGCCGCGCGTCGCCTGGATTCGCCAATATGGTCTGGCGCAAGCCGGTGCTGGTCGGCGACCGCATCCGCTTCTCCACCCAGGTGATCGCGAAGCGTCCGATCTCGAAACCGGGGCTGGGTCTGGTCCAGAGCCTCAACTCGGCCGTCAACCAGCGCGGCGAGCTGGTGATGGATTTCACCGCGGCGGTGATCACCCCACTCGCCTCCTGATCATTTTGGCGGCGCGGGGGCGTCCTTGGCGGGCCAGGAGAAGTCGTCGGCGCGGCCGGCTTTCGCCGGGGCGCCTGGAGCGCGGACGGCGTTCGCCGGCGGCGGCAGGCTGGCGAGAGATCCGCCCGGAGAAAGCGCCTGGTCGTTCAAGGGCAGAACCTTGCCGACGAGGGTCGGGACGGGCGGCGGCTGGGGCGCGGCGACCGCCGGTTCCGTTTCGCTGGGCGCGGCGGGCTGAGCCGGCGCATCCGGCGAAACGGCGGCGGGCTGTTCCGGCTGCGCGGGCGGCGTCGCCTGAAGCGTCGCCAAAACTCTTTTAATCTCGGGCTCGACGAAATAGGCGGCCTTGCGGGCGCCGGCGGGGCTGAAATGCACGCCGTCGGCGCTGCGCAACCGGACGACGGCGCCATTCACATCTGGACCCGACGCCTTGTAGACGGAGTTGACGTCCGAAAAAGCTTCCCAGAGATCGACGTAGTGGGCGCCGGCGGCGGTCGCGTTCTGTCTGGCGATGTCGTTGAAGATCAGCGCCGCCTTGGACAAGGCGGCATTGCGCATGATCGGCAGGCCGACCCAGACCAGCGGCACATTTTTGTCGCGGAAGAATGCGGAGATTTCCTCGATGCGTCGGGCGTAGGCCTCGTTGAATTCCTTCGACAAGGGCTCCAGCGCGCGTCCCGCGTCCTGACGTAGCGGCTGATTGTCGTTGATGCCGATCTGCATCACGGCGACATCGACGCGCTGCGGCCCTTCGAGCAGCGCCTGCGCCCCCTTGCGCCAGTCATAAAAATCGTCGCGCACCAGACCGCTGTCATCCTGCGCCTTGTTGAGGATGGCGACGCGCCGATCCGCGGAAAAAGCGTCCTCGAGACCTCTGCCGAGGATCGCCGCCTCGGAATCGCCGATCACCGCGACGACAAAACTGCCCACCTGCTGTTGCGACGCCGGGTCTCCCGCTTGCGGAACGACCGCGTCGGCGGCGCCCTGCGCCTCGGGCGGACGCGCGGGGTTTTCCTTGACGATGCGGCGCTCGCGCGGGTGCGGCGCGGTTCTGGCCTTAGGACGGATTTGAGGCGGGCGGGCCACACGCGGGCGATAGCGCTGCGCGTTGGACGGACGTCCGCCGAAAATCGTGCCGAAGAAATCGGATATCGCGTCCTGCGCCTCCGCCGGGCCGGCGACGGAGAGGGCGCAGACGAGCGCAAGCAGACGGCGGCGGCGGGACAGGAAGCGCAGCATGCGCTTCTTATAGCCTTTTTCCCGGGATGAGGCGAGACTCTTCAGCGCGCGGCCGTCGGCGCCGGCGCGGCATGGCTGCTTCGGGCGCCGAGCGCCACGAAGGCGACGGAGCCGCCGAGCAGGACCAGCAGGATGAGGCGAAGGAGGGGCGCCAGCCGGCAAGCCGCGGGATCTGTGCGGCGCAAGCTGCGAACGTAAGCGAATTCGCGGCTGTCGATGGGAGCAAGGATCATGGCGCCTCGCGAAGTCAGTCGAACGAGGCGGCAGAATGAGGCGCAAAGGTTAATGTCGCGTTAACCATGCTATTGCGCGCCTCAGTCCTGCGTCCGGCTGAAAGTCCGGTGATCCAGCGTATCGGGCCTGGCGCCGAAACGGGCGGGCGCGCCGGCGACGGGGGCGGCGACCAGCGGGTCGACCTTGGCCGCCGCCCGCAGCGCGGGCGCGGCGGCTGCGCCGCCGCCGCGGGCTGTCGGCGCCAGCATGGGCGTGAGCGCGGCGCGGTCCACGCGCGCCGGCGCCATTGGAGACGCCCGGTCCGCGCGCGTCTGTTCGGCCTTGGCCGCCGCGGCCGGCCGGAGCGCCTGGAGGGAGGGGCGGGGCGGCGGCAGAGGCGCGGCGGCGCTGTCCTGCGGGCGCGATTGCGTGGCGTAGGCGAGCGGCGCGCTGGCGTCGCCGGGGCGCGCTGTCCTGGTGGCGCCGCCGCCACCATGGGTGATGACCGCCGGCAATGCGGCGAGGTCAATGGGCCGGGGCGGAGGGGTGGGCGCATCGGCGACAAGGTCTTCCAGCGCGGCGGGACGCCTGGGCGGAAGCGGAGCGTTGTCCAGCGGATGCGGCTGATCGTCGTTCCCGGCGTTGGCCTCCTCCTCGATCGGCTGAGGCTTGGCTGGCTCGGGTCGGGCGTCCGGCGCGGTTTGTTCGAGCCTCGCCGGCTGGACGGGGGCGGGCGGGGGCGCGGCGGCCGGGGCCGGCGCGGGGCTGACCTCCGGTGGCGCGCCCATAAAAGTTTCTCCGCGCGGCAGATTGGTCTCGGCCTTGGCCATGATGCGGCGTTGCGGTTCGAGCTGCGCGCCCTCCTCGTCCTCGCCGCCGTCGGCGACTTGTCGGCGCGCGTTGCGCCCGGCGACGCGGGTCGGCTTGACGGACGCGACTTGCCTCGCCTCCTCCTCGTCGTCGCCGCCGAACAGGGCGGCGAAGAAGCCGCGCAGCCCGCCTGAACTCTGCGCTTCGGCGACCGAAATGGCCTCGCCGCCGCGCGCCAAAATGTCCGCGCGGGCCTCCTCGTAGCCCGGCAGCAGCTTGCCGTTGCTTGGGATATGCACCGTCTTGCCGTCCGGAAACAATTGCGCGAGCTGCTCGTAGGTCATGCGCGGCCAGTGGCGCACGCCGCCGACGTCGAGATGCACGAAGGGGGTGCCGGCATTGGGATAATAGCCGACGCCGCCGCGCTGCATGCGCATGCCAACCTCACGAATCCGCGCCATGGACAGGCCGGGGATGGTCGTGTCCATCGCCTTGCCCAGCATGTGCTGCGAATTCTTGGCCACGGCGCGCGAGCGCTGGCGCAGCATGGCGTTGGTCGACGGGCAGCGATAGGCCGAGACCACCACGATGGGGTCCTCGGGGCCCATACGGTCGGCCGAGCGATAGGCCTCCCACAGCACGTCGAACAATTTGGGGTCCATCTGGGTCGGTTCGTCGTTGCGCCAGTCGCGCAGGAACCAGTTCAGCTTCTCCAGCGTCGCGGCGTCGTAATGTCCGTTGACCCGGAAAGTCGCGGCGAGGCTTTCCTTGCTGTGGGAATGATAAAGAAAGAGCGTGCGGGTGTCGCCATTGGCGGCGGCGGATTCGAGCGCGTTGGGCGCAAGCGTGGCGAAAGCGGCGAGCAGCGCCGCGACGGTCTTGGCGCGACCGCGCCGGAAAATCTTGTCGGCCTGTGTGGCGTGCGCTCGAAAAAAAGCGGTCTTGAGGTTCGCCAAGATCAATCGCTCTCCATCGGCTCGCCTGGCGCGCATTTGCATCGGCTCAGGTTTACGAACCATTGACGATATTCGTTAACGCTTAGTTTCCGAGGCAACGCTTACACCAGCTGGCGCAGAAAAGCCACGCCCAAGACGTTTGGTGGCGTTTGCGCCGAATACCCGTCCGCGCGGCGCCGTAGCGTCATTTTGACGCGGGCCGCGCCATCCCTCTAAAGTCGTTTCCTCTCCCACGGGCTGACCCGCCCGAATCAAGGATCGCCGATGATCAGCTTCCGCTCGCCTCCGTTCGTCAGCCTCGCCCTGCTGGTCGCCGCGCCCACGCTGGCCCTGGCCGCGGACATCTCCCTCGACAACGTCTCCCTGCCGACGGACGAGCGCGGCAAGATCATGTTCAAGCACATCGACCTCGTCGACGCCAACATCACCACCGAGGAGGCGAACAAGCTGTTTTCCGGGGCCTTGTCCCGCGACGCCGTCGCCGACCTCCTCGGCAAGCTCAAGGCCGCGCGCATCGCTGTCAATGAAGTGTCGGTGACCTCGGATAAGCCGGGATCGGTCGTGTTTCGCGACCTGAAGGGCGAGGGGATCGATCAGGGCGTGATCGCGCATCTGTCGCTGGGCGGCGTCGACGCGGACTTCCCCGGCGACACCGGCGGCGCGATCACGCTGAAGAGCCAGAAGATTTCCATTGATGGCGTGCAGATCCAGAATCTCGCCGACGCGATCAAGACTGGCCAGGCGTCGGCGGCGCGGGCGCGGATCAGCCGCGCGGCCTGGGGCGGTTTCGACCTCAGCGCGCCGGACAAGGACACGCCGGCGGGGGCCGACGGCGGCAACCTCATCCGGATCCATCTGAACTCGGCCGAGGCCGAACAGAGCTACGAGGGCGATGCGCCCGCCAAATCGTCCTTCGTCGCCAACGGTTTCTCGGTCGCCATGCCCAGGGCGTCCCAGGCCGGCGCGACGCTGACCGCGCTCGGCTTCGACAAGATCGAAGCCACGATGAAGTTTGCCGGCGCTTACCAGGCGGCGAACAAGACCTTTGTGCTCGACGACTATTCCATCGACTTCGCCAAGCTCGGCTCGATTGGCGTGAGCGCGAAGCTGGGCGGCGTCGAAAAATCCGCCTTCGGCGGCGACGCAGCCGCGACATCGGCGGCGATCCAGGCCTCCGAGGTTCAGTCGGTCCAGTTGAAAATGGTCAACGCCGGCGCACTCGAAAAGGCGGTGGCGCTGACGGCGCTTTCGAAAAGCCAGACGCCGGACGCGGTCAAGGCCGACTGGAGCATGATCGCGGCGCAGGGGCCCATGCTGGCGCCGAATATTCCAGCGGCCGCGACTCTGTCGCAGGGACTGCTCAAGTTCATCGCCAACGGCAAGAGCCTGACCCTGGCGCTCAACGCCAAGTCGCCGGCGCCCAAACTCTCGGAATTGCGCGGGATCAACGATCCCGCGCAGGTGGTCGCCCGCTTCGACGTGGCGGCTGCGGCGGACGGTTCGGCGCCGCCGCTCGTGTCGCCAATGGCCGCGCCGCCCGCGCAAATCGCCGAGCCCGCTCCTGCGCAAAAACTCACGGGTCTGGCCGCCTGGAGCGCGCTCGTCGGCAACACCATTTCGGGCAAGGATTCAGACGGCCTGCCGCTGAGCGAATTTTACGCCCCCAACGGCGTCGTGAAACAGCTCGACGATGATGAAACCGCGACCGGCAAGTGGATCCTGCGCGGCGAAAACGTCTGCTTCATCTTTCCCGATGAGAAGGAGGAGTCCTGCTACAAGGTCGAAGTCGCCGGGGACATCGCCACCTTCATCGACGAGGACGGCGACGGCAAGCGCTATAAGATTCTCAAGGGCAACGCGAAGAATCTGTGAGCAAAGCCGGGGCCGGCGCCGCTGGCCCCGCGATGCCGGCAAATCCGTGGACCGCCCACGCCCTTCGAGACGCCTGCCGCGCAGGCTCCTCAGGGTGAGGGCTACAGGTAAAGACCCCACTCATGGTGAGGCGGCGCTGAAAGCGACGCCTCGAACCATGGCCCATGGGAACGGAAATTTGCTTGCGGGCTCAGCTTGTCGCGCCCGGCTGTCTTCAGCCGCCGACGCCCAGCCGCTTCTTCACTTCCGACGCATAGCCGTAAACGTCCTCGAAGGCGTGAAGCTGACCGTAATCGTCGACCGTCCTGGTGAAATAGCCGATATGGACCGGCAGCGGCGTCGGCAGGTTTATGCGCCGCTCGCTCTTGCCGTACATTTTTTCTATCCGCTGCTCGGTCCAGCCGTTTTCGGGGCCGAGGATGGCGACGGCCCAGTCCAAGGGCTGGTCGACGCGCATGCAGCCGTGGCTATAGGCGCGTTTCGCCTGGGCGAAAAGATGCCGCGACGGCGTGTCGTGCATGTAGACCGAATAGCGGTTCGGGAAAATGAATTTCAGCCGTCCCAGCGCGTTGCGCTCGCCGGGCGGCTGCCGTGCGAACATCATGCCGTGCTCGTAGACCACGTCGAAACCGGACTGGGCGCGACCGCCCCATTCGTTGCGGATGATGCTCTGCGGCACGTACCAGGCGGGATTGACGACCAGATATTCCATCGCGTCGGAAAACAACGGGGTCGGCGTGTTCGGCTTGCCGACGACGATCCTGTGGGTCGCCGCCAACCGCTCGCCGCGATAGAGGCGCGCGGTGAATTCGGGCACGTTGACCATGATCCGGTCGGTCCCGAGCTCCCTGGGCATCCAGCGCCACATTTCCATGTTCGCCAGAAGATCGGCTTCCTGCGCCGCCTTGGTCATGGCGGCGGCGATGGGCGCGCGCGCGTCGCTGGCGCGTCGCTTCGAGCCTGCGGACTCGCGGGCGGCGAGGACAACCGGGCCTTCGCGCAAGCTCGCAAGCTTTTCGCGCAGGGCGCGATAGTCTGGATGCGGGGGATTGTAGGATCCCAGTTTCGCGTCCGCGTCCGCCGCGCCCGCCGTTTCCTCCAGCGCTTTCGCGGCGGGAACGACCGCCGGCTGGCGGCCGATCAGCTTGCTGATGCGCATCGGCTCGATCCGGCCGCCGCTGGCCTGGAAAGCATAGGCCGCGACCGCCTGGGCCAGCGCGACTTCGCCGGTGGCGAGCGCGGAATCCGGCCCCGCGTCGAGCGAGAAGACGCGCCAGGCGCGCAGGTCGAGCCCGTCCTCGGGGGCCTTTTGCAGCCGGTCGAACGCGCTGCGCGCCTGCATCGTCCAACCGCCGGCGCCGAAGAAAATGGGCGCGTCGCCATGTTCGGCGTAAAAGGCGTCGACGGCGCGCAGCACCACCTGCTGATCGGCCGACATCGGCTGCGCCGCCGCGCGCGTCAGCGCCGCGCGGATCGCGGAATTGACGGCGGGCTTTTGCGGCCCAGCGATTTCCGACGCGGTTTCAGGCTTGACGTCTTCGGTCTTGACGTCTTCGGTCCTTGCGCTTTCGGGTTTGTCCGGTGGGGCGGCGACGTCGGAGGCCGCCGTCTGGCCGCGAACGGCGCCGCTGGCCGAAACGACCAGGGACAAAGCGAGAAATGCGGCCTTGCCGAGGGCTCCCGCCCTGGCGCGCGCCGAGACATCGACAGGCGAATTCATCTGTGAACCCCATGTCTGCCGCGCGGCGACTTGACCGGGGCGGACATGCCCCTATCAAGAGCCGATCGCGGGCCAAATGCAAGGCGCGTCGGCGGCGCGCACGCATTTTTTACGCGGCGTCGGCGCCGCCGCCACTATTTTCCTCTGCGAGTCCGTAATCCTTCAACTTCCGGTACAGAGTCGAGCGTCCGATCCCGAGCTTGCGGGCCATTGCCGACATCTGCCCACGGTAATGCGTGAGGGCGAAGCGGATCACTTCCTCTTCCAGCGCGTCGAGCTTGCGCACGTCGCCGTTCTCGTCGAGCAGGCGCAGCACATTGGGATCGCGCACTTCGACGCGGACGATCTCGCGCTGGCTTGGAGCCATCCCGACAGGCGCAGGCGCCGGCGGCACGCGCACGTCAAATCCTTCGACATGGGCGGCGATCTGCGGAAACTCGGCCACGGTGAGTTCGTCGCCGTCGGAAAGCACGACGGCGCGGAACAGGGCGTTTTCGAGCTGCCGGACATTGCCCGGCCAGTCATAGGTCGAAAGCAGTGCAAGGGTTTCGGCGGTGAGGCCGCGCAGGCGCTTGCCTTCCTCCGCCGCGAAGCGCGCGAGGAACCGGCGGGCGAGGTCGGGCACGTCGGCGCGGCGGTTGCGCAGCGGCGGGATGGAAATCGGGAAGACATTCAGCCGGTAATAGAGATCCTCGCGGAATTCGCCTCTTTTCACCTGCTCGATCAGGTTCTTGTTGGTGGCGGAGATCAGCCGCACATCGACGCGCACGCTCTTGCGCGCCCCCACGGGGTCGATCTCGCCTTCCTGCAGGGCGCGCAAAAGCTTGACCTGCGCGTCGAGCGGCAATTCCCCGACCTCGTCGAGGAAAATCGTGCCGCCATTGGCCTCGACGAATTTTCCCGTGTGTTTTTCGGTGGCGCCGGTAAACGCCCCTTTCTCGTGGCCGAACAGGATAGATTCGACCAGATTGTGCGGCAGCGCCCCGCAATTGACGGTGACGAAGGGCTTGCCTTTCCGGTCCGAGCCGCCCTGGATGGCGCGCGCCATCAATTCCTTGCCGACGCCCGATTCGCCTTCGATCAGGACCGGAATGTTCGACTTGGCGGCGCGCTCGCCCAGCCGCACCGCGCGCATCATGTCTTCCGAGCGCGTAAAAATGTCCTTGAACGTCAGCGCGCCCGACGCCTTGCGGCCGATGCGGCGAATCTCGTCCTCCAGCGCGTCGAAGCGCAGGGCGTTCTTGATCGAAATTTGCAGGCGCTCGGCGCCGACCGGTTTGACGACGAAATCGAGCGCGCCGGCGCGCATGGCCGAAATCACGGTCTCGATGGAGCCATGCGCCGTCTGCACGATCACCGGCGTGGTGATCCCGCGATCGCGCATGCGTCCGAGCACGCCCATGCCGTCGAGATCGGGCATCACCAGGTCGAGAATCAGCAAATCGACCGGAGTCTTGTCGCCCGTCTGCAACCGTTCGAGCGCCTGCTCGCCGCCCTCCACCGATTCGATGTCATAGCCGAAACGGCGCACCATCGCTTCGAGCAGGCGGCGCTGAACCGGATCATCGTCGGCGATCAGAACGGTCGATGTCATGTGTCTCTTTCGGGCGAGGCCGGCGGGCCTTCTTCATTCCGCACATGCTGCGACATTACGGTAAATGCGATGTTAATGGCGCGAAGGCGGTTGATCCGCGCGCCAAACACGCCAATATGTCACCAGCCGCCCCTCTCGGAGCCTCGCGCGTTTTCGCCCATGACCATTTACGATTCCTTTCCTGAATCGCCCGCAAGCGCGGGCGCCGAAAAGCTCGACGACCTGCCGGTCTGGCGTCTCGACGACCTTTACCCCGGCCTGGACTCAGTCGAATTCGCCGCCGATCTCGCCAGGACGGCGCAGGAGTGCCGCGCCTTCGCCGAAACCTACCGGGGCAAGCTGGCTGGGCTGCTCGCCGAGGGTGGCGCTGGGCTCTTCGAGGCGATCAAGGTCTATGAGGGGATCGACGACCTCATCACCCGCATCATGTCCTACGCGGGTCTGGTCTATGCCGAGAACACGCTCGATCCGGTTCGGGCGAAATTTTATGGCGACGCCCAGGAGAAGATCACCGCCGCCTCGACGGATTTGCTGTTTTTCCAGCTCGAACTCAATCGCCTCGATGACGCGGCGCTGACGGCGGCGGTGGCGCAAGAGCCGCTCGACCACTTTCGACCTTGGCTCGAGGATTTAAGGCGCGAGAAGCCCTATCAGCTTGAAGACCGTATCGAACAGCTGTTCCACGAAAAGTCGGTCACCGGCCACGCCGCCTGGAACCGTCTGTTCGACGAGACCATCGCCGGCCTGCGTTTTCTCGTCGATGGCAAGGATCTGACGCTCGAACCGGCGTTGAACCTGCTTCAGGACCGCGATCCCGCGCTGCGCGAGGCGGCGGCCAAGGCGATTGGCGCGACGCTGAAGGAGAAGCTGGGGCTCTTCACCCTCATTTCCAACGTGCTCGCCAAGGACAAGGCGATTTCCGACCAGTGGCGAGGTTTCGCCGATGTCGCGGAGTCCCGGCACCTGTCCAATCGCGTCGAGGGCGACGTGGTCAACGCCATGGTGAGCGCCGTGCGCGCCGCCTATCCCCGCCTGTCGCACCGCTATTACAAGCTGAAGGCGAGCTGGTTCGGCAAGGGCAGCCTGATGTACTGGGACCGCAACGCGCCCCTGCCGGACGCGCCGCAGACCAGCTACAGCTGGACCCAGGCCCGCGACGCCGTGCTCACCGCCTATGCCGGTTTTTCGCCTGACATGGCCGGGATCGCGCAACGGTTTTTCGACGGCTCGTGGATCGACGCGCCGGTTCGGCCCGGAAAGGCGCCCGGCGCCTTCGCCCACCCGACCAGCCCGAGCGTCCACCCCTATGTGCTGCTCAACTATCAGGGCAAGCCGCGTGACGTGATGACTCTTGCCCATGAGCTGGGCCATGGCGTGCATCAGGTGCTCGCGGCGCCCCAGGGGCCGCTGATGGCGCCGACGCCGCTGACGCTTGCGGAAACCGCCTCCGTCTTCGGCGAGATGCTCACCTTCCGCGCGCTGCTGGCGGAGGCCAAGGACCCTGCGGAGCGCCGGGTGCTCCTGGCGTCCAAAGTCGAGGACATGCTCAACACCGTGGTGCGGCAGATCGCCTTCTACAGCTTTGAGCGCAAGCTGCATGAGGAGCGCAGGAACGGCGAGCTGACGGCGGAGCAGATTTGCGAACTCTGGATGAGCGTGCAGGGCGAAAGCCTGGGGCCAGCCATCGAATTCGGTCCTGGCTATGAGACCTATTGGGCCTATATTCCGCACTTCATCCATTCGCCCTTCTATGTCTATGCCTATGCCTTCGGCGACTGCCTGGTGAATTCGCTTTACGGCGTCTACCAGCGGGCAGAGCCGGGTTTTGTCGAAAAGTACTTCGCGCTGCTGTCGGCCGGCGGCTCGAAGCATTACAGCGAATTGCTGGCGCCTTTTGGCCTGGACGCGCGCGATCCGGCGTTCTGGGCGATCGGCCTGTCGATGATCGAGGGCATGATTGACGAGCTGGAACAGCTTTGATGTTGGCTCTGCTCTGGCTGGTCGTGCTGTGGATGGCGGCGGTTTTCGCGTCGCTGGTGGCGTTCAACCTGCTGCTGGCGCGGCTGGTCGAACGCTGGGTCCCGCCCATCGGCCAGTTCGTCGAGGTCGAGGGGGTGCGGCTCCACTACACGGACACGGGCGAAAAACCGGGGCAGGACGGGCCGCCGTTGTTTTTTGTCCATGGCTGGCTCGGGCAGTTGAACCATTTTTCCTTTGCCTTGGCGACGTTCTTTCCGGAGCGACGCGTCGTTCTGGTTGACCGCCCAGGATGCGGCTATTCGCAGGCCGCGCGCAACCCGACCATCGCGGAGAACGCGGCCATTCTCTCCGCCTTCATGGACAAGGTCGGCCTGGAAAAACCGCTGGTGGTCGGCCATTCGCTGGGCGGCGCCATCGCGCTGGCGCTTTCGCTCGATTACGCCGGGAAAATCGCCGGCCTCGCCCTGATCGCGCCCTTCACCCAATTCCTGTCGGCTTCCGCCTTCTACAAGATCATGGCGGAGCAGGGGCGGGTTTCGCGCTGGATTTCCGCCTGGCTGCTGGGGCCGCTGCTTTCCGTGTTGCGCTCGGCTTCGCCTGTTCATCCGGGGTTTGCGCCGGAATCCGTGCCGCGCGATTTCTGGAAAGGCGCGGGCGGCGCGCTTCCCTTCCGAGCAAAAACACTGTTGGCGGGGGCGCTGGAGGTGCCGGCGCAACAGCGGGAGCTCGACGCCATGGCGGCGCGCTACGGTTCTATTTCGAGCCCTGTCAGCATTCTGTTTGGCGCGGGCGACCGTTTGCTCGACCCCAAGGCGCAGGGCGAGGCGTTTTGCGCTCTCGCGCCGACCGCGGAACTCAAGGTGATCGAGGGCGGCCACGGCCTGCCCATGACCCGGCCGAAAGACTGCGAAACCTTTATCCGCGCGGCCTTGGCGCGTTCGTGAATGGAGACGGCAATGGCTTTGAAAACCGGGATTTTCGCTGGCGTCCTGTTGCTCGCGGGCGTGGGGAGCGCCGCCGCTCTCGAGTTGAAAAGCTCGGATATTGCGCCCGGCGCGACCATCGCGGACAAATTCGTGTTCAAGGGGTTTGGTTGCGAGGGCGGCAATGTCTCGCCCGCGCTGGAGTGGAGCGGGGCGCCGGAGGGGACGAAGAGTTTTGCCTTGCTCGTCCATGACCCCGATGCGCCGACGGGCGGCGCCGGTTTCTGGCACTGGGTCGTCACCGACATTCCCGCCGATGTGTCTTCGCTGAAGCAGGGCGCGGCCGTTCCCGCTGGCGCGAAGGAAATTGCGACCGATTTCGGCGCGCCCGGCTATGGCGGCCCCTGTCCGCCCAAGGGCGACAAGCCGCACCATTATAATTTCACGATTTATGCCCTCAAGGTGGCCAAGCTCGATCTGCCGCCCAACGCGACGGCGTCGCTGACGGGGTTCATGGTCAACGCCAACGCGCTGGGCAAGGCGACACTGACGGGAACATATGGCCGGTGAAGGCCTCGGCTCAGCTTTCCTGACGACATCGAGGCCAGCGCCCCAGCCCCTCATCCCCCGCCTTCTCCCCGCACGCGGGGAGAAGGAGCCAGTGCTCGCCCTTCACGGAAATCCATGACCGACGACGAAGCCAACCGTTTTGGCGCCCGCGCCGCCCGCTACGCCGCCGTCGGCGCGCAGGCCGGGGGACTCGCCGCCCGCATGCTGTCGGGGCGTCTGTTGGGACGCGAGTCCGATCCGCGGAAACTCGCGGTGGCGCTCGGCGGGCTCAAGGGGCCGCTGATGAAGGCGGCGCAATTTTTGGCGACCATCCCCGAAATTTTGCCCGACGACTACGCCGAGGCGCTCGCCGAGTTGCAGAGCGAGGCGCCGCCGATGGGGGCTGCTTTTGTCTCCCGGCGCATGGCGACCGAACTCGGTCCGGATTGGCGCAAACGGTTCGAAAAATTCGAGATGAAGCCGACATTTGCCGCTTCCCTGGGGCAGGTTCATCGCGCCACCACGCTCGACGGCGTGGACGTCGCCTGCAAATTGCAATACCCCGACATGGCCTCGACGGTGGAGGCGGACCTCTCCCAGCTCGATTTCGCCCTCGGCCTGCAACGGCGGATGAACGGCTCGGTCGACGCCAGCGACGCCTTTGTCGAACTGGCGGCGCGGCTGCGCGAGGAGCTGGACTATCGCCGCGAGGCGAGCAACGCCAAGCTTTACAGCGTGATGTTCGCCGGGTGCGACGACATTCGCGTTCCCGCTGTCCATGACGAACTCTCCACCGGGCGGCTGCTGACCCTGGGCTGGCTCGACGGCGAAAGGCTGCTGAGCTTCAAGGACAAGGCCGATTTGGCGCAGCGCAACGCCGTGGCGAAGGCGATTTTCATGGCGTGGTGGCTGCCTTATGCGCGCTTCGGCGTCATCCACGGCGATCCCCACCTCGGCAACTATACGGTTTTCGGGGGTGGCGCCGGCATCAACCTGCTTGATTACGGCTGCATCCGGGTGTTCCCACCCGGCGTGGTCGGCGCGGTCATTCAGCTCTATCGCGGCCTTCGCGCCGGCGACCGTGACGCCATAGCGGACGCTTACGAGGGGTGGGGGTTCCAAAATCTCAACGCGGACTTGATCGACGCGCTGACGGTTTGGGCGCGTTTCCTGCTTGGCCCGCTGCTGGAGGATCGCGAGCGCGCCGTCGCCGACGAGGGGCCGGTCGGCGGCTATGGCCGCGCCGAGGCGCGGGAGGTGCGCGCGCGCCTGCGGCAATTTGGCCCAGTGCGCCTGCCGCGCGAATTCGTCTTCATGCATCGCGCCGCCCTGGGCTTGAGCGGCGCCTTCCTGCATCTTCGCGCGCGGGTGAATTTTCATCTTCTGTTCGAGGAGGCGCTCGCGGATTTCTCGGTCGAATCCGTCTCGGCGCGACAGCGGGACCTGCTGGCGCAGGTCGGCTGGACCCCTTCCGACGCGCCTTCGTAAGTCCAAAGTGGGGCGCTGCGGGCGCATCCGCGCCTTTGCCAATTACAAAAAGTTCTATATCAATTTCCGAGACCTTATGGCAGTGGCGTCAAGTCGCGGCCTTCGGGAGAACGCGCCGGAAAGGCGCCCGCGACATAAAAGTCTTGCGAGAGGAGAGGACAATGACGGCGCAACCCAAGTCTATCGATCCCACGGATCGGAAGACGACGGCGCTCGTCCATTTCCATTCCGACGCCACTCACACGCACTAACCCCACCGTCCCTGCCCGGCAGCGGGCGGAATTGTCCAGACCCGCAGTCCAGCGGGCCCAATCGGAGTTATTCATGCGTATTGCCGTTCCCGCCGAAACCCGCGACCGTGAGGCGCGCGTCGCGGCGACCCCCGACACAGTCAAGAAATATATCGCCCTCGGGGCGGAGGTGGTGGTGCAGAAGGGCGCCGGCGCGGGCGCCGGCATCACCGACGCCGATTTCGAAAAAGCCGGCGCGACCATCGCGCCCAACGCCCAGGCGACCGTCGCCAAGGCGGATGTCGTGCTCGCCGTGCGCCGTCCGGAGCCGCAGACCCTGTCCGGCGTCAATGCCGACGCGGTGGTGCTGGCGGTGATGGACCCCTATGGCCAGGAGCGGCTGATCAAGGCTCTGGCCGGAGCCGGCGTGCGCGCCTTCGCCATGGAGCTGATGCCGCGCATCACCCGCGCGCAATCGATGGACGTGTTGTCGTCGCAGGCCAATCTCGCCGGCTATCGCGCGGTGATCGAGGGCGCCGACGAATTTCATCGCGTGCTGCCGATGATGATGACCGCCGCCGGCACCGTGCCCGCCGCCAAGATTTTCGTGATGGGCGTCGGCGTCGCCGGCTTGCAGGCCATTGCGACCGCCAAGCGCCTCGGCGCGGTGGTGACGGCGACCGACGTGCGTCCGGCCACCAAGGAGCAGGTGGAGTCGCTCGGCGGCAAATTCCTGGCCGTCGAGGACGAGGAGTTCAAGCAGGCGCAGACGGCGGGCGGCTACGCCAAGGAAATGTCCAAGGAATATCAAGCGAAGCAGGCCGAACTGGTCGCCTCGCACATCGCCAAGCAGGACATTGTCATCACGACCGCGCTGATCCCCGGCCGCCCTGCGCCGAAACTGGTGTCCTCCGCCATGGTCGCCTCCATGCGCCCCGGCTCGGTGATCGTCGACATCGCGGCGGAGCGCGGCGGCAATTGCGAGCTGACCAAGCCCGGCGAAATTTTTGTCAGCCCCAACGGCGTCAAAGTCATCGGCTCGCTGAACCTCGCCAGCCATCTCGCGGCGACGGCGTCCGCCCTCTATGCGAAAAATCTGCTCACCTTCCTCGAAACCATGATCGACAAGGAGAGCAAATCCATTGTCGTCAACGAGGAAGACGAATTGATCAAGGCGACCCTGCTCACCAAGGGCGGCGCCGTCATCCATCCGAATTTCCAGGGCTAATCGCCCCTTTTTTCTGGAGAAGCCTTCATGGCCAGTGACCCCCAAGCCGCAGTGGACCGCGCGCAATCCGCCGCCCAGGCGCTGCGCAGCGCCGCCGACGCCGCCCAAAGCTATGCCGACCAGATGGCCGCGACCGCGCATGCCGTCAGCGGCGGCGCCATCGACCCCTTCATCTTCCGCCTCGCCATTTTCGTTCTCGCCGTGTTCGTCGGCTATTACGTGGTGTGGTCGGTGACCCCGGCGCTGCACACGCCGCTGATGTCGGTGACCAACGCCATTTCCTCGGTGATCGTGGTCGGCGCGCTGCTCGCGGTCGGCGTCGAACTCGTGGACACCCCGGAATCCGGCTCCGGCTGGGCGCGCGGCTTCGGTTTTGTCGCGCTGATCCTCGCCTCCGTGAACATATTCGGCGGCTTCCTCGTCACCCAGCGCATGCTGGCCATGTACAAGAAGAAGGGCTGATCTCAGATGGCCAATCTCGCAGCCCTTCTTTATCTCGTTTCCGGCGTGCTGTTCATTCTCGCCCTGCGCGGCCTGTCGCATCCGACGACGTCGCAGCAAGGCAACCGCTTTGGCATGATCGGCATGGGCATCGCCATTGTCACGACGCTGGCCCTGCGCCCGCCGTCGAGCTTTGGCAGCTTTGTCCTGTTGGTGCTGGGCATCGGCATTGGCGGCGCCTTCGGCGCCGCGCTGGCCAAGCGGGTCGAAATGACCAAGATGCCGCAGCTCGTCGCCTTCTTCCACTCGCTGGTCGGTCTCGCGGCCGTGCTGGTGGCGGCCTCGGCCTTGTTCGCGCCCGACGCGTTCGGCATCGGCATTCCCGGCGACATTCACGCCGCCAGCCTGATCGAAATGTCGCTCGGCGCGGCCATCGGCGCCATCACGTTTACGGGCTCGGTGATCGCGTTCTTGAAGCTTGACGGCCGCATGGCCGGCAAGCCGATCATGCTGCCGCAACGCCACACCATCAACGTCGGCTTGGGCATAGCGCTGGCCGCGTCCATCCTGCTGTTCTTCACGACCGGCAGCGTCACTTTGTTCTGGCTGATCGTGCTGATCTCGCTGGCGCTGGGCGTGCTGCTGATCATCCCGATCGGCGGCGCGGACATGCCTGTCGTCGTCTCCATGCTCAACTCCTATTCGGGTTGGGCGGCGGCCGGCATCGGCTTTACGCTGGGCAACATGGCGTTGATCATCACCGGCGCTCTCGTCGGCTCCTCCGGCGCCATTCTGTCCTACATCATGTGCAAGGGCATGAACCGCAGCTTCATCTCGGTGATCCTCGGCGGCTTCGGCGGCGAGGATGCGGTGGCGGCCAGCGGCGTGACGGAAACCCGCCCGGTCAAGCAAGGCTCGGCCGACGACGCGGCTTACATCCTGCAGAACTCGTCAAAAGTCATCATCGTGCCGGGCTATGGCATGGCGGTGGCCCAGGCGCAGCACGCGCTGCGCGAAATGGCGGACATGCTCAAGGAAGAGGGCGTCGAGGTCAAATACGCCATCCATCCTGTGGCGGGCCGCATGCCCGGCCACATGAACGTGCTGCTGGCGGAAGCCAACGTTCCCTATGACGAAGTGTTCGAATTGGAGGACATCAATTCCGAGTTCGCGCAGGCGGACGTGGCTTTTGTCATCGGCGCCAACGACGTGACCAATCCCGCCGCCAAGACCGACAAGGCCTCGCCGATCTATGGCATGCCGATCCTCGACGTCGAAAAGGCCAAGACGGTGATGTTCATCAAGCGCGGCATGTCCTCGGGCTATGCCGGCGTGGAGAACGAACTGTTCTTCAAGGACAACACCATGATGCTGTTCGGCGACGCGAAAAAGGTGGTCGAGAGCGTTGTGAAGGCCATGGCGCACTGAGCTCATTCAGCTTGACAAAATTCGGCCGCCGCTCTTACCAGCGGCGGCTTTTTTCGTTACAAGGCCGCCATGTCCTTCCCTGTCCTGCACAATCGGCGAATTATCGGCCCGGTCCGCGCCTGACTTAAGTCTTTCGCGCGCGCCGGGGATTTGCCTGACCGATAATTTTCTCGCCGCGAGACGCTCAAATGACCGAAAAGACCGGCCCCGACTATTCCGCCACGCTCTATCTGCCCAAAACCGATTTTCCCATGCGCGCCGGCTTGCCTAAAAAGGAGCCGGAGTTGCTGGCGCATTGGGAGCAGACCAGCCTCACCGCCAAACTGCGCGAGGCTGGGGCCGAAAAGCCGAAATTCGTGCTGCATGACGGCCCGCCCTACGCGAATGGCAACATCCACATCGGGCACGCGCTCAACAAGATTCTGAAAGACATCGTCGTGCGCTCGCAGCGCATGAGCGGCAAGGACGCGAACTATGTTCCGGGCTGGGATTGCCATGGCCTGCCGATCGAATGGAAGATCGAGGAGCAATATCGGGCGAAGGGCCGCAACAAGGACGAAGTGCCGGTGGTGGAATTCCGCCAGGAGTGCCGCGCCTTCGCGCAAAACTGGCTGAACGTGCAGCGTGAGGAGTTCAAGCGGCTCGGCGTCGCCGGCGAGTGGGACGGGCGTTACGCCACCATGGATTACGCCGCCGAGAGCATCATCGCCGCCGAAATTTTAAAGTTCGCGGCCAACGGCCTGCTCTATCGCGGCTCCAAGCCGGTGATGTGGTCGGTGGTCGAAAAGACCGCGCTCGCCGAAGCGGAAGTGGAATACGAGGACCACACCTCGGACTGGGTGTTTGTCGCCTTCCCGGTGCGCGGGTCGTCGGCGCGTGTCGTGATCTGGACCACCACGCCCTGGACGCTTCCCGGCAACCGCGCCATCTCCTATTCGCACAAGATCGCCTACGGGCTTTATCGCGTGATCGCGGCGCCGGACGGCAATTGGGCCAAGGCGGGCGACGAATTCATCCTTGCGGAAAAACTCGCCGAAGAAGTTTTCAAGGCCGCCAAGGTCGAAACATTCGAGAAAATCCGCGAAGTTCCCGCCAGCGAACTCGGCGGACTCACCTGTGACCATCCGCTCAAGGATTTGGGCTACACGTTCGGCGTCCCCCTGCTCGACGGCGACCATGTCACCGACGACGCCGGCGCCGGTTTTGTCCACACCGCGCCGGGCCATGGCCGCGAAGATTTTGATATCTGGATGGCGTCGAGCCGCCTGCTGCATGAGCGCGGGATCGACAGCCGCATCCCCTACACCGTGGACGCCGACGGGTTTTACACCGACGAAGTTCCGGGTTTTGAGGGCGCGCGCGTCATTGATGACAAGGGGAACAAGGGCGACGCCAACGCCCGCGTCATGGACGCCCTGATCGCGGCCGGCGCGCTGCTGGCGCGCGGACGGCTGAAGCACTCTTATCCGCACAGCTGGCGGTCCAAAAAGCCGGTCATCTTCCGCAACACGCCGCAATGGTTCATTGCGATGGACAAGCCGTTCAAATTGCCCGGGGGCTCTGGATTGCTTCGCTCCGCTCGCAATGACGGTGGAGAGGCGGCGGCGTCGAACGGCGCCACCTTGCGCGACATCGCCTTGCAGGAAATTTCTCGCACAAAATGGATTCCCGCTGCCGGCGAGAACCGTATCACCGGCATGATCGCCAATCGTCCGGATTGGGTGGTGTCGCGCCAGCGCGCCTGGGGCGTGCCGATTGCCGTGTTCGTGAAGAAGGGCGGCCACGACATTCTGGTCGACGAGAAGGTCAACGCTCGCATCGTCGCGGCTTTTGCCGAAGAGGGCGCCGACGCGTGGTACAAGGACGGCGCGGCGGAACGTTTTCTGCAACCGGAATGCGATCCCGCCGACTACGAAAAAATCGATGACGTCCTCGATGTCTGGTTTGACTCCGGCTCGACCCACGCCTTCACGCTGGAAGACGCCAAACATTTTCCGACCTTGGCGGGGATCAAGCGGCGCCATGACGGCGGGCCGGACGAGGTCATGTATCTCGAAGGCTCCGACCAGCATCGCGGCTGGTTCCACTCCAGCCTGCTCGAAAGCTGCGGCACACGCGGCCGCGCGCCCTATGATTCCGTCCTGACCCACGGTTTCGTGCTGGACGAGAAGGGCCGCAAGATGTCGAAGTCGCTGGGCAATGTCGTCGCCCCGCAGACGGTGATCAAGGACGCGGGCGCCGACATTTTGCGGCTTTGGGTGGCGGCTTCGGACTATTCCGACGACCTGCGCATCGGCAAGGAAATCCTTTCCACCTTCTCCGAAACGTACAGAAAACTGCGCAACACCATCAGGTGGATGCTGGGCGCGCTCGCCCATTTCGACGCGAGCCAGGCCGTGGCGCGTGAAAAAATGCCGGAGCTCGAGCGCTACATGCTGCACCGGCTTGCAGAAGTGGACGCGCAGGTCCGCGAGGCCTATGCCGCTTTCGACTACAAGAAGGTGATGGCGACGCTGACCGCCTTCATGACCGGCGACCTCTCCGCCTTCTATTTCGACATCCGCAAGGACGGGCTTTATTGCGACCCGCCGTCGAGCCTCACGCGAAAAGCGGCGCTGACCACCATCGATATTCTGTGTGATGCGCTGCTCAAATGGCTCGCGCCGATCCTGTGCTTTACGGCGGAAGAGGCGTGGCTTGCCTTCCGACCCGCCGACGGCTCGGTCCATCTCGCGGAGTTCCCGAAGGGGCTTGAGGCCGGCCGGGACGAGGCGCTGGCCGCTAAATGGCGGGCGGTGCGCCGCATCCGCGCCGTGGTCACCGGGGCGCTGGAGATCGAGCGCGCCAACAAGACCATCGGCGCCTCGCTCGAAGCCGATCCGCAGGTCTATATCGACGAGGAAGCCTTGCGCGCGGCGCTGGAGGGCGTGGACTTCGCCGATGTTTGCATCACCTCCAACATCGAGGTGATCGCCGGGGCGGCTCCGGAGGGCGCGTTCACCCTTCCCGAAACGCCCGGCGTCGGCGTGGTCAGCCGGCGCGCGGTCGGGCGCAAGTGCGCGCGGTCCTGGCGGATTTCGCCTCTGGTCGGCGCCGATCCCGATTTTCCCGACGTGACCCCGCGCGACGCCCAGGCTCTGCGCGAGCTGCGCGCGGCGGGCGTCTTCGCGTGAAACGCCGCGTTGCCGGCTTTGCCCTGGCGGCGGCGGTTCTTGCCGCCGACCAGGCGTCGAAATCCTGGGCGATCGGCCTGCTCGACACGTCGGACGCCCCGCGCATCGAGCTGACCCCGTTCCTCGCCCTGACCATGAGCTGGAATCGCGGCGTCGCCTATACGATGCTGCATTCCGACTCCGATCTTGGCCGCTATGCGCTGGTCGCGCTCGCGCTGGTGGCGTCACTGGTGCTGGGCGTGCTGCTGTGGCGCGCGAAAAGCGGGCTTTCCGTCGCCGCCTTTGGCTGCCTGATCGGCGGCGCGCTCGGCAATGCGCTGGATCGGCTGACCCATGGCGCCGTCGCTGACTTCCTCTATTTCCACACGCCGTTCTGGGCGGGGCCGCTCGCGAATTACGTCTTCAATTTCGCCGATGTCGCGATATTTGCCGGCGCCGTGCTGCTGATATATGAGTCGCTGACGACAAAGGCGCCGGTTGCGTCTTGACCTTGCCTGCCGCGAATTCGCCAAGAAGCAGCAGTATAGGCGCAGGAGTTTTGAGGATAGCCGAATGGCCAGAAGCAACAGAATCGCCCTGATGGCCGCGCCGCTTTGCGCGGCCGCGTTGCTGGCCGCGCCTGCGCGGGCGGGAGACTCGCTGTTTGACGGCGCTGGCGCCGCTCCCGCCGTCGAGGCTGCGGCCAAGCCGGTCGTCAAGAAAAAGCCTGTGGCCAAGCACAAGCCGGCGAAGCCGGTCGAGGCAGCCACGGTCCAGCCGGCGCCCGAACCCGCGCCCGTTGTTCAGGAGCAGCCGCCGGAGCCGCAAAGCGCTTTCGGCCAGCAAATGCCCCGGCAATCCCTCATCAACCGTTTCACGAACCCGGCCGCCGCGACCGCGGAACCCGGCTCATCCGGCGGTCAGGCCGGGCAGGGCGGCAAGGCGGCGGCGCCCGTCGAGCCGGAGGAAGAAACCCTCCCGAACGGCATGCCGAAAAAATTCCTGCTCAACCGCATGTTCAATTCCAGCGCGCTCGAACCGGGGCGCCAACCGGATCCGCGCAGTTTTATGGCGCAGGCGCCCGCCCCTGCCGGGGAGCCGTCCTTGTTCGACCGCGCCGCGGGGGCGCTGGGGTTTGGCGACAAGGAAGAGAAGCCCGCCGCCAATTTGCCGCCCGTCAATGTGACCGCGCCCGCGCCCGCCAAACCCGATCGCAAGCCGAAGGAGGCCAAGCCGGCGTCGACGTCCACGGCTGCACCCGCCCCGGCTCCCGCCGCGTTGACCCCGCCTCCGGCCGCCGCGCCCTCGCCGCCCGGCTGGCTTGACCGCGCGCTGGGGGGCGGCGACGAGACCACGCCCGACTATTCCGAGCGGCCCAAACTCGCCGTTCCGCAGAATCGCGACGCGCTGCCGGATCCGCGCCCGGCGGAGGAGCGCCGCGTGCAACGCCCCGCCAACGCCGAGACGCTGACGCGCCCGCCGGCGGGCTATACGGAAAAGGTGCAGGGCGCCGACGGCAAGGTTTCCGGCTTCACCGACCAGGACGAAGGTAAAAAAGGTTTCTTCAACTGGTTCTGATGCTTTCCGCGCGGAACGCGAGCGAGGCAACAATTTTGCAAGCCGGGGCTGTCGCTCCGGCTTTCGCCGCCTATATTGGCGGAACGCCCTTTTCGCTTATCCCAGGATTTCGCCCGTGATCGTCAGCCCGCCCATGCCTCCTTGCCCCCATGAAGCGCCAGCGGAAGGCCAAGGGGGCGCAGACGGGACGCACGCCGGGCCGATCGTCAATCATTTCAAGCTCGACAACGGCCTGGACGTTGTGGTGATCCCGGACCATCGCGCGCCCGTGGTCACGCACATGGTCTGGTATCGCAACGGTTCGGCCGACGATCCCCGGGGCAAGAGCGGCATCGCCCATTTCCTCGAACATTTGATGTTCAAGGGCACCCACAAGCACGGTCCCGGCGAATTCTCCCATCTCGTCGCCGAACTCGGCGGCCAGGAAAACGCCTTCACCTCCTACGATTTCACGGCTTACTTCCAGCGCATCGCCCGCGAGCATCTCGGCGTGATGATGGAATATGAAGCCGACCGCATGACCAACCTCACCCTGTCGGACGAGGTGGTGCTGCCCGAGCGCGACGTGGTGATGGAAGAGCGGCGCATGCGCACGGAGGCCGATCCCAGCGCGCAACTCGACGAAGCCCTCAACGCCGCCCTGTTCACCCATCACGCCTATGGCGTGCCGATCATTGGCTGGGGCCACGAGATCGAGACTTTGGACCGACACGACGCGCTCGACTATTATCGCCGGTTCTACACCCCCGAGAACGCCATTCTCGTCGTGTCAGGCGACGTCGAGCCGGAGGAAGTGGAAAAGCTGGCGCGCGTGACTTATGGCAAGATTCCCGCGCGTGGAAAACCGCCGCGCCGCGATCGGCCGCGCGAGCCCGAGCCGCGCGCCGAGCGGACCGTTAAGCTCGCCGACGAAAAGGTGGAGCAGCCGAGCCTTGAGCGCATCTATCTCGCGCCGTCGCAGCAGACCGCCGGGCCCGGCGAGGCCGAGGCGCTTGAAGTTCTGTCGCATTATCTTGGCGGCGGGCCGACCAGCCTGATCTATCGCCGGCTCGTTTTGGAGCGGAAGCTCGCGGTGTCGGCGGGCGCCTATTATTACGCCTCCGCGCTCGACGACAGCCGTTTCTACGTCTACGCCGTTCCCGCCGATGATGTGTCGCTGGAGACGCTTGAGGCGGGCATTGATGACGTGCTCGCCGAATTTTTCCGCGACGGCATTTCCTCCGAGGATTTGAACCGGTCGGTCACGCGGCTGATCGCCGATTGCATCTATGCGCAGGACAGCCAGATGGCGCTCGCCCGCTGGTTCGGCGCCTCGCTGGCCATTGGCGGCACGGTGGAGAACGTTTTGGGGTGGAGCCGCCGCGTCGAGGCGGTGACGCGGGAGGATGTCGCCGCCGCGACCAAGTGGCTGGACCGCAAGCGGGCCGTGACCGGCTATCTGCTCAAAGACGAACAAGCCGCTTGAGGATCGCCGCAATGAACGCCCCCGCCAAAATTTCGCGCGCCGCGCGCGTCCAGAAAATCGTCACGCCCGGCGGCATTTCGGCCTGGCTCGTCGAGGACTATGCGGTTCCTCTGGTCGCGATGGACTTTTCCTTCGAGGGCGGCGCGGCGCAGGACCCGCAGGGCAAGTCCGGCGTCGCCTCCATTCTCGCCGGCATGCTCGACGAGGGCGCTGGCGACCTCGATTCGGAAGCCTTTCAGCGCGCGCTCGACGATCACGCGATCCGCCTGCATTTTTCGGCCGATCGCGACGAATTCACCGGCCATTTGCAGACGCTGACGCGCAATCTCGACAAGGCCTTTGAATTGGCGACGGTGGCGCTGAACGCGCCGCGCTTTGACGCCGACCCGCTGGAGCGCGTGCGCGGCCAGATCAACGCCGTGTTGAAGCGCGAGTCCAAGGACCCCGATTCCATGGCGGCGCAGGCGTGGCGGCGCGCCGCCTGGCCGAATCATCCCTATGCGCGCTCGCCGCGCGGCGAAATCGGCGAGGTGGACGCGGTCGGACGCGACGACCTCGTGGCGCAGCACAAGAACCTCTTGGCGCGCGACGTGCTGAAGGTGGCTGTTGTCGGCGCGATCGATGCAGCCACGCTTTCGGTGAAGCTCGACGCCCTGTTCGCGGGTCTCCCGCCGCGCGCGAAGAAAACGCCCGTGCCGCGGGCTGAGATATCGGGGCTCGGCCGGCGCGTGCTGGTCGATCTCGACGTGCCCCAGGCCAACATCCGTTTCGGTCGTCCGGGGCTGACCCGCCACGATCCCGACTACATGGCCGCGACGGTGCTCAACCACATCTGGGGCGGCGGCTCCTTCACCTCGCGGCTGTGGCAGGAGGTGCGCGAAAAGCGCGGGCTGACCTATTCCGTCTATTCCATGCTGTCGACGCCGAAAGCGTCGTCAGGCCTGATCGGCGCCACTTCGACCAAGAACGCGCGCGCCGCCGAATCCCTCGCCGTCATCGCCGAGGAGGCGGAGCGCATGGCTTCGGAAGGCCCGACCGAAAAAGAGCTGGAAAAGGCGAAGAAATATCTGGTGGGCTCCTACGCGCTGCGCTTCGACACCTCGACCAAGATCGCCGGCCACCTGCTGCAATTGCAGCAGGAGGGTTTTGGGCCGGATTATCTCGACCGGCGCAACGCCGAGATCGAGGCGGTGACGTTGGAGGACACGCGGCGCGTGGCCAAGCGGCTGTTGGGCGACGGACGGTTTTTGGTTGCGGTGGTCGGGCGGCCGGATGGGGTCAGCGCGAGCTGATTTTGCGCAAACCACGACGTCATGCCCGGACTCGTCCCGGGCATCCACGCCAGGCAGCAAGCGAAGTTCGGCGGCAGCTCGCATTACGGCGCCGCGTGGATGGCCGGGACAAGCCCGGCCATGACGACATAAGGCGTCGCTCTTCCGGAAT
Organism: Rhodoblastus acidophilus; assembly: GCF_009720655.1. GTDB lineage: Bacteria > Pseudomonadota > Alphaproteobacteria > Rhizobiales > Beijerinckiaceae > Rhodoblastus > Rhodoblastus acidophilus_A. The sequence continues at coordinate 323,210 of NZ_WNKS01000002.1, read as the reverse complement.
GTTCGCGTGATCGAAGACTCAAAAATTTCCCCCGCGGCTGCGATCACATGACCATCCGCCGTCTCGACTCCATTCTCGCGGACCGCATCGCCGCCGGCGAGGTGGTGGAGCGGCCGGCCGCCGCCGTGAAGGAGCTCGTCGAGAACGCCCTGGACGCCGGGGCTTCGCGCATCGATGTCACCATCGAGAACGGCGGCCAGAGCCTGATCCGCGTCGTGGACGACGGCGCCGGCATGGACGAGGCGGACCTGCGGCTCTGCGTCGAGCGGCACGCGACTTCGAAAATTCCCGATGGCGATCTCACCAATATCGCCACCCTCGGTTTTCGCGGCGAGGCGCTGCCCTCCATCGGCTCGGTGGCGCGGCTGGAGATCCAGACCCGCCAAAAAAATGCGCCACAGGGCGCGCGCATTGAGGTCGAGTTCGGCGCGGTCGGCGAGGTCAGGCCCGCCGCCTTGCCGCCCGGCGCGCGCGTGGACGTGCGCGACCTCTTCGCCGCCACCCCGGCGCGTCTCAAATTTTTGAAGAGCGCCCGCGCCGAGGCGCAGGCGGTGGCCGATGTCGTCAAGCGCCTCGCCATGGCCAATCACGGCGTGCGTTTTTCGCTCGGCGGCGACGGTCTCGCCGGATTCGACTATCAGGCCTGCCCGGACGGCTTTGATGGCCTCTTGACCCGTCTCACCCAGGTTTTGGGACGCGAGTTCCGCGAAAACGCGCTTCAGGTCGACGCCGTCAGGGAGCATCTCCGTCTCTGGGGTTTTGCCGGGCTGCCGACCTGGCACCGCGCCAATGCTGCGGCGCAATATGTGTTCGTCAATGGCCGTCCCGTGCGCGACAAGCTTTTTGCCGGCGCCATCCGCGCCGCCTATATGGATTTTCTCGGCGCCGACCGGCATCCGACGCTCGCGCTGTTCCTCGACTGCCCGCCCCGGCAGGTGGATGTCAATGTCCACCCGGCCAAGGCGGAGGTGCGCTTCGCCGACTCCGGCCTTGTGCGCGGTTTTGTCATCGGCGCGCTGAAGGAGGCGCTGGCTTCCGCGCTGCACCGGGCGACGCCCTCGCTTTCGCCACGTGCGCTCGATCAGTTCGCACAAACGCGCAGCGCCGCGCCGCAGAATTGGGACTGGCGCGCCTCGCCCGCCGCCCCGGCCCAGCCGATGCAGCAGGCGCCTATCTTCGGCTTCGAGGAATCGTCGCCCGCCGCCGATACGAGGCCGCATCTCGCGCCGGCGCCTGAGGAAAGCGTGGAAGCCCCGCTCGGCGCGGCGCGGGCGCAGATTCATGAAACCTATATCGTCGCCCAGACCCGCGACGGGCTGGTGCTGGTCGACCAGCACGCCGCCCACGAGCGCCTCGTCTACGAAAAACTGAAAAAACAGCGCGCGGAAGCCGGCGTGGCCCGACAAGCGCTTCTCTCTCCCCACATCGTCGATCTCGACTCCGGCGACGCCGCGCGCCTCGTCGAAGCCGAGCCGCTGCTCGCCTCGCTCGGATTGGCGATCGAGCCCTTTGGTCCTGGCGCGGTTGCTGTGCACGAAACCCCGGCGGAGCTCAAGATCGGCGCGCTGGACGCCCTGATTCGCGACCTCGCATGCTCGCTCGCCGAAGAGGGCGCCGCCGCGCCGCTGGAAAAAAAGCTCGACCATGTGCTGGCGACCATGGCATGCCATCATTCGGTGCGCGCCGGCCGCCGGCTCACGCCGGAGGAAATGAACGCCCTGTTGCGCGACATGGAGCGCACGCCGGGCGCCGGCCAGTGCAACCATGGCCGCCCGACCTATGTCGAATTAAAACTCTCGGACATCGAAAAGCTGTTCGGCCGCAAGTGAAGGAAACCAAATGCCGCCGGACGAGGCGCGACTCGAGGCTCTCGAATCCCTCTATGCGCATCAGGAGCGCGCCATTCAGGAACTGAGCGACCTCGTCGCCGGCCAATGGGCGCGCATCGACGGGCTGACCCGCGAGGTCCTGCGCCTGCGCGATGAACTGCAAACCGTCAGCGAGCGCGCGGCGCCCGATCGGCCGCCGCCGCATTACTGAGACCCGCACGTGACTTTGCCGCGATTTGGCGCCAAAACAGCGCCGGACTTTCTTATGAGGATTCCTCCATGTCCATGATCGAGTCGATCCGCAAGCAGGTTGCGCCCATCCATCCGGAAGGCCGCAATTTCATCATCCTGTTCGCCATTGCGGCTGTCGTGCTTCACTACATCTGGTCGCCGCTCGGCTGGATCGGCGGGATCGCCACCGTGTGGTGCGCCTATTTCTTCCGCGATCCGCGCCGCGTCACGCCAGTGCGCGACGGCCTGGTGGTGTCGCCGGCCGACGGCTATGTCTGCTCGATCGGTCAGTTCGCGCCGCCGCCGGAACTCGGCCTCGGGCCCGAGCCGATGCAGCGCGTCAGCGTGTTCATGAGCGTGTTCGACTGCCATGTGAACCGCGCGCCGGTCACCGGCCGCATCACGCGCATCGCCTACAAGCCCGGCGCCTTTCTTAACGCCGACCTCGACAAGGCCAGCGAGGACAACGAGCGCAACGGCATGCTGATCGACGCGCCGCAGGGCACGTTCGGCGTGGTGCAGATCGCCGGCCTGATCGCCCGCCGCATCCTCAGCTTTGTCCATGAGGGCCAGAGCCTGGGCGTCGGCGAACGTTTTGGCCTGATTCGCTTCGGCTCGCGCGTCGACGTCTACATGCCGCAGGGCGCGCGCCTGTCGGTCGGCCTCGGCTCCAAATGCATCGCCGGCGAGACGGTTCTGGCTGATTACAGCCCGAATGCCGAGGAACGCCCCTACAAGGTCGGGTGAAATGGACGAACAGACACATCCCGCGCGCGCCCGGATCCAGTTGCGCGGCCTGCGCGGGCTGCCGCTGCGTTTCGTCGTGCCCAATGTGGTCACGCTGCTCGCCCTGTGCGCCGGCCTGACCGCGATCAAGCTTGCCGCCGACAAGCATTTTGAAAGCGCGGTGCTCGCCATCGTCGTCGCCGCCGTGCTCGACGGCATCGACGGCCGCATCGCGCGCGCGCTCAAAGGCTCGAGCCGCTTCGGCGCGGAGCTGGATTCGCTTGCCGATTTCATCGATTTCGGCGTGGCGCCGGGCTTGGTCCTCTATTTCTGGTCTCTGCATGAACTGGGGACGCTCGGCTGGGTCGCCGTGCTGTTTTTCGCCATCGCCGCCGCGTTGCGCCTCGCCCGTTTCAACGTCATGATCGACGATCCCGACCGGCCCCAATGGATGGCCAAGTTTTTCACGGGCATGCCGGCGCCAGCCGGCGCCATCGTCGTGCTGCTGCCGCTCTATCTGCATCTGGTCTTCAATCTGACGGTCTCCACCGGCCTGATCGTGCTGGAGGCGGTTTATGTGCTGGGCGTGGCGCTGCTGATGGCGAGCCGCATCCCGCATTATTCGGGAAAAAGCCTGGGACGGGTGCCGCGCGAGGAATTCATCTTCGTGCTGTTCGTGGCGGCGGCCGCCCTGGTGCTGCTGGCCTTCTTCCCCATGCAGATGCTGATCGTGCTCAGCCTGCTTTACATGAGCATGATCCCGGCCTCCGTGCGCGCCTACAACACGCTTGCGGCGCAGGACGCGAAAGCCCGTGAAGCTTCCGTACCGCCGGCTTGACGTTTTCACCGAGCGACCGCTGGCGGGAAACCCGCTGGCGGTCGTGCTCGACGCCGACGGTCTGGACAGCGCGCGGATGCAGGCCATCGCGCGCGAGTTCAACCTGTCCGAAACCGTTTTCGTCCTGAGGGCGCGCGATCCCGTCAACACCGCGCGTCTGCGTATTTTTACGCCCGCCGTCGAGCTGCCATTCGCAGGCCATCCGACCATCGGCGCCGCCGTTCTCATCGCCTTCGAGCGGGCGCGCGACATGCTGGGCCAGACGCCGATCCGGCTGGTTCTGGAAGAGGAAATCGGGCCGGTCGTCTGCGAGGTCGCGCGCGTAAAAGGGGCGCTGCGGGCGCAATTTGTCGTGCCGCGCCTGCCCGAGGTTTTTGCGGAGACGCTCGATGTCTCCCGCCTCGCCGCCGCGCTCGGGTTGTTGGCGGATGACATCGGTTTTGACGCCCACCAGCCGGTGATCGCCAGCGCCGGCCTGCCCTTCGCCTTCATTCCCGTCGCCAGTCGGGCGGTCTTGAACCGCGCGCAGCTCGATCTCGCGGCGCTGACAGCCGCGCTGCCGATGGAGCGCCCGGCCGCCTGCCTTTACACACGAGAAACCGAGGACGTCGCCAATCACGTGCAGGCGCGCGTGTTCGTCTCTGGCCTGGGCGCACACGAAGACCCGGCCACTGGCTCGGCCGCCGCGGCCTTCGCCGCTGTCGCGGCGAAATTCGAACATCCGGAGGATGGCGACCACACGCTTCAAATCGAGCAAGGGTTCGCGATGAAACGCCCAAGCCTGCTTACCGTGTCCATGCGCGTCGAGGAGCGGACGCTGACCCAGGTCGCCGTTGGCGGCGCCAGCGTGATCGTGGGGGAAGGATTTTTGCGCCTTTGACGAAAAGGCCGTCGGCTCGCTCCGACGACTCTTCTCGCCACGCCAGATTCAGAGCGTTTTCGAGCGAAGTGGATGCCGGTTCGCGTGAAAAAAACGCGTAGAAACAAAAAACTAGAGCCCGTTCGGTGAACGGGCTCTAGCCGCGATCACCGCCCCGCATCGCCGATTGCGCGGCATCGCCGGTCTCGTCGTTGGCTTGGGCGGCCTTCTCGCCCATCCTGTGCGTCATTTCGGAGGCGCGCTCGGCGCCCTCCTGGCCGGCCTGGGCCATGGTCGATGCGAATTCCCGCGCGGATTCCGCGAGTTCCTGCGGCGTCGAAATCGCGAGTTCCGCGATCTTGCGGTAATGGTTGGTGGTGGCCTCGTAGGACTCCTTCAGCAGTTCGGACTGGATGGTCGTGACCTCCTGAAGCGATTGTGCGTAGCGCAGGCGCTCGGCCGCTTTCGCCCCGGCGCCGAGCTGCGCCTCGGACAATTTGGCGAATTCGCCGACGATGGCCTGCGCCTTGCGGCTGACGCTCGACACGCCGCCGAACAAGGTCCGGAAGCCGGAAATCGCAGTCTGTTCGATCGGGTGTTGCTGGGGTGACGCCATGGTCGATCCTTCCCTGGTTTCCGCCCGGGGGGCGTGGCCCTGTAACGGCTGGGGGCGGCGATGGGTTCCGACCGGGGAATCGCCGGCATTTTCTGCGTCAAACGGCAGCTTGCAGGTCCGCGCCCTCGGCGCTGGCGCGGTTGATTCGGGGCGATATGGCGTGAAACGCGATTTGATCGTCCGCCGCCGGCCGCAGCAGCCGCAAAGGCGGCGCGACGGTTTCGTCGGGGTTGAGCCATGCGTCGAAATCTTCCGGCTCGAGGAGGACTGGCATGCGGTCGTGGAGGGCTGAGGTCGCGCCATTGGCGCAGGTGGTGATGATGCAGGCGGTGTCGATCTCGCCGCCGGACGGATCCAGAAAAGTCTCCCAGAGTCCGGCGAAGGCCAGCAGGCCGCCCCCGGCGCGGCGCAGCAGGAACGGGGTTTTGGGGCCGGAGAGATTGGCGCGCCACTCGTACCAGGCGTCGGCGGGGATCAGGCAGCGCCGCCGCCGCAGCGCCGCGCGAAAGCTGGGCTTTTCGACGAGCGTTTCCGCCCGGGCGTTGATCAGCAATGGGAATTTTTTGACGTCCTTGACAAAGCCCGGCAGAAAACCCCAGCGCGCCAGCATGAAATGGCGGTTTTCGCCCCGCGAAATCACCAGCGGTATCGGTTGCGTCGGCGCGATATTGTAGCGCGGCGGGAAATTGGGCTGTTCAACGTAGCGAAAAAAGGCCCTCACCGCCTCGGGCGGTGAGGTGATGGCGAAACGTCCACACATGTCGGCTCCGGCGTCCCGAGGAATGGCGTCGGATTATGCCAGCAAATGGCGCAAAACCTACCGCTTGATCACGGCGCGATAGGCGTGCCAGGCGGCGTGGCCGGCGAGCGGCAGGGTCACGGCGAGCCCGACATAGAAGAACGCCATGCCGGCGAAGGTCAGGCCGGCGAGGAGGGCCGCCAAAAGCGCCATCGGACCAGGATTGGCGGCGACGGCGGCCACGCTGGTCAGAACGGCTTCACTGAGGCCGACCTGCTTGTCGAGCATGAGTTGCAGGGCGAAGGCGCCGCCCATGAACACGACGCCAGCAAAAAACGCACCCAGCAAAATGAAAAGGATCAGGAATTGCGTCCCTCCGCTCGTGTTGAAAGTCGCGGCCAAGAGGCTGCCAAGGTTAGGGCCGGTCGGCGGGAACATAAGCGCGAAAAGCAGCATCGCCATTCGAATCCAAACCAGAAACACCGCGAGCAGCAAAGCGGCCAGGCCGAGCACCGCCGGCGCATCCGTTCTCCAGGCGTCGAGCGCGCGGAACAGCGAGGGTTTTCGTCCCTGTTCGAGGTCGCGGCTGATGGCCTGGAACCCGACCGTGACGGCCGGGCCGAGCAGCAGAAAACCGCAGGACAGCGGCGCCAAAAGGTAGAGTGCGGCGGTGTCCCACACAAGGCTGGCGATCACCAGTCCGGTGACGGCGAACAGCAGGCCGTAGCCGATGCTGGCGACGGGGGCCGCCGCCAAATCCTTGAAACCCTTCTCGAACCAGGGTTGGACGTCGGCGAGTTCAACGTGGTTGATGCGATCCGCGTAGAGCCAGCGCGGCGGCTGGCCTCGCATGAGGGTGGGCATGGGCGCCTCCGGTTTGGCGCGCAATCCGGCGCCCCAAAGCAAAATGCGGTCAGCCGCCAGGAGTTCCCCTCAAACGCAAATGTGATGGCCTCGGAGCTTCACCTGTTCACGGTCACGGACTCGAAACTGCTTCTGTGACGGACGATGACGAAGCTGGCGACCGGGCTATTGGCCTTGTAGAGGCCGACCAGGGTAAAGGTTTGCCAGTCCGCCATGCTCGCGGGGCCGGGCTTGGCCGCGCCGATGCGAAGCAGATCGGCCTCCGGCTCTCCCGAGATGGTGAAGAAATTCTCCTGAGCATCATAGCCAAGGGGTTGCGGCGCGATTTTCGAAACGCCGCCAAACAGGGGAAGGGTCCGATCGTCGTTGGCGAATTTCGGCGTCGGCGCGGGGCCGAAGGCGGGGTCGCGCAGTTCGGCGCCGCCGGTGCGCCATGCGCGCGCCCAGATGGCCGCTTTTGGCCCGAGTGCGCAAAGGTCCGGCTTGGCGCAAAAGGACTCGGCGGGGACGTAATCCATCTTGTAGCGAATCGTGATCGAGCAGGTCATGCCGAGCATGTCGTTATTTTGCCCGGTGATCCTAAAATTCTCGGTCTCGTCGACGCCGTCGTCCATTTCGACGAAATAGGCGCTTCCCTCGAATTCGGTCAGCGCCATGACGGCATGGCCGCAGCGGTCGAAGGGATCGTTGGGCGCGGGAACCTCCAGGGCGTGCTTCTGGCCGGAGGCCAGACTGAACAGATGGGGGGTGTGGCACTGCGCCGTTCCGGACACGCCATCAATCAGAACGAGCCCCTGGTCGCCGCCGGCGCGGGCGATCCGCACGACGGAATTGCTCAATTGCTTGCGGTCGGCCTCGCTCAGCGGAAATTCAGCGAGCATTTCGGCCGTCGCGGGCGTCCCGGAATCCATTTTTGCGGGGGAACCGGCGAAGGCGGCTCGAATCGAAAGGCCGGGGCCGCCCGGCTGAGGGGCTTTGGCGGACAGCAGGCGCAATTTCTCCGAGACTTTTCGGGCGATCGTGGCGCACATGATCGGCGACGCGTCGGCGACGGCCGTCGCGATCAAAAAAGCGAAACAACTGGCTAGCATGCGTCGCATCGGTCTCTCCATTGCAGGCCTCGCTCCAGCCTCAAGTGTTACGGTCGGATGCAAGGAAAATCGAGTCCTCGGAAGCGTTTTCAAGCGAAGTGGAAGCCCGTTCGCGTGAAGAAAACGCGTTGAAAAATGTGCGTTTTCAAGCGAAGCGGATGCCGCGTCGCGTGAAGAAAACGCGGTAGAACAAAAAGATAGATCGGGTTCGGCGGACGCGAGTCCACTGGACATGGTCTAAGGAGCGCGTCATGTTGCTTCGCTTGGGTCTGCTTCTGTCATCCGGTTGGTTGATGGCATATCTGTGGGGCGCGGCCGACGCGCAATTTTCCGGAACGGTTTTCGCGCGAAACCCCTCCGCGGCGGTTTTGGCCCAGGCTTATTCCCCGCCGAGCTATTCTCCGCCGGTCTACTCGCCGCCGAGCTATTCTCCGCCGGTCTACTCGCCGCCGAGCTATTCTCCGCCGGCCTATTCCCCGCCTCCCGTGGTGATCCCCCCGCCGCCGCCGGTCCAACAGCCGGTCTGGGAGGCGCCGACCTATTATCCCTCGCGGAACTACCCGACCACCTATTACCGCTAAACGCTTTTGCTTGCGGCGCAAGGCCGGAGCAAGGTTTTTGGCGCAATGTGGCATGGCCAGCCTTGGGGGCCGCGCCATGGACATGCTGAGTCGCATTGATGCTCACACCCGCGTAGCAGCCGTCTCGCGGTCGGACGAGGCCCATGGGGAGGTTTCCCGCGAATTCGCCGCCCTGATCGTCGGCGAGGAGGCCGCGCGACGGCGCCACCGCTCGTCCACGGGCGACGACTCAGGCGCCGGTTTCGCCGCGCCGCCCCGGGACCCGCCGCATGAACCGGCCGAATCCATTATCGAGTCCGAGTCGGTTGCGGACGCCGGCGATCTTCTCCCCGAAGACGCGCATGACCCGCAGGAATTGCGCGCCATGCTGGCCGCCCGGCCCTAGCTTGCCGCCTCCAGGCGCTTTTCCGCGCCGGCCAGATCTTCGAGCGCCGGCAGATCGCGGATGGTCACCTGGGCGCCGTCGACGCGCACGCCGAATTTGGCGAGCGCCGCGAAGGAGCGCGACAGCACTTCCGGCGCCATGCCCAATCGCGCGGCCAGAATTTTCTTCTCGAAGGGGATGACAAGCCGGCGAGTGCCGCCGGTCTCGCGGTCGCGCTGAACCAGCCAGTTGGCGAGCCGCTCCAGGCTGGTGCGCAGTTTCTGGTTCTTCAGCTCCTGGGCCATCTGGCTGTAGCTGCGCGCGATCTCCCGCGTGAAGGCGGCGGCGAAGCCCCCGTCCTCCTCCAGCGCATGGCGCACCGATTTCGAGGGCACCATCAGGATGCGCGACGCCTCCAGCGTGCGTGCGGATTGCGGATAGGGTTGATCCAGGACCACGGAGGCGTCGATCACGCCGTCATTGGGACCCAGGACCACGACCGTGGTCTCTCGGTCGCGCCAGCTCGCGTAGAGCTCGACCGCCCCGCCCAGCACAACGTAAAGGAAATCTGCCCGCTCGCCTTCGCGAGTCAGTTGCGTGTGGGCGGGAAACCGCTGCAGGAATGCGCCCTGTAGCAGATACTCCGCCGTTTCCGGCCGGCAGGCCGCGAGAAACGAACACTGGGCGGCCTCCGCCCGCTCTTCCATACGCATGGAAATCTCTGGCGCCCTTTCGAAGGTCAAAACGACATCACCAATATCAAGCCGTGGTTTGATCAACATTGCTTTCAGTCAAAGTCTCCCGGCCAGGGCGCCGATATGTTGTGCAAAACTGTGGCTTGTTCCCTTGCGCCCGATCGCCTAATTCGGCTCATGGTCAGACTCGCCAAACCGCGCGCGGAAAGCGCATCCGTCGGGGACGCCCGAATCCGCGAGATTTTTTCGCGATTGGCGGCGCGCAATCCGCATCCCCGCGGCGAACTGGACTTTTCAAATTCCTTCACGCTGCTGGTGGCCGTGGTCCTGTCGGCGCAGGCGACCGACGCCGGGGTCAACCGCGCGACCAAAAACCTGTTCGCCGTCGCCGACACGCCGGAAAAAATGGTCGCCCTCGGCGAAGAGGCGGTGCAGGACAAGATCAAGACCATCGGCCTGTTCCGCGCCAAGGCGAAGAACGTTGTCGAACTGTCGCGCCAGTTGATCGCGCGCTTCGACAGCCAGGTGCCGAAAACCCTGGAGGAGCTGCAAAGCCTGCCGGGAGTTGGACGCAAGACCGCCAACGTCGTGCTGAACATCGCCTTCGGCGAAAAAACCATCGCCGTGGACACCCATCTGTTCCGGGTCTCCAACCGCATACCGCTCGCCAAGGGCAAGACGCCCGAAGAGGTGGAAAAGGGCTTGCTCGCGATCGTGCCGGACGAATTCCTTCAGCACGCCCACCACTGGCTGATCTTGCACGGGCGCTACATCTGCAAGGCGCGCAAGCCCGACTGCCCCGTCTGTCCCATCGCCGATCTCTGCCTCTGGCCGGAAAAGACCATCTTGCCGATTTGACACATCCTGTGCGACGACGGATTCGGACTTAACGAAGCCTTAAGGCTTTCGCTCAAACTTGAACGATTGTTCACCCGCGCCGGGGCTTCCATGGATGCGGCGCGCCACGAAACGTCCTACAAGACTGGTATGGTTCAGCTCTATCATCATCCGCTCTGTCCGCTTTCGCGTTTCATTCGTCTTGCGCTCGGCGAATATGGCGTGGAGGCTGAACTGATCGAGGAACGGGTCCACGAACGCCGGCGCGAGTTCCTGATGCTCGATCCCGCCGGACAAACCCCCGTCCTGGTGACGGACGAGGGCGACGTTGTTCCCGGCGCCGGCGTCATCGCCGAATGGCTGGACGAAATTTTTGGGGACGCGCTGGGGGCGCACCGGCTGCTGCCGGCCTCGACGCGCGAGCGCGTGGAAACCCGCCGCCTGATCAACTGGTTTAATGACAAATTTTACGGCGAAGTCTCCAACTGGCTGGTGACGGAAAAGGTTTTTAAGCGTTTCATGGCCACCGAAATCGGCAGCGGCGCGCCCGACATGGACGTGGTGCGCGCGGCGCGCGTCAATGTGCGGCATCACCTGCGCTACATTTCCTGGCTGGCGCAGAACCGGAATTGGCTCGGCGGCGACCGCATGACCTACGCCGACCTCGCCGCCGCCGCCCATCTGTCGAGCGTCGACTATCTCGGCGACGTGCCCTGGGACGAGGAAGAGCCCGCAAAACTATGGTACCAGCGCCTGAAGAGCCGACCGAGTTTTCGCCCGCTGCTGGCGGATCGGGCGCCGGGGGTGGCCGTCAATCCGATCTACGCGGAAGTGGATTTTTAGATTTTCTGCGCCGGGAGGCGCACAAACTCGGCTTCGACGCCTGCCGGGTGACGCGGCCTGACGTCCTTGCCTTCGCCCCCGCCGTTTTGGACGCTTTTGTCGCCGAGGGACGCCATGGCGATATGGACTGGCTGGCGGAAAGACGCGACTGGCGCGCCGATCCGCGAAAACTCTGGCCTGAGGTCCGCAGCATCGTCATGCTCGGCATGAACTATGGGCCGGATTTTTCGGCCGTTCCGGCGCAGGCCGGCAATATCTCCGTCTATGCCCGCAATCGGGATTACCACGATGTGGTCAAGGGCAAGCTCAAGCTTTTGGCCGGCGCGCTGCTTTCTTTCGCGCGCGCGCAAACTGGCGTGGCCGGCGACGTCAAGGTTTTCGTCGACACCGCGCCGGTGATGGAAAAACCGCTCGCTGCCGCCGCCGGGATCGGCTGGCAGGGGCGTCACACCAATCTGGTGTCGCGCGAATTCGGCTCCTGGCTGTTTCTCGGCAGCATTTTTACAACCCTCGACCTGCCTCCGGACGCCCCGGAGGTGGACCATTGTGGCTCCTGCCGCGCCTGCGTAAGCGCGTGCCCGACCGGGGCGCTCGACGGCGGCAAGATCGATGCGCGGCTGTGCGTGTCCTATCTCACCATCGAGACCAAGGCGCAAATTCCCCAAAATTTGCGGGAAAAAATCGGCAATCGCGTCTATGGCTGCGACGATTGCCTCGCCGCCTGCCCCTGGAACAAATTTGCCCAAACCGCGCGCGAGGCCAAATTTTTGGCGCGCGCCGATCTGGTTGCGCCGCCGCTCAAGGAACTGGCGGCGCTGGACGAGGCGGCGTTCCGCCAAAAGTTTTCGGGCAATCCGGTGAAGCGCATCGGCCATGCGCGTTTTCTTCGAAATATGCTGCTCGCCATCGGCAATTCCGGCGATCCCTCGCTGGCGCCGTTCGCGGAAGCGCGGCTTGGGCACGAGTCGCCGCTGGTGCGCGGCATGGCGGTCTGGGCTTTGGCGCGCTTGCTGCCGCGCGACGAATTTGCGACTTTTGCTGCGCGAAATCATAACGAGCCGGACCCCGACGTCCGGGCTGAATGGGGGATGGGGTGAAACTGCTGATTTTTGGCCTTGGCTACACGGCGGGTTTTTACGCGGCCGAGGCGTCTCACGTTTTTGAGCAGGTGACCGCCACCAAGCGCGCGCCCGAAGTTTTGGCGGAAGGGCGGTTTCGCCTGCTGCCGTTCGATGGGGCCTCGGACAAAATCGATCCGCGCGTGCTCGACGCCCTGGGCGAGGCCGACGCCGTGCTGGTCAGCGCCGGTCCCGACACCGCCGGCGACCCCGTTCTGCGCCGTCTCGCCGAACAAATCGCCGCCGCGCCGAAATTGAAGACAATCGTCTATCTCTCGACCATCGGCGTGTACGGCGACCACGGGGGCGCCTGGATCGACGAGACCTCGGAGCTTCGCCCCTCCAACGACCGCACCCGCTGGCGGGTGGCGGTGGAACGGGACTGGCTCGCGCTGGGCGAGCGGGCGCAAAAACAGGTTTATGTGCTGCGCCTCTCCGGCATTTACGGGCCGGGCCGCAGCGTGATCGAAAAGCTGCGCGATGGGACGGCGAAGCGGCTGATCAAGCCGGGCCAGGTTTTTAACCGCATCCACGTCGCCGACATCGCCCAGGCGATCAACGCCTGTTTTGCCGGCTCCGCGCCATCAGGGGTTTATAATGTCACCGACGACGAGCCGGCCCCGCCGCAGGATGTGGTGACCTATGCGGCCGAATTGTTGGGGGTGACGCCGCCGCCGGAACAGCCGTTTGAGGCGACCCAGCTCACTCCGATGGCGCGGAGTTTTTATGGGGAGAACAAGCGCACATCCAATAAGAAAATGCGCGAGGTTCTTGGCATCACGCCAAAGTTCCCGACCTATCGTGAGGGCATCGGCGGTTTGGCGTAAGCCCCCAACGGCGCGATTGACGCCCTGACCCGAAAGCGCGACAAACCGTCTCATGGCATCCATCGCGCAAGAAGCGGCCAAGCCGCTGTTCTCCTATCGCAAATATTGGGCGCACCGCTTTGGCGTCGCCCCCTTCCTGCCCATGTCTCGCGCGGAAATGGACGCGCTGGGGTGGGATTCCTGCGACGTCATCCTCGTCACGGGTGACGCCTATATCGACCATCCCAGTTTTGGCATGGCCATCGTCGGCCGCGTTCTGGAAGCGCAAGGTTTTCGGGTCGGCATGATTTCGCAGCCCGACTGGAGCAGCGCCGACGCCTTCAAAATTTTAGGCAAACCAAACCTGTTCTGGGGCGTGACCGCCGGCAACATGGATTCCATGGTCAACCGCTACACGTCCGACAAAAAAATCCGGCGCGACGACCATTACACGGCGGGCGGGGAGGGCGGCAAAAGGCCGGATCGCTCCGTCGTCGTCTATGCCCAGCGCTGCCGCGAGGCGTTTCCCAAAACCCCCATTGTCATTGGCGGCATCGAGGCGTCTTTGCGCCGCATCGCCCATTACGATTACTGGTCCGACAAGGTGCGCCGCTCCATCCTGATGGACGCCAAGGCGGACTTGCTCCTGTTCGGCAATGCCGAGCGCGCCCTGGTCGAGGTCGCGCACCGCATCGCCAAAAAAGGGCTCGATCAGGATTTTGGCGACATTCGCGGCCTCGGGTTTTTGCGCTCCGCCCCGCCAGAAGGCTGGACGGAGGCGCCGGCCGACGATCTCGATGGCGACGAGGGGGTTCACGTCAAGGGCGAAAAAGTGGTGGTGCGCCTGCCCTCGTTCGAGTTCGTCAGCGCCGACCCGGAGGCCTATGCGCGCACCTCGCGCGTGTTGCACCGCGAAAGCAATCCCGGCAATGCGCGGCCGCTGATCCAGAAACATGGCGATCGGGAGGTTTGGCTGACGCCGCCGCCCATTCCCCTGACCACGCCGGAGATGGACGCGGTTTACGGCCTGCCTTTTGCCCGCGCCCCGCACCCGGCCTATGAGGGCCGCAAGATTCCGGCCTGGGAGATGATCCGCCATTCCGTGACGATTATGCGCGGGTGCTTTGGGGGGTGCTCGTTCTGCTCGATCACCGAGCACGAGGGGCGCATCATCCAGAACCGCTCGGAAGAGTCGATTCTGCGCGAGATCGAGGACATCAGGGACAAGGGGGAAGGGTTTACCGGCATTATTTCCGATGTCGGCGGACCCACGGCCAACATGTATCGCGTGGCGTGCAACGACAAGACGGCCGAGAGCCTGTGCCGGCGCCTGTCCTGCGTCTATCCCGACATCTGCAAGAACCTCAACACCAGCCATGACGCGCTGATCCAGCTCTATCGCAAGGCGCGCGAGGTCAAGGGCGTCAAAAAGGTGATGGTGGCCTCGGGCGTGCGCTACGACCTCGCCGTCAAGAGCCCTGAATATGTGAAGGAACTGGTCACCCACCACGTCGGCGGCTACTTGAAGATTGCGCCGGAGCATACCGAAAAAGGTCCGCTTTCGAAAATGATGAAGCCGGGCATTGGCGCCTATGACCGCTTCAAAGAGCTGTTCGACCGGGCCGCGCGCGAGGCGCGCAAAGAGTATTTTCTCATTCCGTATTTCATCGCGGCGCATCCCGGCACCAGCGACAAGGACATGATGCAGCTGGCCCTCTGGCTGAAACGCAACAAGTACCGCGCCGATCAGGTCCAGACGTTTCTGCCCGCGCCCATGGCGATTTCGACCGCCATGTATCATTCCGGCTTCAATCCGCTGAAACCGGTGCGGCGCGGCATTTCCGAGCGGGTGGAGTCGATCAAGGGGTTGCGGCAGCGCCGGCTGCACAAGGCGTTCCTGCGCTATCACGACCCCGAGAACTGGCCGATGCTGCGAGATGCGCTGCGCAACATGGGCCGCGCCGACCTGATCGGTCCGGGGAAGCACCAGCTGGTGCCGAACTGGCAGCCGGCGGGGACCGGCGGAAAAGATGGCGGTCCGCCCAGGGGTCGAGGCTACGCCAAGCCGCGAAAATTCCTGACCAAAGGCGTGTTCTAACGAAATTTCGTCAATGCGTGGAAACCCTTCCGGGCCAAGCCGCGCCTTGACGCCACCCCCGGCCACTCCTACTTTCCTTGCAACCGGACGCGTTCAAGATTCGCGCCTTCTCCCCCCAGCGAGGTTCCCATGTCGACTGTGAAAGTCACCGACGCCACCTTTGAATCGGACGTTCTGCAATCCGCGGAGCCGGTGGTGGTGGATTTCTGGGCGGAGTGGTGCGGTCCCTGCAAGATGATCGGGCCGTCGCTGGAAGACCTCGCCAAGGAATATGCCGGCAAGGTCAAGATCGCCAAGGTCAATGTCGACGAGAACCCCGGAATCGCTGGCAAACTGGGCATCCGCTCGATTCCGACGCTGATGATGTTCAAAGACGGCAAGCTCGCGTCGCAAAAGGTCGGCGCCGCGCCGAAGGGCGAACTCGCCAAATGGATCAGCGCCGGGCTCTGATTGGTTTTTTGTGAAAAGGGCCGCTCTGCGTTTGCGAGCGGCCCTTTTTTATTTGCGCTTCACCGCGAAACCGCCGCCGGCCTGGCAGGTCGGCATCAGCTCCATGTGATTGATGTTGACGTGCGGGGGCAGGGCGACGAGCCAGGCCACGACCTCGGCGATATCGTCCGGCGTCAGCGACTGCGTGCCCTCGTACACCGCCGCGGCCTTGTCCTTGTCGCCGTTGAAGCGCACCAGCGAAAATTCCGAGCCGTCGGCCATGCCCGGCTCGATGTCGGTGACGCGGACATTGTAGCCGACGAGATCGGTGCGCAGGTGTTGGGTGAACTGGCGCACGAAGGCTTTTGTGCCGCCGTAGGCATGGCCGCCGGCATAGGCGTAATTGGCGGCGACCGAACCCATGTTGACAATCAGCCCGTCATTGCGCGCCACCATCTGTGGCAGGATCGCCCGGGTCATGTGCGCGAGCCCCGTGACATTGGTGGCGATCATCTGGTCCCATTGCTTGAGATCGGCCTCCCAGCCCGGGGCCAGTCCGAGCGCCAGGCCGGCATTGTTCACGAGAACGTCGATCTGGCGCCAGTCTTCCGGGAGCGCGGACGGGAAAGCGGCGATGGCCGCCGTGTCCATCATGTCGAGGCGGCGAGCCAGAAAGTTCGGTCCCAGCTCGGCCGCCAGTTTTTCAAGCCGCTCGACGCGGCGTCCCGTGCCGATGACGCGATGGCCGTCGCGGATCGACCGCCGCGCGATGGCCTCGCCGAAACCGGACGTCGCGCCGGTGACCAACAGGGTTTTCATGAGACTATCCTGAGTTTGAGGAGAACGTTTCTCACCAGAGGCCGGGGATCATCCGCCATGTCCGCGCGCGAAAAGCGTCATAATCGGCGCCGAATTGCGAAGCGAGCAGGTTTTCCTCGGCTTTGATGCGTCCGACCAGAGGAATGAGCAGCAGCCCGACCAGCACAACGCCAATGCCGGAGCGAAAGGCCAGCGCCCAGCCCAGCGAACTGACGAGCAGGCCGAGGTAGGAGGGGTGGCGGATTACGGAGTAAACGCCTGTCGTTTGCAGCCTGTGGTTCGGCTGGATGGCGACCAGACCGCTGAACCTATGCCCAAGGACCGCGACCGGCCACAGCCGCAAGACGCCGCCCAGCGCGAACAGGGTGACGCCCAACCATCGCAGGCCGTCGCCGCCGAACGTTGAAATGCCGTGGGCGTCGTCGAAGGCCGGCGTGACCGCTATGGCGAGGCCGAGGACTGCGAAGACCGGCAGCACCCAGCGATTTTCGCGGTCCTCGCGCGCGCCGGGGCTCAGATTGCCGCCGACGAACAGGGCGGCGACGGTCAGCGCGACATAGACCAGCGCGAGACCGGCAAGCGCCGGAACGGTGGCGAAGGCTTCAGCGCCTCGCGCGTAAACGACCGCCGCGCCATTGAGCGCCCCACCAAGCAGGATGGAGAGCGCCCGGCCCATGTTCACCCCATCATGGCGGGACAGCCGGCGCAGCCGCCGCCGGAGCCGGGCGAGCACATCGGCGGCGCATCTTCGCCGCCCTTGGCCGGCGACGCGATCAGCGACAATTGCTGTTCAAGCTCGACCGCGCCGCAGGACGGGCATTCCGGCGTTTCACCTGATCGCACCAATGTCTGAAATGTCGAACCGCACTTCTTGCATTCGTAGCCGTAGATCGGCATGGGGCCCCCGCGATGGCTAGAGATTGACAACGAGATAGCAGCGCTTGCGCGGATTTCAACCGACTTTGACCGCGACGCGACTCACGGCATAGTTCGAGCGGAGGTTTTTTTCATGCGCAAGGGGCTGTTTCCGGTCATGGCGTTGCCGTTGCTCACGCTTGCCGCCCAGGCCCAAGCGCCGTCCTTCGATTGCGCTCGGGCGCAAAAACCGTTTGAGATCGCCATCTGTCAGACGCCTGACCTTGCGGAAGCTGACCGGCTGATTTCGAAAGCCTTCAACAAACTGCCTCCGGGCGATCCGCAGCGGCGCTGGGTGCGGACCAACAATATTTTTCGCGAGGATTGCGGCTCCGATCCCGTCTGCATCCTCGACATCCAGACGCGCGCGCTGGACAGCCTCGCCAACGGCCCCGACAATTACAAGTCCGTGGACCGCCTCAAGGCGCGGGTCGACGAAATGGAGAAACAAAAACTCGGCCGTAAGTGGCGCGCGGACCTGCCAACAACAGTCGGCGAATGTCGCAACACCGAAATTGTCGACATTGCAGGTCGCTTCGGCGAGGACATCAAGACGGCGACAAGCGGCTCGTCGGTGAATTTTCGCAACGGCGGCTCGCAGGTATCCTACGACCGGGAGCGCGCGCTGGTGCGCTCGCACGTCGGCGACAAGGTGCGCATGTGTCTCACTTTCATCCCCCGGGACTGCCCGCCCGGCGACGAACGCGGCAAGACTTATAAGGTGGAAAATCTGCGCACCGGGGAGACGTGGGAATTGCCGGACGCTCAGCACATGTGCGGCGGAGCTTAAGACTCAGGCTTTTATGGGCGCGCGCACCAAAAACAGGTAGCTGAGCGCGCCGAGGAAGGCGAAACCGGCGCCCACCAGCAACGCCGGCGCAAAACCATGCGTCTGCGCGATGAAACCGGTGATGATCGGGGCCAGCGCGCCGCCCAGAAAACCTCCAAAATTTTGCAGCGAGCCGAGCGACGCCACGCGGTTCGGCGGCGCCACCGCCGTCGCCAGCGCCCAGGAGCAGGCGGAGGCCGCATTGGCGAGGAAGATGACGACGGAAATGCAAAAGACGGCGAAGGCGTTGCTTTCGGCAAGCGCCGCCGGGACGGTAAAAGCGGCCATGCCGAACATGGCGAGGGCGACGGCGCGTCGCCGCCCCAGCACCGGCGAGGCGGACCGCTGGCTGATTTGGTCCGACAGCCAGCCCGCGACGAGGCAGCCGACAAAGCCGCAGAAGAAGGGGATGGACGCCATGAGGCCGCTGGAGGCGAGGCTCATGTGGCGTTCGTTGACGAGGTAGGCCGGCAGCCAGGTGAGATAAACCCAGTTGAGATAGACGCTGCCGAAGAAGCCCAGCATCATTCCCCAGGTGGCGCGGTGTGAAAAAAGAGCGGCCCAGGCGGCGAAGGTGACCGTTTCGGTCTCGCGCTTGGCGCCGTCTTCGGCCAGATAGGCGCGCTCCTCCTCGGTGAGCGGCAGGTCGGCGGGGTCGCGATAGAGCGCGAACCACAGCGCGGCCGCGAAAAAGCCGGCGAGGCCGGTGAGGATGAACAGCCAGCGCCAATCCAGCACGAGCAGCGCCTGGGTGAGGATGAGCGGCGCCAGGGCGCTGCCCAGCGGCGAGGCCGCGTTGAACACCCCCGTTGGCGCGCCTCGTTGCGCCGGCGGATACCAGTTGCTCACCACCCGCGCGGCCGAGGGAAACTGCGGCGCCTCGCCGATTCCGAGCAGGATTCGGGCGACGACGAATTGGAAAAAGTTCTGGACGAAGCCGGCGGCGCCCTGGGCGATGGACCATGCGATCAGGCCAAAGCCCAGCAGGCGCCGCGCGCCGAGGCGGTCCGCCAGCGCGCCGGCGGGAAGCTGGGCCAAGGCATAGCTCCAGGAAAAGGCGGAGAGCAGCAGCCCCATTTGGCCGAGGCTCAACCCCATGTCTTTGACGATGCTGGTGTTGGCGACGGCGAGCGTGGCGCGGTCGACGTAATTGATCGCGCCGGAAAGGACGAGCAGGGACAGGGACAGAAACTGGATGCGCCGGATGCGCGGCGGGGCCGGTGAACCGCTGGTCGTCGTCATGACCTTCTTGACCTATCGTTGGCGACGGCCGGTTTGCGTCGGCGCGGCGGCCAAGATATACGACATCGGCATTGGGATTGGCGACGTTTCCGCAGACTGCGTCATCGAGAACATGGGCCGGCGCGCTCTGGCGGCGTCAATGCGCGACGCGGAAAAGAGACACGCATGTTGCAGACCCTGATCCTCGCCTTCAGCCTCTCCACCGACGCCTTCGCGGCGTCGGTCGCCAAAGGCGCGCGCTTTCCCACCATGGGTTTCGCCCGCATCGTCGCCATCGCCTTCAGTTTCGGGCTGCTGGAGGCTTGCGCGCCGCTGGTGGGCTATCTGCTTGGGATGCAGTTCGCGGGAGCCATCGAAGCGTTCGACCACTGGATCGCCTTCACGATCCTCGGCTTTCTCGGCGGCCGCATGATCTGGATGAGTTTCGAGGAAAACGCCGATGAGATTGACGCGACCATGCCGACCGTGGCCGCTGTTTTCGCGACGGCGCTGGGAACCAGCGTGGACGCCACGGCGGTCGGCGTCAGCCTCGCTCTGTTCAGCGACAACATTCCCTTGACGCTCGTGACGATTGGCGCGGTGACGCTGACGATGACCCTTATCGGACTTCGTCTTGGCGGAATCATCGGAGAGCGCACCGGCAAATGGGCCGAGCGGATCGGCGGCGTCGGCCTTTTCGCCATTGGGACGAAAATTCTGGTTTCACATCTGATGGCCTGAGCCGTCTGCGCTGGAAAGACTGGAGCGGGCGATGGGAATCGAACCCACGACATACAGCTTGGGAAGCTGTCGTTCTACCACTGAACTACGCCCGCGTTCCTTTTGAAAACAAACACTTATCAAAAATCCTGTCGGGATTTTTGGCACGGCTTGGCACGATAATTTTAACAGCTAACGCCGCTGTCTGTTTCCATGGCACATAGATAACGAATGATGTGCATAGCTGCAACTGGCTCGTTGTCGAATGGCAGAGTTTACGGTATGTTCCGTTCGTCAATTTGGAGAATAAAAAATGGCCAACGCGAAATTTAAGGTTGGGCAGGTCGTTCGGTTAAAGTCGGGCAGTCCAGACATGACTGTTTCTATAATTGATTCTGATACATACGTGTGGTGTCAGTGGTTCGGAGGTAGGAAGCTTGAGAGAGGCCGCTTCGATGTCGATACACTTATCCTGTCGGACGAAGCGGACGAAAAGGTAAAGAAGTGACGTCTTACTCTGATGCCGATGTCGCTATGTGGATGGTCGAGGAGCTTCAACGCAAGAATCACCTCTATCAAGAAGAAGCCGCGTGGGACATTCAAAGAAAGTTCGGAAAGCCATTTGTTTATGACAACGCAAATGGAAACCCCGCGATCTCACGCGGGGTTCTCAACGAGTTCAACAAGCTCACGCCGGATGTCGTATGGTCGCGCGGAGAGCGGTTTTGGCGTGAGCGGATTCCCAGTGACAAACCTGGTCGTCAGCAAGACTAAATTTTATTTTTAGAGACTATACGTTCTATCGCAAGCACCATTTCGGCTCGAAGAGTCGGATTCTGCCGGATCACGTCAACTGCACGCTCCACGGTTCCTTCAAGTTTTCCTACCATCGATTTAGCGATTTTGTGTCTAAACTCCTCATCAACTGGGCTTGGAATTTCTTATCGTTCGTTACAAACTTGAGAGGAGCCCGAAGGAATTTCTCCAATTCACCTCGTTCCTCGTTAATAATGTTTTCTACAAGTTTATCTACAGCGACGCTACGTATAGCGTTGTACGACCTTATCTCTAAGCACGCCAATTACGGCCTCTCTAATATCATTTCCACTGACAATAAAATCTTCATTCATAATGATGTTTTCGCTCGTACGTGCGCCCGCTAGCCGCAAGGCGCACACACGAACGGGCTAGCTGATATGATTTCATTGAATCACAATTGAGCAATCGCGCAAGCGTGCTATGTGGATGGCGGATTGTGGCACGCAGT
The DNA here is from genome assembly GCF_009720655.1 of Rhodoblastus acidophilus. GTDB lineage: Bacteria > Pseudomonadota > Alphaproteobacteria > Rhizobiales > Beijerinckiaceae > Rhodoblastus > Rhodoblastus acidophilus_A. The sequence continues at coordinate 301,875 of NZ_WNKS01000002.1, read as the reverse complement.
TTGGCACGGAAATCATGTGTGCTGTAGTGAGTTGCTATGTGTAACTATAAGCGATCAATCCATTGTGGAATAACTAAAATTCGTCGCAGTTGAAACGCTATGAGTAGCCATGAATTGCTTGGAATAAAACTTGGGAAGCTGTCGTTCTACCACTGAACTACGCCCGCTCACGCCAATCACCCTGCAGGGGCGATTGGCTGACTTCTCGATTTGTAACCCGCCGCGCTCCCGCCTTCAACCGGCGCTGCGAAAATGTTTGGAGAGTTTCAGCCCCTGCGCCTGATAATTCGACCCCAACCCTGAGCCATAGAGGTCGCGCGGCGTCTCCGCCATTTTCTCATAGACCAGCCAGCCCACCGCCTGCCCGTCCTCCAGGATGAACGGCACGTCATGCGAGCGCACCTCCAGCACCGCGCGGGCGCCGGCGCCGCCGGCCTCCTCCGCGCCAAAGCCGGGGTCAAAAAAGCCGGCGTAATGGACGCGGAACTCGCCGACGAGCGGATCGAAGGGCGTCATTTCCGCCGCATGGTCCGGGGGCACGCGCACCGCCTCCTTGGACGCCAAAATGTAGAATTCGCCCGGGTCCAAAACCAGTTCGCCGCCCCCGCGCGAAAATATCGGCTCCCAGAAATCGGCGGCGTCGCAGGAGGCCGGCTTGTCCACGTCGATCAGGCCGGTGTGGCGCTTGGCGCGATAGCCGATCAGGCCGCCCTCGAAGCCGGAAAGATCGATGGAGACGGGAATGCCGCCGTCAAAAACCGGGTTGGTGTTGGACACCAGTTTTTCGCGGGCGTGCAGCGCGGCGTGGCCGGCGCCGTCGAGTTTGGTGTTGCCGCGCCGGAAACGGATTTGCGACAGGCGCGAACCCTCGCGCGCCAGGATCGGAAACGTGCGCGGCGAAATCTCCGCGAACAGTGGCCCGTGATAGCCGGCTTCAATGGTGTCGAAGGCGCGGGCGCGGTCGGCGATCACCCGCGTAAAAACGTCGATGCGGCCGGTCGAGCTCTTTGGATTGGCGGCTGCCGAAATATCTTTCGGCAGCGCAAGGCTTTCCGAAAGTTCCGCCAGATAGACGCAATTCGTTTCCAGCACGGCGCCGGCGCTCAGGTCGATTTCGTGCAGGGCGTGGCGCTTGATGGCCTCGTCGAGGCTTCGCCCGCCGGGCAGGAACGAGGCGCGCATGCGAAACGCGCGGCGACCCAACCGCAGGTCGAGGCTCGCCGGCTGAATCTGGCCGGGCGCCAACGGTTTCGACAGGATCGCGCCATTTTGCGCCAGCGCCGCAATCTGGTGGGCCGCGAAAATGCCCTGTTTGTCCTCTTTCGGCTCGGCGGCCACGGTTTGCTCCCTCGCTTTGATTAACTCATGCGAGAAAAGCTCCAGCGTGTCAAAAAAAGCGCCGCGCCTCAGCCTTGACTCGCCAAGGGCCGGTCCCTATCTACCCCACAGCTTGTTAGCACTCGTCTGGAATGAGTGATAACAAGCTTTCCCATTCACCCCGGCCGCGAGCCGGCGGATCGCAACCAAAGATAAGGACATAAACATGGCCTTCCGTCCCCTCCACGACCGCGTCGTCGTCAAGCGCCTCGAAGGCGAAGAAAAGACCAAAGGCGGCATCATCATCCCCGATACCGCCAAGGAAAAGCCGCAGGAAGGCGAAGTGGTCGCCGTCGGCCCCGGCGCGCGTGACGAATCCGGCAAGCTTGCCCCCCTCGACGTCAAGGCGGGCGACCGCGTGCTGTTCGGCAAGTGGTCGGGCACCGAAGTCAAGATCGACGGTCAGGACCTCCTGATCATGAAGGAATCCGACATCCTCGGCGTGGTCGGCTGAAATCGCTCTTGATTTCAGCCCGGCTGAAATCGCTTACGATTTGAGCCCGGCTCATCCGTCCCCTTAAGAATTCCTATCGGAGCTAAACATGGCTGCTAAAGAAGTCCGCTTCTCCACCGACGCCCGCGACCGCTTGCTGCGCGGCGTCGATATCCTCGCCAATGCGGTGAAGGTCACGCTCGGCCCGAAGGGCCGTAACGTCGTCATCGAAAAGTCCTTCGGCGCCCCGCGCATCACCAAGGATGGCGTGACCGTCGCCAAGGAAATCGAACTGTCCGACAAGTTCGAGAACCTCGGCGCCCAGATGGTCCGCGAAGTCGCCTCCAAGCAGAACGACATCGCCGGCGACGGCACCACCACCGCCACCGTCCTCGCGGCGGCCATCGTCAAGGAAGGCGCCAAGGCTGTTGCCGCCGGCCTCAACCCGATGGATCTGAAGCGCGGCGTTGACCTTGCGGTCGAGGCGATTGTCGCCGACCTCAAGAAGAACTCCAAGAAGGTCACCTCCAACGACGAAATCGCCCAGGTCGGCACCATTTCCGCCAACGGCGACACGTTTATCGGCCAGGAAATCGCCAAGGCGATGCAGAAGGTCGGCAACGAGGGCGTGATCACGGTAGAAGAGGCCAAGAGCCTGGAGACCGAGACCGATATCGTCGAGGGCATGCAGTTCGACCGTGGCTATCTCTCCCCCTATTTCGTGACCAACGCCGAAAAGATGGTCGCGGAACTGGAAGACCCTTACATCCTCATCCACGAGAAGAAGCTCTCCACCCTGCAGCCGCTGCTGCCGGTGCTCGAAGCCGTCGTGCAGACCGGCAAGCCGCTGCTCATCGTCGCCGAAGACGTCGAGGGTGAAGCCCTTGCGACTCTCGTCGTCAACAAGCTGCGTGGCGGCCTGAAGATCGCCGCTGTCAAGGCTCCGGGTTTCGGCGACCGCCGCAAGGCCATGCTGGAAGACATCGCCATCCTGACCGCCGGCACGGTGATCTCGGAAGACGTCGGCATCAAGCTCGAGAACGTCACCCTCGCCCTGCTCGGCCGCGCCAAGAAGGTGCGTCTCGACAAGGAGAACACCACGATCGTCGACGGCCACGGCGAGAAGAAGGACATCGAGGGCCGCATCGCCCAGATCAAGGCGCAGATCGAGGAGACCACCTCGGACTACGACCGTGAGAAGCTCCAGGAGCGACTGGCCAAGCTCGCGGGCGGTGTCGCCATCATCCGCGTCGGCGGCGCGACCGAGGTCGAGGTGAAGGAAAAGAAGGACCGCGTGGAAGACGCGCTGAACGCCACCCGCGCTGCGGTGGAAGAAGGCGTGCTGCCGGGCGGCGGCGTGGCGCTGCTGCGCGCCATCAAGGCGCTGGACGCCGTGAAGGTCGCCAATTCCGACCAGAAGACCGGAGTGGACATCGTCCGCAAGGCCATCCAGGCTCCGGCCCGCCAGATCGTCGACAATGCCGGCGCGGACGGCGCGGTGGTCGTCGGCAAGCTGCTCGAGTCCAATGAATACGCCTTCGGCTATGACGCACAGACCGGCGAATATGCCGATCTGGTCAAGCACGGCATCATCGACCCGACCAAGGTTGTGCGCACCGCGATCCAGGACGCCGCTTCGATCGCCGGCCTGCTGATCACCACCGAGGCCACGATCGTCGAGGCCCCGAAGAAGGACGCCGGTCCGGCCATGCCTCCGGGCGGCGGCATGGGCGGCATGGATTTCTGATCCATCGTTCACATCTTTACGATCGGAAGGCCGCCCCTCCGGGCGGCCTTTTTTCTTTGGACACTTGAAATCTCTGTTCTTTGCGGACAATCTTATGCTTTAGCAGAGGGTGAGCTTGACATTGGTCATATAACACACATGACCAACGCCACTTTCGCGCGGGGCGTGAGCGGAATAACGAACAGAATTGTTAGGCGCTTCGCAAACGACAACCGGAAGGGACGCCGTCACCGTCCAGGCCGGAGGGGAATATGGATCAGCAATATCATTCCAAGAAACTCGCTGGCTCTCTGGACTCCGTCGGCGCAGCGCCGGCGCAGGAGCCCAGAACCATCACGCGCGTCGAACTGCTCGACGCCGTCTACAACGCCTGTCCGACGCTGTCTCGCGCGGAGGCTCGCCAGCTTTTCGAAATGACGCTCGAGGAAATCGTCGGCGCCCTGGTGCAAAACGATCCGGTCAAGATTCGCGCCTTCGGCGCGTTCACCCTTCGCTCCAAGCGCGAGCGCGTCGGACGCAACCCGCGCACCGGCGTTGAGGCCAAGATTACGGCGCGTCGCGTGCTCACCTTCAAGCCCTCGCCGACGCTGATCGCCAGGATCAATGGCGACGCGCTCGTCGAGGAATGAACGCGTTCGTCACACGCGGGACAGGCTGACGCCCAGGATTTTTTCGTAAAAGGCCTGGATGCTGGCGGCTTCGCGCGCGATGTCGTGCTGCGCCAGGGCCTTTTCGCGGCCCAGCGCTCCCATTTGGGACGCACGCTCGGGATCGGCGAGCAGGGGCTCGAGAGCTGCGGACAGGGCGTCGACGTCGCCGGGCGGAATTAAAAAACCCGTTTCGCCCTCGGCCACCAGCTGCGCCGCCGCGCCCGTGCGGGTGGCGACCACGGCGGTTCCGCAGGCCATGGCTTCCAGCGGGGTCAAGCCAAAGCCTTCCCAGCGCATCGGCGCGACGTAAACCGAGACGAGCGCGAACCAGAACGGCATTTTTTCGCGGGGCTGCTCGCCGAGAAACAGGATGCGCTGCTCCAGTCCGGCCTGCGCGATCTTTTCCTTCAGGCCTGCGACGAAATCGGCATTGTCGGGAGTGACGAGGCCCGTGAGCAGCAGCGTCGCATCGGGATATTTTGGCAGCAGGCGCAGGGCGGCATCGATCAGGACGTCGGTGCCTTTTTGCGCGCGAATGCGGCCGAAGGCGCCGACGCCGAATTTTCCGGGCAGGCCGGATTGGCCCCATTCCGCGGTGCGGTCGGCGAGCGGCTGAAACCGGCGCACATCCACGCCGTGATGGATCACCACGCAGGGAACTTCGAGATAAGACGCCGAAGCTTCGGACGTCGCGATCACCCCGTCGATCCGCCGCAGCATCCAGCGCGTGAACCGGCTCTGCCGACGCTGCCCCGCCCAGGTGAAGACGATCTTCCAGGGCTGGCGCAGCACATGCTTCAGCAGCAGGCCGACGATCATCTCGTTGTTGCGGCGCGCGTGAAAAATGCGGTGGCTTCCACGCGGAGGCCGCGACCAGCCGTACAAAAACATCTGGCGGAACGGAATTTGCGGCGTTTCCGCGGGCAGATGCGCGCCGACGCACGCCACCCGGCCCTGGCGCGCGGCGTAGGGCGCAAGCGCCAGAATCGTCGAGGTCACGCCGGAATAGCGCCAGTGCAGATTGGGCGTGACCGCCAGCAGTTGACGCAGATCGGACGTGTCCGCCAGCGGCGACAAGGGGTCAGCGGTCGTCAGGGCGAGGCTCGACGCGGGCGATTTTCTTCGTTTCGACATGCGGCTTGGCGGGCGCGGTTGCGACCGGTTTCGCCGGAGGTTTGGGCGCTGCCGCGATCTTGGCGGCGGGGGGCTGCGCCTTGGCCTGCGCAACGACGGGCTGGCTCTGGGCCGGTTGGGCCTGCGGCTGGTCTTGCGCCATCTTCGTCGCGACGGCGGACGGAGCGGTTCGGGTCTTCGCCCCCTGGCCGCCATCGAGCGCCACTTCCACCGGCGGCGTCAGGGCGTCGGCGCGGCCGACTTCGTGCTCGGTGATATTGGCGAAGACCGGATGCTGCGCGCCGTCCTTGTAGACCAGGCGCACCGGCCGTTCGCCCTGTTTCACCAGCGCCGCGACTTGCGCCTCGTCGTTGCGTTCGCGCTGCGCCACCTGCGCCTCGACCTCAGGCTCGGTCGCCGCCAACGCGGGGCAGGGGGCCGCGGGGTCGAGCGGCTGGCCGGCGGTGGATTTGACGCCATACACATAATGGCCGCCGCAGACGCCGACGCTCACTTCGCGATGCGTGGCCTCGAAATGATCCACACCCTTCTTGAGCTCCTTCCAGAAGGGCATGTTGGGGTCGAGCCGGAATTTGGCAAGATTGGTCGGGTTCAGATGGAAGGGCAGAGCCTGCATCTGGATGGCGCGCTGTCCGCCGGCAAAACTTTCGCGCGCCATGGCGTAGATTTCGGCGATCTGCCGGTCGGTCATTGAGAAACAGCCGGCCGACGAGCAGACGCCGTGGACCATGACCGCGCCGCCGGTTGCGCCATGGGCGCGGTCGTAGGCGTTGGGGTAGCCGACATTGAACGACAGGTAATAGGCCGAATTCGGGTTCATCTGCGCCGGGGTGATCGTGTAGAAACCCTCGGGCGACTGCCGGTCGCCTTCGCGGCGCTTCGGGCCAAGCTGGCCCGACCAGCGGCAGATCGGAAACGTTTTTAAATGGACGTAGCTGCCGTCCGGACGCATCTTCCAGACTTCGAGCTCGGATTCTTTCTTGTACGCGCGGATCAGCATGGGCGAATGGGGGTTAACCCCCTTTTCCGCCATCAAGGCCACGGTTTCGCTGGAGAGCGCCTGCATGGAGCGGTCCGTGCCGACGGTGTTGCAGCCCGAGAGGGCGCCGAGCAGTCCGACGCCGAGCAAAGCCGACGTGTGCGAAAAGACGCCGTCGGGCCGACGGAAAAATCTTTTATCGCTCATGTTCCGATCCATCCTCGCGCGCGACGCCTGTGCGTCACAGCGGGTTTACCGCCATTAAGCTTACACCATCCTTACCATGACGGCGCGCAATTCGACGCCATGGTTAAAAACGCCTTAAGCCAAACAAAAAGGGTAAAGGCGCTTTGCGGCGGGAATCAGACCTTGTTGCGGCCCATCCCCAGGAACTTCTCCTGACGGAAGGCGCGCACGGCCTCGGGCGAAAATTCGGCGAAACGCGCGAGGGCGCTGGCGACGGCGTCGCCGACCGATTTGATCGTCGCCTCGGGATCGCGGTGCGCGCCGCCGACCGGTTCGGCGACGATGCCGTCGATGATGCCGAATTTCATAAGGTCCTGCGCGGTGATCTTCATGCTGGTCGCCGCGTCCTGGGCGCGGCTCGAATCGCGCCACAAGATGGAGGCCGAGGCTTCCGGCGACGCCACCGTATAAATCGAATGCTCCAGCATCAGGACGACGTTGCACGCGGCGATGCCAAGCGCGCCGCCCGACCCGCCTTCGCCGATCACGGTGGCGACATTGGGCGTGCCCTGCACCAGCGCGGCTTCGGTGGCGCGGGCGATGGCTTCGGCCTGGCCGCGCTCTTCCGCCTCAATGCCGGGGAAGGCGCCGGCGGTGTCGACGAAGGAGATGACGGGAAGGCCGAAGCGGTCGGCCAGCTCCATGACGCGCACGGCCTTGCGATAACCCTCGGGCTTGACCATGCCGAAATTGTGCTTGAGCCGCGACGCCGTATCAAAACCCTTTTCCTGGCCGATCACCGCGACCGACTGGCCGCGGAATCGTCCGAGGCCACACAAAATAGCTTCGTCCTCGGCGAATTTGCGGTCGCCGGCGAGCGGCGTGAAATCCTCGATCAGCCCGGCGATGTAATCGACGCAATGCGGGCGCTGTGGGTGCCGCGCGACCTGCGTCTTCTGCCAGGGGGTCAGCGCCGCGTAGAGGTCGGCCAGCGCCTTGGCCGCCTTGGCCTCGAGCTTGGCGAGCTCCTCGCCGATGTTCGGCGAGTCCTTCTTCTCCGACAGGGCGCGCAGGTCTTCGACGCGCGCTTCGAGTTCGGCGACGGGTTTTTCAAAATCGAGGTAGGAAGCCATATTGCCTTTAGCCTTGCGGAAGACCGGTAACGCTGGCGTCGCCGCCGGAAAGCGCGCGGAACCTGTCGATTTCCGCGCGGGAAGTCAAGTGAGAGGCTCTGGCTTTGCGTCGCCGATGAGGCGGCGCAGCGCGGCCATCACCGCCTCCGCGACAGCGGGGGGCGCTTTGCCCAATCGTTCCGCATGGCGCGAGTCGATTGTGGCGATCTTGCAGGGCCTGACCACCGAAGGCGCGGGCAGGCCAGAAGAGGCGAACGTCTCGCCGAAGGCGATATCTCCGGCCCAGCGGCGGTTTTCCGCGCTGGTGATCATGGCGACCCACAAAAGCGCGCCGCCTTCGCCGATGGCCCCGTCCGATACGACCAGCGCAGGCCGAAACTGCCGCGTCGCGCGGTCCGTGTAAGGAAAGGGCACGCGGACGACATCGCCCTGCTCAAAGCTTGGCATAGGCTTTCCGGTCCGCGTCGCCGTCCCACTCGTGAAAGGCGCCGAACGGGTCTTCGGCGGTTTCCACGCGCGCCTTGGTCAGGATGACGCGACCGTCCTCGATCGCATAAGCGAGTTCGTCGCCTTCTCGCAAGCCGAGCGCGTTGCGCACGGCCTGGGGAATGGTGGTTTGCGCCTTGGCGGTGAGCTTGCTGGTGATCATGGCCCCTCCTCCGTCAAATGTAAGGAATTTCCTTACCACCAGCAAGGCGGCTTCAGAATTTTAGCGCACGCGTCTGCTTCACGCCGGGCAGGGCGGAAATGCCGGCGAACACTTTTTCCGGCACGTCGCCATCCACCGCGACCAGCGCGATGGCCGATCCGCCCTCGGCGTCGCGGCCGAGCGCGAAGGTGGCGATGTTGACGCCGGCGTCGCCCAACAGGCTGGCGAAGCGGCCGATGAAGCCTGGCTTGTCGGCGTTGGAAACATAGATCATCGACGGAGCGAATTCGGCCTCCGCGCGAATGCCGGCGATTTCGACCACGCGCGGCTTGCCGTCGTTGAACACGGCGCCGGACAGGGTGACGCCGCCGTTTTCGCTCTCGACCTTGATGCTGACGAGCGAATCATAATCGCCCTCGGCGGCGCGCACGGTTTCGTCGATGACGATGCCGCGTTCGCGCGCAACGGCCGGGGCCGAAACCACGTTCACGTCCGACAGCATCGGGCGCAGGAAGCCGGCGAGCGCCGAAGCGGTCAGCGCCTTGGTTTTCAAATCGCCGACATGCCCCTCATAGGTGATGGTCAGCTTTTTCACGCCCGTGTCGGTCAGTTGGCCGGCGAACGAGCCGAGCTTTTCGGCCAGCGCGATGAACGGCTTCAGCTTGGGCGCCTCTTCCGCCGTGATCGACGGGAAGTTGATCGCGTTGCTGATGGCGCCGCGCGTCAAATAATCCGCCATCTGCTCCGCCACCTGCAAGGCGACGTTTTCCTGCGCCTCGTTGGTGGAGGCGCCCAGATGCGGCGTACAAATCATGTTGGGATGGCCGAACAGCACGTTGGTCGTCGCCGGCTCCTCGACGAACACGTCAAAGGCCGCGCCAGCGACATGGCCGCTGTCGAGCGCGGCGCGCAGCGCCGCCTCGTCGACCAGTCCGCCGCGCGCGCAATTGATGATGCGCACGCCCTTCTTGGTCTTGGCGAGGTTTTCGGCGGACAAAATGTTTTTCGTCTGCGGCGTCATCGGCGTGTGCAGCGTGATGACGTCGGCGCGCGAAAGGAGCTCAGGGAGTTCGACTTTTTCGACGCCGATGTTTTTCGCCCGCTCCGCCGACAGGAAGGGATCGAAGGCGATCACCCGCATTTTCAGGCCGAGCGCGCGGTCGGCGACGATCGCGCCGATATTGCCGCAGCCAATCACGCCTAGCACCTTGCCGGTGATCTCGACGCCCATGAAGCGGTTCTTCTCCCACTTGCCGGCCTGGGTCGAGGCGTCGGCGGCGGGGATTTCGCGGGCGAGCGCCAGCATCAGCGAAATGGCGTGCTCGGCGGTGGTGATGGAATTGCCGAACGGCGTGTTCATCACGATGATGCCGCGCGCGGTGGCGGCGGGAATGTCGACATTGTCGACGCCGATGCCGGCGCGGCCGATCACCTTCAGGTTCTTGGCGTTCGCCAGAATGGCGGGCGTGACCTTTGTCGCCGAGCGGATCGCCAGGCCGTCATAATCGCCGATGATCGCGGCGAGCTTTTCCTTGTCCTTGCCGAGCGCCGGCTGGAAATCGACCTCGACGCCGCGCTCCTTGAAAATGGCAAGCGCGGCGGGAGAGAGGGCGTCAGAAATCAGAACGCGAGGGGCCATGGGTTATGTCCTCATTGGGTTCATGCCAAAAAGCCCCGCTCTGGGGGAATAGTCCAAAGCGGGGCTTTTGATTGTCCTTGAAAAATCCTCAGGCCAGTTCGGCTTTGGCGGTCACAAAAGCCCAGTCGAGCCATTGCGTGAGCACGGCGACGTCGGCCGCTTCGACCGTCGCGCCGCACCAGATGCGCAGGCCGGGAGGAGCGTCGCGATAGGCGCCGATGTCGTAGGCCGCCTTTTCCTTCTCCAGCAGCGAGGCCAGCTTTTTGGCGAAGGCCGCCTGGGCGTCGGCGGGAAGGGCGGCGATCGCCGGGTCTTTCACCTTCAGGCACACGGAGGTGTTGGAGGCGATCGCCGCATCCTTGGCGAGGAAGGCCGCCCAGTCGCTTTTCGCCACCCAGTCGGCGAGGACTTTGGTGCTGGCGTCGGCGCGGGCGACGAGGCCGTCGAGGCCGCCCAGGCTTTTCGCCCAGTTCAGCGCGTCGATATAGTCCTCGACGCAGAGCATCGACGGCGTGTTGATGGTTTCGCCCTCGAAAATGCCTTCGATCAGCTTGCCGCCCTTGGTCATGCGGAAGATTTTGGGCATCGGCCAGGCGGGCGTGTAGGATTCGAGGCGCTCGACCGCGCGGGGCGACAGGATGAGCACGCCGTGGCCGCCTTCGCCGCCCAGCGCCTTCTGCCAGGAGAAGGTGACGACATCCAGCTTCGGCCAGTCGAGGCGCTGCGCGAAGGCGGCGGAGGTCGAATCGGCGATGGTCAGGCCTTTGCGGTCGGCCGGAATCCAGTCGCCGCTGGGCACGCGCACGCCGGAGGTCGTGCCGTTCCAGGTGAAGATCACGTCATTGTCGAAATTCACCGAGGCGAGGTCGGGGAGTTCGCCATAGGGGGCTTTTAGGACGCGCGTGTCCTTCAGTTTCAACTGCTTGACGATGTCGGTGACCCAACCTTCGCCAAAGCTTTCCCAGGCGAGCGCGTCCATGGGGCGCGGGCCGAGCAGCGACCACATGGCCATTTCGACCGCGCCGGTGTCGGAGGCGGGCACGATGCCGATGCGATAGTCGGCGGGAACCTGCAAAACTTCGCGGGTGAGGTCGATGGCGAGCTTCAGTTTCGCCTTGCCGACCTTGGCGCGGTGGGAGCGGCCGAGCGGCGCATCCTTGAGCGCCTCGAACGACCATCCCGGGCGCTTCGCGCACGGACCGGAAGAAAAGTTGGGGTTTTTCGGCAGAGCGGCGGGTTTTGACATGAGCCATCCTCACAGATGGGCGCCTCGCGTTGGGGCGAGATGTCCCGCCGCCGCGATTACGCTTGTGTCATGAGGGGGTCAAGCGAGACCAAAGGACGCAGCTTTCCGCCCGCGCCCAGGGTGACCCGACATCACTGACTTTTCGTCCCTTCACGACTCAGTAGTGACCGCGTAGCCTTAAGCTATCTGGTTTTCAGGAGAGAGCCGTGGACGTTGAAAAGGGTCTTCGTGCCGAACTCATTGCGGCGCTGTCTATTGGATTCGACTGTTGGGAGCACGTTCCAGTGAGACATGTCGTCTTTACGGACCACGTTCTCGTCGCGGACGTCGTCGCCATACCTCACGACCAAGATTTCTCTGGCCTCACGTTTGCTTTTGAGGTGAAAAACCCAACTGTCAAGAAGGTCCGTGAACCACCCTATTGGACGAGGGCAATACATCAGGCCGCCGACTATGTGTACGCAACGCCAGAAGCCGGCAGCGGAATCGAGCAGTTGGCCGGCCGACGTATCAGCTGTGCGTTCATTTTCCCGACAAATGTTCTTGCGAATCCCGATATCCGCACATGTGGGTACGACGAGGTGTCTGACTACAATCGCATTCAAGGCGCCTTTGAAGTGGCCGTTCACTCAAAAGTTGGGAAAGCTCGTTGGGAAAAGGCTGGTCGGGTGGAAAAGGGTCGGCTTGACCTTTGGCTTGGAAATGATGTTTGGCGATCCGATGTGGGCTTTCGAACCCACGCGCCCGGCATCTTGCGAGGCAAGCGAGCTCTTGGATCAAGACAAGTTGACATCTTGGGCGAGCTTGACGGGATCGATGTTCAAGCAGTCAGAAAATCCGGAATATTGACGAACGATCCGCCATTGCCCGATGTGCTCTGATATGTTTGCGCCGTGCACCGGCGAGCCAGCCATTGAAAAATTGGCTTCGCATCAATAGCACGCGCCATTGCAGCGTGCTTGCAGGGGCGGCTAATCACCATTAGACCGCCTGTTTATGCTACAGGAAGTTCTGCAAATTTTTAACTTGGGTTTGAGCATCAACATCCATTGATAAGGAAGGATGTTGGTGCCCAGGAGAGGACTCGAACCTCCACGTCCTTGCGAACGCCAGCACCTGAAGCTGGTGCGTCTACCAATTCCGCCACCTGGGCCCGGGGCGTCTTCTATGGGGGCGGCGGGCGCCTGTCAACACCAGGTGTCACAGTTTGTTGAAGAAAATGTCAGGCCGCCCGTTTAAAGGCCGGCGCCGCCTGGGAAACTGGCGCGGTGCTCGACTTCAGGCGCAACAGAATGGCGAGCAGTTCCTGGTTGTTCCGCATGGCCTCTTCGGGCATGCGCCTGAAACGGCGCAGCGAAAGATCGAGCACTTCCGCCGCGACATAGCGGTTGGCGGCGCCGCAGACGTCAAAACCCAGCTTCAGCCCGGCGGCTTTCTGGTCGAGACTCATGGCGTCCGTGCGCGCGGCGTCGAAATCGCCCGTGACGAGCGAGGTCCAGAGCTTGAAATGAAGCTGGCTGAGTAGGTTGAAGGCCGCTGAGCGCGCAGCAACATGCTGGGCGTAGAATTCTCGAAGGCAATCGTTCACAACGGGAAGAGACCACTCAAGAATCGATTCACGCAATTGACTTTGGCCAAACATGCCATTCCTCGCAGCGCCTGAGCCGCACGCCCGGCGGCGACGCCAGACCGCGCCTCCGCCTTCGACGAGAACACCACCTTAACCTTAAGGAACACTTTATCGCGCCACAGGCGTTTGCGTCAGCGCCCCGCGCAGGAGATCGAGATCCTGCGGGCGGGAGAGCCGGTGGTCGCCGTCGCGAATCAGGGTGAGGGTCGCCGGATCGGCGGCGAGATGCTCCAGCAGTTTCAGGGCGTGGCGCCACGGCACGGCGTCGTCCCGCATCCCCTGAAGAATGCGGACAGGACACCATGTGCGCAGCTCGCCGCCCAACACCGACTGGCGGCGGCCGTCTTCGAAAAATTTTTGGGTGAAGACATTTTGGTCGTCGCGCCACACCCCGTCGCGCGCCAGCGTCGCGCGCACCGTTTCGGGGAGGCTCGGCCAGACCAGCTCTTCCGAGAAATCGGGCGCCGGGGCGATCAGGACCAGGCTGGCGAGCCGATCCGTCTCGCCCAGTTTCGCCAGCGCGCGCGCCAGCAGCAGCGCGATCCAGCCGCCCATGGACGAGCCGATCACGACTTGCGGCCCCTCGGTCAAGGCGCGAAAGATTTTTGTCGCCTGCTCCGCCCACAGGCCAATGGTCCCGTTTTCAAAGGCGCCTTCGGATTCGCCATGGCCCGAATAGTCGAAACGAAGGCAGGGGCGGTCCTGCTCGGCGGCGAAAGCATCGACGAAAGTGGCCTTGGAGCCGCGCATGTCCGAGCGGTAGCCGCCCAGCCAGAACAGGCCGGGGCCGCGCAAACCGGCGCGCGAGAGATAGGCGAGGCGCGGCTCTCCGGGCGACGTGGTGAAAAATTGCGGCGCCATATGGTTTTGGGGCATTTGGTTGCGGTCCTGCGGCCAGCTATGGTCTTGCTGATTCGTGATTTAGCCGGGGAGGCGTCATGACGCCATGGGGCGAAGAGCATATCGCCGACCATCAATGCCTGTTCGGACGCACCATCTTGCAATTGATTCCCGCGCTCGACCCCGGGCCGGACGCGTTCGCCTGCATTGAAACCGCGGCCGCGCTGGACGAGGTGGGGGCGCGCGCCCTGGTCGCCGGGGGCGAGGGGCCGCTGGTCAGCGAATTGCAGGCGCGCGGCGGCGTGTTCCTACCGTTCGATCTCGCCGCGCGCAATCCGCTCACCGCCTCGATGAACCGCAGCCGTTTGGCGATTCTGGCGGAGCGGGAAGGGGTTGAACTGATCCATTTGCGCGGGGAGGCCGGTTTTGCCGCGGCGCTGCATGCGGCGCATCGCCTGCGCATTCCTCTGGTCGCCGAGGATTTTGGTTCGGCCGCCTTGGACGCCGACACGATCATCGTCCACAGCCGGCAGGCTTTGGAGGCCGCCGAGGCCGAATGGCCGCATCTCGCCCAACGATTCGTCCGGGGCCTGCGCGGCGTCGACCTGCGCGCCGGCCTGTCGCAGCCCATCGATCCCGCGCGGGTGAAGAAACTGCGCGACGGTTGGGGGGTGCGCCCCCACGAACGCCTGGTCGTCGGGCTCGACCTGCCGCCGGATCGCCAGAAATTTTTCTTGCTGGCGGCGGCGCAACTGGCGAAGCGCAATTTTTTCGAAAACGAGGCGCAGGAGGTCCGTTTCGTCTGGCGCGACGCGGAAGGCGCCGATCTGACCTCAGGTCCGTTCGAGGCCGAGGCCCGGCAACTCGGGCTCGACCGTCACGTGCTGCGCGTGGCCGGCGGCGATCCCGCCGCCGCCTGCCTCGCCAGCGCCCTTGTGGCGACGCCGGCCGCCGACGCGCGCCTGAGCGTCGAGGCCCAGGCGCTGGGCGCCCCCACGGCGGTGTTGCAGAGCGCGGCGGACCAATATGTCGAGACCGTTCTGGCTCCGCCGCAAGTCGATTCGGCCAAGCGCACGGGTTGGATCGTCGCCCCGGATCAGCCCTCCGCCTTCGCCCGCGCCGCGGAGGAGGCGCTGCGGCTCGGCGCGTCGGCGCGCGAAAAGCTTGCCTTGCGCGGGGCCGAGCATGCGCGCGCCTTTTCCGCCGAGCGCATGAGCGCGCTGACGCTTTCGACCTACGCGCGCCACTTTCGCGTGTAACAATTTAATCATGATCCAGGTCAAAATCGCTTCAGCTCCAGCAAAAGCGCGTTGACTTTGACAGGAATCGCCACAATGTAACTCGGTTCAGTCCTCGCGATTTCGGTCGCGGGGGGTTTCGCCGTAGCTGGCGATCCCGCCGCGCGGCCGGTCCATGCCGGGGCTGACCCGTCAATTCAAGGAGAACACGCCATTCGCCGTCCTATGAAAGCCCCCCCGGTTCCGCAAAAGGAGGGACCCCGCACCAACCGGGAAATTCGAGTTCGCGAAGTCCAGCTGATCGATTCGGAGGGCCAGAACCGTGGCGTCCTCGAAACGCTCGCGGCTCTGCAACTCGCCGAGGAAGAGGGCCTCGATCTCGTCGAGATCGTCCCCAACGCCAACCCTCCGGTGTGCAAGATCCTCGATTACGGCAAATATCGTTTCAACGAGCAGAAGAAGGCCGCTGAAGCCCGCAAGAAGCAAAAAGTGGTCGAAATCAAGGAAATCAAGCTGCGTCCCGGCATTGACGACCATGATTACGAAACCAAGATGAAGGCCGTGAAACGCTTCTTCGAGGAAGGCGACAAGGTCAAGTTCGTGCTGCGCTTCCGCGGTCGCGAAATGGCCCACCAGGACCTCGGCTTCAAGGTGCTGGAGCGCGTGAAGGCCGAGACCCTCGGCATCGCCAAGATCGAACTGGAGCCCTCGCTCGATGGCCGCCAGATGATCATGGTGCTCGCGCCCAAATAACTTCGGCGCCGCGCATAAAATAAATAAGAATTGCCTAAGGCGTTCGCTTTCTCCCATTCTTCCCGCTCGAACGCGTGTCGGGCGGGAGGACGGGAATGGCCGGAGCCGAAAAAATCGATCCCTTGCGCCTCAAGGCGATCGTGGTCGGTTCGCTCGGCAATCTCGTCGAATATTACGATTTTTATGTCTATGCGGCCTTTTCGCTCTATTTCGCGCCGGCCTTCTTCCCCAAATCCGACGAAATCGCGCAAATGCTGTTTTCGGCCGGCATTTTCGCGCTGGGCTTTTTCATGCGGCCGATCGGCGGCTGGCTGTTCGGCCTGATCGGCGACCGCTACGGCCGCCGGCGTTCGCTGATGCTCTCGGTGCTGATGATGTGCGGCGGTTCGCTGCTGATCGCGCTCACCCCCACTTATGCGCAGATTGGCGTGCTCGCGCCGGCGGCGCTGATGTTCGCCCGGTTGATCCAGGGCCTGAGCCTCGGCGGCGAATATGGCGCCAGCGCCACCTATGTCGCTGAAATGGGAGAGAGCTCGCGGCGCGGGTTCTATTGCAGTTTTCTGTACGTGACCCTGATCGGCGGGCAGCTTGGGGCGCTCTCGGTTCTGCTGGTCCTGCAAAACCTTGTCCTCACGCCGGAGGACTTGCGCGCCTGGGGCTGGCGCATCCCGTTTTTCATCGGCGCGGGCCTGGCTCTTTTCACGCTGTGGATGCGGCGCGACCTGGAAGAGACTCAGGCTTTCAAGAACGCCAGGGCGAAGGGGACGGGCGGCGGCTTGCGGGCGCTGTGGGCGCACCGGCGCGAGGCGCTGATCGTGGTGGGCCTCACCATGGGCGGCACGCTCGCCTTCTATGTCTACACCATCTACATGCAGAAATTTCTGAAGCTCACCGTAGGGCTCTCCGACAAGGAGAGCACTTGGGTCAGCGCCGGCGCGCTGGTGTTCGCGCTGTTGATCCAGCCGCTCTATGGCGCTCTGTCCGACCGCATCGGCCGCCGTCCAGTGCTGCTGGCCTTTGGGATTATGGGAACGCTCGGCACCGTGCCGCTGCTTTCGGTCTTGTCCCGCGCCCACGGCCCCTGGGAGGCGTTTTTCCTCGTTGCGCTCGGCTGGATCATGACCGCGCCCTACACCTCGATCAATGCGGTGGTGAAGGCGGAGCTGTTCCCCGCGAGCTTGCGCGCCACCGGCGTCGGCCTGCCCTATGCGGTGGCGGTGTCGCTTTTCGGCGGCACGGCGGAATATGTGGCGCTGTGGTTCAAGTCGGTGGGGCTTGAAAGCGGCTTTTATTATTACGCCAGCGCGGTGATTTTTTGCTCGCTGCTGGTCTATTTCTTCCTGCCCGACACGAAGAAGACCTCTATGCTGGATCGGGAAGATGCGGACAACGCGCTATTGGAATAGATGGTGGAAGAATTTTTTGTCTCGACGCCGCAGGGGCGGCTGTTTGCCCGACATTGGCCTGCGGACGGCCGGTCGGCGCCGATCATCCTGTTTCATGACTCGCTGGGGTCGGTGGACTTGTGGCGCGACTTTCCGGCGCTTCTGTCGGAAGCGACGGGGCGGGCTGTCCTCGCCTACGATCGTCTGGGCTTTGGACGGTCCGACCCGCGCCGGGGCAGGCTGCCGCCGACCTTCGTCGCCGACGAAGCGCTCAATCTTCCCTATCTCTGCGGGAAATTCGCGGCGGACAGTGTCGTTCTGTTCGGTCACAGCGTCGGCGGCGGCATGGCGCTGTCGGCGGCCGCGCAATTTCCCTCTGTAACGGCGGCCGTCGTCACAGAGGCTGCGCAGGCTTTTGTTGAGGACCGCATTCTTGACGGCATTCGCGCGGCCAAGGCGGATTTCGAAAAACCCGGGCAGTTTGAACGGCTGCGCCGCTACCATGGCGACAACGCGCAATGGGTGCTCGACGCCTGGACCGAAGCCTGGCATTCGGAAGCGTTTGCAGGTTGGACGCTCGACGATGCGTTGCGTCGCGTGACCTGCCCGATCCTGGCGATCCACGGTGAACACGACGAGTATGGATCGGAGGCGCACCCGCGACGCATCGGCGAGCTTCCGGCGAATGGACAGAGCTTGATTCTGCGGGATTGCGGTCACATTCCCCATCGTGAAAAACCGGAGGAGGTTTTGGACGCGGTGAGGGATTTTCTGCGAGACATCGCGTAGGCGCTTGCCAAACGCCCGCGTTTCCCCCTATAAGCCCCGCTCTAATCCGCCCGGCCAGTAAAGGGCTGCCGTGGCGGGTTTTTTGGCTCGTTTCCGAGACCATGGCCGCAAGGCCTCAACAAGTGAGAGCGAAATGCCCAAGCTGAAGACCAAATCCGGCGCGAAAAAGCGCTTCAAGATCACCGGCACCGGCAAGGTGGTCTATGCCCAGCGCGGCAAGCGCCATGGCATGATCAAGCGGACCAAGAAGCAGATCCGCAATCTGCGCGGCACGAACATCCTCTTCAAGACCGACGGGGATAACGTGAAGAAGTTCTTTCTGCCCAACGGCTGATCCCAGCCCGTCCGTAACCAAGTTCAATCTGGAGATCATCCATGGCTCGCGTCAAACGCGGCGTCACCTCGCACGCCAAGCACAAGAAAGTTTTCAAGGCCGCCAAGGGCTTTTATGGCCGCCGCAAGAACACCATCCGCGCCGCCAAGGCCGCCGTCGACCGCTCGATGCAATATGCGACGCGCGACCGCCGCGCCAAGAAGCGCACCATGCGCTCCCTGTGGATTCAGCGCCTCAACGCCGCCGTGCGTGAGTTCGGCCTGACCTACAGCCGCTTCATCGACGGCCTCGCCAAGGCCGGCGTCGAGGTGGACCGCAAGGTTCTCTCCGAACTCGCCATTTCCGAGCCGACGGCTTTCGCCGCCATCGTGGAAAAGGCCAAGGCCGCGCTGCCCGCCGCCGCCTGATTTTCGGTCACGCGATTTGAAGAAGCCCGCTGCGACCCGGCGGGCTTTTTTGCTTTCCAGCGTTCTTTCCGCGTGGCATTACGCGCTGCAACGCAAGGTTTTCACATGTCCGATCTGCAAGAACTCGAAGCTGCAACCCTCGCCGCCGTAGACGCCGCCGCCGACGAGGCCGCGCTGGAAAACGTCCGCGTCGCCGCGCTCGGAAAAAAGGGGTCCATTTCCGCCCTGCTCGCCACGCTCGGCAAAATGTCGCCGGAGGAGCGCAAGACCGAAGGGGCGAAAATCAACGCCCTGAAGGACAAGGTCGGCGAGGCGCTTTCTTCGCGCAAGGCCATGCTCAAGGACGTTGCGCTTAAAGCCCGGCTGGCGAGCGAAACGCTCGACGTGACCCTGCCGACCCGCGCTGGCGCGCTGGAGAGCGGTCGCATCCACCCGATTTCGCAGGTCATGGACGAACTGACCGCGATTTTCAGCGACATGGGCTTTTCCATCGCCGAAGGCCCGGATGTCGAAAGCGACGACTATAATTTCACCAAGCTGAATTTTCCGCCCGGACATCCGGCGCGCGAAATGCACGACACGTTTTTCTTCAACCGCAAGGCCGATGGCGAGCGCAAGCTTTTGCGCACCCACACCTCGCCGGTGCAGGTGCGCACCATGCTGAAAAACCCGCCGCCGATCCGCGTGATCTGCCCGGGCCGCACCTATCGCTGCGATTCCGATCAGACGCATACGCCGATGTTCCATCAGGTCGAAGGTCTGGTGATCGACCGCAAGGCGCATATGGGCCATTTGAAGTGGATCCTCGAAGAGTTTTGCAAGACCTTCTTCGAAGTGCCCAATGTGAAGATGCGCTTCCGTCCCAGCTTCTTCCCCTTCACTGAGCCGTCGGCGGAAGTGGACATTCAGTG
The DNA here is from genome assembly GCF_009720655.1 of Rhodoblastus acidophilus. Classification (GTDB taxonomy): domain Bacteria; phylum Pseudomonadota; class Alphaproteobacteria; order Rhizobiales; family Beijerinckiaceae; genus Rhodoblastus; species Rhodoblastus acidophilus_A. The sequence goes on along the minus strand of NZ_WNKS01000002.1, from coordinate 282,415 downwards.
CTCGCGAAAGGGCGGCGAAATGCGCTTCGGCGAGGGCGACGACTGGCTCGAAATCTTGGGATGCGGCATGGTCCATCCCAATGTGTTGCGCAATTGCGGCGTCGATCCCGACGAATTCCAGGGCTTTGCCTGGGGCATGGGCATCGACCGCATCGCCATGCTGAAATATGGCATGAACGACCTGCGCGCCTTCTTCGAGGCCGATGTGCGCTGGCTCCAGCACTATGGTTTCAGGCCGCTCGACCTGCCGACGCTTGCCGGCGGCCTTTCGAGCTGAACCCGCGCTTTTCAGAGATAGACGATGAAATTCACGCTCTCCTGGCTGAAAAGCCACCTCGATACCCAGGCGTCGCTGACCGAAATCGCCGAAACCCTCACGAGGATCGGCCTTGAAGTCGAAGGTCTGGAAAATCCGGCCGAAACCCTTGGCGGCTTCCGCATCGCGCGGATCGTGACGGCGGAGCCGCATCCCAACGCCGATCGCTTGCGCGTCTGCCAGGTCGATGTCGGCGAGGCCGCGCCCTTGCAGGTGGTTTGTGGCGCGCCGAACGCGCGCGCCGGCCTGAAAACCGTGTTCGCGGCGCCGGGGACCTATATCCCCGCCAAGAATTTCACCATCGCCAAGGGGGTGATCCGCGGCGTCGAATCCGGGGGCATGATGTGCTCGCCCGAGGAACTGGGCCTTGAGGGGGATTCGAGCGGCATTTTCGAACTGGCCGAGGACGCGCCGGTCGGGACGTCCTACGCCGCTTACGCCGGGCTCGACGATCCGCTGATCGAGATCAACCTCACGCCCAATCGCTCGGATGCGGCGAGCGTTTACGGCATCGCCCGCGACCTCGCGGCGGCCGGCCTGGGCAAACTCAAGGGCTTTTCGCCGGCGCCTGTCGCTGGCGCCTTCCCCTGTCCGGTGACGCCGACGTTGGATTTCGCCGCTGAGGACGCCAGGCTGGCGCCGCTGTTCGCGCTGCGTCTGGTGCGCGGCGTCAAGAATGGTCCCAGCCCGGAATGGCTACAAAAACGCCTCAAGAGCATTGGCCTGCGCCCGATCAACGCGCTGGTGGACATCACCAATTTCATGACCATTGATCGCGGGCGGCCGCTCCACGTGTTCGACGCCGCCAAGGTTTTTGGCGATCTGGTCATTCGCTGCGCCAAGGCCGGGGAAAGCCTCGTTGCGCTCGACGGCAAGACCTATGCGTTGGATGAGAATGTCGTGGTGATCGCTGACAATCACGGCGTCGAATCGCTCGCCGGCGTGATGGGCGGCGAGAGCACCGGTTGCGACGAGACCACCACCGATGTGCTGATCGAATCCGCGCTGTGGGACCCGGCGAACATCGCCCAAACAGGCCGAAAACTGGGCATTGTCTCCGATGCGCGCTATCGGTTTGAGCGCGGCGTTGATCCTGAGTTTACGGTTCCGGGCTTGGAGCTGGCGACGCGCATGGTTTTGGCGCTGTGCGGCGGGGAGGCGTCGGAAATTTCGGTCGCGGGCGCTGTCCCCGCGCTTGCCGAGGCCATTGATTTCCCACTGTCGGAAGTGCAGCGCCTGACCGGCGTTGCGCTCGATCCCAGCGACATGACGGCAAAACTGGAGGAACTCGGTTTTGCTCTTGCGGCGCAGCCCTGCAACGCCGGCCACATCCAGGTGCGCGCCCCGAGCTGGCGCCCCGACATCGAGGGCAAGGCCGATCTGGTCGAAGAGATCATCCGTCTTGCCGGTCTCGACCGCATCACGCCGACGCCGCTGGAGCGCGAAGGGTCTGTCGCCGGCGCGGTGCTGACCCTGTTGCAACGGCGCGTGCGCTCCTCTCGTCGCGCCCTGGCGTCGCGCGGCATGGTCGAGGCGGTCACCTGGTCGTTCATCTCGAAAGCGCAGGCCGAACTTTTCGGCGGCGGCGCGCCGGAATTGGCGCTCGCAAATCCCATCGCCGCCGATTTGTCGGACATGCGGCCGAGCCTCGTTCCCGGCCTGATCGCCGCCGCGAAAAGCAATTTTGCACGCGGCTTTGGCGACATCGCTTTGTTCGAAGTCGGTCAGGTTTTTCGAAGCGACGCCGAGGACGGCCAGTTCCTCGCCGCCGCGGGCCTGCGGCGAGGAACCGCCAAGCCGGCCGGCGCCGGCCGTCACTGGGACGGCAAGGCGGGGTCTGTCGATGTGTTCGATGTGAAAGCGGACCTGTTCGCTCTGCTTTCGGTGCTTGGGGTTTCCGCGCAATCCGTGCAGCTTGTTTCCGGTGGTCCGGCTTTTTTGCATCCGGGACGCTCGGCCACGCTGCAATTCGGCCCGAAAAATATTTTGGGTTGGTTCGGCGAGCTTCACCCGCGCGCGCTGGAGGCGCTGGATGCGATGGGGCCGCTGGTCGCTTTCGAAATCCTCCTCGATGTTCTGCCCGCGCCCAAGGCGAAGCCGACGCGCGCGAAACCGAAGCTGGAGCTGTCCGACTTCCAGCCGCTGGAGCGCGATTTCGCCTTCATTGTCGACAGCCAGGTCAAGGCCGCCGACCTGATCAAGGCGGCTCAGGGCGCAGACCGGCAGATGATCGTCAATGTCGGCGTGTTCGATCTTTATCAGGGGCCGGGCGTTCCTGAGGGAAAGAAATCCGTGGCGCTCAACGTGACCTTGCAGCCGCGGGAAAAAACGCTGACGGATGTCGAGATCGACGCGGTCAGCGCCAAGATCGTCGCCGAGGTCGGCAAGAAGACGGGGGCCGAACTGCGCGGCTGAAAACGGGAGGCGGAGATGGCGGAAGGTTTTTGCTGGTTTGAGCTGCTGACGGACGACATCGACGCCGCGCGCGATTTTTATGGCAAGGTCATCGGCTGGACCGAGGCGCCGGCGCCGGGGGATCGCGCCTACCACATCTTTTCCGCCGGCAAGAGTCCGGTCGCCGGGCTGATGCGGCTTCCCGACGAGGCCAAGGCGCAGGGCGCGCGGCCGTCGTGGATGGGTTACATTTCCTGCGCCGATGTGGACGCGGAAGTCGCGGCTGTTTCCGCCGCCGGCGGCAAGGTTTGGCGCGTGCCTGAGACCATCGAGGGCGTCGGCCGGTTCGCCGTCGTCTCCGATCCGCTCGGCGCCGCTTATTGCCTCTGGCGGGATTTGGTTGGCCAAGAGCCCGCGGAGGTCCCGCCGATGACCCCGGGTCATGTCGGCTGGCATGAGCTGTTCACCGAAGACGTCGACGCGGCCATGGACTTCTATGCCGCGCGCTACGGCTGGACGAAAACCCAGGACCTCGACATGGGCCCGATGGGGGTTTACCGGCTGTTCGCGACCGGCGACATGGCGGTGGGCGGCATGATGAAGCGGCCGGAACAAATCCCGCAGGCGTTCTGGGGCTATTATTTTGTTGTCGATGCGCTGGACGCCGCCATCGAACGGGTGGAGCAGACCGGGGGGACCAAACTCATGGGTCCCGCCGAAGTGCCCGGAGGGGCCTGGATCGCGCAATTCTTCGATCCCCAGGGCGCCTATTTCGCGCTGGTCGCGGCGAAGCGTTGAGACGAGTCGCCGTCCTTCTTCTGCTGTTGCTTGGCGCCGATGGGGTCGCGCGGGCGGCGTCTGACCCTTGCGCAAAATATGCCGACGCCGACGCCTACAATTATTGCCTCGCCGGGTCGGGGCCGGTGGCGCGCTCGCGCTCCCTGGGCGCGGCGCCGGCTGCCGAGGCGCCCGTCGCCCAAAAAAACCGGCGCGTGTCGCGCCGGGCTGCAACAAAACCGTCGAGCCCGCGTTTGCCGGCCGGCGTCGTTCAAAAACCTGCTCCCAGGGGGCGCGTCCGCCTCCAGATTATTCTGCGTTAGGTTTTTGTTTTCACGCGTTTTCTTTACGCGAACCGGCATCCACTTCGCTTGAAAACGCGCTAGATTTCATCGAGTTCAGCGAGCGTGACCGTGTCGGCCACCTCGGACAAGCCGATGACCAAACCATCGCGGAAGCGCACGAAGTCGGCGATATCGACATCGGCGACGCGGTTGGTGCCGCGATGGCGCACGCGCGCCGTGCGTCGGATCGCAACGCTTTCGCCGTCGATGGTCAAGCTGTGCACGGTCGAGCCAAGATTTTCATACTGAGTCATGAGGCACATCATCGCCTTCGCGACATTGGCCTTGCCTTTCACCGGACCGGAGTAGGGAAGGGCCATCCAGCCGCCGCGCACCTCGAAGACGATGTCGTCGGCGACATAGTCCAGCATGGCGCGAAGATTGTTTTCCGCGCGAAGCTCAAGCAGGCGTCGGACGCGGGTTTCAATCAGCTGGCGATCGACCTCGGCCAGCGCGTTGAGTGTTTCCTTGCTGCGCAAATCAGCATTCCTCCAGCCGCGCCATGGCGAGCGAATCGAGTAATTCCGTGAGTTCGGTCACCAGGCCGTCGCGAAAACGCAGGAAATCCACCACGGCGACACCCGCGCTGCGGCCGGTGCCGAGGTGACGCAGACGCGTGGTGCGGCGCACGGCGACGCGGTCGCCGTCGATGACGATGTCGTGGACTTCGGAGCCGAGGCTCTGGAACTGGGTGAAGAGATTGCCGAACGCCTGGGTCACCGCCGCCTTGCCCCGGACCGGCCCGGGAAAGGGAAACATGCTCCAGTTGCCGATCATCTGACAGGCGATGTCTTCCGAGAAGAACGACATCAAGCCGGCCATGTCGCCCGCCGAGCAGAGGCTCAGCATCTCGTGGATGCGCGTTGCGAACAATTCGCGGTCAACGCTCGCGATGTGAGCAAGGTCTTGGAGGCTTTGCATCGGCGCTCCTGAACTCGGGCAAAGTCGTCTCTTGCGGTCCGACTCCGCGCCGAGTTATTGACGGAATACAACCCTCTAGATGCAATTTCGAAACCCCGCCTTGCGCAGGATCAACCTTCTTCGAGTCGGGCGATGGCGAGGGAATCGACGATTTCAATGATCTCGACGATCAGACCGTCGCGGAAACGCAAGAAATCCGCGATTTCCACGTCGCCGACCCGTCCCGTGCCGTAGTTGCGCAGGCGGGTTGTCCGGCGCAAGGCGACGCTGTCGCCATCGATCACGACGTCATGCGCCGTCGAGCCCAGGTTTTGCAACTCTGTGTAGATCGTGGTGAGCGCGCGCGCCCAGGCCTCCTTGCCGCGCGCGCGCCGCGCACTGGGAAAAATGCTCCAGTTGCCGATCAGCTCGAAAACGACATCGTCCGAAAAAAGCGCGAGCAGGCCAGGCAGATCCCGTGCAACCAGCCGGTCGTTAATGGCCTGAAGCCGCGACTCAATGAAGCCGCGATCGACGGTGGGTATGCGGGTGAGAACGTGCAAGCTCTGCATCAACAATCCCGAGCCGTTTGAAAGGCTCAGCTCCCTGAATGTTTCTGCCCCCGATCTGATCGGAAACGTTGTCTTGGCATTTCTCGATTTTCCCGCCGGGTTTTCAAGCGTTGCAACTACGTAGCTGCAAAATGCGCGCGCGTGCGTTGCACGAAATCAACATTCCTCAAGGTCGGCTATGGCCCGGGAATCGACGATCTCCGTGAATTCCACGACCAGACCATCGCGAATTCGCAGGAAATCAACGATTTTGATGTCGCCGACCCGGCCGGTTCCATAGCTGCGCAGGCGGGTGGTGCGCCGCAGCGCGATACGATCACCGTCGATGACAAGGTCGTCCAATGTCGAGCCGAGGTTTTCGACACTCGTGTAGATTGTAATGAGGGCCTGCGCCAGAACGTCCTTGCCGCGCAATCGACCCGCCTGCGGAAAGATGCTCCAGTTGCCGATCAGCTCGAATTCGATCTCGTCGGCGAAGAACGCCATCAAACGCGAAAAGTCCGTCCCGGCGGCCAGCAGTTCGAAATAGGCGTGGACCTGCGTTTCCACGCGTTCGCGATCGATGGTTGCGATCCGGGCGAGATCTTCCGGGCTTTGCATCGGCGCGGCTGAACCTCAGCTGAGGTTCAGCTCCTTGAAGAAATCGTTGCCCTTGTCGTCGACGACGATGAAGGCGGGGAAATCCTCGACCTCGATCTTCCAGATCGCCTCCATGCCGAGCTCGGGATATTCGAGCAACTCGACCTTCTTGATGCAATCCTGCGCCAGACGCGCGGCCGGGCCGCCGATCGAGCCGAGATAGAAGCCACCGTGCGTCTTGCACGCCTCCGTCACCTGGGCGGAGCGGTTGCCCTTGGCGAGCATCACCATGGAGCCGCCATGGGACTGGAACAGGTCGACATAGGCGTCCATGCGGCCCGCGGTGGTCGGCCCGAACGAGCCCGAGGCGTAATTGGCCGGCGTCTTGGCCGGTCCCGCGTAATAGACCGGATGGTTCTTGAGATAGTCGGGCATGGGGTCGCCCTTTTCCAGCCGCTCCCGGATTTTCGCGTGGGCGAGGTCGCGGGCGACCACGATGGTTCCCGTGAGCGAAAGCCTCGTCTTGACCGGATATCGGGACAGCTTCGCCAAAACCTCCTTCATCGGCTGGTTCAGGTCGATCTTGACCACATCGCCGCCGAGTTCGCCTTCGATCGCCGGCAGATATTTGGCGGGATTGCGCTCCAGTTCCTCGACGAACACCCCGTCCCCGGTGATTTTTCCCAGGCACTGGCGGTCGGCCGAGCAGGACACGCCGATGCCGATCGGCAGCGAGGCGCCGTGGCGCGGCAGACGGATGACGCGGACGTCGTGACAAAAATATTTGCCGCCGAATTGCGCGCCGACGCCGAGGTCCTGGGTGAGTTTGTGGATTTCGGCTTCCAGCGCCAGATCGCGGAAAGCGTGGGCGTCTTCGCCGCCTTCGGTCGGCAGCGTGTCGAGATAGCGCGCCGAGGCCAGCTTCACCGTCTTGAGGTTCAGCTCCGCCGACAGGCCGCCGATGACGATGGCGAGGTGATAGGGCGGGCAGGCGGCGGTGCCGAGCGCCAGGATCTGTTTTTTCAAAACCTCGAGCAGCCGGTCATGGCTGAGCATGGAAGGCGTGCCCTGGACCAGATAGGTCTTGTTGGCGGAGCCGCCGCCCTTGGCCATGAACAGGAATTTGTAATAATCCTCGCCCTCTTCATAAATGTCGATCTGGGCGGGGAGATTGGTGCGCGTATTCGTCTCCTCGAACATGGAGACGGGCGCGAGCTGGGAATAGCGCAGGTTGCGTTTTTCGTAGGCGTCCTTCACGCCCTCCGACAGCGCGGCCTCGTCGCCGCCCTTGGTGAAGACGCGGCGGCCCTTCTTGCCCAGGATGATGGCGGTGCCGGTGTCCTGGCACATGGGCAGCACGCCGCCGGCGGCGATATTGGCGTTTTTCAAGAGGTCGAAGGCGACGAACTTGTCGTTGCCGGTCGCCTCGGGATCGTCAAGAATTTTGCGCAGTTGCGCGAGATGGCCAGGGCGCAGCAGATGGTTGATGTCGCCCATCGCCGTTTCCGCAAGCAGGCGAATGGCCTCGGGCTCCACCACCAAAATGTCCTCGCCATCGAATTTTTCGACGCGAACGCCCTTGTCGGTCAGTTTGCGATAGGGCGTTTCATCCTTGCCGAGAGGAAACAGCGGGGCATAGGCGGACATGGCGACATCCCGAAATTTTTCAGTTGGGCGCGCTTGTAAGGAATTTTCGCCGCCCTTCCAAGAGCGGCGATGGGATGAGGCCTTGGTCCTCAAAGGTTTGCGGGAAATACTTAAGGGAAAACCGTAAACCCGATGAAGACGAAGAAAATCGTCAGGTGGACGGCGCCCTGCAACAGGGTGGCGCGGCCGATGCCCAGCGTCACCGTGCTGACGAACAGGGTCAGCAGCAGCAGGGAGGTGTTCAGCCGGTCGAGGCCAAGCACCAGCGGGGCGCCGAGCAGGAAGCTGGCCACGGCGACGACGGGAATGGTCAGGCCAATGCTCGCCAGCGCCGAGCCGATGGCGAGGTTGAGGCTGGTCTGGGTCTCGTTGCGGTTCGCGGCGAACAAGGCTGAAATCACCTCCGGCAACAGCACCAGGGTGGCGACACAGACGCCGATGACGGCCGGCGGCAGCCCGGCGGCCAACACCATCGCCTCCAGCGCCGGGGTGAGGCTTTTCGCCAGCAGCACGACGGCCGCCAGTGAGAACGTCAAGAGGCCAAAGTTGGCGAAGGTCCGGGGCCAGCTCAGCGCGCTGCGATCCACCTGGTGGGGTTCGAGGCCGTCGGCCTCGCTGAGGAAATCGAGGGGGTGGCGCACCGACTGCACAAAGACGAAGACCAGATAGAGCACCAGGGCGGCGGAAGCGACCATCACCAGTTGCGGCATGGAAAAATGGGGGCCGGGCGCGGTGTCGGTGACATTGGGCTCAACCAGGGTCAGGACCGCGAGCGTCGCCAGGGTCACCAGCGCGCCGGTGGTTCCCTCCAGGCGGAACTCGACGCGGCGATAGCGCAGGTCGCCGATCACCAGGCAGGCGCCGATCAGGCCATTCAAGACGATCATCACCACGGCGAACAGGGAGTCGCGCGCCAGGGCCGCGTTGCGGGCGGGGTCGGCGACCATCAGCGAGACGATCAGCCCCGCCTCGATGCAGGTGACCGCGAGCGCGAGCACGAGCGCGCCATAGGGCTCGCCGATCTTCGCGGCGACGGCCTGCGCGTGGCGCACCGCGGCGAACACCACGGCCACCAGCAGCCCGGACGCAAAGATCTTCACGGCGGGCGAGTCAAGATCGAGCACGTGGGCGTATTTCGCCGCCAGCAGCGCCAGCGCCAGCAGCGGCGCGGCGATCGACCAGGCCGGCGTGCGGCGAAGGGTTTCGATGGATTCCAAATCAACCTCGCAAAAAATCTTCAAGTCGCGCCGCAAGCGTCTGCCGGTCGCGGGTTTCGCATTCCCATACCGTCAGCACGGACCAGCGCTGCGCCGCATAATGCGCCAGAATTTTTTCGTCCCGTTCACGGTTGCCCGCGATCTTGCGGCGCCAGTATTCGGCGTTGGTCTTGGGCATGCGCGCGCCGCGCTTGCAGTCGTGCCCGTGCCAAAAGCATCCGTGGACGAAAATGGCCTTCTTGCGGCCGATATAGACGATGTCGGGCGCGCCCGGAAGGTCGCGCCGGCACAGGCGATAGCCGGGCGCGATCGCTCGCAGCAGGCCGCGCACAAGACGCTCGGGCGTGGTGTCCCGGCCCTTGACCGCGCGCATGACGTCGGAACGGTCCATCGTCGGGCCCAAGCGATGCTTTCGCGCATCCTTAAATTTTGGGGGGAGGTAGGCGCAGCACTTCCTCCGTCTTCTTGGCGATCTTGTTCGTGATCGTTTCGCCGATCGCCGCGAGCAGCCACGGCAGGTCGATGGTGACGCGGACCAATTCGGGCAGGAATTCCAGGCCGCCTCTCAGCGTCTGGCCCATGGCGGTGACGGTGAGGTCGGCGCGGCCCTGGCCCCAGACGATGTCCACCGCCGAGAGTTTGTCTCCGAGCTTGTCCTGAACCGCGCCGAATCCATTGCGGACCCGGCGCTCGGCTTCCGCCGCGCCCAGCTTGTGCGGCACGTCGACGCTGATAGTCTTGCCCATGATGCCCCCGATTGAAGTGCGGATTATCGCCGAAGTCCGTTTGCGCACAAGGCCGGGAGCGGCCTCAAAACGCGCGAAGAGTTATGCGATCTGCGCATGGTTGCTGCGCGAATTTACTTGAAATTCGCAGGTGCAGCAAGCTGTCTTTATTGCTGTTTTTTCAAAGCTTTGCCGAGAATCTCGTGCTGCGTTGCAACGAAAGGTGAGAGCAAATTCCCCCCAAAACAACCAGATGATTATTCCATCGTCGCATAGCTAAACTTCCAATGCGCAGATTATACGCAACTTCCCGTCATCCCCAGGGAATAAAGCGCCATGGCCGGTAACCGCATTCGCAATGCCCAGCTTCGCAGCAAGATCATGACGGCGGACCAAGCCGCAGCCTTGATCCCTAAGGGTAGCAATGTCGGCATGTCCGGGTTCACCGGCGCCGGCTATCCCAAGGAAGTGCCGCTGGCGCTGGCGGATCGCATGAACGCCGCGGCCGCGGCGGGCGAAAAATTCAAGATTTCGGTGTGGACCGGCGCCTCCACCGCACCGGAACTGGATGGCGCGCTCGCCAAGGTCGACGGCATGGAGATGCGCCTGCCCTATCAATCCGATCCGATCTGCCGCAAGCGCATCAACGCCGGCGAGATGGAATATCTCGACATTCACCTGTCGCACGTCGGCCAGTTCGTCTGGGGCGGCTATCTCGGCAAACTCGACGTCGCTATCATCGAAGTCGTCGGCATCCGCGAGGACGGCTCGCTGATCCCCTCGTCTTCGGTGGGCAACAACAAGACCTGGCTCGACTGCGCCGACAAGGTCATCATTGAGGTCAACAACTGGCAGAACGAAGCGCTGGAGGGGATGCACGACATCTATTACGGCACGCAACTGCCGCCCAAGCGCAAGCCGATCCCGATGATCACGGCCTCCGATCGCATCGGCGAAACCTGCCTGCGCTGCGATCCCGCAAAAATCATCGCCATCGTCGAGACCCACTCGCCCGACCGCAACTCGCCGTTCACGCCGCCGGACGAGAATTCAAAGCTGATCGCCAGCCACATCATCGACTTTTTGGGCCATGAGGTGAAGCGCGGCCGCCTGCCCAAGGAGCTGCTGCCGCTGCAATCCGGCGTGGGCAATGTCGCCAACGCCGTGATGGAACAGTTGCAGGACGCGCCCTACGACAATCTCATGGCCTATACGGAAGTGTTGCAGGACGGCATGTTCAACCTGCTGCGCTCCGGCAAGATGAGCTTTGCCTCGGCGACGGCGCTGTCGCTGAGCCCCGAAGCGGCGGAAGAATTCAATCGCGACGTGCATCTCTATCGCGAAAAGATCGTGCTGCGCCCACAGGAGATTTCGAACCACCCCGAGGTCATCCGCCGCCTCGGTCTGATCGCCATGAACGGCCTGATCGAGGCCGATATTTACGGCAACGTGAACTCCACCCACATTCGCGGGTCGAGCATCATGAACGGCATCGGCGGCTCCGGCGATTTCGCCCGCAACAGCTGGCTATCGATCTTCATGACGCCGTCGCAGGCCAAGAACGGCGCGGTGTCCTGCATCGTGCCGATGGCGACCCATGTCGATCACACCGAGCATGACGTGCAGGTGATCGTCACCGAGCAGGGCCTCGCCGACCTGCGCGGTCTCTCGCCGAAGAAGCGCGCGCGCGTCATCATCGACAATTGCGCGCATCCGTATTTCAAGCCGGCGCTGAACGAATATTTCGAGCGTTCCGTGAAATATTCGCACGGCCAGCACACGCCGCACATTCTCGACGAAGCCTTCACCTTCCTGCCCGAATGGCAAGCCGACAAGGCGGCGCAGGACGCCTGGAAGGAAGACAGCCTGGTGCAGGCCGACGCCTGGAAGTGATTTTTTGCGTCGCGCGGGGCGTTTGTCCCGCGCGAATTTCAGAGGTCGAAAGCGGCGGCGAACAGGTCCTGCGTGTATTTTGCGCGCGGATTGGCAAAAATCTCCGCGGCCGTGCCCTGCTCGACCGCCTTGCCGTCGCGCAGCACGATGATTTCGGACGCCAGCGCCTTCACCACCTTCAAATCGTGGCTGATGAACAGGTAGGACAGGCTCCGCCTGTCCTGAAGCGCGCGCAAGAGGTCGACGATTTGCGCCTGAACCGAGCGGTCGAGCGCGGAGGTCGGTTCGTCCAGCACGATCACGTCAGGATCGAGCGCAAGGGCGCGGGCGATGGCGATGCGCTGGCGCTGGCCGCCGGAAAATTCGTGGGGATAGCGGTCCATGGTCGCGGGATCGAGCCCGGTGTCGGCCAGCGCGCGGGCGACAAGCTTGCGACGTTCGTCTGCTGACAGGCCCCTGTCCTGGACAATCAAGCCTTCCTCGACGATCTCGGCCACCGACAGGCGCGGCGACAGCGAGCCATAGGGGTCCTGGAACACGATCTGCAATTTTTTCCGCAACGGCCGCATCTTATTTGCGCCGAGCGTGTCGATGTTCTGGCCGAGATAGAGGATCGGCCCCTCCGAGCGGATCAGCCGCAGCAGCGCCAGGCCCAGCGTGGTTTTTCCAGAACCGGATTCGCCGACCACCGCCAGCGTTTGACCCTTGCGCAGGCTGATCGACACGCCGTCCACCGCTTTCACATAGGAGGTTACGCGGCGGAAAAGGCCTGATTTGATCGGGAACCAGACGCGCAGATTGTCGGCCGACAACACTTCGGGGGCGGACGTATCGGCGGGCGGCGGGTCGCCCTGGGGTTCAGCGGCTAGCAGCATTTTGGTATATTCGTGCTGCGGATTTGCAAAGATCTCGGCGGTGGGGCCGGTTTCGACCACGCTTCCTCCGCGCATCACCGCGACCTCATCGGCCATCCTTTTGACCAACCCGAGATCGTGCGTGATGAACAGGATGGCCATGCCGTGGCGCTTTTGCAGATCGCGCAACAGGTCGAGGATTTGCGCCTGAATGGTCACGTCGAGCGCTGTGGTCGGTTCGTCGGCGATCAAGAGGTCGGGGTTGTTGGCGAGCGCCATGGCGATCATCACGCGCTGGCGCTGCCCGCCGGACAGTTCGTGCGGATAGGCGCCCATGCGCGCCTCGGCGTTTTGCAGCCCGACTTCCTTGAGCAGTTCAAGGGTTCGGGCGCGGCGGGCCTGCGCCGAGGCCATGCCGTGGATTTCGAGGATTTCGCCGATCTGCTTTTCGATGACATGCAGAGGGTTGAGCGAGGTCATCGGCTCCTGGAACACCATGCCGATGCGCACGCCGCGCAGGTCGCGAAGCGTGCTTTCGGGAGCCGTGGTCAGCTCCTGCCCGTCGAAACGGATGGAGCCGCCAACGATTTTCGCGCCGGGCGCCAGCAGGCGCACCACGGCGAGCGCCGTGACCGATTTGCCCGAGCCGGACTCGCCGACAAGGCCCAGCGTTGTGCCGCGCGCCAGCTTGAGCGAGGCGTTTTGCACCGCTGGGGTGTCGCCGAAGGAGACGGAGAGATTTTGGATGCGAAGCAGGGGCTGGTCCATCACACCGTCTTTCGCGGATCATAGGCGTCGCGCAGCGCCTCGCCGATGAAGACCAGCAGCGACAGGGTCACGGCAATGACCGCGAAACCGGACAGGCCGAGCCAGGGCGCCTGCAAATTGCTCTTGCCCTGCAGCAACAGCTCGCCCAGCGAAGGCGATCCCGGCGGCAGCCCAAAACCCAAAAAATCCAGCGAGGTGAGGGTGGTGATCGAGGCGCTGAGGATAAACGGCAAGAAGGTCAGCGTCGCCACCATGGCGTTGGGCAGCACGTGCTTGACCATGATCTTCCGATTGCTCAGGCCAAGCGCCCTTGCCGCGCGCACGTAGTCAAAATTCCGGGCGCGCAAAAATTCGGCGCGCACCACATGGACGAGATTGACCCACGAGAACGCCAGCAGGATGCCGAGCAGCACGAAAAAGCTCGGCGTGACGATGGCCGAGAGGATGATGAGCAAATAGAGGCTTGGCAGCGATGACCAGATTTCGATGAAGCGCTGCATCAACAAGTCGGTCCAGCCGCCGAAATAACCCTGCACCGCACCGGCGCTCACCCCCACCACCGACGAGATCGAAGCGAGCAGCAGGCCGAACAGGACGGAGATTCGAAAACCGTAGATCAGCCGCGCCACCACGTCGCGGCCCTGGTCGTCGGTGCCGAGCCAGTTCCATTCGATGTCCTGGCAATTCTTGGCCGGGCCGCCTGCAAACGTCTTGCCCTTGGCGCATTGCGCGTCGGTCAGCGTCCACGTCGGCGGCGCCGGCGCCGGGGTCGGCAGGCTGAGATTGTGGGTGTTGTAGGAATAGCGGATCGGCGGCCAGAGCATCCAGCCGTTGGTCTCGATCTCTTTTTGAATGACGGGGTCGCGGTAGTCGGTTTCCGCCAAAAAGCCGCCGAATTTCTCTTCCGGATAGTTTTGGAGCGCAGGGAACAGCAGTTCGCCCTTGTACCACGCGAGGATCGGGCGGTCGTTGGCGATGAATTCCGCGCCCAGCGACAGGATAAAGGCGATCAGGAACAGCCAGAGCGCCCAGAAACCGCGACGGTTGCTGGCGAAGGCCCGCAGACGCCGCATGGTGATCGGGGTGAGTTTCATCGTCAGGTTTCCCGAGTCTCGAAATCGATGCGCGGATCGATCCAGGCATAGGTGAGGTCTGACAGCAGGTTGATGAACAGGCCCAGCAGGGCGAAAATGTAGAGGTTGGCGAAGACCACGGGATAGTCGCGGTTGAGCGTCGATTCAAATGACAGCAACCCCAGGCCGTCGAGCGAGAAGATCGTTTCGATCAGCAGCGAGCCGGTGAAAAAGGCGGAGATGAAGGCGCCGGGAAAACCGGAGATCACGATCAGCATGGCGTTGCGAAACACGTGGCCGTAGAGCACGCGGCCCTCCGTCAGCCCCTTCATGCGCGCCGTCGTGACATATTGCTTGCGGATTTCTTCGAGGAAGGCGTTCTTGGTCAGGAACGTGGTCGTCGCAAAGCTGCCGAGCGTGAGCGCGCTCACCGGCAGGACGATGTGCCAGAGATAGTCCTTGATTTTGTCGAACGTCGAAAGCGTGGCGAAGTCATCCGAGGTCAGCCCGCGCAGCGGGAAAATCTGCCAGAACGAGCCGCCGGCGAACAGCACGATCAGCAGGATGGCGAAGAGAAAACTCGGGATGGCGTAGCCGACGATGATGACGGCGGACGTCCAGGTGTCGAGCCGTTCGCCCTCGCGGCGCGCCTTGGCGATGCCGAGCGGGATCGAAATGGCGTAGGACAGCAGAGTCATCCACAGGCCAAGCGACATGGACACCGGCAGCTTGTCGCGGATCAACTGGAGGACAGGGGCGTCGCGGAAATAGGAGCGGCCGAAGTCGAACATGGCGTAATTGCGGATCATCAGCCAGAACCGTTCCAGCGGCGGCTTGTCGAAGCCGAATTGCTTTTCCAACTCCGCGATGAATTTGGGGTCGAGGCCCTGCGCGCCGCGATACTTTCCGGAAAATTCCGCGCCGGCGCCGGGCCGCGCCCCGGCCAGCGTCGATTGCGCGCCGCCGCCGAAGCGGGAGGTCGCGCCGGAATCCTGCCCCTGCATCTGCGCGATGACCCGCTCGACGGGGCCGCCGGGCGCGAATTGCACGATGAGGAAGGACAGGGCCAAAATCCCGAACAAGGTCGGGATCATCAGCAGCAGGCGGCGCGCGATGTAAAAGATCATCAGCCCCGGGCCTTGGTCGCGGCGGCTTTTTCCGCGTCCCACCACCACAGCTGGGAATAGGAGAGATCGAGGCGGGGGGTGACGTCGGGATGGCCGAAGAAGTCCCAGGAGGCGATGCGGCGCGACGAGGCGTGCCAGTGCGGAATCCAGTAGCGGCCGGCGCGCAGCACGCGGTCGAGCGCGCGGCAGATCACGATCAACTGGGCGCGCGACTTGGCCTGGAGCGCCTGGTCCACCAGCGCGTCCACGGCGGGATTGTCGATGCCCGGCAGGTTCATGCCGCCCGGCGCTTTTCCGGAAACCGAGCCGAAATAGGCCAGCAGTTCGTCACCCGGGACGCCGCCGATCATTTTTCGATCCGTGATCATGTCGAAATCGTAATTGTCGATGCGCGACTTGTATTGCGCGGAATCCACCACCCGCAGGTTCGCCTCGATGCCGAGCAGGCGCATGTTCTTGAACATGGGTTGCACGACCTTGTCGAAGGCGTTGTTGAACTCCAGCGCTTCAAAGGCGAGCGGCGTTCCGTCGGGCAGCAGCAATTGTGTGCCCTTGCGCTGGCAGCCTGCCTCCTTGAGCAGGGTGCTGGCGCGTTGCAGGAGAGCGCGGTCCTGCCCCGAACCGTCTGACACCGGCGGCACGAAGGGCATGCCGAAAACTTCCGCCGGAATTTTGTCGCGCAAGGGTTCGAGGATCGCCAGTTCCTCCGGCGAAGGCGGGTCCACCGCCTTCATCGCGGTATTTTCAAAATAGCTGACGTTGCGCGTATAGGCGCCATAGAACAGGTTGCGGTTCGACCATTCGAAATCGAGGCAAAGGCCCATCGCCTCGCGGATGCGGGGGTCCCTAAACTGGGGACGGCGCATGTTGAAGAAGAAGCCCTGGAAGCCGGGGCTGCGCTTGTCGGGAAATTCCTTTTTCGTGACGCGCCCGTCGCGCATGGCTGGGAAATCGTAGCCGGTCGCCCATTCCGAAGCCGTAAAACTCTCGTGCAGGTTGACCTGGCCTGACTTGAACGCTTCAAAGCCGACCGCGCGCTCGCCAAAATAGTCGTAGCGGATCAAGTCAAAATTGCCCTGGCCGCGATTGACCGGCAGGTCTTTGCCCCAATAGTCCTTGACGCGCTCGTAGGCGATGTAGCGGCCCTGTTCGAACGCGCCGATCTTGTAGGCGCTGGAGCCCAGCGGCGGCTCCAGTCCGGCGCGGCCGAAATCGCGCTTGGCGTAGTGGGCGGCCGAAAAAATCGGCTGTCCCGCGACGTTGAGGATGGAGTCGCGCCCAAACCCGTCCTTCAAGACCACCAGCACGCGGTCGGGGGCCTCGGCTTCGACGCGATCGACATCGCGCAGCAATTGGCGGATCAGGGGATGGCCCTTTTCGCGCAGCACGTTGAGCGAAAACACCACGTCGGCGGCGGTCAGGAGCGAGCCGTCGTGGAAGCGGGCCTGCTTGCGCAGGAAAAAGCGGTACGTCTTCTTGTCGTCGGTAAATTCGACCGCTTCCGCCACGAGGCCGTAGAGCGTGTTGTCCTCGTCGAGGCTGCCGGCCATCAGCGTGTCGTAGACGAGGCTCAGGCCCTGCGCGGGATTGCCCTGGAGGATAAAACCGTTGAGGGAGTCCCAGGAACTGCCGCCCGCCTCCATGATCAATTGGCCGCCCTTGGGCGCGTCAGGCCGGGCGTAGGGGAAGGCCTGGAAATCCGGGGGCAGGGCGAGGTCGCCGAAGGAGGACAGGCCGTGGCTGCGATGCATCCCCTGTTCGGCGCGCGCGCCGCGCAGGATCGGCAGGGTCGCGGCGGCGGCGAGGACGGCGCGGCGGGAAAAGACGAGTTTTTCGGAAATCATGCGGGCTGGGCGCTCCGGGGGCTCGACAAACATTCGCCGGCCATTATGTCGGTTTTGCGCACGGCGGCCATAGCGTTTGACGAAGAAACGCGTCGAAACGAAAAAAGGAGCCGGCGACGTTTTTGAACGGCCGCCGGCTCCGGATGTGTTGACTTGCCTCAGACCGCGACGCTGTGCTTGGCGGCGCGCGCTTTCAGATAGGCGTCGAAGGCCGCGGCGACCAGACGCATGAAGGGACGGCCGGGCTCGGTCAGCGCGACGGTCCGCCCTTCCTGGGTCGCGACGCCATCGCGAACGAGCTGCGACAGTTCCTCTTGCGCGCCGTCGAAGGCGGCGGCGTCGCCGAGCATTTTTTCCGCGATCGCGCCGTAATCGACGCTGAAATCACACATTAGCCGCTCGATCACCGCCGCGCGGGCGATGTCCTCGCGGGTGAAGGCGACGCCTTTGACCACGCTGAACTGGCCGGCCTCGACGGCGCGGCGCCAGCCGCCGACATCGGGGGCGTTCTGGATATAGCCCTGCGGCAGCTTGCCAATCGACGACGCGCCAAACGGCAGCATGGCGTCGGCCTGATCGACCGTATAGCCCTGGAAGTTGCGGCGCAGCGTTCCGTTGCGCGCGGCGATCGCCATCGGGTCCGACGGCAGGGCGAAATGGTCGAGGCCGATGGCCTGATAGCCCTTGGTCACCAGCGTTTCGCGGGTGATCGCGGCCTGGCGCAGGCGCTCGGCGGCGCCGGGCAGGGCGGCGGCGTTGATGAGTTGCTGGCGCTTGGCGAACCAGGGGGCGTGGGCGTAGCCGAAAATGGCGAGACGGCTCGGGTTCAGCGAGGCCGCCAGCTCGGCGGTGCGGATCACGTCGTCTTCGGTCTGATAGGGCAGGCCGTACATCAGGTCGAGGTTGATCGCCTTGAAACCGCTGGCGCGCAGATCGGCGACGCACTTTTCCACGACATCGAACGGCTGGACGCGGCCGATGGCCTGCTGGACGTGGTCGTTGAGGTCCTGCACGCCGAGGCTGACGCGGTTGAAGCCGGCGGCGGCGAGGGAGTCGGTCAGCTCGCGGTCGGCGTGGCGCGGGTCGATCTCGATGGAGATTTCGGCGCCCGGGGCGAAGGCGAAGCGGCTGCGCAGCGCGTCGGTCAGGGCGAGCAGGCGGGCGCCGCCGAGCAGGCTCGGGGTGCCGCCGCCCCAATGGGCGTGGGTGACGGTGCGCGCGGGGGTCGCATTGGCGACAAGCTCGATTTCGCGCTCAAGCGTCGCGGCATAGGCGTCGAGCGGCTCGGCTTTTTGCGTCGCCTTGGTGTGGCAGCCGCAATAGGTGCACAGCTCGCGGCAATAGGGCACGTGAACGTAAAGCGACAGGCGCGCCCGCGGATCGAGCGCGCGCAGCCACTCACCGGCTTTTTCCGCGCCCACGGCGTCGGAAAAGTGGGGGGCTGTCGGATAGCTCGTGTAGCGAGGGACCGACTTTTCGGCTAGGACCAGACTGGACGAAAGAGTGCTCATGTTCCCTCTTAGACATAAGTCAAGCGCGCGCTCCTTGACGCGGATCAAACGCCTCTGCCTGATCCATTGCTTTCCGCGCACCTTTATCGGAATAACAATAGACGAGTTTTCGCAACTTAGCCATGATCCCTTCGACACACCATCCGCCCCCCTACGGCAAGATCGGCGTCCTCCTGGTCAACCTCGGCACGCCCGAGGCGACGACCTATTGGCCGATGCGGCGCTATCTCGCGGAATTCCTGTCGGACCGGCGGGTGATCGAGACCTCGCCCTGGCTCTGGTTGCCGATCCTCCACCTGATGGTTCTGCCGAAGCGTTCCACGCAAAAAGGCAAGGATTACGAGGCGATCTGGAACCATGAGCGCGACGAGGGTCCGCTGAAGACGGTCACCCGTTCGCAAACCGAAAAACTCGCGGCGCGACTTTCCGACGCAGGCGACAGAATCATCATCGTCGATTGGGCTATGCGCTACGGCAAGCCTGCGATCGCCGACAAAATTCTGGACTTGCAGGCGCAGGGCTGCGACCGGCTGCTGGTGGTCCCGCTCTATCCGCAATATTGCGCCGCCACTTTCGCCACGGTCGCCGACAAGACGTTCGACGCCCTCAAGCAGATGCGCTGGCAGCCGACGCTGCGCATCGCCGCGCCGTTCTACGAGCGTTCCATCTATATCGACGCGCTCTCGTCAACCTTGCGCAAAAAGCTGACGGAATTGCCGTTCACGCCCGACCGCATTGTCGTGTCCTGGCACGGCATCCCCAAGGATTATTCCGAGCGCGGCGATCCCTATTATTGCCATTGCGCCAAGACCACCCGCCTGCTCGGCGAAGCGACCGGCCTGACCGACAAGATGGTCATGACCTTTCAGTCGCGGTTCGGCCCGAAGGAATGGCTGCAGCCCTACACGCTGGAGACGGTCGAAAGCCTGCCGGCGGAAGGCGCGAAGAATGTGCTGGTGATCGCCCCCGGTTTCTTCGCGGACTGCCTGGAGACGCTGGAGGAGCTGGGGGTCGAAAACCGCCACGCGTTCCTGGACGCCGGCGGCGAAAACTTCGCGCTGGTTCCCTGCCTGAACGATGGCCCCGAGGCCATCGACCTGCTGGAGGACATTGTTCGGGCGGAGACGGGCGGATGGATTTAGCCTTCTGCGTCGTTCAGACCACGATCGATGACGAGGCCAGGGCTCACCAAATGGCCGCCGCGCTGGTGACGCAAAATCTCGCCGCCTGCGTGCAAGTGGCGGAGGTGACCAGCCATTACGTCTGGAAGGGCGCGGCGGCGCGGGACAAAGAGTTTTTGCTGGCCGCCAAGGCGCGGCGCGCCGATTTCGACGCCATTGCCGCGGCGATCCGCGCGCTGCACACGTACGAACTGCCGGAGATCATCGCCACGCCCGTCTTGGCGGGCGATCCCGCCTATCTGGACTGGCTGCGGCGCGAGACGGAGCGCTGATGATGCGCGCGAAAATCCTGCTGGCGATGCTTTGCGCCTGACCAGCCTGGGCTTTGGGCTGCCCCGTGAAGGAACACGGGCCCGATTACATTGACAACGCCAATCGCGCGATCAAGGCCGCGCGGGGGTGCGAGCAAGGCGCCGAAATCGCCGAGGCCCGCGGCTTCGGCGGGTCGGCCGACCTGGACACCGCCCCTGCCGCCGAACGCGCGCGCGGGCTGGATTCTTGCAAAAGCTGAGCGCCGCGGACAAGCAGGTCTATAACGCCCTGCAAGCCAAGTGCGACATCAAATACAAGGGCATGGACGGTACAAGGTGCGTCAACGCCCACGCCTTTTGACTGTTTGGCGTGGCGCGTCTCTCCTCCTCGCTCTACCGTCCAGCCGAGGATTGAACCGGATCAGCCCGCCTTTTCGGCCAATAGCTTCTTCTCCCAGGCCAGGGCCTGGCGCACGATTTCCTCCAGGTCGTCGTGGACGGGTGTCCAGCCCAGCACCGATTTGGCCCGGGCGTTGTCGGCGACAATCGCCGCGGGATCGCCCGGCCGGCGCCCCGAAATTTTGACCGGAAAATCGACGCCCGAGACTTTTTTGACCGTCTCGATCACTTCCTTCACCGAATAGCCGCGCTTGTAGCCGCAATTACAGGTGAGATTGTCGCCGCCAGCGCGCAGATGTTTGAGCGCGTCCATGTGGGCGCGGGCGAGGTCGGTGACCTGGATGTAGTCGCGCAGACACGTCCCGTCAGGGGTCGGATAGTCCGTGCCAAACATCTCCATGCCTTTGCGCATGCCCAGCGCGGCCTGCACCGCCACCTTGATCAGGTGGGTGGCGTTGGGGAAGGACTGGCCCGTGCGCCCCTTCGGATCGGCGCCGGCGACGTTGAAATAGCGCAGCACCACATATTTGAGCTCATGGGCGGCGGCGGTGTCGGCCAGCATCCATTCGACCATCAGTTTCGAGCGGCCATAGGGCGAAACCGGCTTGAGCGTTTCGTCCTCGGTGACCGGATTTTGCTCCGGGTCGCCATAGACGGCGGCGGTGGACGAAAAGATGAAATGTTTCACGCCGCTGTCCACCGCACAGGCCAGCAGGCTGCGCGCGGAGGCCGTGTTGTTGAGGTAATAGCCGAGCGGATCGGACACCGATTCGGGCACGACGATTTTCGCCGCGAAATGGATGATGGCGTCGACGCCCCGGCTGGCGAGCAGTTCCTTGACCAGGGCGGCGTCGCCGAATTCGCCGACCACCAATTCGGCGTCCGGGTGCACGGCCTCGCGGCGGCCGGTCGACAGATTGTCGAGCACGACCACCTTCTCGCCGGCTTCCACCAGCTCCAAAACCATGTGCGAACCGATATAGCCGGCGCCGCCGGTAACGAGGACGGTCATGTGAAATCCTGTGCCAATGCGACGAGAAGTCGCGGGAATTGCGCCGATTTAGCCCAGTCCGCTCCTGAACGGAAGAGGATAGACTAAAGCGGCAGGCGGGCTGGCGCCGCAATCTCCTTAACGCGGCCCCAGTTGCGGTGCTATGAGCGTAGCCGAATTCAGCTTCATCACCTGAGATGGACGATCCATGAAGAAAATTCGTAAAGCCGTATTTCCCGTCGCCGGTCTCGGCACCCGCGTCCTGCCCGCGACCAAGACCGTGCCCAAGGAGATGCTGACCGTCGTGGATCGCCCGGTGCTCCAGCATTGCGTCGAAGAGGCGCGCGAGGCCGGCATCGAGCATTTCATCTTCGTCACCGGCCGCAACAAGGCGGTGATCGAGGACCATTTCGATATCGCATACGAGCTCGAGGACACGCTCCAGCGCCGCAACAAGCTGAAGGAGCTCGAGGGCCTGAAGTCGGACCTGCCGGCGGCGGGCGCCACCAGCTTCACCCGCCAGCAGTCGCCGCTCGGTCTCGGCCATGCGGTGTGGTGCGCGCGCGACATCGTCGGCGACGAACCTTTCGCCGTGCTGCTGCCCGACATGATCACCCTGCCCGGCGCCAGCGGCAAGCGGTGCCTGCAACAATGCGTCGACACCTATGACGCCCATGGCGGCAATGTCATCGCGGTCGAAACCGTGCCGAACGACCAGACCCATCAATATGGCGTGGTCGCCCGAGGCCAGGAGTTTGGCCAGGCGTTCGAAATCACCGGCATGGTGGAAAAGCCGCCGCAGGGAACCGCGCCGTCGAACTTCATCATTTCCGGCCGCTATATCTTGGAGCCGGAAATTTTTGACTTGCTCGGCAAGGGTCAGAAGGGCGCCGGCGGCGAAATCCAGCTCACCGATTCCATGATCGAACTGGCCAAGGCGCAGAAATTCTTCGGTCATCATTTCGACGGCAAGACCTATGACACCGGCTCCAAGGTCGGGTTCCTGGCGGCCAACGTCGCCTTCGCCCTGGCGCGGCCGGACATCGAGCCGGAGTTCAGGGCCGAGCTGAAAAAGATCGTCGGGACGATCTGATTAACGGCTGAGCAACTGATCCAGGAGGCGGACGACCTCGGCCGAGGCCGCCTCCATTTTTTCCACTTCCGCGAAGGCGCCGGCGCGGTCGCCCCGCGCAAAAAGCTCGGCCGCGCGCCGGCCGTGGACGTGAACGGCCTCATGCGGCCGCTCCAGCGCGGCAAAGGCCGGATGCCGCTTGACCGAGGGCTCGACCGGCCCGTCACGCCACTTGCCAAGCCGGCAGGAGTGGTGGTCGACCAGTTCCGAGGCCTCAAGCTTCGAGACGCCCGCGAGCATTTCATTCAAATGCTTCTTCCACAGCATGTGATCGGATTTGGCGCGATGCAGCACGTAGTCGCGCGGCTTTCTTGTGTCGAACTCGGCGAGTTGCGCCTCGATCAGTTTGTCCGACGCCTTGCAGGCGGCGACGGCGGTGTTGGAATGCGCGACGGTCTTGTCGAGCTGCCGCGAAATTTTCGAGGCGGTCGTCGCGAGCTGCGATGTCGTCGCCGTTTGTTCGCCGAGGATGCGAAAAAGTTCGTCCATCCGGTCCGCGTTGGATTCGCGCGCCGCTTCGGCCGCCGACATTTTGGAATGGGCTTCGGCGTTGACTCCCCGGCATTGCTCCATCGCCGCTTCTGCGTCCACAACGCAGGCGCCGAGTCCCTCGGTGTCGCCGCGCAAGCGCTCGATGCGCCGGCGAATGTCGTCGGTCGCCTTTGCCGTCTGACCGGAAAGCGCCTTCACCTCCTGCGCCACCACAGCAAAGCCTCGGCCGCTTTCGCCGGCGCGCGCCGCCTCGATGGTGGCGTTGAGCGCCAGCATGTTGGTCTGCGAGGCGATGGCCTCGATATTGCCGACGATTCCGGTGATTTGCGCGGTCGCCTCGGTAAGCGCGGCGGCGCGCGCGGCGAGTTTTTTCAGCGCTTCTCCGATCTGCTCCACGGAGGCGGTTGAGGCGCCGACGGCTTCGGCGCCTTCGCGCACGAGCTTCGCGCTCTCCAGCATCACGGTCCTGGTCTGGCCGCCGACCGCGTCCAGGTTTTTCATGGAGCCGTCCAGGCGTCCCAGCGCCGAGGACATGTCCTGCACCAGCGCATCGATCTCGCGCACTTCGACCGTGGTGCGTGAGAACGCCGCCATGGCCTCGCTGGCCTGGGTCGAGAGCCCCACGGTTTGCTTCAAGCCCGTTTCGTCGCGCGCCTGGAGGGCCTCGAAAAGGGCCAGCAGCGCCGTCCCCACCGGATCGGGAAGAGAGCCTTCGGGTCCGAGTCCGGCGCGCAGCCTGTAAATGGCTTCGGCGATGGGCCTGAGCAGGTCTTGTTGCGCTTGCGCGCTGTCGGGTTCGCTCTTGTTGGCGATGATGACCTGTTCGGTCCGCTTCGGCTTCAGGAGGTTCAACATGGCGGGAGCTCTTTCCGCGCGGGCGTGGCGTCGCGCAGTCTAGCCGCGTTAACCTTGCCTAAACCTTTCTGGATTCAACGCTGAAGCCTCAGGCCGACCATGATGATGTTGGCGGTGTAGTCGCTGCCGGGCTGGTTGGAGTCCAGCCGCTGATGCGTGAACGAGCCCTTGATCACGACGGAGCGCGTGAGACTGTATTCCGCGAGGAGACCGCTCTGATAGGTGGTCTGGATGAGGTTGACCCCCTCGTACCGCGACGTCGTGAAGCCGCCCATTGCGGTCAGCGTCACATTGCGCATCAGATCATGAGCGACCTGGAGATTGACGGCATGCGTGAGGGCGCCGGGCGAGAGGGGGATGGTGGTCTCGTCCATCGTGGTCGTTCCGCGCAGGGTCACCCTGGTCAGAGGCGTCGCCGTCCACAGCAGCGAGGAGTCGAGCAGAGGGCCGCGCAGCGGGATCAGAAGGGGATCGCGGTAATTGCGCTGGCCATAGCCGACGCTGACGACGCCCGTCAGCAGCCGCGTGATTTCGAAAGTCGAGCCGGCCCGCGCCTGGACGCCGGTGGAATCGCGCCAGAACGCGCCGTCGTGGAGGCGCGTGTCGACATTCGCCTCGACGAAGGGTTTGACGCCCGGAGTCAGCTCGTAGGAGGCGCGCCCGCCCACGCCATAGGCGTCGTAGGAATAGGCCGACAGGTTCTGCGTGAAGCCGTCGGTGAAATAGGCGTCCTGCCAGTAATCCCGCTCGACGGAGCCGCGCAGGGTCAGTTCGAGCCGGTTGAAGGTTTTTGAGACGCCGAGCCCGCCGCCAAGGATGGCGATGATCGGGCGGTTCTTCAGCTGGCCGGCGTTGATGATGTTCGGCGAGTTCGCGCCTTGCGTGCTCACGCTGTATAGGCCGTCCACATTGATCTTCAGGTCGCGGGCGACGTCGAGGCGGAGCAGAAACCCGCCCGCGCCATCCGGCGCGTCGGAATAATGCGCGTTGAAATAGTCGTTGTAGCCGAGGCGCAACCGGCCGGTGAAGCTGTGGTTGCTCCAGTCGGACTCCGCCGCGACGCCCATTTCCTGGCGCGTGAAGGCCGAAGGGGTCGCGATCCGGTTCGGCGTGCCGCCAGGGTTGTCGTTGTAGCCGATATCGCTCTCGAAATAGGGCTTGACCCGCAGCAGGCCGACATCGATCCCGATCGGCGCATAGGGTTTGTCCTCGACCTTGGGGCGGGTCCTGACCGGGATCAGCGGCGGCGCCGCGGTGGTCGGCGAGGGCGCGATGTAATCCGCGTCACCCGGCGCCGGGAGATGGTCCAGCTTCGCCGCCCGCCGCGCCTCGGCGGAGGTCGGATAGGGAACGAGCGGACGCAAGGCCGGGGTGGGCATTTTCCTTGGCGGCTTCTGGCCCGGCTTTCTGGTAACGGGCTTGCCGTAGTTCGCGGCGCCAGACCGCAGATCCATCGCGTCTTGCGCGGATAGGCCGCCGAGGTCGCCGCCCGGCGGGGTGCTTGCGCCGTCAAAGGACGTGGAATCGCCATCGCCGAGCCTGAGCGCGTCGTTGACCGCCGGCTGGCGCGATCCGGGCGTCGGCAGTTGACCGAATTCCTGCGCGCAGGCGGTCCAGATCGGCGCGAGCGCGAGCAGCGCCGTCAGCGACAGCGCGGACCGACGAACGCATCGACGCGGCAAACTCGACACCTGAACCTCGCTAGAGCGGCGCGCGATCACGCCCTCTCTAGCGTTAGGCATTTATGGTTAACAAAGGGATAGCGCTCAAGCTTGCGGGGCGCGAGGCGGACGGGTAAGCCAGTCCGGAAGTTCGGTTTTTTCGGCCGGACCGGCGGCTTCGGTTTTTTCGAACGGCGCGTCGGACGGGTCGTCTGCGAAACGCAGAATGGTTTCGTCCGGGCTCCAGGGCGCAGGGGCGGTCCTGGCGTTTGCGCCCAGGGCCTGCTCCAGCATGAGGCGCCAGCTTTCGGGCTGAAGCTCGGTCTTGCCGCGATGGCCGCCGATGTAGACGCGCTCCTCGGCCCTGGTCATGGCGACATAGAGCAGCCGCCGGTATTCCTGCAATCCCGCTTCCTTCTTGTCCGCCCTGAGGGCGGCGACCCCAGCGCAATCAAGCTCCTTTCGCGGCGACCAGACCGGCAGAGGACCGGAGCCCGTGTCTAGCAGGAAGATCGGAAAATCCAGGCGGGTCGTCGGCGTCGCGCAGACGTCGGGCAGAAAGACGATTCTGCTTTCCAGCCCCTTGGCCGCGTGGATGGTCATCACCCGGACCTGACCGGCGCCGGTGTCGAGATCCCGCTTGATCGTTCCCTCCGACGACTCCACCTCGGCGACGAAATTGCGCAGGTTCGGCGTGGTCTTGCCCTCATGCTGGAGGGCGAGGTTAAGGAATTCGTCGAGGACGTCGCCGGCCTCCGGGCCGAGGCGGGCGAGGATGGCGCGCCGCGCGCCCATCGGCCCCAGCAATCTCGCGAAGAAATCGAAGGGGGTGAGCTCGCGCGCCATGCGGCCGAGCCGGTCCAGCGTCGCGCAGGCGGCCTGGTGTTGGAAACGCTCGGATGCTTGCAGGGCCTGGATCAGGGCGCCTTCGCGGTTGGGCGCCAAAGCGATCAGGTCGTCGTCGTCGAGGGCGAACACCGGACTTTTGAGGATCGTCGCGAGCGTGAGGTCATCCTCCGGCAACAGGGCGGCGCGCGCGATCGCCAGGAGGTCCATGACGGCGATATGGTCGGCCAGCGCCAGACGGTCCGAGCCCGCTGTCGGAACGCCTTTTTCCTTCAAGGCGCGGATCATCGCCTCGAAAAACGCGTCGCGCCGCCGCACCAGGATCATGATGTCGTCGGGCCGGATGGCGCGACGCCCGGGCCCGGTTCCGATCGGTTCGCCGTCGCGCAGCCAGCCGGCGATGACGCTGGCGATGCGCCGGGCGGACGCAACCGCCGGATCGGTCTCGTCGCGATAATCGAGCGGCAGGCGCCAGTCGCGGCTGGGTTCGGTCTCCGAGGGCGCGATCACGTCCCAGAGTTCGACGACCGCGGGCTGCTCGCGCTTCCAGGCTTCGTGAACGGTCTTGACATGGTCTTGCCCGCCGTAAAGGCCCCGGCTCCTCTCGGGGGACGCAAAAATTTCATCGACGGCGGCCAGCACGCCCGGCGAGGAGCGGAAGGACAGGTGCAACTCGACCGATTCGAACTCCCCGTCCGCCTCGCGAATTTTTTGGGCGAACATGCGCCGCTTGGTTGAAAACAGCTCCGGCTGCGCGCCCTGGAAAGAAAAAATGGATTGCTTTTCGTCGCCGACGACGAACAGGGTGCGGACTTGCTGGGCCTGGCCTTCGCCGGCAAAAAAATCCGCCGAAATGCGCTCGACGATCTCCCATTGCGACGCCGAGGTGTCCTGGGCTTCGTCCAGCAGAATGTGGTCGATGCCGCCGTCGAGTTTTTTGAGCAGCCATGCGGCAGAGGACCGGGTCAGCAGGGTCGACGTGCGCTCGATCATGTCGTCGAAGTCGATGCATTGGCGCATCGACTTATAGTGTTCGTAGCGATCCGCGACGGCGTTGACGACCACGCTCAACGCCAGCGTTCGCTCGCAGACGCGCACGGCGGCCAGCCGGTCCCACAAAAGCATCAGGCGGCTTTGCTCGGCCTCCAGCGACTCCAGCATGTCGGGCCGGGCGGTCGCAAGCGGTTTGGTCAGAAGTTTGGCCGGCCCGCCATCGCTCTTTAAATAGATCGACGCCAGCCTCTCGCTGGCCGCCTCAAGATCGCCCGTCCGCCAATGTTCTTGCGCGGCGCGAAAGGCTGCGGCGTATTTCTTGTCGGTGGCCGAACCCGTGCTCATGAACTCGGCCACCTTCGGCCAGTCCTCGGGCGGCAGGTCTCCCGTTCCGATGGCGCGCAGGACCGAGTCGACCGTGTCCTGCGCGCCGGCGCCCAGCGCCGTGCGAAGGCGCTGGTGCGCGGCTTCGGCCTTCAGTTCACGAAAGGCGGCGCGCTTTTCGAGGGCGCTGCCGATGGTCTTTTCGAAGTCCACGCCGCCGTCGCGGGCGACGATGTCCAGGGCGGACCGAAGCGCAGCATTTTCGGCGGCCGCCTGCAAGACATCGGCGCGCGCGCGCTCGAGCAGTTCGGTCTTCTGCTGGTCTTCCAGCACCGAAAAATTCGCGGGAACGTTGGCCTCGAAGGGCGCGATGTGCAGAAGCCGCTCGCAAAACGCGTGAATGGTGAGGGTTTTGAGGCCGCCGGGCGATTCCAGCGCGCGGGCGAACAGGGTGCGCGCAGCCGCAAGATCTTTCGGACTGTCGGGGCGTTTTTCTCCGGTCGCCGCGATGGCGTCGCCGAGTTCGGCGTCCGAAAACGTCGCCCAGTTCGCCAGCGTGCGGAATACGCGCTCCGACATGTTGGTCGCCGCCGCTTTCGTAAATGTCAGGCAGAGGATGCGGTCGGGTCGCCCCCCCTGAAGCAGCAGACGGACGACGCGCTGCGCCAGCACGTGGGTCTTTCCGGAGCCGGCGTTGGCGGCGACCCAGGCCGATTTTTTCGGGTCCGAGGCGCGGGTCTGGTCGAACCGCGTCTTTTCCGGAATGGGCGGCTTCATGCGTCCTCCGCTTCGTTGGCGCCGACGATGGACCACTCGCGTGTGCGCGCCAGATGATCGTAATCGTTGTAGCGGGAGGCGAATTGCGGGAAGGGACGGGCGGGATAGCCGCGCCTGGGATCGCGAAAATCGTTGAGGAGCTTTTGCAGTTCTTGAAAATGCTCCTCCGCAAGCTCTTGAAACGTGAGTTTTTCGCGGGCGCGCGGGCCCGGCTTGATTTCGCTGACCGCGCTCTTTGGCGCGCCGCCGAGCGGAATGTAAAAGCCTGAGGTCACGGGACCGGGTTTTATGCGCCTAAGACCGCCGCGCGCGATCATCGCGGCTTCCAGGGTCAGTTGCGGCGAAAAGCCGGCGCTGATTTGCGAAAAGCTCGGGACCGCGCCGGTCTTGAAATCGCAAACGTCCATGGCGCCGTCGAGCAGAAGCTCGATGCGGTCCGCCCGGCAGGTCAGCAGGAAGTCGGAACCGTCCCGCAACGGAATCGAGAGCGCGCCGCCTTCCTCGATGAAGAGTTTTTTCAGCGCCGGACGATGGTCGGCCTCGAAGGCGAGATAGAGATCGATCCCCTTTTGCAGGCGCGGCCAGCGAAACGTCTGGAATTCGGGATCGCTGGCGAGGGCGCCGAGATGGCGATGCAAGAGGTCGAGAATCGTTTCGCGCGCGTTTTCCGGCAGGGGGCCGTGTGGGTGGGCGCGGCAGAATTCTTCCAGAACGGCATGGACGGCGACGCCGATCTCGCGCGCGCCGGCTTCTTCCTCCAGAGGCGGCAGCGGCTCCAGGCGCAGGATGTGCTGGGCGTAGATCGAATAAGGGTCGCGGCGCAGCGTTTCGATCTTGGTGACCGAAAGCGATTTTGGCCTCAGATCCACGGCCGGCTTGGGGTCGGGCCGTTTCAAGGGCGCGACCGGCTCCGATTGGTCCAGGCGACGGGCGAAATCGAGCCAGCGCGCGCCGCGATCACGAAAATCGTCAAAAATCTCCGCGCCGGCCAGCGCCTCCATGCGTTGCAGGAAGCGCGAGGGAATGGTGGGGGCGCCGCCGCGTTTCCGGGCGCGGGTGATGATCACCTCTTGCGCTCCGAGCGCCTGACAGAAATCATGCGCCGTCTGTCCGATCCGTCGATCGATGGACGAGAGACCGAGCTTTTCGCGCATCGGGCGGCTCAACAGGGAACTGCTGGGCGCCTCCGGCGGCCAGACGGTTTCGTCGAGGCCCGCCAGGACAACGCGCGTCGCGCCGAACAGGCGCGCCTCCAGCAGTCCCAGAATTTTCAGGCGTGGATGCCCGCTCTCGGCGCCGCGCAACATGCGCTCCGCGATCAGGGCGTCGAAAAAGGTCGTATAGGCCTCGAGATCGAAGACGTAACGCGCGCTGGCCGCGCCGGACAATTCGTCGAACAGGGCGGCGAGGGCCTCGCCGTCCTCGCCGGTGGGAAACGTTTCCGAGCCTGTTGCGAGGCCAATCGCCTGGCGATGCGCGTCGAGCCAGCGGCTGAGCGGGTGGCGGCCCGTCAGGGATTGAAGTGGCGCGGCGACGGCGTCGAGCCGGTCGGCGAAATCTTCCAGTTGGAGCCATTGCTCCTCGGAAATCGCTTTTTGCCGGGGATGCGCGTCGCGCCGTAGCGTGGCCTCGCGCGCCCGGTCGACTTCCGGACGCCAGCGCCCCGTGAAGCGTGCGCCTGAGCGCAGGACGCCGATCTCGAACAGATTCGAAAACTCCGGCGCTTGCGACTCAAGGCCAAATGTCGCCAGCGGGTGGCCGAGCAAGGCGGCCCAGGACGTCGCGTCCACAACCTTCAGGAGGAGGCTCGCCAAAGTCCCGGCCTGCGTCAGGCCGAGGGGGACGCCGCCGGTGTCGTCGATCTCGACGTCCCACCGCAGCATTTCCGCGCGCACGCGCCTTGCGAGGGCGCGGTCGGGCGTGACCAGGGCGGTGATGCGCGTCTCGTCTTCGAGCGCCTCGCGCAGGCAGACGGCGATGGCGAGCGCTTCCTCGCGTTCGTTCGCGGCTTCAATGACGCAAATGTCTTCCAGCGCGGCGCGGAGGTCGGCCGGGTCTTGAAGGGAGCGCCAATGGCGCCAAAGGTCAGTGCTTTCGGCCGGCCGAAAACTTTCGGAGATGAATTCCTGGCGCTTTGACAGTTTGGTGGAGGGGGCCCCGAGCGGCGCGACGTCGTCCCTGTCGATGCCAATGCCGGCGATCAGCCGCGCCAGAAACGCCTGCGGATGCGTTGGTTTTGACACCACCGCATCGCGCAAGGCGGCGAAGGAGGGGGCGTCGAGATGCGTGTCGAGGCCGGGGAGGACGACGGCGCCTCGCTTGGCGCGGGCAATGGCCGCGAGCAATTGCGCCGTGCTGATGTTGGAGCCCGTCGAGCCCAGGGCGATCACGGGATGGTCGGCATTCGCAACCGTTTCGACGGCGCGCTTGATCGATTCCTTCTGGCGCGTCGCGGGATCGACGAGATGGCGCTCCTGCTGGATCGCCGGCCACGCTTCGACGGCGATGTTGAGGAAGTGGAGCGTGAGCCGCCAGTACTCGTCGAAATCGAGGTTGAGCGCGTCGAGGTTTTTCCAGGCGACGTCTTCGATAATCATCTCGTCGATCAGGCGCGCCAGTTCCCCCGAAAGGCGCCAGGCGTCGACGGGATGCGTTCCCACCAGCAGCGGTTCCGGGGCGTGGCGGATCGCGCCGTCGCGGTCGATGGAGACGATCGCCTGTTTGAGCCGCGCCGACCACGCGAGGATCAGTTCGCCCAGGATCATGCGGCGTTCGAGTTCGCCGGCCGCGCGCGGGCTGTCGAAAAAATCGCCCGCGGAGAGTGCGGAGCCGTCGTCCTCCAGGGCGCCGAGCGGCTGGATCGCTGGCAGGAAGCGCGAACCGCGGTTCTGTCGCTTCAACTCCACGGCCAAAGCCTGCGCGGCGCGCTGCGTGGGCACAAAAATCCGGCATTGCGCGAGGTCGCGCGGGGACGATTGGCTCAGGCCGGGGATCACGCGCCCGTCAAAAAGGGCCGCAACAAAAGTCTCCAGGAACGGGCAGCCCGGCGCTATGTTGAATACGCGGGGGGGCATGTCGGCTCCTCCGATCGCGACGCGAAGGCCGCATCGGCCCTTTCGATCATGTCGGTTGTGCCGACATGCAACCAGCGCCCTTGCAGGACCAGCCCGTGGAGTTTTCCGCGCGCGGCGGCGTCGAAGAAGAACGGGGCCAATCGCAACGGCTCGACCGCCCGGTTCTCGAACAGCGCGGATTTGATGACGCCAACCCCGGCATAGGTGTAGGGCGCCTCCTCGCCCGGAGCGGGCCGGGACAGCGCGCCGGACGCGTCCATGTCGAAATCGCCGCGGCCTTCGACTCCAAAACTTTCGGCTCGGTTGGCGAGCAGCAGCAGCACGTCCATCTTGTCGCCGTCCCAATGGTCGCGCAGCCGCGCGACTTGCGACGAAGACGAATCGATCCACAGCGCGTCGGTGTTGCAGATGAAGAAGGGCTTGCCCTCGAATTCCGGCAGAACCTTGATGATCCCGCCCGCCTGATCGAGCAGAAGCGCCCGCTCGTCCGAGATTTTTATGGAGGGGGCGCGCCGCTTCGCCGTCGCGGCTTCGATCTGGTCCGCGAGCCAATGCGCGTTGACGATGGCTTTCGTCACCCCGCCCTCGGCCAGACGATCGAGCATATGGTCGAGCATGGTCTTGCCGCCGACCTGAACCAGGGGTTTGGGCAAGGTCAGGGTCAACGGCCGCATGCGCGTTCCCAGCCCGGCGGCGAACACAAAAGCCTTTTCGGGACGCGAGGTCATGTCAAACCTCCGGGGCCACGAGTTTCGGCAGATTTTGTTCGAACCAGTCCTTGAGGTCGCGCAGCGCGGGGTGCCTCAGATTCTTGTTGAGGTAGCCGATCACGCGCGGCAGATGTTTGAGATACGCCGGCTTGTCGTCGCGGCGGTCGAGGCGCGCGAAAATGCCGATGATCTTGCTCGCCCTTTGCGCGCCCATCACCGCATAGGAGGCGGCGAACGCGGCCATGTCGAACTCCGGGGAGGTTCGTTTGCGCGCCAGCGCGTAGCCGCCGAGAAGCTTCAGTTCGAGTTCGTCGGAAATGTCCACGCGGGCGTCCTGCGCCAGAGAGACCACATCGTAGGCGGCGGGTCCGAGCACGCAATCCTGGAAATCCAGCAGGCCGACGCGGCGCAAGCCTGGCCGATTTTCAAGCCAGAGCAGATTGGGCGAATGATAGTCGCGCAGGCACCAGGTCTTTTTCTCCGCCAGCGACGGGGCGAGAGCCGCGCGCCAGGCGTTTTCGAGCTTCGCGCGGGCGCCGGAGGCGAAGCTGACCCCCGCGATGTGCGGCGCGTACCAGTCGAGAAGCAGCTCGGTTTCGGTCAGCAGCGCGTCCACGTCATAGGTGGGGATGGCGTATTGCCCCTCGCCGAGCGGAAGGGTTTCGGGCAGATCGCGGTTGTGGAGGAAAGCCAGGACGTTGGCCGCTTCGAGATAGCGATCCGCGATGGGGCCCGCGTCATTGACGACTCCCGTGCGGCCGAAATCTTCGAGCACGGCAAAACCCTGCTCGAGATCGGCGGCATGGATTGTCGGCGCGGAGAGGCCCAGCGCCCGCAGCCCCTCGTCCACCGCCACGAAGGGACCGATATTTTCCGCCAGATGCACCAGCGCGCTGTAGGACTTGCCGTTCTTGATCACCGGGCCGTCGGGGCGTGGCGGGGAGATCATCAATATGGTCGTTTCGCCGTTGGGCCGGCGAAGCAGATCGTAGGCGCGGCTGGAAGCGTCGCCTTGCAGCCGCGTGCGTTCCGCGTGACGCCAGCCCGAGCGCTCCAGGACCGATTTGGCGCCGCGCGCCTGGGCGAGACGCGCGGCCATGGTCCCATGGCCGCGAATGTCCGCGCGCCGGAAGGCGGGGTCGCGGCTCGCGTCCGTGGCGAGTGCGATGTCGAGCCGATCCGTCGCCAGTTCGCCGCCCGCGCGCTCCGCCCATTCGACAATGACCAGCGCGCCCTCCGAGGCTTCGGTCCAGCCGAGTTCGACCAGTTCACCGGGATCGCGCACGCGGTAGAGATCCGCGTGGACGACGGGAAAACGCGGGGTGTCGTAGAGCTGCATCAAGGTGAAAGTGGGGCTGGGGGTTTCCAGTTCGGGATCGTCCGCCAGCCGCCGCAACAGCGCGCGCGCGAAGGTCGTCTTGCCCGCGCCGAGATCGCCGGAGAGGGTGACGAGGTCGCCGGCCCTGACGAATTCGGCGATGTCGTCGGCCAGCGCGCGGGTCGCGGCTTCATCCGGCAATTCGATGCGCCAAACCGGATCAATCATGCCTGCGCCTCTGCTTTGACGTTCGCTTCAGGGCATCCGGGATCACGGACGCCCCTCGTAGGGAAAATGCAGGTCACCACCGTCCCCTCTCCTGGCGCGGAATCGATCAGGACCCGCCCGCCATGCAGTTCCACAAAGGCGCGCACGATCGAAAGGCCGAGTCCGACGCCGCGATGGCGCGAATTCAGCGTGTGGCTTTCGAAGCGGTTGAACACCTTGTCGAGAATTTCGGGCGGGATGCCGCGTCCGCTGTCCGAGACCTTGAACACCAGATCGTCGGCGCGTCGGAACGCGGCCAGGGTCACGGTCTGGCCGGGCTCGGAAAAGCCGATGGCGTTCGACAGCAGATTGAACAGAATCTGGCGCATGCGTTTTCCATCGGCGCGGAAGGCGCCTATGTCATTCGGCATCACCAGCGACAGCTCGACCTGCGATTCGACCAGCCGATCCTGCACACCCTCGGCGGCTTCGCCAATGGTCTTGGCGATATCCACGTCTTCGATGCGCAATTCCATGGAGTCGCGGTCGATGGTCGCGAGGTCGAGAATGTCGTTGATGATCGCCAGCAGCGCCGCCGAGGATTTGAGCACGTAGTCCGTGTACTCGCGCTGTTTGTCGTTCAGCGGGCCGACCGAGGAATCGCCGAGAAGCTGGATGAAGCCGATGATGTTCGTCAGCGGCGAGCGCAATTCGTAGGACACGTGGTGGACGAAATCGTCGCGCAACCGTTCCGCCGCGACCAGGGCCTGATTGCGTTCGGTCAGGGCGCGCTCGACATTCACCCCGTCGGTGACGTCGATGAAGGTGAGCAGCGTGCCGCCGTCCGGCAGCGGCGCGGCGGCGCAATCGACGATGGAGCCGTCGGCGCGCGGCATGCGCCGCCCGAAACCCATGCGCGCGGCGTGAAGCCCGGTGACCACAGAGCGCAGATCGCTCCAGGCGGCGTCATCCGGCCCCAGCGCGCGACAGCCTTCCGCGATCACGTCGATATGCGGCTTTTCCTTCAACTGGCTGAGCGGCAGGCGCCACATGCGCCCGAACGCCGGATTGTAAAGCTTTAAGCGGCCGTCCGCGCCGAACACGGCGACGCCTTCCTGCAAGGCGTCCAGCGTCTCGGTCTGCACCCGCGCCAAGGCGTTGTATTGGGATTCCAGCGTGAACCGCTCGGTCACGTCGTCGAACAGATAGGTCAGGCCGCCCTGGGGATTCGGGTCGAAACCGACGCGGATCGTGCGTCCGTCCGGCAAATGCCAGGTCTGCGGCGCCGGGTCGAGGCTGTGATAGAGCCCGTGCAGGCTGTTGCGCCAGCTGCGGAAATCGGGCTGTTCCGGCAGCCGCCGCGCTGCGCGCAGACGCTCCAGGATTTCGGAATCGCTCGGCTTCTGTTCCAAAAAGCTCTGGTCGAGGCTCCAGAGTTGCCGGTAGGCGGCGTTGGCGAACACCAGGGTCTTGCTGCGGTCGAAAATGGCGACGGCGGTGGCGATCTGGTCGAGCGTGCGGATGTGGGAATCCATTTGCCGCGCATGATCGGCGCGCAGCGCCTCCAGTTCGGACAGGTCATGGGCGATGCCGCCGGACCCCAGGGGAAACGCGGCGTCGAAGACTTCCATGAGCTTGCGTTCGCCGGCCACAACCAGATTTCGACGCCCGCGGAAAACCTCGCCGGAGGCGCGGGCGCGCGCCGACTGCTCGCGGGACTGGCTGTCGAGAATTTCAAGGTTTCTCGCCACGACGTCCTGGCGATCCTTCGCCTCGACCGCACGGACATAGGCCTCGTTGACCCAGGCGATCGCGCCATCGGCGCTGCGGGTCCAGACGGGCTGCGCGGAGGCGTCGAGCAGGGCATGGAGGGTTTCGAGCTGGCCGGATTGCTCCGCATGGACCGCGCGCAAGCGCATCAGCTCCAGCCGGTCCCCCGAAACATCGCGCACGCGCAAAACCGCGCGGCTGCCGATCGCCCGTCCCTCGGCTTCCAGATGCCGCCCGGCGTTGCTGACGAGATCGAGGCGAAATCCCTGACCGCGTTCGCGCAGGCGCGCGACATGCGCCTCCATCGCGCTCGCCTGGTCGGGCGACAGCCAGGTGTTGAACCCCAGGATGCGGCGCGGCAGCGGCGCTTCGAGCGCAAGCCCGATATCGCCCTCGATCTCGGGATCGTTGGACGGGCCGCCCCAGACAATGACGAATTGCGAGTCCGAGGCGCTGAAGGAGCGGGCGCGGTCGGCCTGCTGGCGAAGGGCTTCGACCTCCGCCTCCAACTCCAGCTCACGCTTGCGCCAGGCTTGCCGGCCCGTGAGATGGAACAGGATGGTGATGGCGGAGAAAATCACCAGACCGACGCCGGCGGTGATGCGGATCACCCCATGCGCCTCTTCCGCTTGGGCGAAATTCAGCAGCGACTCGGCCCGAGCGGCCGAGCAGGGGAGGAGGGTTGCAATTCCAAGCGCCTGCGCGAGCGCGCCTTTCAGCGGAGTCGGACGGCTTTTCCGCTTCGACATGGACCCTGAATCTTTCCAACGAGCAAATCGCAGGGTCCCGCCCCTGACGAATCAATCCAATTTACTGCGTTCGGGCGCCACGAAAAAGCCTCCGCGCGGACAACGCGGAGGCCAAGTTCATGTCAAACCGCCGATCGTACGATCAGTAGCGATAATGCTCGGGCTTGAACGGACCTGCGACCGGCACCGACAGGTAATCCGATTGCGCCTGTGTCATTTTGGTCAGCTTCACGCCAATTTTTTCCAGATGCAGCACCGCGACCTTTTCATCCAGGACCTTGGGCAGAGTGTAGACCTGCCGGTTGTACTGGCCCTGCTTCGTGAAAAGTTCGATCTGCGCCAGCGTCTGGTTGGTGAAGCTCGCGGACATGACGAAGGACGGGTGGCCCGTCGCATTGCCGAGATTCACGAGACGGCCTTCGGACAGCAGGATGATGCGCTTGCCGTCGGGGAATTCAACCTCGTCCACCTGCGGCTTCACATTGTGCCACTGGAAGTTGCGCAGGCCGCCGACCTGGATTTCAGAGTCGAAGTGACCGATGTTGCAGACGATGGCGCGATCCTTCATGGCGCGCATGTGATCGACGGTGATGACGTCCACATTGCCGGTCGAGGTCACGAAAATGTCGGCGCGCGTCGCGGCGTCTTCCATGGTGGTGACTTCATAGCCTTCCATCGCCGCCTGCAGCGCGCAGATCGGGTCGATTTCGGACACGAGCACGCGGCAGCCGGCGTTGCGCAGCGAGGCCGCCGAACCCTTGCCGACATCGCCGAAGCCCGCGACCATGGCGACCTTGCCGGCCATCATCACGTCGGTGCCGCGACGAATGCCGTCCACCAGCGACTCGCGGCAGCCATAGAGGTTGTCGAACTTCGACTTGGTCACGGAATCGTTGACGTTGATGGCCGGCCACAGCAGGCGGCCTTCTTTGTGCATGATGTAGAGACGGTGCACGCCCGTGGTGGTCTCTTCGGTCACGCCCTTGATCGCGGCGGCGTTGCGGCCATAGAAACCGGGGTTGCCCTTCAGCCGCTTCTTGATCGCGGCATACAAAACTTCTTCTTCCTCGTTGGTCGCGGTGTCGAGGAACGCCACGTCGCCCTGCTCGGCGCGCAGGCCGAGATGGATCAGCAGCGTGGCGTCGCCGCCGTCGTCGAGGATCATGTTGGGCTGACCGCCATCGGCCCACTCAAAAATCTTGTGGGTGTATTCCCAATATTCCTCGAGGCTCTCGCCCTTGATGGCGAAGACCGGCGTGCCGCGCGCGGCGATGGCGGCGGCGGCGTGATCCTGGGTCGAATAGATGTTGCAGGAGGCCCAGCGCACGTCGGCGCCCAGCGCCTGCAGCGTTTCGATGAGCACAGCCGTCTGGATCGTCATGTGCAGCGAGCCGGCGATGCGCGCGCCCTTCAGCGGCTGGCTCGCGCCATATTCCGCGCGCGTGGCCATCAGGCCCGGCATTTCGGTTTCGGCGATCGCGATTTCCTTGCGGCCCCAATCGGCAAGGGCGATGTCGCGAACAACGTAATCGTGGGTCGGGTGGGTCATGAAAAACAATCCTCCGGGCTGTTGATCGCCTATAGCAGCGGGCAGGGCGATTGGCAATAAAGATATAAAGAACTGTTTATGTGGCTGGCGCGAGCGCGGCGCGGATTGATTCCGCGCCGCGCATGGTCCAGGTGCTCGCGCTGCGAATCTTCAGGACGACCGGAATGAGCGAGCAAACGCCCCCCCACCTGTTTTCCATCCGTGTCTATTATGAGGACACCGATTTTTCCGGCATCGTCTATCACGCCAATTATCTGCGCTTCATCGAACGCGCGCGGACCGAAATGCTGCGCGACGCGGATCTTCACCAGGGCGAAATCCATGCGGGCGGAAAAGTCTTTTTCGTCGTGGCGCGCATGTCCATCGAGTTCTTGCGCCCGGCGCGGATGGACGATTTGCTGGCGGTCGAGACGCGGGTGCTCAAACTCACCGCCGCGACGCTGGAGCTCGACCAGCGCGTGAAAAAGGGCGACGAAATCCTGTTCACGGCCAAGGTTCTGATCGCCGCCGTCTCGGGTGGGCGCGCCTGCCGCATCCCCCGGGAGGTCAGGGAAAAGCTGTCGCCGCCCGCGTAACAGTGGGCGCGCGAAAATTGAGAATTTAACCAGACATTAACCATCGCGGCCGCTTTACTGGGGCCTCGACCGCGCGTTTTTGCGCGCACAGCCGCAGAAATGACGGATTTCCCCTGCATGTGCAGCGCAGCAAAAGCGCCGCGGGAAGGATGAGGATCGCCCTGATGAATGAAGTCGTCGCAGCCGGGAGCGAAACATCGGTTTTCGCCATGTTCCTCAACGCCTCGATCGTTGTGAAAATGGTGATGATCGGTCTCTTGAGCGCCTCGGTCTGGTGCTGGGCGATCATCATCAACAAGACCATCCTGATCCGGCGCGCCCGCGCGGCCATCGAGGAATTCGAGGCCGTGTTCTGGTCCGGCAATTCGCTCGAAGACCTTTATCAATCGCTGACCGGGCGCCCGACCATGGCCACCGCTTCGCTGTTCGTCGCGGCCATGCGCGAATGGAAGCGCTCATTCCAGACGGCGGCCGCCTCTTTCGTCGGGTTGCAATCGCGCATCGAAAAAGTTTTGGATGTCTCCATCGCGCGTGAGGTCGAAAAGCTTGAGGCGAACCTGCTGGTGCTCGCGACCGTCGCCTCCGCCGGCCCCTTCATCGGCCTGTTCGGCACGGTCTGGGGCATCATGACCTCGTTCCGCTCGATCGCGGCGTCGAAAAACACGTCATTGGCGGTGGTCGCGCCCGGCATCGCCGAAGCCCTGTTCGCCACGGCCATCGGCCTGTTCGCGGCCATTCCCGCCCTGATCGCCTACAACAAGCTTTCCGGCGACGTCGCCAAGACCCAGGCCAAGATGGAGGCCTTCGCCGACGAATTCTCCGCCATCCTGTCGCGCCAGATCGACCAGCACACGTCGCGCAACGCCTGAGGAGTTTTTTCGACCATGGGCATGTCTGTCTCATCAGGGGGCGCCGCACGCAGGCGGCGCGGCGTGCCGCGCTATCGCGCCATGGCCGACATCAACATGACGCCGTTCATCGACGTCATGCTGGTGCTTCTCATCATCTTCATGGTGGCGGCGCCGCTGCTGTCCTCCGGCGTGCCCATCGACCTGCCCTCCACAAGGGCGGGCGAACTGAACATCGACAAGAAGCCGGTCGCCGTCGCCATCAACGACAATGGCGAAATCTTTCTCATGGATCAGAAGATCGAGATCTCCCAACTGGTCGAGGCGGTGAAGGCGCAGGCCAAGGATGGGGTGGATGAGCGCGTCTATGTCCGCGCGGCCAAGGCGGTGCCTTACGGCAGGGTGGCGGAGGTCATGTCCGATCTGACCGCGGCGGGCTTCAAAAAAGTCGCGCTCGTGACCCAGCAGGAGAAGAAATAGGTTTTGCGGGTGATGCGGCGGTGAAGATTTCGCGCTCCGAACCGGGCCTGTTTGTGTCGGCGGCCGTCCATCTGGGCGTGCTGGCGTTTCTGCTCATCCATTTTACCAGCGAACACAAGTTCGACGACGCCCACGAAGCCGTTCCGGTGGAAACCATCACCGACGCGCAATTCAGCCAGATCATGAAGGGCGAGAAGATCAAGGAGATCGCGCCCAAGCCGCGCGTTGACCGCGTCGCGCAGGCCGACGAGCAGAAACCGACGCCTCCGACGCCCAAGGCGCAAAAGGAGGTTTCGAGCCCTCCGCCGCCGCTCAAGCGCCAGCCTGAACCTTCCGAAGAGCCGCCTCCGCCTCCGCCGGTCCGGCCGCCGGAGCCGAAGCCTGAGGTCAAACCCACGCCCAAGCCGCCGCCGAAGCCGCCGGAAAAAGCCGAGGAAAAGGAAGATCCGGAAAAGGACGACGCCGAGCCGGTGAAGCCGCCGCCGCGCCCAAAACCGCCGGAAAAGAAGGCCGAGGCCAAGCCCGAGCCGCCGCCGCCGCAACCGCCCAAGCCGCCGCAGCCGCCCAAACCTCTGGAAAAGCCGACGCCCAAGCCGCCGAAACTGGATGAGGTCGCCAAGCTGTTGTCTTCGTCGCAGAGCAAGGACGCGAAACCGACGGAAAATCCGAGCGACAAGCCGCCGAAACCCAAATCCGGCGAGGAAAGCAACGCGCGCCCTTCGCCGAATCTGGCGGACATTTCAAAACTGCTGAGCCGTGAGCCCGCGCAGTCGCGCGGCTCGGCCGGCCGCGAAGTGAGCCACGCCCCCGCGGCGGGCGCGCCGAACGCCCATGCCGCCAAAATGTCGCCGTCGATGGCCGACGCGCTCGATGGCTATTTGCGCGAACGCTACAAGCAGTGCTGGAACTATGTGGCCTTCTCGGAGACGCCGCATTACGTGCCCAAGGTGCGCGTGGCCTTTCGGTCGGACGGATCGCTGGCGGCGGCGCCGGTGCTGATCAACCCGCCGTCAGACCCCACGGCCCGCGCCTTGGCCGAAAGCGCCCTGCGCGCGGTGCGGTCCTGCAACCCCATGAAAATTCCCGCGCAATTCGCGCCCTATTTCGAGCAGTGGAAGGATTCCACCGTCGCCTTCAACCCGCAGGACTGACGAAAACCTGATCCCAACAGACGCAGGACGACAGAAATGACCTTTGCTCCGACCCGCCGCCATGCCGCCGCCTTGCTCGGCGGATTGGCCGCCGTTCCCTTGATTCGCGGCGCAAGTTTCGCCGAACGCTACATCGACGTGCGCGGCGGCGGCGACTTCAAGCCGGTCAATGTCGCGGTGGCCCCGTTCGGCGGCGACAGCGGCGCATCGATGAGCACGATCATCGTCAACAATTTCAAGCGCTCGGTTTTCCTCAATCCCGTCGAGGCCGGCGACCTCGGCGGCAATCCGGACGCCGCGCCGAACCTTGCGGCCGCGCGCGCCGTGAACGCCCAATTCGTCGTCACGGGGCGGTCGGGGCGCGGCGAGGGACGGATGAAAACCGAATTCCGGCTCTGGGACGTCGGCTCCGGCGCACAGGCCGCGGGACAGCAATATGTCACCGACCCCAACAATGCGCGCCGCGTCGCCCACATTGTCTCGGACGCGATTTTTTCGAAAATCACCGGGGAAAAAGGATTTTTCGACACCCGCGTCGCCTTTGTCGACGAGAGCGGGCCGCGCGAAAACCGCCGCAAGCGCCTGTCGATCATGGACCTCGACGGCGCCAGCCTCCGCCATCTCACGCGCGGCGACGATTTGGTGGTGACGCCCCGGTTCTCGCCCAATTCGCAGGAGCTCACCTATATGGCGTTCGGCTCCGAGGACCCGCGCGTCTTCCTGCTCAACATCGACACGGGACAGCGCGAAGTCGTCGGCAATTTCCCGGGCATGACCTTTTCGCCGCGTTTTTCGCCTGACGGCCAGCGGGTGGTGATGTCGCTGTCGCAAGCGGGCGCCGCCAACCTTTATTCGATGGACCTGCGCACGCGCGCGACCACGCGTTTGACAGATTCCGGCGCCATCGACACCTCCCCGTCCTATTCGCCGGACGGTTCGAAAATTGCGTTCGAATCCGACCGGGGCGGCACCCAGCAGATCTATGTCATGGGCGCCGGCGGGGGCGGGGCCAACCGCATCTCCTTCGGCCAAGGCCGCTATTCGACGCCGGTTTGGTCGCCCAAGGGCGACTACATCGCCTTCACCCGCCAGGGCAGTGGCGGTTTCGCCATCGGCGTGATGAAGCCCGACGGTTCCGGAGAGCGCATCCTCGCCGAAGGATTTCATAACGAAGGTCCGAGCTGGGCGCCCAACGGCCTGTTCGTCATGTTCTTCCGCAATGGCGGCGGCGGCCCGAAACTGTTCATGGTCGACATTTTCGGACGCGGCGAATTCCCGGTGACGACGCCGGGCTTCGCCTCCGATCCGTCCTGGAGCCCGTTGCTGGGGTAACGAAGCGCTTTCAAGCGAAGGGAATGCCGGTTCGCGTGAAGACAGCGCGTCAAAATAAAAGGCGAAGCTTTCGCCCCATTCTGGCCAGAAACGTCTTGTTAACCATGGGCCCAAACGCCACAAATTCGCCGGATTTCGTAACCCCTTATCAAGGTTACGAAAACCTTCGCTTAATGTTTCGCAGGCTACCACTGGCGGAAAGCTCAATCCGCCAGCCAAAGGAGCGCGCCGGATGAATATTTCGATGCATCAACTGAAACTCGCCGGGGTCA
Source organism: Rhodoblastus acidophilus (assembly GCF_009720655.1). Classification (GTDB taxonomy): domain Bacteria; phylum Pseudomonadota; class Alphaproteobacteria; order Rhizobiales; family Beijerinckiaceae; genus Rhodoblastus; species Rhodoblastus acidophilus_A. Next base: position 239,937 of record NZ_WNKS01000002.1, on the reverse strand, counting down.
TTGCTGTCGCCGTGGCTCTGGGCGCCTGCTCCAAGAATCCGACCGATCTCGACGGACTCAACGGCTCCGGGGCCGGTCGCTCTGGGGTCGGCGGCGTCGGCGCCGCCGGGGCCGCGTCGCCCGGCTCGACCCAGGATTTCGTCGTCAATGTCGGCGACCGCATCTTCTTCGACAGCGATTCGTCGGAGATCAACGGGTCGGGACAGGCGACGCTCGACAAGCAGGCGCGCTGGCTGAACCAGTACGCCAGCTACGCCTTTACCGTCGAAGGCCATGCGGACGAACGCGGCACTCGCGAATACAATTTCGCGCTGGGCGCCCGCCGCGCCGAGGCGACGAAGAACTATCTGATTTCGCGCGGCGTCTCCGCCGCGCGCATCAAGACGATCTCCTATGGCAAGGAGCGCCCGGTGGCGGTGTGCGACGACATCTCCTGCTGGTCGCAAAATCGCCGCGCCGTGACGGTGCTCAAGCCGGGCGCCTGACGCGGTTTTTTGCGGAAGCCTGCCGAAATTCGACGCCTCGGCGTCGAATTTTCGTTTGCGTGTTGGCGCGCAATCGCCACTTTTGCCGCTTGTCGCGAGGGTTCCTGGTGTAGAATGTGGCGACTCAAAGCGCTTCCGAGGGTAGGATGAACCGGAATAACAACGCGTATTTTCGCGCCTTTGGAGTGGCGTGCGCGATTTTTCTCGCGGGAGCCGCCACCGAGGCGCGCGCGCAGAGATTCGATCGACCGCCTGTCGATATCGAGGATCGCGGCCCTGCCGAGGACCCGAGCGCATCGCTGCGCGTCGACCGCCTGGAATCGCAGGTGCGGACCCTGAACGGCCAGGTCGAGCAGTTGCAGTACCAGATCAAGCGCATGGAAGACATGCTGCGCAAATTCCAGATGGATGTCGACCAGCGTTTCCAGGAGCAGGGCGGGGCGCGTCAGCCCCAGCGGCGCTCCGAGCTTCCGGACCAGCCTGCGTCGCCCCCGGTGGCCCAGGTTCAGCCGCCGGCGCCTCCATCTCCTGCAGTCGGCGAGGGGCGGCGGCGCGACGCGTTCGATCCGTCCGCCCAAGGCGGGGCGCCGGGCGCGCCCAAGGAGTTGGGATCGCCGCATTCGGCGAGCAAGCCGCTGCGCGTCGACAACGATCCGCTGGCGCCGCTGGACATCAGCCCTAGGGGCGCGCGCAACGATGGGACCGCGACGCCCGTGGCCCTGGAGCCTCCGGGCGCGACGCCGTCGGCCGATCCGGTGAAGGCGGATTTCGACGCCGCCTCCGAGCTGCTGAAGGCGCAACGCTACGACGCGGCGCAGCAGGCGTTTGCCGGCTTCCTGCAAAAGCATCCGGGCACGCGCTACAATGCGCCCGCGATCTTCCACTATGGCGAAAGCTATTATTACCAGAATCGCCACCGCGAAGCGGCCGAGCAATTCTTGAAAATCGCCACGGATTACTCGAAAAGCAGCGTCGCGCCGGGCGCGATGGTCAAGCTCGGCGTGTCCCTGAACGCGCTGGGCGCCAAGGAGCAGGCCTGCGCCTTCTTCGCCGAATTGCCGCGCAAATATCCCAATGCATCCGCTTCGGAAAAGCAGTCGGCCGCGCGTGAGGCCAAAAAGGCGGCCTGTTGAGCGACGACACGGCGAATCCGGCGCGGATGCTCGAAGCGCTGGCGTTGCATTCGGTCGTTCTGCTCGCCATCTCCGGCGGGCCCGATTCCATGGCGCTCCTGCATCTCGCGGCGGCCTGGCGCGACGCCGATCCGAAGGCGCCCCGGTTTTTTACCGCGACCGTCGATCATGGGCTCAGGGCCGAGGCGGCGATCGAGGCGGCCAAGGTCGCGGAATGGTCTCTCGCCCTCGGCATGGCGCACAAAACCCTGGTCTGGACGGGCGAAAAGCCGATCACCGGCGTTCAGGAGCGCGCCCGGAGCGCGCGCTACGCTCTGCTTGTCGATCATATGCGCGAAATCGGGGCGACGGCGCTCGCCACGGCGCATCACGCCGACGACCAATGGGAGACCGTGATGATCCGGCTGGCGCGCGGCAGCGGGATCGCCGGTCTCTCCGGAATGTCCCGTGACCAGGGTTTTTCTGGCGGACGGCTCGTCCGTCCCCTGCTTCACCTGCCGAAGGCGGCCTTGGTCGACTATTGCCGAGCGCGGGGCCAAGAATTTTTTGACGATCCCTCCAATGCGGACCCGAGATTTGCGCGCGCCCAATGGCGCGAACTGGCCGCGCCCCTGCACCGTCTCGGGTTTACGCGCGAACGCGCCTCAAAACTTTCCGAGCGGGCGGAAAAGTGCGACCGCGCTTTGGCGTGGGCGGCGATGCGTTTTCTCGAAGAGGCTCAAATTCCGACCGAAAACCATGCCTATGATTTTTCGAACGCGCTGAATGCGCCGACGGCGATCATCGAATATGTCCTGCAACTGGCGTTGATCAAGGCGGCTGGCGCTCCGGCGTCTCGCCTGGAGCGCGTCGAACGCCTGGCCGTCAGACTGGAAACCGCGCTGAAAACGGATGCCGAACTTTTCGCCACTTTGGGCGGCTGCGTCGTCACCCTGAACCGTGACAGGCGCCTGAAAATCGCGTTGGAGCCTCAGCGCAAGCGGGGCCTTTGAAAATCAAACCACTGTCCTTCACTTGGCAAGTGGAACCTGCGCAACTACATTCAAGTTTCGATGCGACCGGCGCGCTCCATCGGTCGGAAAGGCTACGCAAGGAAGAGATGAATCCTAATTTTCGCAATTTCGCCCTTTGGGTGATCATCGTTCTGCTGGTTGTGGCCCTGGTGGTGCTGTTCCAGAAGCCCAGCGAGCGCGTCCCCGCCCAGGAGATCAACTACAGTCAGCTTCTGACCGACGCGGACCAGGGTCGGATCAAGGACGTGACCATCTCCGGCTCGGAAATCACCGGGCATTACACGGATGGCAAGACCTTCTCGATTTACGCGCCCAACGATCCGAACCTTGTTCAGACCCTGAACAAGAAGGGGGTTCAAATCACGGCGCGGCCGCCTTCCGACGGCAACAACTGGCTGGTGACGCTGCTGGTCAATGGCCTGCCGCTGATCGCCTTCATCGGCATGTGGATTTTCCTCTCCCGGCAAATGCAGGGGGCTGGCGGCAAGGCCATGGGTTTTGGCAAGTCCAAGGCCAAGCTTTTGACGGAGGCCCATGGGCGCGTCACTTTTGAGGACGTGGCCGGCGTGGACGAGGCCAAGGAAGACCTCGAAGAAATCGTGGAATTCCTGCGCGACCCGCAAAAGTTCCAGCGCCTCGGCGGCCGCATTCCGCGCGGCGTGCTGCTGGTCGGCCCGCCCGGCACGGGTAAAACCCTTTTGGCGCGCGCCATCGCTGGCGAAGCCAATGTGCCGTTCTTCACGATTTCCGGTTCGGACTTCGTGGAAATGTTCGTCGGCGTCGGCGCCAGCCGCGTGCGCGACATGTTCGAACAGGCCAAAAAGAATGCGCCCTGCATCATCTTCATCGACGAAATCGACGCGGTCGGCCGCCATCGCGGCGCCGGCCTCGGCGGCGGCAACGATGAACGCGAGCAGACGCTGAACCAGCTTCTGGTCGAAATGGACGGCTTTGAAGCCAACGAGGGGATCATTCTCATCGCCGCGACCAACCGTCCCGACGTGCTGGACCCCGCCCTGCTGCGTCCGGGCCGCTTCGACCGCCAGATCGTTGTGCCGAACCCCGACGTCATCGGCCGAGAGAAGATTCTCCGGGTTCATGCGCGAAAAGTTCCGCTGTCGCCGGATGTCGATCTCAAGGTGGTGGCGCGCGGCACGCCCGGTTTCTCCGGCGCGGACCTTATGAACCTCGTCAACGAGGCGGCGCTGCTCGCGGCGCGGCGCGGCAAGCGCGTCGTCACCCGGGACGAGTTCGAGGATTCCAAGGACAAGATCATGATGGGCGCCGAGCGTCGCACCATGGTCATGACCGAGCAGGAAAAGCTGCTCACCGCCTATCACGAGGGCGGCCACGCCATTGTTGCGATGAATGTGTCGGCGACCGATCCGGTGCATAAGGCGACGATCATTCCGCGCGGCCGCGCGCTGGGCATGGTCATGCAGCTGCCCGAGCGCGATAAGCTGTCGATGAGCTTCGAGCAGATGACGTCGCGCCTCGCGATCCTCATGGGTGGCCGCGTCTCCGAGGAAGTGATCTTCGGCAAGGACAAGGTTACCTCCGGCGCGCAAAGCGATATCGAGCAGGCGACCAAGCTCGCGCGGGCGATGGTCACGCGCTGGGGCTTTTCCGACGAACTCGGCACGGTGATGTACGGCGAAAACCAGGAAGAGGTCTTTTTGGGCTATTCCATGGGCCGCCAGCAGAATATTTCGGAGGCGACTTCGCAAAAGATCGACAGCGAAGTGCGCCGCCTCGTCGAGGCCGGACAGTCGGAAGCGCGTCGGATCATCACCGAAAAGCGCGACGATCTCGAAACCCTGGCCAGGGGATTGCTCGAATACGAAACCCTGTCCGGTGACGAAATCCGCAACCTGCTCGAGGGCATCCCTCCGGTTCGCGAGACGGGCGACGAACCGCCGCCTCCGCGCCGCTCGGCCGTTCCCGCGGCGGGCAAGTCCAGCTGGGGCGCGCCCGACGCCGATCCGGGACTCGCGCCGGCGCAATCCTGATCCGGTGGTTCGACGGGCGGTTTTCCGCCCGTCGACATTTTGACCACGTTAAACATTGATGAATTCTGGAGGGCGCTGTCATTTTACGATAGATTTGCCTCAGGAATTGGAGATTCGCTAATATGAGCCGCAAGTTTTTCGGCACGGACGGCATTCGTGGCCTCGCCAACAAGGTCATAACCCCGGAACTGGCGCTGAAAGTCGGACAGGCCGCCGGCATCGTTTTTCAAAACGGAGACTATCGGCATCGTGTTGTGATCGGGAAGGACACGCGTCTTTCCGGTTACATGATCGAATACGCGCTGGTCGCCGGCTTCACCTCCGTCGGTATGGACGTGCTGCTGCTGGGCCCCATGCCCACGCCGGCGGTCGCCATGCTGACCCGCTCCATGCGGGCGGATCTCGGTGTGATGATTTCCGCCTCGCACAATCCTTTCGAGGACAACGGCATCAAATTGTTCGGTCCGCAGGGTTTTAAACTCTCGGACGAGGTGGAGCGGCAGATCGAAGCTTTGATCGAAGGCGATCTCGGCTCGAAACTGGCGGGGTCTTCCGCCCTCGGTCGGGCGCGCCGCGTCGATGATGTTCGCGCGCGCTATGTCGAATTCGCCAAGCACACCTTGCCGCGCAACATGTCGTTCGAGGGCATGCGGGTGGTGATCGATTGCGCCAATGGCGCGTCCTACAAGGTGGCGCCGGAAGCGTTGTGGGAACTGGGCGCCGAAGTGTTTTCGCTCGGCGTCGAGCCCGACGGTTTTAATATCAACCGCAACGTCGGTTCGACCGCGCCCCAGGCGCTTGCGCAACGGGTGCGGGAACTGCGCGCCGATATCGGCATTGCGCTCGATGGCGACGCGGATCGCGTCCTCATCGTCGATGAACATGGCCGCTTGGTCGACGGCGATCAACTCATGGCGGTGGTGGCGCAGGACTGGCGCGCCGACGGCAAACTGTCCCGGCCAGGCATTGTGGCGACCGTGATGTCCAATCTCGGACTGGAGCGTTATCTCGGCTCTTTGGGTCTGTCGCTGGCGCGCACGCCGGTCGGCGACCGCTACGTGCTCGAGCACATGCGCGAGCATGGCTATAACGTCGGCGGCGAGCAGTCCGGGCACATGATCCTGTCCGATTATTGCACCACCGGCGACGGCTTGGTTGCGGCGATGCAGGTCATGGCGGTGGTCAAGCGCCGTGGCAAGCCGGTCTCCGAAGTCTGCCACGCCTTCGATCCGCTGCCGCAGATTCTGAAGAACGTGCGCTTCAAGGGCGGCAAGCCTCTGGAGACCGAGTCGGTCGCCAAGGTGATTCAGGCCGCCAAACAAAAACTTGGCAATGAGGGGCGGCTGGTGATCCGACCCTCCGGCACAGAGCCGGTCATTCGCGTGATGGCCGAGGGCGACGACAGGCTTGTGATCGAGAGCATCGTCGACGAGGTTTGCGAGGCGGTCGCCGCCGCCGCCTGATTACCGCGCCAGTTTGGCCAGCGCTTCCAATTGATCGGCTTCGGCCGGTCTCTTGTCGCGTCGGATGCGGTTGATGCGCGGAAAGCGCATGGCGTAGCCGGATTTGTGCCGGGGGGAGACTTGCACGCCTTCGAAGGCGATTTCCAGAACAAGGCCGTTGTCCGATGCGTGAACCACTTCGCGCACCGGACCGAATTTCTGCACCGTATTCTGCCGGACAAAACGGTCGAGCTGGGCCAGCTCCGCATCCGTAAAACCGAAATAGGCTTTGCCGACCGGCAGCAGCGCATCGCCGCTCCACAGGCCAAAGGTGTAGTCGGAATAGAGCGAGGCGCGCTTGCCGTGACCGCGCTGCGCGTACATCACCACGCAGTCGAGCAAATGGGCGTCGCGCTTCCACTTGAACCACTCGCCCTTCGGCCGCCCGGCGATATAGGGGCTGGCCTTGCGCTTGAGCATCACGCCCTCGACGCTGGGATGTTCCGCTGAAACCGCGCGTTGGGCCGCGAGCGCGTCCCAATGTTCGAACGAGAGCAGCGGCGACAGCAGCAGGCGGGGATCGTCGGCCTTCGCGACCGCCTGTTCCAGCAGGCGGCGGCGCTCCAGAAACGGCAGCGGCCGCACGTCGGTCCAGTTTTCGCCGCTGGCGTCGGCGGCAAACAGCAGATCGTAGGCGATGATCGCCACGGGGATGCGCGCCAGCATGGCGGCGGAAATGGTTTTGCGATTGAGCCGCTGCTGCAAGGTGGAAAAGCTCGCCACGGCTTCCAGCCCGGTTTTCCCCGGCTCCAGCGCGACCAGCTCCCCGTCCAGCCCGCCGGCAAACACGAGGGGGTGACCATGTACGCCGGATGCTTTCCTGACGACGTCGGGGCTAACGCCCCCGCCCCTCACCCCCGCCCTCTCCCCGCTTGCGGGGAGAGGGAGCAAATCGAGGCCTTCGCCTGAAGAGGCGACCAATTCCGGAAAAGCGGCGGAAATATCGTCGCCGGAGCGCGAGAACAGGCGGGCGCCGGCCCCCGAGCGGCCTTTCAACTGAACCCTGATCCCATCCCACTTCCATTCGGCCTTGAAATCGCCCGGCTCCAGTCTTTCGAAATCCGCGTCGTCGATGGGATGCGCCAGCATGGGCGAATGGAAGCACAGGGCGTCACAGGCGGAGGGGCGCGCCGCCGCGCCCGAAAGCCAGGCGAACAGCGGCAGGTAGGGCGGCGCGAAACCATGCCAAACCTCTTCGATCTCCGTCTGCGCCACGCCGCTCCATTGCGAAAGGGCCTGTTTGGCGAGGCCGGTGGAAACGCCGACGCGCAGCGCGCCGGTCACCAGTTTGAGCAGCGCCCAACGGCCGGTCCCGTCGAGCGTGTCGAGCCAGCCGGGCAGGCGCCGCCGCGCTTCGGCTTTGGACATGGCGCGCATGGATTCGACGATCTGCGCCAGTCCCGGCGGCTCCGCCGCTTCGCCCGGCTCCCACATCAGCGCGATGGTTTCGGAGAGATCGCCGACAAAATCGTAGGACAGCCGAAACAGGATGGGGTCGGCGCGCTCCTCGATCAAGGCGCGCAACAGACCCGGCTTGACCTCGTCCAGCACGAGATCGCCGCACAGGGCGGCCAGCGAATAGCCGCGGTCGGGATCGGGCGTGCGGTTGAGATAATCGACCAGCAGCGCCAGTTTTCCATTGCGCGCCGGCTGGCAGAGCAAGTTTTCGAGAAGATTCGAAAAATCCTTCATTCCGCCTCTTCCCCCTCATAACCGTGAAGATTGAGCGGGCGGGCGAAAAGGCCGCGCAAGTCGCACCAGCGCATCAGCGCGTCTTCCTGGCCGTGGGTGATCCAGATTTCCTCCGCGCCGGTGTCGAGAATGGTTTGTTGCAGGGCGGGCCAGTCGGCGTGGTCCGAGAGGATCAGCGGCAATTCCACGTTGCGCTGGCGGGCGCGGCCCTTGATCTGCATCCAGCCCGAAGCCATGCCGCGCACGGCGTCCCCAAACTTTTGCGACCAGCGGTCCTGCAAGGCCGACGGCGGGCAGATGACCAAGCCCGGCGCCGAAGATTTTGTGCTTTCGGCGCTGGCCGGCTCCAGCGCGCCGAGTTTTGCGCCAAAGTTTTGGTAGAGCTCGCAGATTTTTATCGCCGCGCCATGCATCGCTATGGCGCGGTCGTCGCCGGCCGCGCGTATTTCGGCGACCAGACGTTGCGCCTTGCCCAAGGCATACGCGCCCACGACATGCCAACGCTCGGGCGCGCGCGCCATGGAAAGGCGCAGTTTCTCCAGCTCGTCGCCGGGCGGCGGACGGCGGAACACCGGCAGGCCAAAGGTGGCCTCGGTGATGAAGACATGGCAGCGAACCGGCTCGAACGGGGCGCAGGTCGGGTCGGCATCGCGCTTGTAATCCCCCGAAAACACGATTCGCAGGCCGCGCCACTCCAAAAGAACCTGCGCTGACCCGAGCACGTGGCCGGCGGGAACCAGGGTGACGTCGACCTCGCCGATCCGCACTTTTTCGCCGTAGCGCAGGGTCGAGAACCGCCCGGCCGCGCGCTCGCCGAGCCGGGCTTGCATGATGGCGGCGGTGGCCTCGGTGCAAATGACCTCGTCGTGGCCGGGGCGCGCGTGGTCGGAATGGCCGTGCGTAATCACTGCCCGCGCGGCGGGCCGCAGCGGGTCGATGAGAAAATCGCCCGGTGGGCAGAACAGGCCCTCCGGGCGCAGCACAGCCAAGTCCTGCGGACGCATCGCCAATCCGGATTCCCTTTCCTATATGGTCGAGGACGCCATGAACGCCAAGCCGCCGCGCCCCGATCTGCCCGAAATCCTTGTCCGTTGGTTCGAGCGGCGCGGCTGGATTTTGCGCGACTACCAGCGGCGGGTTCTGGACCTCGCCACGCGAAAAGAATCGGCGCTGGTGATCGCGCCGACCGGCGCCGGCAAGACGCTTGCGGGCTTTTTGCCGGCCCTGTGCGATCTCGCGCGCGGCGAGGCGGCGCCACTGTTCGCGCTTTACGTCTCGCCGCTCAAGGCGCTGGCGGTGGACGTGCGCCGCAATCTTGAAATCCCCGTCGCCGAGATCGGTCTCGACGCCCGGATCGAGGCGCGCACCGGCGACACTCCCGCGAGCCGGCGCGCCCGCCAGCAGAAAAACCCGCCGCACATCCTGCTGACCACGCCGGAACAGCTTGCCCTGATGCTGTCGCGGCCCGACAGCGCCAAAGTGTTTGCAAATCTTAGATATTTGGTGCTCGACGAAGTCCACGCGCTCGCGCCGTCGAAGCGGGGCGATCTGCTGGCGCTCAACCTCGCGCAACTCGCGAGGATCGCGCCCGATGTCCAGCGTTTTGGCCTGTCCGCGACGGTGAAAGATCCCGAGGCGCTGGCGCGCTGGCTGGCCTCGGGCGGTGCGCCCACGCCGCACATTGTCAAAGCCGAGGACGCGCCGCCGCCGCGCTTCGAGATTTTGGAAAGCGAAAGCCGCACGCCCTGGTCGGGCCATTCCGGCCGCTATGCGGTGGGCGACATTTATCAGCGCCTGCGCCGCGCGACGTTGAGCATCGTTTTCGTCAACACCCGGCTGCAGGCGGAGCTGATGTTCCAGCTTCTCTGGGACATCAACGAGGACAATCTGCGCATCGCCCTGCATCACGGTTCGCTCGATCGCGCCCACCGCCGCCGGGTGGAAGCGGCCATGGCGGAGGGGGCGGTCGATGCGGTGGTGGCGACATCGACCCTCGATCTCGGACTCGATTGGGGCGATGTCGATCTGGTCATCCAGGTCGGCGCGCCAAAAAGCGCCAGCCGTTTGACCCAGCGCGTCGGGCGCTCCAACCACCGGCTCGACGAACCCTCGCAGGCCCTGCTCGCGCCGGCTAACCGTTTTGAGTGGCTGGAATGTGTCGCGGCGGTCGAGGCGGTGGAGGCCGGCGCGCAGGACAATGAACCGGCGCGGGAGGGCGCACTCGATGTTCTGGCCCAGCATGTGGTCAGTCGGCTCGGCGCCGAGCCGATGACCGCCGCCGCGCTTTATGACGAGATTGTCGCCGCCGCCCCTTATCGCGGCCTCACGCGCGAGACTTTTGGGCGCGTGCTCGCCTTCGCCCGCAATGGCGGCTATGCGCTGAAGGCCTACGATCGCTTCGAAAAAATTCGCGCCGATGCGAACGGGGTGTTGCGCGTCGCCAACGCGAAAATGCTGGCGGCGCATCGCATGAACATCGGGACCATCGTCGACAATCCCATGGCCCGCGTTGTTCAGGCCATCGGGGCGGGGCGCGCGCTGAAAAAAGCCGGCAAGGAACTGGGGACGATCGATTCGCTGGTCGCGGCCGGCATGGCGCCGGGCGACACGTTTTATTTTGCCGGCGAGGTCTGGGAGGTTCGCGAGCTGCGCGAGGAGACACTTTTTGTATCTCGCGCGCGCGCCAATGCCTCGACGATTATTCCCTCTTATATGGGCGGGCGGTTGCCGGTGTCGGAATCGCTCGCCGCCCGCGTCGCCGAACTGATTTCGGGGGCGCGCCACGACATTCCATTTCCGCCGCAGGTGGCGGAATGGCTCGCCGCCCAGGCGGATGTCAGCATGGCGCCGCGCCCCGGCCGGCTGCTGGTCGAGGTTTTTCCGCGCGCGAAGCGACATTACTTGGCGCTCTATCCCTTTGCCGGGAGGCTGGCGCACCAGACCCTTGGTGTGCTGCTGACGCGGCGGCTCAACCGCGCTGGCCTCGCGCCGATCGGTTTCGCCGCCAACGATTATGCGGTGCTGGTCTGGCAGTTGCGGCCGTTTCCCGAAACAGAGGATTTTTCGAAATTGCTGTCGCCGGACATGCTCGGCGACGATCTCGAGGAATGGCTGGACGAGAGCAGCATCATGAAACGTGCGTTCCGCAATTGCGCGCAGGTCGCCGGACTGGTCGAACGTCGCGTGTTTGGCGAGGCTAAGTCGGGGCGGGCGTTGACCATCTCCTCCGACCTCATTTACGACGTGCTGCGCCGTTATGAGCCCGACCACATCCTGTTGCAGGCCGCGCGTCTGGAGGCTTCTCGCGAAATGCTCGATCTCGACCGCCTCGCGGGAAAACTGGTGATGTTCGCCGATAACATCGATCTTGTGCGCCGCGCCCGGCCGACCCCGCTGGCCGTGCCGCTTCTGCTGGAAATCGGCCGCGAAAAGGCGCCGGGGAACGCGCGCGATCTCGCGCTGGAAGAACTCGGCGACGAATTTTTGGGGACATGAACAAGCCCCTCAACGTCAAACCGCTGCTGGTCGCGCGCAAAATTTCCTTTCATGGACATCGCATCGAGCTGCGTCCGAGCGGCGCGCTTTGTTTTCCTGACCTTTCCGCCCTGGTGGTCGCCGACCTTCATCTCGGCAAGGCGCTGCATTTTTCCGCCGCCGGGATGTTCCTGCCGCCCTACGAGTCCGACGCGACATTGCAAAAACTCGACGCCGAGGCGCGGGCCACGGGAGCGGACAAAATCGTGCTGCTCGGCGACGCCTTCCATTCCGCGCGACTGACCGCCGAGCCGGATTTCTTGCCGCGCATGGTCGAAATTTTGGCGCGTCGCGCCGCGCCCGTGTTCGTGCTCGGCAACCATGACCGGCCGCTGACTCAGGCGCTGCAAAAGCTGTCGTGCGCTTTGCTGGAGGAATGGCGCGTCGAAAACATCCGCCTGCGCCATGAACCTGACGGGCTCAGCGGTCCGCAGATTTTTGGCCATCTGCACCCTTGCGTCCGTGTCGCCACGCGTGCGGGCAAACAGCGCCGCGCCTGTTTTGTGGTCGGGGCCGAGAAGATCGTCATGCCGGCCTTCGGCGCGCTCGCCGGCGGGCTCTGCGTGACCAGCCCGGCGCTCGCCCCCTTCGCGCGCGGCGCCGACCTCCACCTAATTTGAATTCTTCCCCGCGCCGCCGACGAAAAAACGCCGCCGAAGCTGGTTCGGCGGCGTTTTTCGTCGGCACGCGGCTCAATAGTAGTGGCGGCGATGCCAGTAGTGAGGACGGTACCCATAGTAAGGCCGATAATGGGGCCTGTAATATGGACGATAGTAAGGCCGGTACGGCCGATAATAATGCCGATAGTAGGGGCGGTAATAATGCCGGCGATAATAATATTGGGTTTGCTGAATGGCCGATCCATAGGATTGCGTCGCCAGCAGGTTCGACGGCGCCACTGGGGCGGCCTCCGCAGGTCGGGGAACTGGCGAGAACAAAACGGCCAGACCGAGCAGCGCGGCGAATAAGATTTGTGTCACAGGGCGCTTCATGACGTCTCCCTTTCTGATCGGCCCGCCCGAAACTGTCTGAACGTCTCAGCGGGCGACCGTTCCGGCATGATGCGCTCGCAAAATCGTGACTTCAATGCGTCAAAATGCGGCCGCCGTTCACGAAAATGCGATCCCTCAATGCGGCGGCGGCGGCGGCGGCGGGTGTGCGCTTTCCTCGCGCAGCGCGCGGCGCAGGATTTTTCCGACATTGGTTTTCGGCAGGTCGCCGCGAAATTCGATCTGGCGCGGGATCTTGTAACCGACCAGATATTTGCGGCAATGGGCGACCAGTTCATCGGGGCAGAGCGCCTCGTCGCGCTTGACCACGACGATCTTGACGGCTTCGCCGGTCTGCTCGTCGGCCACGCCGACGGCGCCGACCTCCTCCACGCCCTGGTGCAAGGCGACGACGTCTTCGATCTCCCCCGGATAGACGTTGAAGCCGGACACCAGGATCATGTCCTTCTTGCGATCGACGATGTGAACAAAACCTTGCGGGTCCATGGTGGCGATATCGCCCGTGCGCAGGAAACCGTCGGACGTGAAAACCTCGGCGGTTTCGTCCGGGCTGTTCCAGTAGCCCCGCATCAGTTGCGGCCCCTTGATGCAAAGTTCGCCGCGCTCGCCCGGCGCGACTTCGGCGCCCGCGTCGTCGCGGATGGAGACGTCGGTGTGCGGCATGGGCAGGCCCGCTGCGCCGTTGAAATCTCTGAGGTCCAGCGGATTGATCAGGGCGGCGGGCGAGCATTCCGTCAGCCCATAGCCTTCGATCAGCGGCCGTCCCGTGACCGCCTTCCATTTTTCCGCGACCGCCTTTTGCAAGGCCATCCCGCCGGCAACCGAAATCTTCATGCCGCTAAAATCGAGCCGCCGGAAGTCTTCGTTTTTGAGAAGCGCATTGAAAAGCGTGTTCACCCCGCTGATGCCCGTGAACTTCGTGCGCGCCAGCTCCTTGACCATGCCTTTGATGTCGCGCGGATTGGCGATGAGCAGGTTGGCCGCGCCAATGCGCATGAACAGCAGGCAACTCACCGTCAGGGCGAAGATGTGGTAAAGCGGCAGCGGCGTGACAATGACCTCGCGCCCGTCCTCGACGAAGGGCCGCACCCAGGCGTAGCCTTGCTGGATGTTGGCGATCACGCTGCCATGGGTGAGTTCGGCGCCTTTCGGCACGCCCGTGGTGCCGCCGGTATATTGCAGGAAGGCGAGGTCGTCGGGGCCGAGGTCCGGCGGCTGCATCGGCGCGCGGGCGCCGAGGCGCAGCGCCTCCATGAACGGGATCGCGCCGGGAATTTCCCAGGGTGGAATAAGGCGCTTGACGCGTTTGACGACGAAATTGGCGAGCGCGCCCTTGGGAAAGCCAAGGAGATCGCCGATGCGCGCGACCGCCACGGCGCGCACCGAGGTGCGCTCGATCGCCTTGGCCGCCGTGGCGGCGAAATTCTCCAGCACGACCAGGGCTTCGGCGCCGGAATCCTGCAATTGGCGCTCAAGCTCGAACGACGTGTAGAGCGGATTGCAATTGACGACGACATAACCGGCCGAGAGCGCGCCGAACAGGGCGACCGGATAGGTCAGCAGGTTGGGCGTCATCAGCGCGACGCGCGCGCCTCGCGGCAGCTTGACGACATTTTGCAGCCAGGAGCCGAAATTCCAGGCGAGTTCGCGCGAGCGCCGGTAACTCAGCCGCGCGCCCATGCTGATGAATGCCGTGTTGTCGGGAAAGCGGGCGACGCTGTCCTCGAACATGTGGCGCAGCGACGGAAACGCGCGAACGTCGACATGAGCGTCGACGCCAGCGGGATAGCGTGATTCCCAGATGCGCTCCACGATGCGCCCCTCCCGATTGTTGATCTTTGTCATTGCGCGGTTCGTCCATTCATAATCTGGTCGCCGCAGTCAAAGACAATGATTCCGATCAATACGCCGATAGCGCGGAGACTGAGATGCGGACCCTTTTGTTGCGGAGCGCCGTCGTTCTGATCCTCATCGTGGCCGCGATCGCTGGCCACCTCACAAGATTGCTGTTCGGCTTCGAGGCCGGGCTCATCGTCCTCCTCCTTGTCTTCGTCGGCTTGCCCGCGGCCATTCCGAGCGCCGCCATCGCCATGAACGCGCCGAATTTTCTGAACATCGGCGCGCCCGAGCGGCGCTGGCTGGCTAGCGCGGCCGAGGTTTACGCCTTCTGGCGCGCCTTCGTGGTGTTGATGCCGTTCGACACGTTCTGGATGGGCGACGAGAAGGTGTTGCCTCATGCGCCGGATGAAACGCCGATCGTGCTCGTTCCCGGCTATTGCTGCAATCGCGGCATGTGGTTCGAAATGGCGCGCGATCTCGAGGCGGCCGGCCGCAAGGTTGCGCCCTTGACGCTGGGGTGGACGTTCGCCGATATCGACGAACTCGCCGACGAACTCGACCAGCACATCGCCCGGGTGAAAGAACAAACCGGCGCGGAAAAGGTTTTGTTGGTCGGTCACAGCAAGGGCGGGCTGGTGGCGCGCGCCCGTATCGCCCGTCGCGGCGGCGACGATGTCGTCGGCCTGGTCACGCTGGCCACGCCGCACCATGGCACGAGCTTCGCCAAATACGGTTACGGCCGCAGCGCCCGGCAGATGGAGCCGGATTCCCCCTGGCTGCAGGCGCTGAACGCCAAGGAGACGCCGGTTCCCGTCCACGCCTTCTGGGCGGGGCGCGACGAATTCGTGTCGCCGCCGGACGCCGCGCGCCTGCAGGGGGCGCCGGAGACCTGCGCGCCGCTCGCCGGCCACATGTCGGTGATCGCGCAGCCTGAGGTGCTCAAGAAGATTTTGGCCTTTTCCGAGCCGGCCGCCAAGGGCGTCCCCTCCGCCGCGTTGAACCCGCAGCCGGAGCCGCCTGCGCCGATCGTTGTCGTCGCGCCGGTCGAAGCGGCGCCGGCGGTCGCGGAAACGCCTGTCGTCGTGGTGGCGCCGCCCGCTGCGGCGGATCAGGTCACGGCCGAAGCCCCGCCTGCGCCTGCGCAAGAGCAACCTGTCGCGGGGGCCTGATTTTACAAATACAGCCCGCGCATGATCTGCGTGAACACGATCTGATCCGCGTTCGGCGCCTCCTGCTTGGCGCCGGTCGCGGCGGCGCTGTCGGGGAACATGCGAAAAGCCGTGTTCATCACGATCTGCGCCACGCGCGGGCTGAACGCGTGCACGATCTGGCCGAACACGCCGAGCGGCGTGGCGATGCGCGAGGGCCGCTTGACGATCGCCTCGACCACCAGATCCGCCGCCTCCTCGGGCGAAAGCGCCGGCGCGTGCTCATAAAATTTTGTCGGCGCGATCATGTCGGTGCGCACCAGCGGCATGTTGATCGTGGTGAAATTCACGCCCCGGTCGAGAAATTCGCTGGCCGCGCATCGCGAAAAGGCTTCGAGCGCCGCCTTGGAGGCGACATAGGCCGAAAAGCGCGGCGCATTGGTCAGCACGCCGATCGAAGAAATGTTGATCACATGGCCGCTGCGCCTCTGCGCCATGCCCGGCAGCAGGCCGAGGGTCAGGCGCAGCGCGCCGAAGTAATTGACCTGCATGGCCCGCTCGAAATCATGCAGCCGGTCGTAGGAATGTTCGATGCCCCGCCGCATTGAGCGGCCCGCATTGTTGACGAGAATCTCGACGCCGCCCTGCGCGTTGAGCGCGGCGACCAGGGTTTCGCATTGCGCGGGATCGGCGATATCAGCCGCGTGGGCTTCCAGCGTCAGGCCTCGCGCCTCCGCCTCCTTCAACGCGGCGTCGAGCTTGCCCTGGTCGCGTCCGACGATGAGCACGCGCGCCCCGGCGTCCGCGAGGCGCAGCGCGGTCGCCTTGCCAATGCCTGCTGAGCCGCCGGTCACCAAAATCGTCTTGCCGGCGACACGCCCGCGCAGCGAGCGGTCGATGAAAAGGTCGGGATCGAGATGGCGCTCCCAATAGTCCCAGAGGCGCCAGGCGTAATCCTCGATGGCCGGGACTTTGATTCCGGCGCTCGCGAGCAGCGGCCCGGCCTCGCGGCTGTCGAAGCGCGTGGGGTAGTTGAAGAAGGCGAGAATGCCTTCGGGCAGGCCCAAATCCTTCATCAGCGCCTTGCGGATGCGGCGCACCGGCGTCAGCGCCTTGAGGGCTTGAGTCAGCGGGCGCGGCAGCAGGCTGAACAGGGCGGTGTTCACCCGCATGGTGACGCGCGGCGCGTGCGCCGCCCCGGCGAACAGGGCGAAAATGTCGCCGACGCGGCGCGGGTCGGGATCGACGAGATGGAAGCAGCGGCCGTCGAGTCCGTCCTTGTGGGCGAGGAAGTCCAAAGCCGAAACGACGAAGTCGACGGGCACCAGATTGATGCGCCCGCCTTCGAGGCCGATCATCGGCGCCCAGGGCGGCAGCAGGCCGCGCAATTTCTGGATGAGCTTGAAGAAGTAGTAGGGGCCGTCGATCTTGTCCATTTCGCCGGTGCGGGAATCGCCGACGACGAGTCCCGGACGATAGATGCGGAAGGGAAGCTTCGCCTCCGTGCGCAAAACTTTTTCCGCGGCGTGCTTGCTGGCGAAATAGGGGTGGTCCAGATTTTCCGCTTCTTCAAACATGTCCTCGCGGAACACGCCCTCGTAAAGGCCGGCGGCGGCGATGGAGCTCATGTGATGGAAGCGCCGGGCGTCCAAGGCTTCCGCCAGCGCGAGGGCGTTGCGCGTGCCCTCGATGTTGACCTGCATTTCCTGGGCGGGGTCGGCGGCGAGGTCGTAGATGGCGCCGAGATGAAAGACGTGATCGACCTTGCCGCGCAGGGCTTCGATCGTCTTGGGATCGACGCCGCTCAGCGGCGCGGTGAGGTCGCCGGGCAGGGGACGCGCGCGTGCGGCGTCGACGCCCCAGAAATCGCTCAAAACTTTCAGACGCTCGGGCGAGGGGTTGCGCATCAGGAAATGGACTTCGGCGTCGGGCCGCGCCAACAATCTCTGGATCAGACGCTTGCCGATGAAGCCGCTGCCGCCGGTGATGACGTAGATCATGGCTCGGTCTCCAAATTTTTTGCAGCATAATGGTCTCGATTAGAATCCGCCGCCTATTCGAAAAAGCAAGACGCAAATAGCAAAGCTAAAAAAACCGACGGAACAAGCGAATAAACTGTGGTCTCGCGGATGTGACCGAATTCCCGGCGAAATCTAGGGCGAAGATTCTAGTTCGGACGGATAATTTATAAAAATGAAACCGGCAGGCTCGACCGCCGGCAATCCAAGGGAGAGGATCATGGTCAAGAAGCTTACGGAACTTGCGGAAGGCAAGGGCGACACCGAACTCTCGTCGCTGATCAAGAATTCCGCCAACCAGATTTGGCTCGCCGGCCTCGGCGCCTTCGCCAAGGCGCAGGAGGAGGGCACGAAGGTTTTCGAAGCCTTGGTCAAGGAAGGCGAGGCCGTTCAGGACCGGGCGAAGAAGACCGCCGACGACAAGATCGCCGAAGTCAGGAAACAGGCGACGGGATCGTGGGACAAGCTCGAACAGGTTTTCGAGGAGCGCGTCGCGCGCGCCCTGCATTCGCTGAACGTGCCGACCCGCAAGGACATCGAGCACCTCGGCCGCCGGGTGTCGGAACTCACCCACGAGGTCAAAACCCTTTCCGCCGAACTGGAACAGCGCAAGACGCCGGCCAAGGCGCCTGCGGCGGCGAAGTGAATGCGAGCTGACGGGCGCGTCGGTGCATGGCGCGCCCGCCGGGTTCTGCTGATGTGATGGAGGGCGCCGTGAACCGCGATCTCAAGGGCGTCGCTCTGGCCGGCGGCGGACCCATCGGCGGCATTTACGAAGTCGGCGCCCTGGCGGCGCTGGACGAGGCTCTCGTCGGTCTCGATCTGACGGGCTGCGACATCTTTGTCGGCGTCAGTTCGGGCGCGTTCGTCGCCGCCGGCCTCGCCAACGGGATCACGCCGCGCGACATGCACCGGAAATTCATCGAGAGCGAGGAGGCCGACGACCCCTTCGAGCCCGAAATCCTGCTGCAGCCCGCCTTCCAGGAGTTTGGGCGCCGTCTCGCCAGCCTGCCGGGGCTCCTGGCGCTGGCGATGCAGTCCTATCTGAATGGAGCGCCCCCGCACGGCTTCGCTGAGTCGCTGCAACAGCTGGGACGCGCGCTGCCGGCTGGCATGTTCGACAACGAGGCCGTGGGCGCCTATCTCGCCCGGCTGTTTTCGGCGCAGGGTCGGGTGAACGATTTTCGCCGGCTTCCAAACAAACTGTTCATTGTCGCCACCGATCTCGATTCCTGCTCGGCCACGCCGTTCGGCGCGCGCGGGCTGGACGACGTGCCGATCTCGCGCGCCGTCCAGGCCAGTTCCGCGCTGCCCGGCCTCTATCCGCCGGTGGAGATCAACGGCCGTCATTATGTCGATGGCGCCCTGATGAAAACCTTGCACGCCTCGGTGGCGCTGGCCGAAGGCGCGAAACTGCTCATTTGCGTCAATCCGCTCACGCCGATCGACGCCGACGCGGTCGCGCGCAAGACCCACCGCAGCCGCGTGTCGCTCGCGGCGCGCGGCCTCCCCTCCGTCATGTCGCAGACCTTTCGCGCGCTGATCCATTCGCGCATGCGGGTGGGGATGGAGCGCTATTCGAAAACCTATCCCGACGCCGACGTCATCCTGTTCGAGCCGGCGCGCGACGACGCGGAAATGTTCTTCACCAACGTGTTTTCCTATTCCAGCCGCCACCGGCTGGCCGAGCACGCCTATCAGAGGACGCGCGAGGAATTGCGCCGCCGCGCCGACGAACTCGATGTCGTGCTGGCGCGCCACGGCGTGTCGCTCGACCGCGCCTGTCTCGCCGACGAAAGCCGCACGCTGTCGCGGCGGCGCCGCGCGCCCCGCCGCGCCGGCCTGAAGCAGGCGGCGAGCCAGCTCGGCAACGCCCTTGATACGCTGGAGCGCGCATTGCGATGATTTGTTCGCCCGTTTCCGGGGAGGGGAGCAGGCATGGAGAGAAAACCGAAGAGGCGAACGCCCGAACGCATTCTCGATACGGCGCTGAAATTGTTCAACACCTATGGCGAGCCGGGCGTCACCACGACGGCCATCGCCGACGAGATGAACATCAGCCCGGGCAATCTCTATTATCACTATCGTTGCAAGGACAAGATCGTCGAAGCCCTGTTCGCCGCCTATCGCGCGGAGATCGAGCACACGCTGGCCGCGCCGGAGCAGAGGCCGGTGCACGCCGAGGACGCCTGGCTGTTCCTGCATCTCATCTTCGAGGCCATCCACAAATATCGCTTCATCTATCGCGACATCAACGAAATCACGTCGCGCTACCGGGTGCTGGGCGCGCAGTTCAAGCGCATTCTCGCGCACAAGCGGCGCACCGCCGCCGCGATCCTCACCGGTCTGGTGAAGGCCGGCGAACTCAGGGCTTCGCCGCAGGACGTCGAGGCGCTGGCCGTCAACATGACCGTGATCGCGACCTACTGGCTCTCCTACGAACTCGCGCGCAATCCGCACAACGACGAGGACGCGCAGGAGGAAAAGGAGGAAAGCCGGGCGCTGGCGCGCGGGGCTTTTCACGTGATTTCGCTGGCTGCGCCCTATCTGGCGCCGCGCGAGCGCGAACTGTTCGATGACTTGTCCAAACGCTATCTGAATTGAGGCCGCACATGCCGAAATCGAAATGGACCCGCTTTCCTCATGACAACGACGCCTATGTCTATGAAGGCGAGGCGTTGGAAAAGAACTGGTCGCGCCTGCATGGCGGCGACCGCGAGCCCTTTCCCGAGGGCGAGCGTGTGCAGGACGCCTGGCGCGCCTACCATCGCGGCGATTTCGAAACGGCGGCGCGCCAGGGCGAAGCGTTGGGGGCGCTGGGCGCCAATGTCGCCGCCAAGGCGATCAACATCTACGCCTCCTATCTGGTCGAGGACCGCGAGGAAAAGATCGCTCTTTTTCAGCGCGCCGCCGCGCTCGCGGAACGCCTGCAGCAGTCCGACAACGCCAACGCCTGGTATCTCCACGCGCAGGCGCTCGGCCGCTACAGCCAGTGCATTTCCGTGGCCAAGGCGTTGGCGCAAGGGTTGGGGGGCAAGATCAAGCACAGTCTTGAAACCGCGCTGCGTCTCGAAAAACGTCACGCCGACGCGCATATCGCGCTCGGCGCCTATCACGCCGAAGTGGTGGACAAGATCGGCGGCATGATCGCCAGCCTCACCTATGGCGCGAGCAAGGAGGCGGCGGTGAAACATTTCGAGGAGGCGCTGAAGCTCAATCCGACCTCGGCCATCGCCCGCATGGAATATGCGAATGCGCTCGCCATGCTGTTCGGCGCGTCGAAACTGAAACAGGCGACCGCGCTTTACGAAGACGCGGCGCGCTGCGTCCCTGCTGACGCCATGGAGCGGCTGGACGTCGAAGCCGCCAAGGCGGAAATCGCGGGATAGCGGCGTGGGCGATCGTCGCGGGGTCAATGCGGAGGATCCGCCGCCGCTTTGCCTATTGATTTTCGGCCGAAGCGAAATGCTCCATATCGCGCCGGCGGGGCCGGAATGGCGCTTTGTCTCCTGGAGCGCGCCGCGCGAAGACTGGGCGCACGCGGCTTATTTGTTCGCGGGGGGAGGGCGCTCAAACAGGCAGCATTAAATCGCTGATCCCGGGCTTGCCTGGGATCAGGCGGTCTTGGCCCGCCAGATCCAGCAAGTGCAGCTCGGATCGGTCACGCCTTCGACAAACGTGCAGCTCGAGGGGTCCCGATACAGCTTGCAGGCGCCGCAGGTCTTGCCATCTTGCGCCACCGTGCGGAACCTGACCGCGGCCTTGGACAGTTTGACATTCGCGTTGGCGTCGGTTGCGGCGAGCAATGGCGCCGAACCGGCGGCGACCCCGCCGACAAGCAGCATCCTGCGTGAAATCTGTGGACATCCGTCCGTTCGAAGTTTCGTCATGAAAAGCTCCAGGGTCCCAAGGCGTGGGAGTTAAGCTCATCTTATAAATGCGCTTGATGAATCGTAGATGAATGTGAAAGAGCATGTCGCAAAATCATGCAAATAAAATCCGCCTGACGAACATGACGGGAAAAATTGGAAATTTTTCCGCAAATTGACCGAAAATATCATTTCAAGTTCAGTGCAATACTTAGAAAAAATCTTGGGATCAAAAAGGTCGGCGGAAAGGTGCGGGGATCACCGCGTCAAGCGAACGCATCCAAGGCTGCATCGCCCATGCGGCTAAACCGCCTCGGGCGCCTTCGCCCGCGCGCGGCGCCTGGGTCTGGTTGGCGGCGGATCGACGGCTACCTCGTTCACGCGCAGCACAGCCGGCTTCTGCTTTCGCGTGTTTTGCTTTGGCTTGGGCGCGCGACGCGGCGGCGGCGCGTCCTCATGGCCGCAATGGAGCAGCGCGTGATAGAGCAATTGCTCGAACTCAGGCTGGAAATGCTCAATGATCTCGTCGGGATTGCAGACCAGCGCCGCATCGGTGATCAGGCCAAGCTGCACGCGATTGTTGAAGGACAGCAGCGACACGCCCATGCCGATCTCGCCGGATTGCGGCACCCAGAACATGATCTGGTCGATGGCGGCGCCGCCGAGATAGAGCGGGCGTTGCGGCCCCGGCACATTGGTCATCACCGCCGTGGCGCGGCTGAGCAGCAGGTCGAACAGCCGATCCTGCACCAATTTCGGGCCGTAGCCGAGCGCGGTGACCAGGCCGAGGGTCACCACCGGCTCATAGGAGCGCTTCAACGCCAGCATGCGCCGGCGCACCTCCTCGAGCCGCGCCAGCGGATTGGCCATGCCGACCGGCAATTCCACGGCGATGATCCCGAACTGGTTGCCGAGTGTTTTCGCGCGGCCGGGGGGGCGCAGGTCAATGGGGGCCAAGGCCCGCACCTCGACGCCTTCGGTGGGATCGCCCTTGGATTCCAGATAGGTTTTCAGCGCGCCGGCGAAGGAGGACAGCAACATGTCGTTGACCGTGCAGCCCAGCGCATGGCCGACCGCCTTCACCTCCGGCAGCGGGATCGGCGCGCTCCAGGCCACCATTTTTTCGCCGCACAGCTCGCCCTTGAGCCGGGTCGGCGAATCCATCGGCATCATCAACAGCCAGGCGAGTTCGGCGGCGACATTGGCGCCGTCGCGCAACAGCTTTCTCGTGTCGGAGGGGTTGCGGACCAGACCGAGGGCGGTGCGCGCGGCGTCCGTGGAAGCCTTTACGCCGCCCTCGACCTTTTCGATCAGCGGCGCCAGCACGTCCCAGGGCGGCCGAAACGGGTGCTCCGACTCCTCGCTCGCGTCCGCCCATTCGACCCCGTGCAGCGGGGCGTCGGGGTCTTCGTCCGCGAGGTCGAGCAGCACGCGCATCATTGCGGCGCCGTCGCCGATGGCGTGGTGGATGCGCAACACCAGCGCCACCCCCTCCTCGTAGCCCTCGACGATATGAATCTGCCAAAGCGGATGGCGGGGATCGAGCGGGCGCACGGCGAGTTCCGAGACAAATCGCTGCAATTCCGCCTTGCCGGCCTCGCCGGGCAGGCGCGCGCGGCGCAGATGCCGCTTGGCGTCGAACCGCGCGTCCTCGCGCCAATAGTATGTCCCGCCGTGTTCTTCGATCTTGCGGCGGAAGCGGTCATGGGCGAGCAGTCGCGCCTCCAGCGTGCGCTCGATGCGGTCGAGATCGACGGGCTCGCGCAGAACGATCACCCCGACGATGACCATGTGGTTGTTCGGCCTGTCCATTCGTAGCCAAGTGACATCCACCGGCGCCATGCGCGTGTGTCCAGACATGGCCCTCTCCTTTTTTTTCGATCTTATCCGTTTCTCGCCCGGCGAAAAGGGGCCGTTCCGCCTTTAGGCGTTGGCGCCTAGGCCGTCGTGTTAAAGTTCAAAAATGGAAAACGAAAACGACCCGAAAACCATCGCCGTCCAGCGCCTGGAGAGCCAGCTGGCGCGCGCCACCGAAGTGCGGACAGCCACGAGGCGGACCGAGTTCGCGCAGGAGGCCCGCATGCGGCTGCGCGAATGGCAGGCGACGCGGCTCGCGCGCACCCACGCCGACCTCCTCGCCCATCCGCAATATTCCGCCGCCGCGCGCTTCTTCCTCGCCGACCTCTATGGCCCGCAAGACCATAGCGTCGACGCGCAGACCGTCTGGCGCGTGCTGCCGCTGATGAAGAAGGGCCTGCCGGCCTCGGGGATAGAGACCGTCGCCGACGCCATTGAACTCGACGCGCTCTCGGAATCGCTCGACGCGGAGATGGCGGCGCTGCTGGACCCGGAGGGCGACGCGCGCGCCTATGGCGAGGCCTATCGTCGAACGGGCCGGCGCGACGACCGGGCGCGGCAGATCGAACTGATCCGCCATCTCGGCCACCGGCTGGAAGATCTGGTCAAGGCGCCGATGATCGGCTTCGCGCTCAAGGCCATGCGCAAGCCGGCCGAAATCGCCGGCTTTGGTCCGTTGCAGGCCTTTCTCGAACGCGGTTACGTCGCCTTCCGCCAGATGGGCGACGCCCGCGACTTCGTCGAGATCGTGGCGATTCGCGAGGAGGCGATCAGCGTCGCGCTGTTTTCCGGCGATGACAGTCCTCTCACAGGATGAAAGGACGGGACATGGACCGTTTCGACTATGTGATCGTGGGCGGCGGCTCCGGCGGCGCGGCATTGGCGGCGCGGCTGAGCGAAGACCCTGGCGTCACCGTCTGCCTGCTGGAGGCGGGCGGACGCGGCGATGGTTTTTTGGTCCGCACCCCGGCCGGCGCGGTCACCATGATCCCGGGCAGGCCGAAGATCAACAACTGGGCGCTTTGGACCGTTCCGCAACCTGGGCTGAACGGCCGTCGCGGATTCCAGCCGCGCGGAAAAGCGCTCGGCGGCTCCTCGGCGATCAACGCCATGCTCTATGTGCGGGGCAACCGCGCCGATTACGACCAATGGGCCGATCTCGGCTGCCCCGGCTGGTCCTGGGACGAGGTGCTGCCTTACTTCCGCAAGGCGGAGAACAACGAATGGGGCGCCGATGCCGCGCATGGCGGCGACGGTCCGCTGCATGTTTCTGATCAGCGCGCGCCGCGCCCGATCACCAAGGCTTTTGTCGAGGCCGCCAGCGCGCGGCAGCATCGGGTGCGCGAGGATTTTAATACGGGAGACACCGAAGGGGTGGGTCTCTATCAGGTGACCCAGTTCCACGAGACGCGCCGTCGCGGAGAGCGCTGTTCGTCCGCCGCCGCCTATCTGTTTCCCGTCATGGACCAGCGGCCGAATTTGACCGTGCTGACCAAGACGCAAGCGACCAAGATTTTGTTTGAGGGCAAGCGCGCTGTGGGCGTCGCCTGCCTGCATGGCCGGGTCGAAAGGGTTTTTTGCGCCGCGCGCGAAATCATTCTGAGCGCCGGCGCCTTCGGCACGCCGCAGCTGCTGCAATTGTCCGGCGTCGGGCGGCCCGAAGACATTTGTCCGCATGGCATTCCGCTTGTTCACGAGTCTCCGGGCGTGGGTCAAAACCTTCAGGACCATCTCGATTTTATTTTGGCTTGGAAGACTTCGGACAAAGACAATTTCGGCATCGGTTTTGGCGCGTTTATAAATCTCCTGCGCCAGATTCCCGCCTGGCGGCGCGATGGCGGCGGGCTGCTGGCCACGCCTTTCGCGGAGGGCGCTGGTTTTCTCAAGACGACGCCGGAGCTCGACCGGCCCGACGTGCAATTGCATTTTGTCATCGGCGTCGTCGACAATCACGCCCGGCGTCTGCATCCCGGCCACGGATTTTGCCTGCACGTCTGCGCGCTTCATCCTTTTTCGCGCGGGCGCGTGTTTTTGCGGAGCGCGGATCCCTTGGCGCCGCCGGCGATCGATCCGGCTTTCCTCTCCGACCGGCGCGATCTCGAAACCATGATCCGGGGGGCAAAACTTTCGCGCGACATCATGCTGACGCCGCCGATGCGCCGCTATTGCGAAAAGGAGCTTTTTGGCGTCCACGACGGCATGAGCGACGCCGAATGGGAGAGCCATATCCGCGCCCGCGCCGACACCATCTATCATCCCGTCGGAACCTGCCGGATGGGCTCGGACGCTCAAGCCGTGGTCGATCCGGAGTTGCGGGTGCGCGGGTTGGAGGGGCTGCGGGTGGTCGATGCGTCGATCATGCCTGCGCTGATCGGTGGCAACACCAATGCGCCGACCATCATGATCGCGGAAAAGGCGGCGGAGATGATCCGCGCCCGCCGCAACGCTGGCGGAACATCGGCCGGTGCTTCGCATTGACCGGCCAAGACGCGGGTTGATCGCCGCGCGCGAATCCGCGACTTGGGAACATGACCTGGCAAATTCTTGGCATCACCGGGCTCGCGACGGCGGGCGTCATCCTGCGGCCCTTTCAATGGCACGAGGCGATCTGGGCCGTCGCCGGCGCCGCGCTGCTGGTCCTTACCGGCCTTCTCCCCGTGGGCGCCGCCTGGACCGGCATTTCGCGCGGCGCCGACGTCTACCTGTTTCTGACCGGCATGATGCTGCTGTCGGAAGCCGCCCGCCGCGAAGGCCTTTTCGATTTCTTGGCGGCCGAGGCCGCCAAGCACGCCCGGGGTTCGGCCAAAAGACTCTTTCTGCTGGTCTATCTGGTCGGCGTGCTGGTCACGGTGTTCTTGTCGAATGACGCGACCGCCGTGGTGTTGACCCCCGCCGTATTCGCCGCGACCCAGGCCGCCAAGGTCGAAAAGCCGCTGCCTTACCTTTATCCGTGCGCCTTCGTCGCCAACGCCGCCAGCTTTGTTCTGCCGATCTCCAACCCGGCCAATCTCGTGGTCTATGGACGCGCCGGTCTACCGCCGCTGCTCGACTGGTTGCGGATTTTTGCGCTGCCGTCGCTGGCGGCCATTGTCGTCACCTATGTCGTCTTGCGGCTGATGCTGCGCCGAGAGCTGGCCGCGCCTATCGCCGAACCGCAAAAATTTCCGCATCTGACGGGCGGCGGCAAGGTGGCCGCCTTGGGACTCGCGGCGACGGCGCTGGTCCTGCTGTTCGCTTCGGCGCGCGGCCTCGATCTCGGCGCGCCGACGTTTTTTGCGGGCGTGGCGACGACGACCCTCATTCTGCTGGCGCGTCGATCAAATCCTTGGCCACTGTTGCGCGACATTCATTGGGGTGTGCTGCCGCTGGTGGCCGGGCTGTTCGTCTTCGTCGAGGCGCTCGACCGGGCTGGCGTGACCGCCCAACTCGCCGGTCTGTTGCGGCAGGCGCCTGCGGTTTGGGGCGCGGCGGCGAGCGGCGCGGCCGTCGCCTTTGGCTCCAACCTCGTCAACAACCTGCCGGCCGGACTGATCGCCGCCAGCGCCGTGCATCAGGCCGGGGTTGCGCCCGACGTGACCGCCGCGATCCTGATCGGCGTCGATCTCGGCCCCAATCTTTCAGTGACCGGCTCGCTCGCCACCATTTTGTGGCTGGCGGTTTTACGCCGCGAACAGCAGCGCATCCGCGACCGGGATTTTTTGCTTCTTGGGCTTGTGGCGATGCCGATGGCGCTGCTCGCGGCTCTGGCCGCGATGCTGGTGTGAAGTGGGAACGGGCGCGCCGCCGAGCGCGCTTGAAAGGCGATTACGCCTCGACCTTCAAAAACTTGCCCGCCAGCGCGTCCGCGATCAGGGCGCGGGTGTTGTCGAGGCCGTAGAGCGCGGCGAAGGAGCCGAAGCGCGGGCCGCGATCCTCGCCCAACAAAACCTGATAGAGCATGTTGAACCAGTCGTTCGACACGCCCGGACGCTCCGGCGTCGCGCCCTTTGCTGAAAGATTCTGGTAGCGCGGGATCGGGCGGGCGACGTCGTAGAGCAGGGTCTGGATGTCCTCGGCGCTGGCCTCGGCGGGCAGGGTCGCCAGAGCTTCCGACAGTTTTGTCAGCGCGTCGCGCTCCACCTCGTCGGCGGCGCGATACACCTTCTTCGGCTTCACGAAATCGCGGAAATACAGCACCGCATAGCGGATCAGCTGGTCGAGGCGCGGAAATTTTTCGGGGCTGGCGGCCGGCGCGTAGCGTCTCAAAAAGCCCCAGAGGACCGAGGGGTCTTCGCTGTTGGCGACGGCGGCGAGGTTGAGCAGCATGGCGAAGGAAATGGCCGTTCCCTTCTGCCCCTCCTCGTGCTGGATGAATTCCGGCGCCGGCGGCTTGCCGGAATGGATGTGCCAGACCGCATTGCCGAGCCGATTTTTGGCGTCCTGGCGCGGATAGGCGTCCAAAAACGCCAGATATTCGTCCACGGCGCGCGGGATCACGTCGAAATGCAGTTTTTTCGCCTCGCGCGGCTTCCAATACATGAAGAAGGCGAGGCTTTCCGGCGTGGCGTAGGTCAGCCATTGCTCGATGGTGATGCCGTTGCCCTTGGATTTCGAAATCTTCTGGCCGTTCTCGTCGAGGAACAGTTCGTAATTAAACCCTTCGGGCGGGGTGTGGCCCAGCGCCCGGGCGATGTTGCCCGAGAGCTTTACGGAGTCGATCAGGTCCTTGCCGGCCATTTCGTAATCGACGCCGAGCGCGCACCAGCGCATCGCCCAGTCGGGCTTCCATTGCAGCTTGCAATGGCCGCCGGTCACCTTGGTCATGAACCGCTCGCCCGTCTCCGGGTCGCGCCAGCCGATCATGCCGCCGGGAAGGTCGATTTCCTCCAGCGGCACCTGCATGACCACGCCGGTATGCGGGTGGATCGGCAGGAAGGGGCAATAGGTGGAGGCGCGTTCCTCGCGCAACGACGGGATCATCACCGCCTGGACCGTGTCGAACCGCGCCAGAATTTTCAGCAGCATCTCGTCGAACCGGCCGGACTGGTAATATTCGGTCGATGAGGCGAATTCGTAGTCAAAACCGAAATGGTCGAGGAACGCCCGCAGGCGCGCGTTGTTGTGCGCGCCAAAGCTCGGATATTCGCCGAACGGGTCGGGAACTTGGGTCAGCGGTTTTCCCAGATGGGCGGCAACCAAGTCCTTGTTGGGAATATTGTCCGGGACTTTTCGCAACCCGTCGAGATCGTCCGAAAACGCCAACAGACGCGTCTTGATCTCGCCGCCGGTCAGGGATTCGAAGGCGTGGCGGACCATGGTCGTGCGCGCGACCTCGCCGAATGTGCCGATATGCGGCAGTCCCGACGGGCCGTAGCCGGTTTCGAAAAGGACCTGTTTCTGACCGGTGCGCTCGACCCTGGCCACGAGTTTCTTCGCCTCCTCGAACGGCCAGGCGTTCGAGGTTTTGGCGAATTGGGCGAGTTCGGACGCAAGATCGGTCATTTTTTTCCGTGCGCAGGCTGGAGATGAAGGAATCTTATTAGAACGGCGGCGCGCCGGTGAAAACCCGCATCTTGCGGAGCGTCGCAAGATGGTCGAAAAAATGCCGTGATCGCAGCCATGGGAATGCAATTTGGCCCTTATCTATAAAATCATGCCCAAAAAAGACTGGGCCGCCGCGCGAGAACGCGGGGTTTACGAGGGGTCGTCCGTCGATCTCGCCGACGGGTTCATCCATTTCTCCACCGCCGGGCAGGTCGAGGAAACCGCATCAAAACATTTCGCCGGCCAGGACGATCTCGTGCTCATCGCCTTCGACGAGGCCGCGCTGGGCGAAAAGCTGCTGTTCGAGCCTTCGCGCGGGGGCGCGCTGTTCCCGCATTTTTACGCGCCGCTGCCGACCGCCTTGGCTTTGTCGGCGCATCCCTTGCCCTGGCGCGACGGCGCCCATGATTTTTCCGGACTTTTGGCATGACGGGTTTTTTCGATTCCTTCGCCCTGCCGTTCCTGCATGGCATGGACGCCGAGCGCGCGCACAATCTGACCATTCTCGCGCTCTGGGCGGCGCCGCTGCCGGCGGCGGAGGAGGACGATCCGATCCTGGCGCAGAACGTGTTTGGGCTCGATTTTCCCAATCCGGTCGGCATGGCGGCGGGCTTCGACAAGGAGGCCCGGGTTCCCGATGCATTGCTGAAGCTCGGCTTCGGCTTCACCGAGGTCGGCACGCTCACGCCGCGCCCGCAGCCCGGCAATGAAAAACCGCGCCTGTTCCGGCTGCATGAGGATCGCGGCGTCATCAACCGCTTCGGCTTCAACAATGGCGGCCACGAAAGGGCGCGCGAGCGGTTGTTGCGCCGGGCGGCCAATGGCGGCGTGGTTGGCGTGAACATCGGCGCCAACAAGGATTCCACCGATCGCACCGCCGATTATGTCGCCGGCATCAAAAATTTCGCCGATGTCGCCAGCTATTTCACCGTCAACATTTCCTCGCCCAACACGCCGGGCCTGCGCGACCTCCAGCAGGCCGGCGCGCTCGACGATCTTTTGGCGCGCGTCATTGCGGCGCGGGAACAGGCGGCGATGCAGCTGCCGCGCCGCCCGGTGCTGCTGAAAATCGCGCCGGATTTGGCGCTGGCCGATCTCGACGACGTCGTCCGCGTGGCGCGCGCGCGGGGCGTGGACGGCATGATCGTCTCCAACACCACGCTGGCGCGGCCCGAAATTTTGCGCGACCCCTTGCGCAGCGAATCCGGCGGCCTTTCCGGCGCGCCGCTGTTCGCGCTGTCGACCCGCATGCTCGCCCAGACATTTGTCCGCGTCGAGGGGCAGTTCCCGCTGATCGGCGTGGGCGGCGTGGATTCGCCGGAGGCCGCCTGGGCCAAGATCGAGGCCGGCGCGACGCTGGTGCAGCTTTACTCCTCGCTGGTCTACGAGGGGCTGGGGTTGGTCGGTCGGATCAAGACGGGGCTCGCCGAGCATTTGCGCGTGCGAAAACTTGAGTCCATCGGGCAGGCGGTGGGGACGGCGGTGAACGACTGGTTGTGAGGTTTCCGCGCCGCTCGCTTGCAGATTTTTAGTTCATTTCAGGAGGACCAAATGATTTTTCGCTGCATGTGCGCCGCCGTTGTGGCGGCGATTCTGGTCCCCGAGGCGTGGGCGCAGTCGCGTCCCGCGCTTTGCCTGCTGGAGGTGAAGGGCGTTCACTATATCGGCGGCGCCTGCAGCTTCACGCCGCTCGAAAAATCCGGGTCGTTCCGGATCGCCGACGCGCAAGGCCGTCTCATGGCGCAGGTCAATGTCGGCAAGACAGACGAGGGCAAGGCGTTTTGGACCGGACCTCAGGGCGGAAACGCGGCGGGTGTTGAACTGGGCGACGCCTTCCGCAGCGGCGCCTGCTGGACGGTGAGCGCCTCCGACCCGGACAGCAAGGATTCCGTGATTTGCGCGTGGGGGCCGGGTGAAAGGGTTTATGTCGGGCCCTCGCCGGCGGAACCCGATCCCAAGTCAACATTGTTTTATGGTTCGCGGGTCGGCATGTACGACGAGATCGCCTCGCGCGAGGGACTGGATACGTCTCATGCGGTGGTGAAAACCAAGTTCAGCCACACTGGCGCCGTGCAGTTCTGTCGCGAATATGCGCGCGACTATTCGCAAAAATGCATCGCCGAGCAAGGGAAAGAGCCGCACGGGGACACCATTACGGGCGATTGTCCGAACAAGACGTTTTCCGACCGGAACGGCGGGAAATACCTTTTCTTGGGCAAAACGAAGGCGGCCTCCGGCGACGTCACGGCGGACTATTCTATTCGCGATCTTGCCAGCGGCGAAATCCTCGATGGCTCCACGGCGTCGGGGTACGAACTCTTGCTCCGGTTTTACCAGGCGCTTTGCCCCGCTTCGGCGCCCAAGCCTGAGAAGTGACGCGCGAGCAGGCTGCGGCAAGCCGTGGGCCGCCCCCGTCCTTCGAGACGCGCCTTGCAGGCGCTCCTCAGGATGAGGGGCTACTTGTATGATTCCGATATTGTTTTTTCGGCCTGCTCAGTTTCGTTCAGCGTCTTGGTCGCTTCCAAAACCTTGGCCGTCGCCGTGTCCAGCGCCTTGGCTGTCCAGTCCGAAACTTCCTGCTGGCGCAGCCGCGCCTGTTCCAGTTCGGCTTGCGTTTCCGCCAGTTGCTTTTTCGCTGTGAAAAGTTCGTCGGAGAGGGTGAGCGCCGCCATCACCACGATGCGCTGATCGCCGATTTCGCCGAAGGCGCCGCGCAGGTCGGCGATCCGGGCCTCGAGAAGCCGCGCCAGTTCCTCGATATGCGCCTGCTCGCCCTCCTCGCAATTCATGCGATAGGTGCGTCCCGCTATGTCGACCACCGCCTGCGCCATCAGCCGTCTCCGGACGAGGCGGCGAGGATGGCGCGCACGGCGGCCCTGGCGCGCTCGACCCGCCGCGCCGCCTCGATCTGGTTGTCCTGCAAGGTCTCGATGCGGGTGTTGGCGGCGTCGAGGGCGCGCGCCAGCCGCGAGCGGTCCTCCTGCAAGGCGAAATATTCGGCTTCCTGGTCGGAAAGCTCGCCCCGGCGCTCCGCGTGACAGGCGATGGCGCGGTCGAGCGCCTCCAGCGCCGCTTCGAGCCGGCGCGCCGCCGCCGCGACCGCGTCTTCCGCCGAAAGGGCGGGAGCCGTCTGGCGCGACGCATCGCCGCAGGGGGAGGAGCGCGGACTGGGCGGATCGCTGGGCAATGGGGACAACATCAAGCTTTCGTCGCGAATCCCCGGAGAGGATGTCAAGACAATGTAGCAAAGTCGCGCGCCGCGCCAAAGGGGCGCGCTTGTCATCAGTCCGTCACCAAAAGGGGGCGAATCGGCGCCCTGTTTTTGTGCAGGGAGGAGCGACGGAACCAAACCGGCGCAAACCCGAGTCATTTCCTCCAAAAATGCCCTTGGGTCCGTTGACAGCGGGGGGCGACCTGCTATCAACCGGCTCGTACTTTCGTTTATGCCGATGATCCCGCAGCGAGCACAATCCGCCCCATTTGATGAAACCGGCGGCACGGCTGCGCCCTGGACCGATGCGCGACCTCGCATCCGGGCGCGCCAGCAGGTCAGAGGCCAACAAGAGATCGAAGCGCAGCCCAGGCTCGCGCTTCTAAGCGGGCCGCTCGAATGGCCCATCCCCAAGGGAAACGCAAGGAGCGAAGCGATATGACTGTCAAGGTTGCCATCAACGGGTTTGGACGCATCGGCCGCAACGTTCTCCGCGCCATTGTCGAATCCGGCCGCAAGGACATTCAGGTCGTCGCCCTCAACGATCTCGGCTCCGTCGAAACCAACGCCCATCTGATGCGCTACGACTCCGTCCACGGCCGCTTCCCCGGCGTGGTCAAGGTCGAGGGCGACTCGATCGACGTCGGAACCGGCCCGATCAAGGTTTTGGCGATGCGCAACCCGGCCGAACTGCCCTGGGGCGCGCATGACATCGACATCGTCATGGAATGCACCGGCATTTTCACCGCCCGCGACAAGGCGGCCATCCACCTTCAGGGCGGCGCCAAGCGCGTGCTGGTCTCCGCCCCCTCGGACGGCGCCGACCTCACCGTGGTCTATGGCGTCAACCACGACAAGCTGACCAAGGACCACATCGTCGTTTCCAACGCCTCCTGCACGACCAACTGTCTGTCGCCGGTGGCAAAAGCCCTCAATGACGCCATCGGCATCGATAAGGGCATCATGACGACGATCCACTCCTACACCGGCGACCAGCCGACGCTCGACACCTATCACAAGGACCTGTATCGCGGCCGCGCCGCCGCTTTGTCGATGATCCCGACCTCGACCGGCGCCGCCAAGGCGGTGGGTCTGGTGCTGCCCGAACTGAACGGCCGTCTCGACGGTTTTGCTCTGCGCGTGCCGACCCCCAACGTCTCGGTCGTGGACCTGAAGTTCATCGCCAAGCGCGCCACCACCAAGGACGAAGTCAACGCCGTGATCAAGGCGGCGGCCGACGGCCCGCTCAAGGGCATTCTCGGCTACACCAACGAGAAGAACGTTTCGTCCGACTTCAACCACGACCCCCATTCCTCGATCTTCCACATGGACCAGACCAAGGTGCTGGACGGAACCATGGTGTCGATCCTGTCCTGGTACGACAACGAATGGGGTTTCTCGAACCGCATGGCGGACACCGCCGTGGCGATGGCCAAGCTGATCTGAGTTTGAGTTGAGCGCGAAAATCCGCACACCCGGAGGAGACAAGGCGCAGCAACTTGCCAGCGCCTTGCTTCAGCGCGCGCCGAACCTTCGTTGTTCGGTGTGCGGGGGTGTGGATTTTGCCATGCTTGAAGACCCGGACGCCGGATTTCGGTCGCTTTTGGAGCGCAAGCGTGGAGCTTTCGGCTATCGTCTGGAGGCAACCACGCTGGTTTGCACTAATTGCGGCCATGTTATGCAATTTGCTGACGTCGTGTTTAAATTGGAATCCAAACCCGACGACTTCGGACCGCCGGTGACGAATGAATAATGTCATTCGTTTTCCCGGAGATTCCGATGGCGGGGGGCCGGAGGGTCCAAAGTTGGAACAACGAGTCGGCGCGCTGGAACAAAAACTCGACCGCATCGAAAACATCCTGGTTCGGCTGGAGCCCGATATTCGAGATTTCGCGCGCAACGGTGCCAAACAGGCGGACTTGCACAAAGTGCAACTCGAACTGTCGGAGATCAAAGGCAAGCTTTCATCCTATCCGACATGGTGGATGCTGCTTGTCGCCGTCATTGCGACTTGGGGCGCGGGCGCCGGGATCGTCTTTTCCCTCTTGAGCAAGGTTCATTAGATGTCCGCTTTCCGCACCCTCGATTCCGCCGATCTCAAGGGCAAGCGCGTGCTTGTCCGCGTCGACCTGAACCTGCCGATGGACGGCGGAAAAGTGACCGACGCCACCCGCATCGAGCGCATCCTGCCCACCCTCAACGAAATTTCCCAGAAGGGCGGCAAGGTCATCCTGCTCGCCCATTTCGGCCGCCCAAAGAACGGGCCGGATGAGGCCAATTCGCTGCGGCCCGTCGCGGCGGCGGTGGCTCAGCATCTGGGCAAGCCCGTCGCCTTCGCCACGGATTGCATCGGCCCGGTCGCGGCCGAGGCGGTCAACAAGCTGAAGGATGGCGAGTTCCTGCTGCTGGAAAACACCCGATTCCACAAGGGCGAGGAAAAGAACGATCCGTCCTTGATCGACGCCATGGCCGCGCTCGGCGACATCTATGTCAACGACGCCTTTTCCGCCGCGCATCGCGCCCATGCCTCGACCGAAGGTCTGGCGAAAAAGCTGCCGGCCTATGCGGGCCGCACCATGCAGGCGGAAGTCGAGGCGCTGTCCAAGGCGCTGGAAATCCCGGTCCGCCCTGTGGCGGCGGTGGTCGGCGGCGCCAAGGTTTCGACCAAGCTGGAGCTTTTGGGCAATCTCACCAAAAAAGTGGACTTTTTGATCATCGGCGGCGGCATGGCCAACACGTTTTTGGCCGCGCAGGGCAAGAAGGTGGGCAAGTCCTTGTGCGAGCACGATCTGCTCGACACCGCGCGCGAAATTCTGAAGACCGCGGCCGAAAACAAGTGCCGGATCGTGCTGCCGGTGGACGCTGTGGTGGCGCAGGAATTCAGGGCGCATGCGCCGTCTCACGTCGTCGGCGTCGATCACGTCGGCGACGCCGACATGATTCTCGACGCCGGGCCGAAATCGGTGGCGGAGGTCGAAAAGGTGCTGGGCGAGGCGAAAACCCTGGTGTGGAACGGGCCGTTCGGCGCCTTTGAGCTGGAGCCGTTCGACGCCGCCACGAATGCGGTGGCAAAGTTCGCCGCGCGCCTCACCGGCGAAGGCAAGCTGCTGACGGTCGCCGGCGGCGGCGACACGGTGGCGGCGCTCAACCATGCTGGCGTCGCCGACAAATTCACCTATGTCTCGACGGCCGGCGGCGCCTTCCTCGAATGGCTGGAAGGC
This sequence comes from Rhodoblastus acidophilus, assembly GCF_009720655.1. Classification (GTDB taxonomy): domain Bacteria; phylum Pseudomonadota; class Alphaproteobacteria; order Rhizobiales; family Beijerinckiaceae; genus Rhodoblastus; species Rhodoblastus acidophilus_A. The sequence goes on along the minus strand of NZ_WNKS01000002.1, from coordinate 204,873 downwards.
AAGGTTCTGCCGGGCGTCGAAGCCATCCGGGCGTAAAAATGCTCGCGCCGCGCGTGACCCTTTCGGAACTCGGCGAGTTCATCGGGCTTTGTCTGGCGACCGCATCGCATGTGGTCGCCACGGCAGGGCAGAGCCGCCCTCCGATGCTGATCGAGCGCGAGGTGGGGTTTCTGTCCGGCGCCAAGATCAACACGCGCAGCATCACGGTTCGCGAGGCTCCCAATCCGGAGGCCGCGGCCAGCCAGAGCATGTTGATCGCGCAATCGGAATTTTCGAGGCGCCTGCCCAAGGCGCGCTGCCTCGCCGCCGTCCTGTTCGTCGCGCATCGCGATCGGGGAGCAGGCGCGTGGCGGCCGGCGATCCTCGTCAGGGCGGGCAGCGCGAAACTGGGAAAGGAATATCTGGCTGTCCTGAATTTCAGCCAGTCCTGTTCAGGACAGCTTGAAGGTTTTGAAGAACTGGCGCTCGACATCCCCAAGGAACTCGGGCGCGGTTTCGAAGCCGGCGAGCACGACGCCCTGATGACAAGCATACGAATAGGCAGAGACGGCGCGCCCGCAGAAATACGAGAGGCCGCCGCCTGGTAAACGAACATCCGTGAAGGAGGAAAATTATGGCCCGTATTACAATGCGCCAACTGCTCGACCATGCCGCCGAGCATGACTATGGCGTCCCCGCCTTCAACATCAACAATATGGAGCAGGCTCTGGCGATCATGGCCGCCGCGTCCGAACTCGACGCGCCCGTGATCATCCAGGCCTCGCGCGGCGCCCGTCAGTACGCCAATGACGTCATGCTCAAGCATATGATGGACGCCTGCTGCGAAATCTATCCGCAGATCCCGATCTGCGTGCATCAGGACCACGGCAACGGCCCGGCCACCTGTTTTACCGCCATGCAGGCGGGTTTCACGTCGGTGATGATGGACGGTTCGCTCAAGGAAGACGGCAAGACCCCGGCCGACTGGGACTATAACGTCAACATCACCAAATATGTGACCGACATGGCTCATCTCGGCGGCATTTCCGTCGAAGGCGAGTTCGGCGTGCTCGGCTCGCTGGAAACCGGCGAGGGCGAGAAGGAAGACGGCCACGGTTTTGAAGGAAAACTGTCGCACGACCAGTTGGTGACCAACCCGGACGAGGCCATCAAGTTCGTGAAGGCGACCGGCGTCGACGCGCTGGCGATCGCCATGGGCACCTCGCACGGGGCCTATAAATTCACCCGCAAGCCCGACGGCGCGATTTTGGCGATGCACGTCATCGAGGAAATCCATCAAAAGATGCCGGGCCTGCATATGGTCATGCACGGCTCGTCCTCGGTGCCGCAGGATTTGCAGGACATCATCAACAAGTTCGGCGGCAAGATGCCGCAGACCTGGGGCGTGCCGGTCGAGGAAATCCAGCGCGGCATCAAGCATGGCGTGCGAAAAATCAACATCGACACCGACAACCGCATGGCCATCACCGGCGCCATTCGAAAAGTGCTGACGGAAAACCCGGCCGAGTTCGACCCGCGCAAATATCTGAAGCCCGCGACCGATGCGATGCAGAAAATCTGCAAGCAGCGCATGCAGGAGTTCAACACGGCTGGCCAGGCGTCGAAGATCAAAAAAGTGTTCACGCTCGGCGAAATGGCCAAGCGCTACGCCTCCGGCGAACTCGCCCCCAAGGCGGCGTAAACTTAGCGTCAACCTTTGCGCATGGGGTCGCGGCTTGCCGCGGCCCCATTTTTGCCGTCAATTGCCGGTGTAAAGCCTCGCCGTGAGAACGGGCGCCGAACCATACTCTTCAAAACGGATACCGTCATTGCGAGCGCCGCGAAGCAATCCAGGCATCGCAAGCGACGTGTGATCGCAGGTTTTCTGGATTGCTTCGCGGCGCTCGCAATGACGGCATCGAAATTAGAGCCTCAATGACTGACTTCATCCGCCCGCGCCTTTATCTCATCACCCCGCTGCTCTCCTCGGCGGAGGATTTCGCGCCCAAGCTGGAAAAGGCCTTGGCCTCCGGCGATGTCGCATGCGTGCTGCTGCGCTTCGCCACGCCCGACGAGGGGGTGAGGAAAAAAATCGCCAAGGTTTTGGCGCCGATGATCCAGAAGGCGGAAGCCGCCGCGTTGGCGCTGGACGACGCGCAGCTTGTCGGCCGCGCCGGGCTGGACGGCGGCCATATCAATGGCGGCGGCGAAAATTTTGACGACGCGCTGGAGCGCCTCAAGCCGGACCGCATCGTCGGCGTCGGCGGACTGGACAGCCGCGACGCCGCCATGAGCGCCGGCGAGACCGACGTGGACTACCTGCTGTTCGGGGCTCTCGACGCGCAGGACAATGACGCCGCCGCCACGCTCGAATGGACCGTCTGGTGGGCGGAGGTTTTCAATGTGCCCTGCGTCGGCGTCGCTCATGCGCCGGAAGAGGTGGACGCCTTGGCGAAATCCGGCGCCGAATTCTTGGGGCTTGGCGAAAGCTTTTTGGATGCCCCGGAAAAGATCGCCGCCGCGCAAGCGCTGATCGACGCCATGGAGCCGACCGCGTGAGGTTGGCGACCGCCGCGCTCATTCTCGTTCTGACCGCCACGCCTGTGCGCGCGGAACCCGATCTGGCCTTCGGCGCCTACCAGCGCGGCTATTACCAGACCGCTTTCGCCGAGGCGATGAAGCGTCTCGAAAAAAATTCCCATGACGCCGCCGCCATGACCCTGGTCGCGGAACTCGAGGCGCAGGGGCTCGGCGTTCCTCAGAACATGTCGGAGGCGCTGCGCTGGTATCGGCTGGCGGCCGTCGAGGGCGACAAGAACGCGCAATTCGCGCTCGCGCTGTCAAAACTCGCCGGCAAGGGCGGCCCGCGCGATCTTGCGGGCGCCCGCGAGTTGCTGGAAAAGGCGGGGGCGCAGAACCACGCCGGCGCCTGGCTGCAACTCGGCATTCTGGCGCTCGAAGGCAATGGCGTCGCCGCCGATTTCGGCAAGGCCGCCGAAAATTTTCGCCGCGCGGCGGAGCTCGCCGACCCCGAAGCCGCCTATTCGCTGGGCCTGCTGTATCGCGAGGGCCGCGGCGTCGAAAAGGACCCGCAACAGACCGCCTATTGGCTCAAGCGAGCGGCGGAAGGCGGGTTTCTGGCGGCGCAGGTCGAATATGGCATCCTGCTGTTCAACGGCGACGGCGTCCCCGCCGACGAGCCGGGCGGGGCGAAATGGTTGATTCGCGCCGCCAACCGCGACAATCCCGTGGCGCAGAACCGCCTGGCGCGCATTCTGTTCGCCGGGCGCGGACTCAAGCAGGATCGGGTCGAGGCCGCCAAGTGGAATATTTTGGCCGCCTCCGCCGGGCTGCGCGACGCGCGGCTCGATGGCGAGTCCAACAAGCTGACGCCCGACGAGCGCAAAAAGGTCGAACAGGCGCTGAAGACCTATCTGGGAAAATAGCCCATGTCCGGCTCCAATGACCAAACCTTGCGCGCCTATGACGAGAACGTGCGCGCCTATGTCGAGGGGACGGCGCAGGCGGTGAGCGGCCCGCCGCAACAGTGGATGGACCGCGCGCTCGACGGGCTGTCGCCGGCGGCGCGGATCATCGAGCTCGGCAGCGCCTTCGGTCGCGACGCCGCCTATCTCGCGTCAAGACATTTTGCGGTCGAATGCACCGACGCCGCGCCGGGTTTTGTTGCGGAGCTTGTCGCCCGCGGGTTTCAGGCGAGGCGCTTCAATGTGTTGACCGACGCCTTCGACGGCGCCTATGACCTGATCCTCGCCAATGCCGTGCTGCTGCATTTCGATCGGGCGCAATTTGCGCGCGTGCTCGAAAAGGCCCGCGCGGCGCTGACGCCCGGCGGACGGCTGGCCTTCAGCCTGAAGAGCGGCGAGGGCGAGGGCTGGTCGAGCGCAAAACTCGGCGCGCCCCGCTATTTCTGCTACTGGCGCGCCGAACAGCTCGCGCCCTTGCTGCGCGAAGCCGGATTTGCCGATTGGTCGATCGTAGAGGCGCGGATGAACCGCGCCCATGCCGACTGGATCTACGTCGTCGCCACGGCGCCGCAGCCCCAATGTCCTTGACGCCGCCTCCCCCGCTTGGCACTTAACCCCCAACTTTCGTTCAATCCCCCGGACTCCCCATGATCAACTCCGCCCTGATGAATGTCATGACCGCCGCCGCCATCAAGGCCGGGCGCGGGTTGAAGCGCGATTTCGGCGAGGTCGAGAATTTGCAGGTCTCCGTGAAGGGGCCCGGCGATTTCGTCACGCTGGCCGACAAGAAGTCGGAAAAGACCCTTTTCGAAGAACTCTCCAAGGCGCGTCCGGGCTACGGCTTCGTGCTCGAGGAAGGCGGCGTGGTCGAAGGCTCCGACAAGAGCCACATCTGGCACATCGACCCGCTCGACGGCACCACCAATTTTTTGCACGGCCTGCCCATTTTCGCCATTTCCATCGGCCTGGAGCGCGAGGGGCAGATCGTCGCCGCGCTGGTCTATAATCCGGCGACCGACGACCTGTTCGTCGCGGAAAAGGGGGCGGGCGCCTATTACAACAACCGCCGCATCCGCGTCGCCGTGCGCCGCGACATGGCGGAGGGGCTGATCGCCACCGGCATCCCGCCGCTGGCCAACGCCAAGATCCATCCGAAATTCAAGGCGGAGCTGTCTTCGGTGATGACCCGCGCTGGCGGCGTGCGCCGCCTCGGCGCCGCGGCCATCGATCTCGCCTTCGTCGCCGCCGGCCGTTTCGACGGTTTCTGGGAGCGCGGACTGAAGAGCTGGGACATGGCGGCGGGCCTGCTGCTGATCCGCGAGGCCGGCGGCTATGTCTCCGACGCCGACGGCGGTCCGAACATGCTCACAACCGGAGGCGTTTGCGCCGGTAACGAATTTATCCATCGGCAATTGCTTGACCTGCTTAAGAAGGCGTAAAGCTGTCGGTTAGTCTGGCGCGGAATAAGCGGAGAAGATGCGTTTGGCGCCTTAACGTTTGAACTTGATCTCGAGCTGCGCGGTAGCCACCTTGGCTTGCGTGGAGACTTGAGTGGAGAGCGCGCTTATGCAGTCGAGCGACCCCTACCGCCTGTCAACGCCGACGATCTTTCTGGTCCGCATGGCGGTGTTCCTGATTCTCGTCGGCTTCGTCGGGCTGATCCTGCACAAGCAGGTCACCACCGCCTTCCTGGCCAATCCCGGCCTGAACGGGCTGATCCTCGGGCTGGAGCTGTTCGGAATCATGCTCGCGGTCACGCAGGTGGCGCGGCTCTATCGCGAGATCGCCTGGGTCAACGGCGATCCCGACCGCGAGCCCCGGCTGCTCGCCCCGATGGCGCGCATCTTTTCCGCGCGCGGCAATGCCCAGGTCACCCAGAGCCTGCTGCGTCATGTGCTCGATTCTCTCTCCACACGACTGGACGAGGCGCGCGAAACCTCGCGTTATCTTACGGGATTGATGGTGTTCCTTGGTCTGCTCGGCACGTTCTGGGGCCTGCTTGAGACGGTCGGCTCGATCGGGGGCGTGATCGCCTCGCTGCAGGGCGGCCAGGAGATGACCGCGCTGTTCAATGACCTCAAGGCCGGGCTGGCGCGGCCGCTGTCGGGCATGAGCCTCGCCTTCACCTCGTCCCTGTTCGGTCTCGCGGGATCGTTGGTGCTCGGCTTTCTCGATCTTCAGGCTGGGCAAGCCCAAAACCGTTTCTTCACCGAGCTTGAGGACCGGCTCTCCGCGGTGATGGAGAACGATACGCACGCGCCGGCCAGCGGCCACGGCCACGAGTCGATCCAGCATCTCGCCGCCGGCGTGCAGTCGATGGTGGCGCATATGCGTCAGGAGCAGCAACTGATCCGCGATTGGGTCGAGGCGCAGGCCGAGCGGCAGGAAATGCTTCAGGCGTCGCTGGATCAACTGTTCGCCAAGCGGGAGAGGGAGCTCCGCTGATGGCGCTGTCGCGTGCGCGTCGGCGTGAGCCGATGAACTATTGGCCGGGCTTCGTCGATGCGCTTTCGACCTTGCTGCTGGTCTTCACCTTCCTGCTCGCCGTCTTCGTCATGGCGCAATACTTCTTGTCCCGCGACGTCGGCGGCAAAAACAAGGCCCTGGCCAAGCTCAACCGCCAGATCGAGGAGCTGACCGACCTCCTCACCCTGGAAAAGGGCGACAAGGCCGTGGCGGCGAAGAAAATCGCCTCGCTCAACGCCACGCTCGAGGCGGTGCGCCGCGATCGCGACGCGCTGGCGGCGGCGGCCGCCGCCGGTCCCGCCCCGGACGCGCTCGACACGCAAAAGCAGCTTTCCGCCAAGGCGCAGGCGACCGTCGACCTGCTCAACCAGCAGATCGCCGCGCTGCGCAGCCAGCTCGCCGCCGTCCAGGAGGCGCTGTCGGCGACGGAGGCCAAGGACAAGGACAGTCAGGCCCGGATCGCCGATCTCGGCTCGCGGCTCAATGTCGCGCTCGCGCAAAAAGTGCAGGAGCTGAGCCAGTACCGTTCCGATTTCTTCGGCCGCCTGCGCGAGATTTTGGGGGATCGCGGCGACGTCAAGGTGGTCGGCGACCGTTTCTTGTTGCCTTCCGAAGTCCTGTTCGAAAAGGGCAAGGCCACGCTCTCGCCCGAGGGCAAGGCCGAGATCGACAAGATCGCCGTGGCGCTGGCCGAAGTCGAAAAGGAAATTCCTGCGGAAATCCCCTGGGTGCTCCGGGTCGACGGCCACACCGACAAGAGCCCGATCCGCAAGCTGGCGTATAAGAACAATTGGGAGCTGTCCTCGGCGCGCAGCATTGCGGTGGTGCAATATCTGATCGCCAAAGGTCTGTCGCCCAATCATCTGCTCGCCGGCGCCTTTGGCGACCAGCAGCCGATCGATCCCGGCGAAAGCGAGGACGCGCTGCGCAAAAATCGCCGCATCGAACTGAAAATCACGGAACGGTGAGGCTTCGTCCGTTTCGCAGCGACGACTGGGCGGAGGTTTTGGCGGTGTGGGTCGCGGCGTGGACTAAGGCGCGCTCCGACATTGATTTTTCCGCGCGGGCGAAATGGCTGGAGGATGTGTTCGCCCGGTCGGCGGACGAGGGGGCGCAGGTCGTCGTCGCCGAGGACGAGGGAATTGTCGGCTTTGTCCTGTTCGATCCTGTTCGAAGATGGCTGGAGCAGATCGCGGTCGCACCTCTTGCGCAGGGCAGGGGGGTGGCGCGCGCGCTGATGGCGCAGGTGAAGGCGGCTTGCCCTGAGGGGCTAGCGCTTGCCGTCAACGTAGATAATTTGCGCGCGCTCGCCTTCTACGCCAGCGAGGGTTTTGTTCGTGATGCCAACGGCGTTAATCCGCTGTCCGGCTTGCCTACCTGCGAACTTCGCTGGACGCCCGAAGGTGCGTCAACCCGGTAGCTATTCGCGCGTTATTGGTCGATGATGCGCGCGTCGCGTACGGGCTTCCAAAATGACCTCAGGCTGTGCGATAAAATTTGGGGTGGCCTCATGATTAGGGGATTGCACCTTAAATTTTTGGAGAGCGAGCCCATGCCCCCAGCCGATGCAGATTTCGGTTTCGTAATTGATTTCAAAAAGGGTTCTGGAAACCCTCGCCGGGTGTTTGACGCTGCTAGCGCGCTGATAGACGCGTTCGAGTCGTTCGACAAAGCGATCTCGGTCTCGGTTGATAGTAAAATCGAACCGTTGATGCTGCTTGAGGATGTTGAATCAGGCTCTTTGAAGGTTTGGTTAAAAAACATTTTATCGCGTGTTGATGATGCCGCTCTCAAAGATCTGGATTGGAAGAAGCAAGTTGGCCATTACCTTGTCAAAGCTAAATACTTAGCTCTTGAATATCTTGATGATGACAAAAGTGCTCGCCCAAGGCTTGAAGATCTGAAGTCGGCTATGTTGCGGATGGCAAAGGACACCGACATACAGCATCTTCCGACATATGCGCCAGTCCATGAAGGGCGCCTGCTTGCATCTCTAGACAAGATTCAGAAAGCGAAGTCTGAATTAGAATACGGCGATCGACTGTACATCGATTTAGATGACAAAGAATTCGAGGTGGACATAAACTCAACGTGGATCCCTTCTGATGCAGTTGCTGGCGTCGAGATGGATTCGGTGGAAAAGCATAATGACGTAGAAATGATTTTGAAAATAAGGAAGCCAGACTTAATCAAAGACACGATGTGGCAGTTTAGTTACGGAAGGAATAACATAAGTGCTGCAATCAAGGATGAGAGTTGGTTAATTGATTTCCATTCAAGAAAAATACCAATTTTCCCTGGGGATGCGTTGGAATGTATTGTACGAGTTACATCATTTTATAGCGAAGATGGAAAATTGACTGAGCAAAAAATGGAAGTAATAAAAGTTCTGAGCGTGATCCCAGGGCAGGGTCCGCAGGCGCAATTCGCATTTTAACGTGCTGCTTTGATACGTTGCAATACGAACACTAAGCATCCTGATGACAGCGCAATCCCAAGTCTAAGTCTAAGTTGCCGCCAGCGCCTCGATCCCTGCGTTGAACTGCAACCGCGCCAGCCGCGCGTAAAGGCCGTCGCGGGCGACGAGCTCGGCGTGGCGGCCCTGTTCCACGATCATTCCCCCATCCATCACCAGAATGCGGTCGGCGGCTAGCACGGTGGCGAGGCGGTGGGCGATGACCAGCGTGGTGCGGCCCTGCATCACGTGGTCGAGCGCCTCCTGCACCAAAACCTCGTTTTCCGCGTCGAGCGCGGAGGTCGCTTCGTCGAGCAGCAGGATCGGCGCGTCCTTCAGGATGGCGCGGGCGATGGCGAGGCGCTGGCGCTGGCCGCCCGATAGGGTGACGCCGCGCTCGCCCAATCGCGTCTCCAAGCCCTCGGGAAGCGCGCGCAAGAAATCCAGGGCCGCCGCCTGGTCCGCCGCCGCCTCGATCTCCTTGAGAGTCGCGCCGGGCGCGCCATAGGCGATGTTGTCGGCGGCGCTGGAGGCGAAGACCACGGCCTCCTGCGGGACCAGCGCCATGCGGCGGCGCCATTGCGCGGGGTCGGCCTCTCGCGCCGCCACTCCGTCGATGCGCACCGCGCCCGTGAGCGGATCGTAAAAGCGCATCAGCAGTTGGAAAATCGTGGACTTGCCGGCGCCGGAGGGACCGACAATGGCGACTTTTTCGCCCGGCGCGACGGTAAAGCTGAGGTCGTAAAAAACGGGACGGTCGGGACGGCCGGGATAGGCAAAACTGACGTTTTCGAACGCGATTTCGCCGCGCGGCGGCGTCGGCAGGGCGCGCGGATGCGCGGGCGCCGTCACCTGCGGCTGGGTCGCCAGAATTTCGGCGATGCGGCCGGCGGCGCCGGCGGCGGCGGAGATCTCGCTCCACACTTCCGACAATTGTCCGAGCGACGAGGCGCCGAACAGCGCGTAGAGCAGGAATTGCGACAATTGCCCCGCGCTCATGCGGCCGGACAGCACGTCATGGGCGCCGAGCCAGAGCACGCCGACGACGCTCGCGGTCGCCAAAAAAATGCCGAAGCCGGTGAGCAGGGCGCGGGCCTTGGTGGCGTCGCGGGCGGCGACATAGGCGCCCTCGGCGGCGGCGGCGAAGCGGCTTCGCGTCGCTGGTTCGGCGTTGAACGCCTGCATGATGCGGATGGCGCCGAGATTTTCGGTGGCGAGCGCATTGGCCTCGGCCAGCGTGTCCTGGGCGGCGCGCGAGCGGGCGCGCACTGCCCGGCCCGAGGCGAACAGGGGCAGGATCACGGCGGGAATGCCCGCCAGCACGAGCATGGACAGTTTTGGGCTGGTGTAGATCATCAGCCCCATGGCGCCGACCAGCATGACCGCGCTGCGCAAGGCGATGGAGGCGGTGGCGCCGAAGGTGGACTTGATCTGGGTGGTGTCGGCGGACAGCCGCGACGCCAGTTCGCCGGTTTGCGCCTTGTCGTAAAAGGCGGGGTCGAGCCGGGTGAGGTGGGCGAAAACGTCGGCGCGCAGGTCGGCGACGATGCGCTCGCCGAGCGTCATGACGAGGTAATAGCGGGTTGCCGAGGCGACCGCGAGCACCGAGATCACCGCGATCAGGGCGAGGAAATAGAAATTGATGGTCTCGGGGTGGTCGACGGCAAAACCCTTGTCGATCATGCCGCGCACCGCCAGCGGCGTCGCCAGGGTCGCGGCGGAGGCGACGACCAGCGCGGCCAGCGCCGCCATGGCCCGGCCCGAGCGCCGTCGCGCATAGGGCAGGACGGGGGCAAGATTTTTGAGGGAATCGCGCGGCGAGCTTTTGCGGGGTGCGTCGGTCATGAAAACCTATATAGGCGACGCCTCCATAAAAGACAGGCCCGAGGTTTTGGCGCGCGATCCGCGAAAAACCGCGCTTTGCGCTTGCTCCCGCTGCGGTTCTGTTATAGGAGACGCGCTCTCAATTCAGGGCGCGGCGACGCGCCGCGAAAAAAGTTCCAAGGCGGCGATCCGTCACGGGACGAAGCCGCAGGGTCTAGCCATGAAGTCCGACATCCATCCCGATTACCACACGATCAAGGTCGTCATGACCAATGGGACCGAATTCCTCACCCGTTCGACCTACGGCAAGGAAGGCGACACCCTCAACCTCGACATCGATCCGTCGACCCATCCGGCCTGGACCGGCGGCTCGCAGCAGCTGCTCGACCGCGGCGGCCGTCTGTCGCGCTTCAACTCGCGCTTCGGCGGCCTGTCCTTCGGCAAGAAGTAATTTTTCTTACTTCAAGAAACCGCACTCCATGAAGCCACGGCGACCAGCCGTGGCTTCTTTTTTTCACAATCACACGCAGCCCAATTCCCCGGGGCATGATACGATTTCCGAAGGATCAGTTCGGAAATCGTATTCCGCTCGCGCGGAAATCTGCCCTTCGCCCGAAGGATTTCCGCGCGATTTCGTTTTCGCGGATCGCGAAGCGATCTTGCGGAAACCGTATGACATCATTCCGCGGGGGCGGACGACGGCGATTTCGCTTCGCTCATTGTTTCATGACAAACTTTCCGTCGGCCACCTGGAATTTCGACAGCTTTCGAAGAAAACTCATGCCGAGCAGGCTGATGTTCGCCTTGCCGGGCTGGGCGACGAAGGCCTGGACATCATAGACGACGATGTCGCCGACGCGGATTTCGCGCAGGCGCACCGGCGCGTTCAGCGCCACGCCATTGGCGGTCTGGCTCTGCGCCGTGTAGGCGGAGGCGGGCGGATCGATGTTGAGCAGGCGCGCATCCTCGGCGGTGAGGAACACATGGCTCGCGCCGGTGTCGACCAGCGCGTCGATGCGGGCGCCGTTGATGTCCACCCGCGCGCGATATTGTGAGAGGGCGTCGGGCGACAGTTCGACCTGTCCCCAGCTTGAGCGCGTCTGCGGCGCGGGTTTTTGCACCTGGGGGGCAGGCGGGGCCGCGGCGGGCGCCGCCGCCTGGAAGAAGCGGGAAAACCAATGGTCCTGCAGGGCGCTGGCCGTCACCAGCGATACGACGGTCAAAACCATCGTTATTTTTAATACTTCGCCAAGCATTTCGTCTGTCCTGCGCGCGTTCATTTGAGGGGGATTATGCGGACGATAGGTCAAGCAGTGGTAAATGAATCAATTTTATCTATAATGTTGACCTTGCGTTCACATTAGAAGTCGAATTGCTGGATTGCGTCGAAACCCGTGCGATAATTACCTGGGCTTTAACATTTATTCTGCAAAACTCCTTCCATGCGCAAGCAGCGCGCACGACACCGACGAGAACGCAATGACTCCTAGGCCACGCGAATTCCTGCGTCTTGCAGGCGCCGCCCGACGCCTTCCGCTGGCGCGGGAGGGCTCGACAGCGGTCGAATTCGCCCTGATCGCCCTGCCGTTTATCGTACTCATCTTGGCGATCATCCAGGTCGGGATCGTGTTTCTGGCGCAGCACGAACTTGAAACCGCCGTCGAGAAGGCGTCGCGCGACTTGCTGACGGGACAGGCTCAAGCGGCAAGCCCGAACCAGGCCCAGTTCGTCAATTCGGTCTGCGCCAACCTGCCGGCCTTGTTCACCTGCTCCAGGATCATGGTCGACCTGCGGACCGCCACCGCCTTTTCCGCCGCGGACACGTCCGCGCCGACGCTGACCTACGATGCGAACGGCAATGTCAACAATGCCTGGCAGTTCAACCTGGGCGGCTCCGGCAGCATCATGGTTTTGCGGGTGATGTACCAGTTCCCCGTCCTGCCCGCCATGATGGGTTTCAATCTGGTCAATCTCTCCAACGGTTCCCGTCTGCTGATGGCGAGCGCGGTGTTCCAGACGGAGCCTTACTGATGCGGCTGCTCAAACGTTTCCGGCGCGAGGCCGCCGGTCTGGCCGCGGTCGAATTCGCCCTGGTGCTGCCGATCGCCGTCGCCATGCTGTTCGGCGAATTCGTGCTCGGCGAGGCGCTCAGCATCAGTCGCAAGGTGTCGATCGCGGCGCGCACCGTCGGCGATCTGGTGGCGCGCAACGGGTCGATTACGAGCGCGCAGCTGACGACGATCATGAACGCCTCCACGCAGATCGCCGCGCCCTACGGCAATTCCGGCATGACCGTGGTGGTGGCGGCGCTGGCCACCGACGGTTCCGGAAGGACGACCGTGACCTGGAACAAGGCGCTCAATACCACGGCGCTCACCAATGGAGCCGTGTTCACAACGCCTGCGGGCGTGGCGCAGCCCAATACATCGTTGATTTACACGATGGTGCGCTATTCCTACACGCCGCCCGTCGGTCAAAACATCTTTGGGACCATTCCGATTACCAACAGCTTCTACATGCAGCCGCGCTCATCGGCGGGCGTGACCTGTATCGGGTGCTGAACTGATCTGGGGAGAGCTATGAAACAAGACCTGATATCGAAACTCAAGGCGTTCGTCGCCGACCACAAGGGCAATGTCGCCATCATCTTCGCCTTCGCGGCCATTCCGATTTTCATCGGAATCGCCGCGACCGTCGATTATTCCCGCGCCGCCAAGGTGCGCGGCGAATTGGCCGCCATCGCCGACTCGGCCGTGCTGACCGGCACGACGCCGGCGATGTTGACCCAGTCCACGGCGACAGCCCGGACTGCGGTCCAAAATATGTTCGCGGCCCAGGCGCAAACCATCCGCGGCCAGACCTACGACGCGACGCAGTTGACCGTGAATGTCGCGGATGACCAGCAGCCGAACTACATCAAGCGCACGGTTCAGCTGAACTATAACGCTTCCGTTCCCAATGTGTTCGGCGCGCTGCTCTCGCGTTCGCAGACCAGTTTCCCGATCCAGTCGACCGCAGCCACCAGCAATGCGCCCAATATCGACTTCTACATGCTGGTCGACAATTCGCCGTCCATGGAGCTGCCCGCGACCACGCAGGGCGTGAGCGACATGATCACCAAGACTGGCTGCGCCTTCGCCTGCCACGAGAACGATGTCGCGGACTCCGAGAACACCGTGCATTATAAGGGCTGGGGCACGATCGACAGCTACACTTTCGCCAAGAACAGCGGCATCGCCCTGCGCATCGACAATGTGCGCGACGCCGTCAGCCAGGTGGCGACCACGGCGCAGAGCACCATGGCCTATAATGGCGCGACCTATCGCATGGCGGTTTACGGGTTCAACCACGATTTCGCGACAATCCAGAGCCTCCTCGCCACCAATTCCACCAATGTGTCCACCATCCAGGCCAGCGTGGCCACGCTCACGCCGCCGCTGATGGCGAAGAACAATTGTCTCGCGGATTATTCGGACGCCGCGCGGACGAAACCGCAAAACTATGTGTATCCGACCGCGACGGGCAAAACGACGGTGTCCTTGAACGGCGCCGCCGCGAACACCAGCGGCAATTGCTTCAAGAGCGGCAACGCCGGGATCAACTATTCCTTGTACAACAATGACGCCATGACCGATTTCAGCTATGCCATGGCCAGGGTCAATTCTGTGATCCCCACGCCCGGCAACGGCGGCGCCCAATCCGGCGACACGCCGCAGGGCGTGCTGATGATCGTGACGGACGGCGTCGTCGACGCCGCGGTCTATTCGTCGTCCGATTGCGGCGGCGGCAACACGGTTTCGATTTCCAACACATACGGATCGTTCAAGCGCTGCCACGCGCCGATCGATCCGTCCGTCTGCACCACGATCAAGAACAAGGGCGTCCGCATCGCCGTGCTCTACACCACCTATCAGCCGGTCGAGAGCGACTCATGGTATGTCGGCCACGTCAAGCCGTTCATCTCCCAGGTAGCGAGCAACCTGCAGTCTTGCGCCTCCTCGCCGTCCCTGTTCCATGAGGTGACGACCAATGGCGACATCAGGGCGGCGTTGGCGGATCTGTTTCAGAAGGCGGTCACCACGGCGCCGCGCCTGACCCACTGATACGGTTTCCGCAAGATCGCTTCGCGATCCGCGAAAACGAAATCGCGCGGAAATCCTCCAAGCGAAGGGCGGATTTCCGCGCGAGCGGAATACGATTTCCGAACTGATCGTTCGGAAATCGTATGAGCCTATGTCCCGCGCGGTTTCGCGCGGGTCGTGGGCGCGGCTGCGGCGGGATCGTCAGGCCAGAGGTGACGGGGGTAGCGCCCCTTCATCTCGGCCTTCACCGAAGCCCAGGAGCCGCGCCAGAAACCGGGGAGGTCGCGGGTGATCTGGATCGGCCGGTGCGCCGGCGACAGCAGGTGCAGGGTCAGCGGAATCTTTCCGCCCGCGATTTTCGGGTGCTCGGCGAGCCCGTAAAACTCTTGCACGCGCGCGGCGATCGCCGGCCCCTCGGCGCTGGAATAGTCGAGCGCGATGCATGAGCCGGCCGGGGTCTGAAAATGCGTGGGCGCCTCCGCGTCGAGCCGGCGCTGGAGGTCCCAGGGGATCAGGGCCGACAACGCGGCGTCGAGGTGTTCCGGGCCGATGTCGCCGAGCTTCGCGCAGCCTTCGATATAAGGCGCGAGCCAGTTTTCGGCTTGCGCCAGTCCCGCCGCGCTCAGGTCCGGCCAGGGATTTGCGGCTTCGGCGGCAAAGGCCTCGCGCAAGAATGCGACGCGCTCGCGCAATTGCGCTTGTCCCTTGCTCCAGTTCAGCCGGTCGACGCCGCGCTCGGCGGCGGCGCGGGCCAAAATCGCCGCCTCCTCGGGCGATCCTGCGAGCGGCAGTGTCTTTTCAGCCAGGGTCAGGGCGGCGTAACGCCGGATTTCGCGACGGCGGAGGGCCCCGCTGGCGGCGTCGAACCGGGTTTCCTCACGGATCTCGATGTGGGGGGAAAACAGGGTTTCGAATTCGGCCTCGTCGAGCGCGGCGGCGGCCAAAATGCGGCTGGCGCCGGCGCGCCCCGTCACCTCGGCCACCGCCAGATATTTCGCGCGAGCAATGGCCAGATGCGGCTCCAGGCTGGCGGCGCGGCCGTTGGCCATGAGGAAATCGCCGGTTTTTCCGCGCGCGCGGGCGACGCGGTCCGGGAAGGCCAGGGCGATGAGGGCGCCGGGCGAGAGGTCGCGCGGCTCCGGTTTCTCGCCGAGGGTTTTGGCGGCGTCGCGCAAGCTGTGTTTCCAGCCCTGGGCGAGGCGGCGGGCGTCCTTGGCGCGCTGCCCGGAATCGCGTGACCAGCGGTCGAGGCGTTCGAAAAGGTCGACGGCGTCGCCGCCCAGCCCGCGCTCGGTGAGCAAGACCGCGAGTTCGCAGGCTTGTTCGCCACATCCAAAAATTTGCGCCCGCAAAACCATGCGGGCGAGGCGCGGCGGCAGCGGCAGTTTCCGCATGGCCTTGCCGCGATCGGTGATCGCGCCGTTTTCCAGCGCGCCAAGGTCTTGGAGCAGCGCGCGGGCCTCGGCCGTGGCGGCGGCCGGCGGCGGATCGAGCCAGCGGAGTTCGTTGGGGTCGCGGGCGCCCCAGGCGGCGAGATCGAGCAGCAGGCCGGCGAGATCGGCCGCCAGAATTTCGGGCTGGGCATAGGCGGGCAGGGCGCCCGTCGCCGCCTCCTCCCAGAGCCGGTAGCAGACGCCGGGCTGGGTGCGGCCGGCGCGGCCGCGACGCTGGTCGGCGGCGGCGCGCGACGTCTTGATCGTCTCGAGCCGGACAAGGCCAAGATCGGGTTCAAAGCGCGGCGCGCGCGAAAAACCGCAATCGACCACCACGCGCACGCCGTCGATGGTGATCGAGGTTTCGGCGATGGAGGTCGCCAGCACCACTTTGCGCCGGCCGGTCGCGGCCGGACGAATCGCTCGGTCCTGCGCGGCGCGCTCCATGGCGCCGTAGAGCGGGCAGAGATCGATTTTTTCGTCGCGCAGCTTTTCTCTGAGCAGCGATTCGGTGCGGGCGATCTCGCCCTGGCCCGGCAGGAAGGCGAGGATCGAGCCCGGCTGTTCCGCCAGCGCCCGCGAAATGGCCCTTGCCGCCGCCTCTTCGATCCGCTCGCGCGGGTCGCGGCCGAGATAAACCGTTTCGACCGGGAAGGCGCGTCCTTGCGATTCGACCACGGGCGCGCCGTCGAGCAGCGCGGCGACGCGCGCGCCGTCGAGCGTCGCCGACATGACGAGCAGGCGCAGGTCGGGCCGCAGCGCCGCCTGGGCGTCGAGCGCCAGGGCGAGGCCGAGATCGGCGTCGAGCGAGCGCTCGTGGAATTCGTCGAACAGGACGGCGGCGACCCCCTCCAACGCGGGATCGTCGAGGATCATCCGGGCGAACACGCCCTCCGTCACCACTTCGATTCGCGTGCGCGGCCCGGCAAGCGTCTGCAGGCGCACGCGCAGGCCGACGGTTTCTCCGAGCTTTTCGCCAAGGGTGTCCGCCATGCGCTCGGCGGCGGCGCGGGCGGCGAGCCGGCGCGGCTCCAGGACGATGATCTTGCCGTCTTGCCGCCAGCGTTCTTGCATCAAAGCCAAGGGAACGCGCGTGGTCTTGCCCGCGCCGGGGGGCGCGACCAGCACGCATCCATTGTGCGCCGCGAGATTTTCGCGCAGGCGCGGCAGGGCTTCGTCGATGGGCAGAGGGGTCGGAGCGGCCATGGCCGCCTCTTGCCAGCAATTGGCGCCATTCTCAACCTTTCGGCGTATAACCTTGCTCTTCTCTCGCCTTGCGGAAAGGTTTATAGACCGCTTCGGTCGGCCAGTTTCAGGCCAAGCCAGGATGCGTTCATGTCGCAAGACGCCGTACAGCCTTCCGCTCCCGCTCCCCAACCCAACGCACCATCGTCCGCCTCTCCGGAACACCAGGAACACCAGGGGTTCTGGATGATGATGCTGGGGTCGATGGGCGTCGTCTATGGCGATATCGGCACCAGCCCGCTCTACGCGCTGAAAACCGCGCTGGCGCATATGAAGTCCGACGGCGTCGTCGAATCCGAAGTGATCGGCATCGTCTCGCTGCTGATCTGGGCCTTGTTCATCGTCGTCACCCTCAAATATGTGTCCTTCCTGATGCGGGCGGACAACAAGGGCGAAGGCGGCACCCTGTCGCTGATGGCGCTGGCGCGCAAATCGCTGGGGCGCGGTTCGAAAATCATTTTCCTGCTCGGCGTCACCGGCGCGGCCCTGTTCGCAGGCGATGCGGTGATTACGCCGGCGATTTCGGTGCTCTCGGCGGTGGAAGGTCTGAAGACCGCGTCGCCGGCGTTCGATCCCTTCGTCCTGCCCATTGCGGTGGTGATCCTGGTGGGGCTGTTCGTCGTGCAGAGCAGCGGAACGGCGCGGGTCGCGTCGTTCTTCGGGCCGATCATGGTGGTGTTTTTCGGCCTGCTCGCCTTCTTGGGCCTTTCGCACATCTCCGACGCCCCGCGCATCCTCAACGCCTTCGACCCGCGCTATGGCCTGAGCTTTTTGTTTGGCCACGGCGCGACCGGTTTTGTCACGCTCGGTCTTGTGTTTCTCGCCGTGACCGGCGCGGAAGCCCTTTATGGCGACATGGGCCATTTCGGCCGCAAGCCGATCCAGGTCGCCTGGCTGTGCTTCGTGCTGCCGTCGCTGATTTGCAATTATCTGGGTCAGGGCGCGCTGGTGCTGAAGGACCCGGAGGCGGTGAAAGATCCGTTCTACCTGATGGCGCCGGAATGGGCGCTGATTCCCTTTGTGGTGCTCGCCACCAGCGCGACCATCATCGCCTCGCAGGCGGTGATCACCGGCGCGTTTTCCCTGGCGCGGCAGGCGATCCAGCTCGGGCTGCTGCCGCGCCTGGAGATTCAGCACACCTCCGCCAGCACCGAGGGGCAAATCTATGTCCCGCGCGTCAACAAGACGCTGCTGATCGGCGTGCTGCTGCTGGTGTTCCTGTTCCGCTCATCGGACAATCTCGCCAACGCCTATGGCATAGCCGTGACCGGAACCATGGTGGTGGACACCTGCCTGGCCTTCTTCGTGGTGTGGAAGATGTGGCGCTGGCCGCTGTGGCTGACCATTCCGGTGATCGGCTTCTTCCTCACGGTCGACATGTCCTTCCTGATCGCCAATCTGATCAAACTGCTGGAAGGCGCCTGGGTGCCGCTGACCATGGGCGCGTTCGCGATGGTGATCATGTGGACCTGGGTGCGCGGCACCGACCTGCTGCACAAGAAGACCCAGCGCGATTCCATCCCGACGACCGACCTGATCCGCATGCTGGAGAAATCCAAGCCGCATCGTGTCTCGGGCACGGCGGTGTTTCTCACCGGCGATCCCAATGTCGCGCCCTCGGCGCTGATGCACAACCTCAAGCACAACAAGGTCGTGCACGAGCGCGTGGTGATCATGAACATCGTCACCGAGTCCATCCCGCGCGTCGCCGAGGCCAACCGGTTCGAGATCGAAAAACTGTCGGAAGATTTCTTGCGCGTCACCCTGCATTTCGGCTTCATGGAGAGCCCGCGCGTGCCAGCCGCCATGGCCCTGATGCGCAAGGCCGGCTACAAGTTCGACATCATGACGACGTCGTTCTTCCTGGGGAAACGCACGCTCAAGACGTCGCCGGCGTCGGGCATGCCTCAGTGGCAGGACAAGCTTTTTGTCACCCTGTCGAAGCAATCGGCCAATGCGACCGACTTTTTCTCAATCCCCAGCGATCGCGTGGTGGAGTTGGGCGCGCAGGTCACGATTTGAGCAAGAGGGTTCGGGTGCTTTCAGAAACCTTTCAACCCCAGGACCGTCATGCCCGGCCTGGTGCCGGGCATCCACGTCGGGCCGCGAGAGATCGTTCTCGACATCTCGCGTTGCGGCGCCGCGTGGATGGCCGGGACGACGCCCGGCCATGACGACATGAGGTTGGGTGACTCATCGGAAACGCGCGTCGCTGTGGAGCCAGCGGTTTTCCCGGACAGCTGCGCCACAAGCCGGGGCGAGGGAGCCGGTCGGGGTTGTCTCAGTGCACGCTGACGGTCGCCAGCTTGTTTTCCCAGGCGTTGGCCAGCGCCGCGTCGCGGCTGTCGGCGAGCAGGATCGGCGCGCCGCTCGCGCCGAGTACGGCGTAGAGCTGTTGGCCCGGCTTCAACCCGCGTATTTCCGGGAACAGGATTTGCGCTTCCTCAGACTTGATCGGGCGGACATAGGCGATGGCGCCTTCGCCCAGATGAGCCAGCTGGTCCGCGGTCAGTCCTTCGGGCCCGTGTTCGACTTGACGTATGGTCATGATCTTCACCCTTTCAGCGCTCTCGGGGAGACGCGCCCGTTTGGCGGACTGAAGTTCAGCTCCGCTATGTGATCTCAATTGTCTTAATGATTCGCTCCGGTTCGGGGCGAACCAGATCGACGGACAAAAGACCGTCGGCGAGGTCGGCGCCCAGCACCTGCATGCCCTCGGCCAGCAAAAAACTGCGCTGGAACTGCCGCGCGGCGATGCCGCGATGCAGGAACTGCCGCTCCCGGTCGTCCTGCTGGCGGCCCCTGATCACCAATTGTCCCTCTTCCAGCGTGATGGACAATTGATCCCGGCTGAAGCCGGCGACGGCGAGCGTGATGCGCAGCCGGTCGGGCCCTGAGGCGTCGCTTTGGATGCGCTCGATGTTGTAGGGCGGATAGCCATCGGACGCCGATCGAGTCACGCGCTCCAGAGCCTTCTCGATTTCATCGAAGCCCAGCAGGAATGGCGAGTTCATCAAGGTCGGACGCGACATTGCGAAGCCCTTTCAGGCGCCTCGTGGACGTTGAGGGCCCGAAGCGCCCCCCGGCTTTCGCCGCACCCCGGATATGGTTCTCGTCCGCAAAGTTTCAAGGCCCCGGCGCAGCTTGCGTCAGGGCCTTTCCGGTCAGAGCATGGAGGGCAGAACGCGGTCCGGCGGACGGTGGCCGTCCGCGAAAGTCTTGATGTTGATGATGACCTTCTCGCCCATGTCGATGCGGCCCTCGATGGTGCAGGAGCCCATGTGCGGCAGCAGGGTCACCTTGCCCTCCTTGGCCAGCTTCAGCAGTTTCGGCGAGACGGCGGGCTCGTGGGAGAACACGTCCAGGCCCGCGCCCGCCAGTTCTCCGGCTTCGAGCATGCGCACCAGCGCATTCTCGTCGATGACGTCGCCGCGCGAGGTGTTGACGATCACGGCGTTGGGCCGCAGATGCTTCAGGCGGCGCGGCGACAGCAGATGATAGGTCGCCGGCGTGTGCGGGCAATTGACCGAGACGATGTCGACCCGCGACAGCATCATGTCGAGCGAATCGTAATAGGTCGCGCCCAGCTCCTGCTCGATGGCCTCGGCGACGCGGCGACGGTTGTGATAGGCGACGGACAGGCCGAACGCCTTGGCGCGGCGGGCGAGCGCCTGGCCGATGCGGCCCATGCCGATAATGCCGAGCCTCTTGCCGGTCAGGCGGTGGCCGAGCATCCAGGTCGGCGACCAGCCGGCCCAATGGCCGCCGGACAGCGACACGGCGCCTTCGACGAGACGGCGCGACACCGCGATGATCAGGCCCATGGCCATGTCGGCGGTGTCTTCGGTCAGCACGCCGGGCGTGTTGGTGACGGTGATGCCGCGACGAAGCGCGGAGGTCACGTCGACATGGTCGACGCCATTGCCGAAATTGGCGATCAGCTTGAGATTGTCGCCGGCCTTGGCGATCAGATGCGCGTCGATTCGATCGGTGATGGTGGGCACCAGCACGTCGGCGATCGCCATGGCTTCGGTGAGCTCGGCCGGGGTCATGGGGCGGTCGGTCTCGTTGAAACGCGCGTCAAAAAGTTCGCGCATCCGATCTTCCACCGCGCCAGGCAATTTGCGGGTCACGATGACGAGCGGTTTCTTGTTGCCCATGGTCTTCCCCTGCCGGCCGCCTGCTCCGCGAGCTTGACTAAACCGATCCTTAACGCTGGTGGAGCGACAACAGTTTGATACGCATCAATCCCAGCGCCCCTGTCCTTGCTTCCTAGCAGATGCCTTGGCAAAGGCAAGGCAATGGGGCCGCCGCCTAAAGTCGAGAGCCAGACCGTCATGCCGCCCCGGATCACCGCAATCGCCCTCGTCGCCCTGGTTCTCGGCGGCCCGGCCCAGGCGCAGCAGGCCAAGGGTTCGGTCACCGGCCTGCCGCTGCCGCGCTATGTCAGCCTCAAGTCTAGCGCGGTCAACCTGCGCGAAGGCCCGTCCAAGGACCACGCGACAAAATGGATTTATCAGCGGGCGGGCCTGCCGGTGGAGATCATCGCCGAATTTGCGACATGGCGCCGCATCCGCGATTCCGAGGGGTCGGATGGCTGGGTGCTGCACTCGCTGCTGTCGGGCAAGCGCACGGCCCTGGTGCAGCCGTGGAAGAAGGACGCGCCGCCGCTGCCGCTGCGGGCGAAACCGGACAAGGAGGCCGCGATCACGGCGAAACTCTCGCCCGGCGTCGTCGCCAATGTGAAGAAATGCGACGAAGGCTGGTGCCGGGTGCTCGGACCGGGGTTCGACGGCTATATTCAGCAGAACGATTTGTGGGGCGTGTATCCGGGAGAGAAAGTGGAGTAGGGCGCCCGCGGCCGGTATTCGTTTGAAACAGAGGGATGAACCCCTCATCCGGCCCCTTCGGGGCCACCTTCTCCCGCAAGGGGAGAAGGGAGCGCCTCCGCATGTTTCGCCCAAAAACCTTCTTTCCAGGCCTTTTCGAAATAGGCCTGGTGGCGCTCGAGATCGGCTTCCGTGACCAGCCGGATTTCCTCCTTGCGCACCGAGGTCGGCGCGGCGCGCGCCGCCCGTCGCCGCACGGCGCTGACCACTTGCAGGCTGAGCGAGCTTTGCTTGCCGCCCTTCAGCTCGACATAAAGCTCGGCCAAAATCTCCGAGTCGATCAGCGCGCCGTGCTTGGTGCGGCGACTGAGGTCGATCCCGTAGCGTTTGCACAAAGCGTCGAGCGACGCGGCGGCGCCGGGATGGCGGCTGCGGGCGATCGCCAGCGTGTCGACCATGCGCGCGGGATTGAGCGGCGGTTTTCCGAGGCGCTTCAACTCGGCGTTGAGGAAGCGGAAGTCGAATTCGGCGTTGTGGGCGACCAGCGGCGCGTCGCCGATGAAGGCGAGGAACTCATCGACCACTTCGGCGAATTTGGGCTTGTCCGCGATGAATGCGTTGGTGATGCCGTGCACGTCGATGGCGCCGGCGGGGATTTCACGCTCGGGATTGATGTAGACGTGGAACTGGCGCTCAGTGAGCTTGAAATCGTCCAGTTCGACGGCGGCGATTTCGATGACGCGGTCGCCGGTTTCCGGGTTCAAACCCGTGGTTTCCGTGTCGAAGACGATTTCCCGCATGCCCGAATCTCCCGCTGGCGGCGTGCAGGATGCGCAAGCCGCGCGCGAGGATCAACCCTATTCGCCGCCCTCTTCCGCCTGTTTGAGATAGGCGTCGGGCGCGCAGGGTTTGACGCGATCCAGCGCTCTTTCGGCGGCGGCGCGGTTCGGGAACGGCCCCGTCAACGTGACGACCAAGCCCGGGCGGAAGCCGCGCATTTTCGAGGAATATTCCGTTCCGACGCTGGCGTCGCAGCGACTCGCCCGGCGCCGCAGCGCGTCGGCGGCGAGCGGTCCATCCGTTTCGGCGTTGAACGAGCCGAGCACGACCCACCAATAGAGCGGGCCGCCCAAGGCCGCCGGAGCCGCAGCCATGAAAAGAACGAACATGATGAAGGCGCGCATGCCGGCCAGCAGATCAGAGCTGAGCCCGAGCGTCAATAATCCACGCCGATGAGATAAAGCCCCGCCGCCGGCGCCACTTGCCCGCAACGCGCGCGATCACAGCTTTTCAGCGCGTTCTGGAGGTCGCGGGCGCTCCATTTGCCGGAGCCGACATGCTCCAGCGAGCCGACCATGGAGCGCACCTGTCGATGCAGGAAGGCGCGGGCCGAGGCGTAGACGTGGATTTCGTCGCCCACGCGCGACACGTGCAGTTTGTCCAGCGTGCGCACCGGGTTTTCCGCCTGGCATTCGGCGTCGCGAAAGGTGGAGAAATCGTGCTGGCCGACCAAAACCTGCGCGGCGTGGTGCATGGCGTCGGCGTCGAGCTTGCGCTTGACCAGCCAGGCCCGGCCGAAATCGTAGGTGAGCGGCGCGCGGCGGTTGACGATGCGGTAGAGGTAATGCCGCTTGGTCGCAGAAAAGCGCGCGTCAAAATCGTTCGAAACCTGTTCGGCGAGCAGGATGGCGACTCTTTCCGGCCGCATCTGCGCGTTGAGCGCCTCGCGCAGCTTGTCGCCGCGCCAATCCTTGACCAGATCGACATGGCCGACTTGGGCGCTGGCGTGGACGCCGGCGTCGGTGCGGCCGGCACCGCGCAGGCCGCTGGGGCCGGGATCGATCTTTTTCAGGCCGGTTTCGATGACTTCCTGCACTGACAGGCCATTGGTTTGCCGCTGCCAGCCCACGTAATCGGTCCCGTCATATTCGATTGTGAGCTTGTAGCGCGGCATGTCAGGCGAGGAATTTTCGCGCGCCCGGCGCGAGTTTTGCGCCCCGCGCAAATTCCTCGCCGCTGACCACGCCGCGACCGGCGCGCTGGACCTCGACCAGTTTGAGCGCGCCCGACCCACAGGCCACGGTGGGCGCGGCATCCAAGATTTCGCCCGGCGCGCCCGACCCTTTTGTCAGCGTGGTCCTCAAGATTTTGACGCGTTCCAGACCCTTGCCGAAATCGGCCTCGAAATAGGCGCCGGGGAAAGGGGAAAGGCCCCGAACAAGGTTGTGAAGCTCGGCGGCTGGCGGGGTAAAATCGACCCGCGCCTCCGCCTTGTCGATCTTTTTGGCGTAAAGCACGCCTTCCTCCGCCTGGGGCGTGAAGGTCAGCGTTCCCGCTTCAAGCGACGCCAGCGCTCGGCCGATCAGCTCGCCCGCGAGGGCTGAAAGCTGGTCATGGGCTTCGCCAGCGGTCATGTTTTCGGTGATCGCCAGTTTTGCCGTCATGCCGATGGGGCCGGTATCCAAACCTTCTTCCATCTGCATGACCTCGACGCCGGTTTCGGAATCGCCCGCCATGATCGCGCGCTGGATCGGCGCGGCGCCGCGCCAGCGCGGCAGCAGGGACGCGTGCAGATTGAGGCAGCCTTGTTTTGGGGCCTCCAGCACGGATTTGGGCAGGATGAGCCCATAGGCCACCACCACCGCGACATCGGCGTTGAGGGCGCGGAAGGCCTCCACCGTTTCGGGCTCGCGGAAATTTTTTGGCGTGCGGACTTCGATGCCGAGTTTTTCGGCCGCCGCATGGACAGGGGAGGGAGTCAGCTCCAGCCCGCGCCGTCCCGCGGGCTTTGGCGCGCGGGTGTAAACGGCGGCGATCTCATGGCCCCGCGAAAAAATCTCCGTCAGCGGCGCCAGAGAAAACTCCGGCGTGCCCATGAATACAACACGCATCTGCGCGTTAAACCTTTTCGCGGATTTCCGGGCCGCGCGGCGCGAGCGGCTCGGCGAGCCGGGCGGCTTTCGCGAATTTCTTCTCGGCGCGGTCGCGCTTGAGCCGCGACAGGTGGTCGATGAACAGCTTGCCGTCGAGATGGTCCATCTCGTGTTGCAGGCAGGTGGCGAGCAGGCCGGTCGCTTCGATTTCCTGGCGCTCGTTGTTGCGGTCGAGGTAGCGCACCTTTACGCGCGCCGGGCGCTGCACGTCCTCGTAATATTCGGGGAGCGACAGGCAGCCTTCCTCGTAGGTGGAAAGCTCGTCGGATTTTTCGATGATTTCGGGATCGGCGACGAACAGCGGCGTCGGCAACTCGCCCTTCTTGGCGAGGTCGATCACCAGCACGCGCTTGGGCACGCCGATCTGGATGGCGGCGAGGCCGATGCCGGGCGCCGCATACATGGTGTCCAGCATGTCGTCCATCAGCGCGCGCACCTCGTCGTCGACGACGCCGACGTTTTCGCTGGTCGCGCGCAGGCGGGGGTCGGGCAGACAGAGAATGGGACGGAGCGCCATGTTCAACCTTTCGAGCTTGCTTCTCAGATAAGAGAGGCCGGGCAAGCCGTCAAATGCGTTTACATGCGTTGGCTTTTGTGTTCTTATTTTGTTCGGTGTTTTGTTGCGATGACGTCGATGGGCGATGCGCCTCTGTTCATGATCATGTCCACTCCGGTCACGCCCGTGGAGCTGGCGGCGGCCGGCGGGGTGTTGCTGGTGCTGTTCGTTTTGGCGCTGATCGCGCGCGGCGGGCGGCGCGACCTCGACGCGCAGATGGACGCTTTGGCCCATTCCCACGCGGAAATGGCCGGGCGCATGCAGACGCTGGCGGAAATTCTGGGCGGCCGGCAGATGGATTTCGCTCGCGTGGTCAGCGAAAAGCTCGATCGCTCCGCCCACCGCGTCAACGAAAGGCTGGAGGTTTCGGCGCGGGCCACCTTGGGCAATTTGAGCGCGCTCAACGAGCGTCTTGCGGTGATCGATGCGGCGCAGGCGCGCATGAGCCATCTCACCGAGGAAATCGCCGGGTTTCGCGATGTGCTCGCCAACAAGCAGTTGCGCGGCGCCTTTGGACAGGGGCGGATGGAGTCGATCATCCGCGACGCGCTGCCGCCGAACGCCTATGCGTTTCAATATACGCTCTCGACCGGCGTGCGGCCCGATTGCGCCCTGAAACTGCCGGGCGACGATAAAATTTTGGCGGTGGACGCCAAATTCCCGCTGGAGGCGTTCAACGCGCTGAAGGAGGCGCGCGACCCGCCGAGCCGGAGAATCGCGCAGGCGCGGGCGCGCGGCGACATGTTGAAGCACATCAAAGACATTTCGGATCGCTACCTGCTGCCCGGCGAGACCCAGGACGTGGCGCTGCTGTTCGTGCCCTCGGAAAGCCTGTTCGCCGAATTGCACGAGCATTTCGACGATGTGATCCAGCGGGCGCATCGGGCGCGGGTGCTGATTGTGTCGCCCTCGCTGCTGCTGATGGCGGTGCAGGTGCTGCAATCGCTGGTGCGCGACGCGCTGGTGCGCGACCAGGCTCATGTGATCCAGGCGGAGACCCGGCGTCTGGTCGAGGATGTTTTGCGGCTGCGGGCGCGGGTGGAAAAACTCGACGGCCATTTTCGTCAGGCGCAGGAGGATGTTTCGGCTATCCTCACCTCGACGGAAAAAATCGCGCGCGGCGGCGAGAGGATCGACCGTATGGAGTTTTCGCGCGGCGGCGGGTTGGAGGCCGCGCAGTAGTTTTACGCCTGCGCCATAGCGTGCGCCTGCGCGAGATCGCTCAGGAAGGCGCGCCAGGCCAGACGTTTTTCCTGCTCGTCCTGGAGGCGCAGCAGATAGGCGGGGTGGGTGGTCGTCAGCAGGCGGCGGTCTTCCGCCAGGTCGAACATCTTGCCTCGGCTTTCGCGCACGGCAAGAATTTGGCCGGTCAGGCCGCGCAGGGCCGTGGCGCCCATGGCGACGATCACCTTTGGGCGCACGATTTCAATTTCACGATGCAGCCAAGAGGAACAGGCGTCGATTTCGCCGGCGCCGGGCTTGGCGTGGATGCGGCGCTTGCCTTTGAGCGTGAACTTGAAATGCTTGACCGCATTGGTGACGTAGATCTTCTCACGGTCGCAGCCGGTGCGGCGCAGGGCTTCGTCGAAAATCTTGCCGGCCGGGCCGATCAGCGGGGAGCCGGCCAAATCTTCGTGGTCGCCGGGTTGCTCCGCCACGATCATAAGTTGGGCGTTGAGCGGCCCGGCGCCGCAAACAACCTGCGTCGCCTCGCGGTGCAATGGGCATTTTTCGCAGCACGCGAGTTGCGCGCGCAAGTCGGCGAGGTCGGTTGCGGCGGCTTCGGTTTGCGGCGCGGACGCGCGCGAAAAACGCGGCGCGGTCGGCGGCGCCGCGATCATCGCCTCGGCTCGGTTTTGGGCGGCGCGGGCGAGGGTTGGGATGACCCGCGCTTCCGGCAGATTGCGCCAGAATTTTTTCGGCAGGTGGGATTGCATCGCGGCAAGATTGAGCCGCGCCGGGTTGAAGATCGCCGCATAATAGGTGCGCCAGTCCTCGTCGCGGGCGTCTTCCGCTGGGACGTCGCGGCGCGAACCGCCCGGCGCGAAACGCACCTCGCCGTCATAGTGCGCCGAAAGATCGGGCGTGACGATCGACCAGCGCATGTTGGCGAAGCGGTGTGCGAAAAAATCCGCGTTGGCGCGCAAGGTGAAATGACTGGGCTCGTACCATGCGATGAAGCGCTCGCCCTCGGCATCGCGGATCTCGCGAAAGCGCACCAGCGCGCGCATCTTGTGACTGTCGCGCCGCACCTCGCCTTCCAGTTTTCGCAATGCGCAGAGATCGGGGTCGGCGGGATTGCCGAGCCAGCCTTTTGCACGCGCCGCGCGCCACAGCGCGCGATAGACCAGCGAAAAGCGATTTTCCGCGCGATGCAGGAGGGCGGCGGCAAACAATTTTTCGCCCCGCCATTTTGCGCGCGGCGCCCGCGTGGCGGCGGCGAACAGATCGGCGGACTCGCCGCCGCTCCAAGACACATGTTCCGGCGCAATCCCTTCGGCGAGCAGGGCGGCGGCGTGTTCGAAAAAGGCCTCGGGGTCGTCGGGGCGCTCCAGCGCGATCATGCGCACGGGAACAGGTCCAGTTGGCGCGGCGCCGGCCGCAGTTTTTGCTTCAGCCGCTCGGAGTCGAGCGTGGCGCCCGGCGACCAGTCGGGCGCGGTGATGAAGGGCAAGATTCTTCGAAGACTGCTGGCGAGGCGCGAGACGTCGTCGAGGCGCAGGGCGCCATGGCGGCGCGCCGCGATCACGCGATCGGCGACTCGCACGCCGAGGCCGGGCACGCGCAAAAGCATTTCGCGCGGGGCGCGATTGATGTCGACCGGGAACAGCGCGCGGTTCTTCAAGGCCCAACTTGTTTTCGGATCGAGATCGAGGTCGAGCATGCCGCCGTCTGTCGCCTGCGCCAGTTCCTCGACGTCAAACCCGTAATTTCGCAGGAGCCAGTCGGCTTGATAGAGCCGGTGCTCGCGTTGAAGCGGCGGGGCGCGCAGGGGCAGGGCGGCGGAGGCGTCCGGGATCGGGGAAAAAGCGGAATAGTAGACCCGGCGCAGGCTATAGCCGCCGTACAACGCGGCGCTGGTCCGCAGGATCGCGGTATCGTCGGCGGAATCGGCGCCGACGATCATCTGCGTGGACTGGCCGGTGGCGAAGCGTTTTTTTCGCGCTGACTTGTCCTGCGCATGACCGTCGATCTCGCCGCGAATGGTCGCCATGCTTCGGCGGATGGTGGACATGCGCTTTTCCGGCGCCAGTGTCTTGAGGCTCGCCTCCTGGGGGAGCTCGATGTTGACCGAGAGGCGGTCGGCCAGTTCGCCCGCCCGCGAGATCAGCGCCGGGTCCGCGTCGGCGATGGTCTTGAGATGGATATAGCCGTGAAACGCGTGTTCCTCGCGCAGCAGGCGCGCGGTTTCGATCAATTGCTCCATCGTGGCGTCGGGTGAGCGAATGATCCCCGACGACAGGAACAGGCCCTCGATGTAATTGCGCCGATAGAAATCCACGGTGAGTTGCGCGGCCTCGGCGGGTGTGAACCGGGTGCGCGGAACATTTGAGGAGACCCGGTTCACGCAGAACGCGCAATCGTACATGCAATAATTGGTCAGCAGGATTTTCAGCAGAGAGACGCAGCGGCCGTCGGGCGTGAAGGAATGGCAAATGCCGGCGCCGGTAACCGAGCCGACCCCCTTGCCCGTTCGAAGAGAATCGCGCTTTTGGCCGCCGCTGGAGGCGCAGGATGCGTCATATTTGGCGGCGTCGGCGAGAATGGCGAGCTTTTGACTGAAATGGAGAGGCATGGCGACATGTTCGCCAAACGTTCTCGTTGTGTCAAGCGGAGCAACGCTGCTTCGGGGGGCTACTGCCTTTCAAAACTGACGAGCTGGTAGAGACCGCCGAAAAAGGTGCGCCGCTCGAAATTGGCGATTTTCGCGCCGGCCGGCATGAACTCGCGGAGGTCATGCATCCACACCTCCAGGGCGAAGGGCTCGAGAACGGAGAGGATGGGCGCGAACAGGTAGCGCATCGGGTTCCAGCGCGCGGGACGGGCGTATTCGACGATGACGACGCGGCCGCCGGGGCGCACCACGCGCAGCGTCTCGGCCAGCGTGCGACGCCGCCACTCCTCCGGCATTTCGTGGAGGAGAAAGAACAGGACGGCGCGGTCGAAGCGCGCGTCGGAAAAATTCAGCGCGGCCGAATCCATCGTCGCAAGGCGCACCGGCGCATCCGCTGACAGCTTCTGTTTCAGGTTTTCGAGCTGGATCGGCAGGACGTCGATCACATCGACCTCACCCTGGCCCGCGGCGGCGCGCTCGGCGAGCGCGGGCGTGAAATCGCCATAGGCGCTCGCGACTTGCAGCGTGGAGCCGGGCAGGGTTGGGCCGAGCTTGTCGAGGGCGGCGTCGCGCAGTTGGTGATAATTGCCCCAGAGAATGGCGTCGATCAGCCATTGCCGCTCGAAGAACCAGACGGCCTTCGGGTGAACATAGGCCCACCAGTAATGCTTGGTCAGATAGGCGGGAATGCGGCCAGCCGCCTCGGATACGCCTGTTGGCGAAGTCGCGGGGGCTTGGGCGGGAGCTGCGGCGGGACGGTCATTGCGGAGAGCGGCAGCAGGCTCGATCTCGGTCGAACCATTTCCGTTTAAGAGCACTTGGACATCCTCGGCGCGCTTGTGATCAAGATGAGACAATTCCAAAACGGAGGCGTCCCCCGAGCGCCCTGCGGCATGCCATATAAAATGAGCGCGGCGGTTTGTGCAACCGCCGCGCCTTGATTTCGCTTACTTGGCGGCGACGCCGCCGAGCTCCGTCCAGTCCTTCGCCAGCTGGGCGCCAAGCAACGGCTTGGGCGCGCCCTGGTGACAGGTCATGCAGTAGAGCTTCGGTCCATCGCCCGTCGGTCCCAGGCGTTCCTTGGGCCATTCGGCTTGCAAGGGCGCCATGAAGTTCGCGTTCAGGTCCCTGACCAGGTTGATGCCCTGCCACGCGTTGACGCGCAGCGGGTTGCCTTCCGACCAGCTATAGAACGCACGCGAGCTGTGGCAGTAGGTGCAGTTGACGCCGAGCCCGTAGGAGATCGCCATCATCAACGAGTAGGACTTCTCGGTCGTCTGGATCGAGGGGCCGGGGCCTTCCACCAGAGCTTTCGTCTGCTGGAAGCGGACCGGATCCTTGCCGTCGAGAATGCCACTGAACGGCACCGTCTGCATGGCGGTGTAACCATTCGCCGCGGCGGCGGGATGACCCATGCCACGGTTGTTGGTGGCGGCGCCCTTGGTCATCGGAGCTTCGTTGAACCAGACGCCGTTAGGCACCGGCTGACCACGGTGACAAGTGTAGCAGGTCACGCCCGTCTGCAGGACGTGAGGCTGCCAATCCTTGTTGATGTGCCGGGTCATCTTGATCATCGTCCGGGCGACTCTCTTTTGATAGGGAGTGTCGTCCGCGAGATTGTCGGGGTTGTGGCAGGTGTTGCAGCCGTTCTCGCCACCCACCCAGGCCGCGAAGCCGAGCATGACGCGATCGAGTTGCGCGGCGCTGAGGTCCGTCAGAACTTGGACGTTCTTGTAAACCTCGGTCGCCTTCTTGCCGCCGGCTTCCGCCGGATCGATGGCGTCCGGCAGGGCGTTGGCCGCCTTGCGAAGGGCGTCCGTCTTGACAGTCGACATTTCACCCACGGACAGGCCACGGAAGCCGGTCTGAACGGTATGGACCCTGTGAAGATTCCATCCCGGAGTGAAGATCAGCGCTGTGCCGATCAGCGCGGTGGCGACGCCACCGAGGAGCAGAGCAGTGGTTTTCATTGCGGGACTCCCGTCGCTGCCGGATCAACTGTCGCGGGGAAGACATGCGGGTACGAGGGGGCGATGTTGTGCTGCACAGCCCAGAGGTACCAGTTGTCGACCACCGTGCCGGAGAGCAGGATGCCGATGCCGCCTGTCAGCGGGCAGAGAACCGCGCACCACCAGCCCCAGCGATGGATGGATTCCATGGAGGCGTTGTAGCCCATGGTCCAGCGCCAGAACAAAGCCGCGCGTTCAGCCGCGGTGCCGCGATAGACGATCTGCTCCACCTCACGCTCGCCGCCGTACCGCCCGACCGACAGGATCGTCGCGCCGTGCATGGCGAACAGCAGAGCCGCGCCGTACAGGAACGCAATCGAGAGCATGTGGAAGGGGTTGTAGTACAGGTTGCCGTAGCGCAGGGAGAAGGCTGCCGTCCAGTCCAGGTGCGGGAAGATGCCGAACGGCACGCCCTCGCTGAACCGACCCAGCATCAGGGGCTGGAAGAAGCCCATGCACAGGAACAGCCAGATCGCCGACAGGAACGCCCAGGCCATGTGCGTGCTCAAGCCCAGTTGAACCGCGCGGCGATAGACGCGCGCCGTCCAGAGCAGCATGGACATGGTCAGGAAGAAGCCCGCCATCAGCCACCAGCCGCCTTCCGCCAGCGGCGGGAAGGCCTTGATGCCGTGTTTGGGGAGCGGCGGTTCAAGCGCCAGCCAGGGAAGCTGCCGCATGAACTCGATCGGGCTCCAATGCACGGAAGCGAGCATGTTGAGACCGATGATTTCGATCGCGATGAAACCGCAGAGCACCGACGCGATGCCGAGGCCACCGAGATAGATCGGACCGATCTGGGCGTTGCCGATAAAGCCAGCCCAATAGGACAGGATCGGCTTGCCAAAGCGCTCGCGCGCCAGGTTTGCATCGCCCACGCCCTCGCCCGTTTCGGGCGATTTGGGCTGGACTTGCACTTGAGTGAAGACGTTCTCGTAAAAAGCCACGTGCGCCTCCTAGACGTTAGCGCCAAATCGGCAGGTTGAGCCACCAATTCCACCATTCCGGCCAGCCCTTGGTCCAGAACGGGCCGCTGATCAGGATGCACATGGCGCTCCAGAAAGCGGCGGAGACGGCCAGGAACATGCCGAGGCGGTGGATGCCGAGCGTGCCGATGGAATAGCCGACGACGTCGCGGAAGAACCAGTCTTCGTACTCGGTCTGACGCACTTTCACTCCGCGACGCGGATTGGCGGCCGACACGATCACGGCGCCATGCATCGCGAGAGCAAGGCAGTTCGTGAAGAAGAAGGTGATCGCCAGCATATGCGCCGGGTTATAATGGAAGTGCAGGTACTGATAGCCCGTGTTGGACACCCAATCGAGGTGACTGAGAATGCCATACGGGAATCCGTAACCCCAAGCGCCCATCAGCACCGGGCGGAACACGACCAGGACCGTATAAGCGAAGATCGCGAAGCCGAAGGCGATCGGAACGTGATAGCCGATGCCGAGCTTGCGACAGATTTCCACCTCGCGGAGAGCCCAGGAGCCAAAGGCGCCGAGCGCGCAGACGGTGACGATCTGCCAGATTCCGCCTTGTTTCAGAGGCGCGAGTCCCAGGCCGTATTTCAGGTCTGGAGGCGCAATGTTGATTTGGAAAAGGTTCCAGACGTGATCCATCGCCGTCCCGTAGGCGATCATGGAAACACCCAGGACGGTGAAGATCAGCGTGGTGACGCCAAAGAACCCGACGTAGAAGGGTCCGACCCAAAAGTCGAACAGGTCTCCGCCTAGGAGCGTGCCGCCCCGCACGCGGTATTTTTTTTCAAAGTTGAGCATCGCCATGGCCGGCGCTCCCCAAACGACGTGAAGGTTTCAGAGTGCGGACGGACGCTTATGCGCCCGTCCGCGCCGCGGGCGATTCCCGCTGATCGAATGCTCAGCCGAGCGAGACGGAGGTCTCGATCGCCGCGCGCACAGCCGGCTTGCCTTCGAGCCAGTTGAAGCGATCGGTGCTGAGGCAGATGAAGTGAATGATCAGACCGAGCACGAACAGGAAGGCGGAGAGCGCGACCAGGGTGCGGCGGGGATCGAAGAGCAGCCAAAGTTTGTACATGTTGAGCTTCTCCTCTTAGCCGATCATCGAAACAGCGGCGGTGACGCTGTCGAGCAGCGCCCAGCCCTTGGGACCGGGAATCCACGGACGCCACGCCCAGGCGAGAACGTGCGCGAGAACCGCAATCACCATAAAAGCCGTGAAGCTGGAGACGAACAAGGCGTGGAATTCCTTGGCCTCCGCATCCGACACTCCGGACAGGGATGATCTGTCTTCGGCCATTTTTGACCTCCTTACAGGTTACCGCGTACGCCTTACGCGGCCCAAAATTCGTCGAGACTCTTCAGAGCCTCGACTGGCGTTCCTGACGGTTGTCCCGTCTGGATGACCGCAACATCGTCTTCGCCATATGGGCGTACGACGTCGCTATTGACGCTTGAGAACGCGCTTCGGCGAGCCAGGAACGGCTCCTCGGCGCTGCGCAATTCTTGTCCGTGAAAAGCCAGGTGAAGAACGCCTTCAATCCGCCAGCGGTCACCAGCACGGCGAGCAGGAATCCGCCAAACAGACGCCAGGCGAGATCGTACTCATTTCTTGTAGTGACCGTGTTGACCGCCACTTTCATGGATCGTCTCCAACTGGTGCGAACCTACGCCTTACGGCGTCAGTTCGCGAGTTCCTTCGCGCGCTCGAGGCGCGACAAATTGACCTGCGTTTCCCCGGCGCGCCGGGCTTCCCGTTCCGCCGCGTCGCGAAGGCGCTTCGCGGCGGAAATGCGCGCCACCAGCGGCGCGGATTCGACAAGTTCGTCGAGGCGGGCTTTGGCCTCGGCGCTCCATTCGAGTTCGCGATGCAGGCGGGACGGCGTCGCATCGACGCGATCCATGTCGCTCGCGAGCGGCAAGATGTGGAACAATGCGTCGAACAGCGCATTGCAGACTTCCTGCACGAGATAGGTGGCGCCGGAATAGCCCATGAAGGGCGTGCCGGTGTGCCGTCGAATGACGGTTCCGGGGAACGACGCCGGGATGTATGCGGCGCGCGAACCCGCGTCGGCGAGATACATGCGCTCGTTGTAGCTGCCGAACACGACGAGCGGCGGCCGCGCTTTCAGCGAGTCGCGCAGCGCGGCGTTGTCGGTCTTTTCGCCGGGCTTGCGCGCCACCGCGAACGAGCAGGGCAGGCCGAGTTCGTCGCCGAGGAATTTCCTCACGCCGCGCGCGTAAGTCTCGCTCGCCGCGATGCCGAACGACGCCGTGGCGAAGAAGTCCTGCGTCACCGAGCGCCACAGATCCCAGATCGGCTTGATCGTCGTATGGCGCTCGCGCTCGATGAAGGGCTCGGGATCGAGACCCGTCAACTCGCCAAGCGCGCGCAAAAATTTGGTCGTCGCGTGCATGCCGATGGGGGCTTGCAAATACGGCTTTTCCAGCGCTTCGCACAGAGCGCGGCCAAACTCGCGGTACATGCAGACGTTGACGTCGGCCTGGGCGAGTTTGGGAATGTCGTTGAGATGCGTCCCGAGCGGGAAGACCAGGTTGATCTCGGCGCCGACGCCCTCGACCAGCCGGATGATTTCGGCAAGATCGGACGGCATGTTGAAGACGCCGTAGCTCGGGCCGATGATGTTGATCCTGGGCTTGACGCCTTCGGATTTGGCCTTGGCTTTGGCGGCTTTCGCCTTCTTGGCGCCGTACTCGTTCCACAGCCACAGCAGCGCGCGATTGGCGCACTGCCATTGGTCCTCGTCGATCGTGCGCGGCAGGAAGCGTTGCAGGCCCGAGCCTTCGGGCGTGACGCCGCCGCCGATCATCTCGGCGATGGAGCCGGTGACGACGACGCTCGGCTGTTTGGGATCAAGCGTTTTATGCGCGCGAGACATCGCCGCTTCAGTGCCGTGCTGGCCGAGTTCGGCTTCACCGAGGCCGGTGACGACGATGGGCAGCTCTTCCGGCGGCAGCGCGTCGGTGTAATGCAGCACCGAGGTGATCGGCAGGTTCTGGCAGCCGACCGGGCCGTCGATGACGACCTGCAAACCTTTCACCGCCGTGAAGACGTAGACGGCGCCCCAGTAGCCGCCGGCGCGGTCGTGGTCGATAACGAACATCAGCCGACCTCCCGCTTGGTGGTGGGCCAGATGCCGCCGGTCGCGCCTTCGCCGACGCCGGAGAAGAAGTCCTTCATCTCGGTGAAGCGGGCGCGATTGCCGATGGCGGCGTTGAGGGTGGCGGCGACCGAACCCGCACCGGCCGCGCCCATCAGCGGACGGGCCGAAATCAGGTTGGTGAAGTAGAGGCCCGGGATCGAGCGGCTCTTCGCGGCCTGCACGACCGGCGTCGTGCCGATGGCGAGGTCGGGCTGATATTCGTCCATGGCGGCGATGTCGTCTTCCATGGTGGCGCGAAAGCGGACTTCGACGCCCTTGGATTCAAGCCATTCGCGGTCGCGTTCCGACCAGGGCGTGCGCGCCGTGGCGGTGCCGACATAGCGCAGGTCCGCGCCGCTTTCGACCAGCAGGCGCGCGGCGATCAGTTCGGAGCCTTCATAGCCCGACAGCGTGATGCGGCCCTTGATCGGGGCTCCGTCCAGCGCCGCGCGAATGGCGGGAAGCATGGCGGCCTTGGCGGCGTCGAGTTTGTCGGCGGAGACGTTGCAGACCTTGGCGACCTCGTCGAGCCAGTCGGCGGTTCCGTCGACGCCGACCGGCGCCGAGCCGATCACCGGGCGGCCCGCGTTCTGGAACTCGCGAATCGAGGCGGCATAGTGCGGATGGATGGCGGCGACGGCGGCGCAGTCCAGCGCGCCATAGAGTTCGCGCCATTCACGGGTGGGGACGACCGGACCGACGGCGAGGCCGAGCGGTTTCAGCATGCCGCCGATCTGGATGGGGTCGACCGGGAACATTTCGCCGAGCAGCGTGATGGTCGGCTCCTGCGCGCGCGGGCTGCGCGGCGCCTGCACCGGACCCTGTTCGGCCTCCTGGCGGGCGTAGGCGAGCATGGCGCCGGCGAGCACGTCCTTGGCTTCCGCATGCGTGGGCACGCCGAAGCCCGGCACGTCAATGCCGATGATGCGCACGCCGTTGATCTCGCGCGGCAGCAGCCGCAGCGGGACGCCCGACGCGGTGGGAACGCAAAGGTTGATGACGACGACCGCGTCGACCTTTTCCGGATCCGCCAGATTATGGACGGATTCGCGAATGTCCTCGAACAGCTTTCCTGTGACCAGGGTTTCCGAATCGAACGGCACGTAGCCGACCGAGCGGCGCGCGCCATAGAAATGCGAAATGAAGGTCAGGCCATAGACGCAGCAGGCGGAGCCCGACAGCACGGTGGCGGTGCGGCGCATGCGCAGACCGACGCGCAGCGAACCGAACGCTGGGCACATGCTCTGCGGCTGGTCGTGCGGACCGGCGGGATAGTCCTTGGCGTAGCGCGCGAGTGTCTCGCCGGCCCCGGTTTTCCGCGCGGCTTCCAGCATGACTTCGCGACCGGCGTGGCAGCCCAGTCCGTCCACGCCGACAGCGCCGGCGGCGCGGGGCGCGTCGTTCGCAGTTGGTGTGTTGGGGG
Organism: Rhodoblastus acidophilus; assembly: GCF_009720655.1. GTDB lineage: Bacteria > Pseudomonadota > Alphaproteobacteria > Rhizobiales > Beijerinckiaceae > Rhodoblastus > Rhodoblastus acidophilus_A. Next base: position 168,177 of record NZ_WNKS01000002.1, on the reverse strand, counting down.
TGTCGAGCGTCATAGCCATTACTCGTCGTACACGACTTCAAGCGACGGCTTGGCGACGCGGGCCGTACCAAACAAATCTTCGGCCGTGGCGGGCTCGAGGACGTAATCGCGGCCGACCGCGTCGCTCGAGAACAGCGACAGCAACTCGTCCTGGTTCAGGGGTTTCGGGCGGTTCGGGATCGAATCCGCGACCGCCGACGCCAGAGTCTCGAACAGCGGTCCCCAGCGACCGTCGGGCTTGCCGATGATCTGGTAGGCCGCGCTCTTGCGGCGGATGTCTTCGTCGGCCGGAATTTCAGCGAGGATCGGGATGCCCGCGGCTTTCGCAAACGCCTGCGCCTCGCCGGTGCCGTCGTCCTTGTTGATGACCAGGCCGCCGACGCCGACATTGCCGCCCAATTTGCGGAAATATTCCACCGCCGAGCAGACGTTGTTGACGACATAAAGGGACTGAAGGTCGTTGGAGCCGACCAGAATCACCTTCTGGCACATGTCGCGGGCGATCGGCAGACCGAAGCCGCCGCAGACCACGTCGCCGAGGAAGTCGAGCAGGACGTAGTCGAAACCCCAGTCGTGGAAGCCCAGTTTTTCCAGGGTCTCAAAACCGTGGATGATGCCGCGTCCACCGCAGCCGCGACCCACTTCCGGGCCGCCGAGCTCCATGGCGTAGACGCCGTCGCGCTTGAAGCAGATGTCGCCGATTTCGACGGTTTCGCCGGCCGCCTTCTTGCGCGACGCCGTCTCGATGATGGTCGGGCAGGCCTTGCCGCCGAACAGCAGCGAGGTGGTGTCGCTCTTGGGATCGCAGCCGATCAGCAGGACTTTCTTGCCCAGCTGCGCCATCATGTAGGAAAGGTTGGCGAGCGTGAAGCTCTTGCCGATGCCGCCCTTGCCGTAGATCGCAATGATCTGCGTGGCCTTCTTGCCAGGGGTGAGCACGGTCTCTCCGTTCATTTCGGCCTCGCTCAGGAAACTGATCATAACGCGCTCCAGTCGAGGACCATTTTGACGCAAGCCGGATCTTCGAAGGCGACGGGATAGGCCTTGGCGGCCTCGCGCGCGTCGCGCTTGTGGGTGATGAGACCGTCGAGCGACAGCGTGCCGCTTTCAACCAGAGCGATGGTGGCGCCGAGATCGCCCGGCGCCCATTGCGCGGAGATGCGGAATTCGGCTTCCCGCATGAAAGCCGGGGGGAAGGCGAAGGCCACAGTGTCGTAGAAGCCGGCCAGAGTGACGCGACCGCGCGGCGCGAGCCGCTGAATCAGCGTATCCAAAACCTTGGTGTCGCCGCTGACATCGACGATGTGCTTGTAGTCGCGGCGGGCGTCGGCGTCGGGGGCGAGAACCGTATAACCCTGGGCGCCGGTGGCGCGGATAGGGTTGGTTTCCCACACGGTCGGCTTGACGCCGCGCGACACCATGATGCGGGCGATCAGGCGGCCGAGCGCGCCGTGACCGACGACCAGCGCCTCGCCGGAGGCGTCGGCGACATTCACCGCGTGCAGCGCGGTTGCGGCGAGCGCGAGCAGCACGCCGCGCTCGCCAAGCGCCGGATCGACCTTTGCCGCGCGGGCGCCGGGAACGACGAGTTTCGAGGCCGTGCCGCCATGGACGGCGCTCACCTTGCCGAAGCAATGCGCGCCGGGAACGAAAACGCTGGCGCCGACCGCGAGACCGGACTCAGGACCGGCCTCGATGACGCGGCCAATGGATTCGTAGCCGGGAACAAGCGGATAGCCCATGCCGGGAAAGGTCGGCATGCGGCCCGTGTACAAAAGCTTTTCCGTTCCGGCGCTGACGCCGGACCAAAGGGTCTCCACGACCACGTCGGCCGGGCCAGGCTCGTCGAGGACGAGCGACGCCAATGACAGGCGCCTTGGCTCTTCCATGACAACGGCGACGGATTCCATGTGCCGGAGACCCTTTGTTTTCAGACTTGAACGTAACGACCGTCAGCTTAGTCCGACAGTCTGATCCGTCAAGTAAAATTTACACGCGCTGGGCGACAAGAATGCTGGCGAGCATCGGACGACGGGACTCCAGCGGGCGGATGTCGGCGAAGCCGGCGGCCGTCAGCAAATCGGTGAGCTCCTTGACGGAACGCCCGCGTCCCCGGCCCATGGCCAGCAGGTAGAAGTTGAAATAGGCGTCGGCGACGCGGTCGGCGCCGCGTCCGCCAGCCATCGGTTCGGCGATCAGCAGGGTGGCGCCGGGCTCCGTCGCCGCATGGATGCGGGCGAGCAGGGCGCGGACCTGGTCGTCGTCGTGATCGTGCAGAATGCGGATCAGCGACACCACCGAGGAGCCCTGGGGCAACGGATCGGTGAAGAAATCGCCGTCGAGCACCTTGACCCGCGACGACATGCCGCGCGTCTGCAAGGCGACGCGCGCCCGCGCCGCGACCGGCGGCAGGTCCATCATCGTGACTTCGATTTGCGGAGCGAATTCGCCCAGCGCGGCCGCGAACACGCCTTCGCCGCCGCCGAGGTCGAGCCAGCTGCGCGGGGTCGAGGGCTGGAAGGCGTCGAGAATGTCCTCGGAGATCAGCGTCTGCGACTGCGACATCAGTTCGCTGTAGCGGGCGTAGGCTTCCGGCTGCGCGGTCTCGCCGGATTTGGCGTAGGGCCAGAAGCCCGACAATTCGGTTTGCGCCTTGCCTTTCAGCAAGTCCACGGGATCAGTGAGGTCCTTGTAGAGCAGGGCGTGGTGTTCGACGAAGCCGGCGATGGAGGGATTGGCGAGCATGGCCGCGCCGAGTTCGCCGAGCGTGTAGCGCCCGCCCTCAAGCTCGTCTGTGAGATTGAGGCTGGTCGTCGCGCGCAGCAGGCGCTGCGTGGCGTCGACCGACAGGCCGAGGTCTTCCGCCAGGGCGGCCGTCGTGCGCGGGCCGCCGGACAGTTTGGTGAACAGGTCGAGGCGAACGCTGGCGAGCAGAATCTGCGAATAGACAAAGCCCGAGCAGAGATCGAACAGGGCGTTGGACTGCCGCTCCGCCAGCAGACGGGTCAGCGGGAAGCTGGCGGCCCATTTCTGAAATGACGGATTTGAAATCAGCAGATTGCGGCCCTGCCGCAGGATTTCCCCGACGGACACGGGTCCGACGGGGGCAGGTAGATTGGTTCCGGACATTTTTTAAGCCGCGTATTGCTCGAGTTGGGAAGGAAACAGCTGCCGGGTCTGCGCGCGGATGATGACGCGCAGCTGTTCGGCGCCGGGGCAGTCAGGGATGGAGGCGGCGGCGGCGTCGGCAAGGTCGGTCAGGCGCTGCTTGGCGCCGCCGATGCCGAGTTGCGCGGCGGCGTTGGGGCGGGCGCGACGCTCGTCCTGGTGCGCGGGCTTGCCGAGCTCTTCGGCGTCGCACAGCAGGTCGCGCAGATCGTCGGCCACCTGATAGGCTTCGCCGATATAGTCGCCCAGAGCGCGCCAGGCCTCGGGGTCCTGGCCCGCGGCGGCGGCGCCGGCCAGCGTGGCGCCGGCGAACAGGGCGCCGGTCTTGGCGCGCTGGTAATCGACCAGCGAAATCGTCTCTTCCGATTCCCACGCCTGTCCGGCAATGATGCCGCCGGGCGCGCCGACCGATTGCGAGACGATGTTGATCATCCGCACGAGTTGCTGCGGATCGGCGCAGAAGGCGCGGGCGATGGTCTCGTAGGCGAGGACGATCAGCGCGTCGCCGGTGAGCACGGCCAGCGGCTCGCCATATTCGACGTGCACGGTGGGCTTGCCGCGGCGAATCGGGGCGTCGTCGAAAGTGGGGAGGTCGTCATGGACCAGCGAGGCGCAATGCATCAGCTCGATGGCGGCGGCGGCCGCGTCGGTGTGCTTCGGATTGGGGTCGCCGCAGGCCATGGCCACGGCGAGCACGATCTGCGGGCGGATGCGGTGGCCGCCGGGAAACACGGAATGACGCAGCGCTGAGGCGAGCTTCGGCGGGCATTTCGGACCCGAGGCCGCGTTCAGGGCCGCCTCCAGAGCCATTTCGACGCGCTCCATATGCATACCCGCCTCCGTGACCTTTTCAATAGACACCCAAAGTGTAATCGAATATTGACAGCTTTTAGCATCGCGTCAATCCTTTTCGCGCTCAGCTCCGGGAGGATCATGGCTTCTAGGCCGAGAGTGGTGGTCGTCGGCGCGGGCGTCGGCGGTCTTGTCGCGGCGATGGTCCTTTCCGCGCGCGGGTTCGAAACGCTCGTTGTCGAAGCGGGCGACGCGCCGGGTGGAAAGCTGCGCGCTATGGAAGTTGCCGGCCAGAGCATCGACGTCGGCCCCACCGTCTTCACCTTGCGCGATGTTTTCGACGGCCTTTTCGAGGAATGCGGCGGCGCGCTCGACGATCATCTCACCCTGATCCGGGCTGAGCGTCTGGCGCGGCATTTCTGGACGGACGGGTCGCAACTCGACCTGTATCCCGATGTCGAGGCCAATGCCGCGGCCATAGAAAATTTCGCCGGGGCGCGGGAGGCCGAGGGATACAGGGTATTTGCCGCACGCGCCGCGCGCATCCGCAACACGCTGGACGCCACTTTCATGCGCGCGTCGCGGCCGAGTCTCTGGGCGCTGAACCGGCGCATCGGCTTGCGGCGCTGGCGCGACATCCTGGCGATTTCGCCCTACAAAACTCTTTGGGGCGCGCTCGGGTCGCATTTCCGCGACCCCAGGTTGCGACAATTGTTCGCACGCTACTCGACCTATTGCGGCTCCTCGCCCTTCCTGGCGCCGGCGACGCTGATGCTGGTGTCGGATGTCGAGCGCCAGGGCGTGTGGTTCGTCGAAGGCGGCATGATCCGGCTCGCGCAGGCGCTGGCCGGATTCGCCGAATCGCTCGGCGCGCGCTTTCGCTATGGCGCGCGCGTCGAGCGAATCCTCGTCGAGAATCGTCGCGCGACGGGCCTCGTCACCAGCGAGGGGGAGCGCTTCGACGCCGACGCCATTGTCTTCAACGGCGATGTCTCGGCCCTGCCCTTGCTGGGGCCGGAGGCCGCCCGCGCGGCCAATCCGGCCCCTGAGCGCTGGCGTTCGCTTTCAGCCGTGACTTTTGCCGGCGTTGGCGCCATTGATGCTTCGCTCATTCATCATAACGTCTTCTTCGGCGATGATTACGCCGGAGAGTTCGACGCAATATTCAAACGCGGGCGGACGCCGGCGCGGCCCACCGTCTATGTGTGCGCCAGCGATCGCCACAGCGGCGAGGTCGGCGGGAGCGAGCGTTTGTTCTGCCTGGTGAACGCGCCGCCCGAGGGGCGCCGTTCGCTGGGCGCTGGGGAGATCGAAGAATGCGAAAAAGCGGCGATGGACATCATGCGGGCGTGCGGGGCGAGACTCGCCTGGACGGAGCGCGTGGTGACGAGTCCGGCGGCGTTCGCGACGCGGTTTCCGGCGACGGGGGGCTCGCTCTACGGACTGGCGACGCACGGCTGGAGGGCCTCGTTCCTGAGGCCGTCGGCGCGCTCGCGTCTGCCGGGCCTCTATCTGGCGGGGGGCGGGATTCATCCGGGACCGGGCGTGCCGATGGCGGCGCTGTCGGGACGCCAGGCGGCGCTGGCGCTGATCTCGGATCTGGCGCCGAAGGGCGTGGCGGCGATGGACCCGGCTTCGACGCGCCGGTCGCGCCCGGCGGCTACGTCTGGTGGTACGTCGACGCCTTTAGCGACGACGGAAAACAGGGACTGACCATCATCGCCTTCGTCGGCAGCGTGTTCTCGCCCTATTACGCCTGGGACGGTCGACGCGCGCCGGAGGAACATTGCGCCATCAATGTCGCCCTCTACGGCTCTCCCGCGCGCTGGGCGATGACGGAACGCGGCGCCGGCGCCCTGGCGCGCAGCGAAAATTCCTTCGCCGTGGGGCCGAGCGCGCTGCACTGGGACGGAAACGGCCTCGACATCGACATCAACGAGGTCTGCGCGCCCTGGCCGCGGCGGCTGGTCGGCCATGTGCGGCTCGACGTCGAAACCATCAACACCCGCGCCTTCGAACTGGAATCCGTCGGGCGTCATTTCTGGCGGCCGATCGCGCCGCTGGCGCGGGTCAGCGTCACCATGTCGCAGCCCGAGGTCAAATGGCGGGGCCACGCCTATTTCGACACCAATCGCGGCGCCGAACCGCTCGAGACCGGTTTCAAGGATTGGCACTGGTCGCGCGCGCGGCTGCACGACCGGGCGCGGGTGTTTTATGACGCGGAAAAGCGTCGCGGCGGCCACACCGCGCTCAGCCTGGAGTTCGATTCCAAGGGCGGATTGTTCGAACGGCCGGCGCCGGATTTCGTCAGCCTGCCGCAATCGGCGTGGCGTTTGCCGCGCGTGACCCGCAGCGCCAAATCGGCGCGGCTGATCGCCACGCTCGAGGACGCGCCGTTTTATTCAAGGTCGCAGATCGCCCATGAAATCGACGGCGAGGAGGCGGTCTCCGTGCATGAGAGCCTCGATCTCGATCGCTTCGCCAAGCCGGTGGTCAAGGCGATGCTGCCGTTCCGCATGCCGCGCGCGAAGGGGCCCGCGGTGAAGAATGGAGTGGTGGGGAAAAAGTAGCTGGCCGCGCCATGCGCGTGCTCGCGGGAGAAGCGAGCACGCGCATGTCGTCATTGCGAGCGCAGCGAAGCAATCCAGGAATCGCAGGGCGACGGATGCGGCGCGTTGGCGTTCAAGCGCGATCATTCAACGGGTTGATGGGCCTGGATTGCTGCGCTTCGCTCGCAATGAAGGCGCGGAGAGTCGTGGCTGACGACTGAAGCCGCTGCTTTTAGAGCATTTTCAAGCGAAGTGGATGCCGGTTCGCGTGAAGAAAATGCGGCAAAACGAGAATCTAGAGCTTTTGCATGTTTCCGTGAAACGTGGAAAAGCTCTAGTCCTGGGTCGGCGCCGCGGCCTTGGCGGCTTCGGGCGCTTGCGCGCCGGACGCCAGCCGCGCCTCGCGTTCCGCGAGTTCGGCGAAGCGCCGGTCAAGCTCCTCGCGCTGGTCCTTGATTTCGGCGCGCAGCTCGGAAATGGACTTGGCGTCATCCGCCTCGCGCGCGGCCAGCTCGGCTTCCGCCTGCGCTTCGCGCGCCTTGTCCTCGCGGATGATGCGCTTGATGCTGACGAGCTGCCAGATCAGGAAACCCATGAACAGCCCGAACGGGAACAGCATTTCGAGCATGGCGATCATGTTGCCGGACATCAGCGCACCATTGGTTCTGCGCGGTCCATGCGCTCCAGCCGCTCGAACATTTCGAGCACCTTGATCGCGCGGGACCGTAGGTTTACGGGGGCGAAATCGGGCGCGGGCTCGCGCTCGACCGCTTCGACCAGAAAAGCGGTTTCGGGCAGCGGCGGCGCCTCGATCGCGGGCTGCGGCGCGATGGCGCGCGCGCTGGCCTCGGCCAGCAGGGCAAGCTTGCGGCGGTGGCCGACATAGGCGCGCGAGGTCACGGAATCATGGCCGCGCCGCTCAACCTCGCGACCGATCTCGCAATAGATCAGCGCCGCCGACAGGATGGCGGGACGGCAGGCCAGCGGCAGCCGCGCCACGCCCTCGCGCGAGCGTTCGTACAGCGCGTCAGCTTCGGACAGCAGCCGGGCCACCACGCGTTTCAGCGCGTCGGACGGCTCAGGCTTCGCCAAAAAGGCTTCCGGGTCGATGCCGGATTCCGTGAGCCAGTCGAGCGGCAGGTAGAGCCGCCCGGCGCGCGCGTCCTCGCCGACGTCGCGGGCGATGTTGGTGAGCTGCATGGCGACGCCGAGATCGCAGGCCCGCGCCAGCGCCGCGGGGTCGCGCACGCGCATCAAGAGGGTCATCATCACGCCGACGGTCGAGGCGACGCGGGCGGAATAGGCGCGCAGCTCCGAAAAGGTCGCGGGCATGCGGCCTTCGCTGTCCCAGGCGAAACCGTCGATCAGCGCGAACGGGACTTCGGGCGGGATGTAATAGTCGCGCACCACATCGGAAAAGGCGCGGTCGGCCGGATGATTCTCCGGATTCCCTTCATAAATGCGGGTGAGCCGTTCGCGCAGCCGCTCCACCGCCGCCTTCTTGGCCTCGACCTCGTCGACCGCGTCGTCGGCGAGCCGGCAGAAGGCGTAGAGCCCGAACGCGGGGCGGCGCACCGCCTCCGGCAGCAGCCAGGAGGCGGAGTAGAAACTCTTGGAGCCGCCGCGAATCGCTTCGCGATTGATGGCGTGGTCGGCCTCGCTCGCCAGCGGCCGGTCAGAGGAACGCGGAAGCATCGGGCGCCACCTTGTCGAGAACGCGGGCCGACGACAGCACGCCCGGGAGGCCGGCGCCCGGATGGACGCCCGCGCCGACCAGGAACAGGTTGGCGATGTCCTCGCTCATGTTGTGCGGACGGAAGGCGGCGCTTTGCGTCAGGATCGGTTCGAGGCCAAAGCCCTCGCCGTGGATGGCGTTGAGCCGGTCGCGGAAATCGAGCGGGGTCGTCACCCGCGACGCGACGATGTGCTTGCTGAGATTGGGGAGAATGTTCTCCTCCAGCCAGCTCTCGATGCGCTTGCGGTAGCCCTCGGCTTCGAGCGTCCATTCCTGGCCGCCCTGGAGATTGGGCACCGGCGACAGCACGTAGAACGTGTCGCAGCCTTTCGGCGCCACGGAAGGATCGGTGGCGGTGGGGCGATGCAGGTAGAGGCTGAAATCCTCGGCGAGGACTTTCCTGCGGAAAATGTCGGCGAGCAGGCTCTTGTAGCGCGGCCCCATCAGGATGGTGTGATGGCCGATGTCGTCGTAGCGGCGGTTGGTGCCAAAATACCAGACGAACAGGCCCATCGAATATTTCTGGCGCTGCAGCCTGGCGTCGGTCCAGGTTTTCCGATGGTGCGGCGGGATCAGGGTGCGATAGGTGTAGGCGGAATCGGCGTTGGAGACGACGATGTCGGCGCGCAGCCGCTCGCCGGTGACCAGCTCAACGCCAACGGCGCGGCCGCTCTCGACGACGATGCGCTTGACGTCGGCGCCGTAGCGGATTTCGCCGCCCTGGCCTTCGATCAACTTCGCCAGGCCGCGCGCCAGGGCGCCGGTGCCGCCGATGGCGGAATGCACGCCGAAGCTTTTCTCGAGGAAGGCGATCAGGCAATAGATTGACGAGACCCGGAAGGGGTCGCCGCCGATCAGCAGCGGATGGTAACTGAAGATGTTGCGCAACCGCTCGTTGCGGAAGAATTGCGACACCAGCCCATAGACGCTGCGATAGCCCTGCAGACGCAGGAGATCCGGCGCGATGCGCACCATGTCCAGGATCGAATTGAAGGGCTCGTCGCCGAGCTTTTCGAAGCCGATGCGATAGATCTGTTCGCTCATCGCCATGAAGGCGTCGAAATTCTTGCCTTCGCCGGGCGAAAACCGCTCGACCTCTTCGCGCATCGCCGCGCGGTCGCCTTGATAGGTGAAAACCTGGCCGTCGCTGAAGCGGATCTTGTAGTACGGCTTCATTTCGCGCAATTGGACGTCATCCGACATCTTCTTGCCGCACAGGGCCCATAATTCCTCGAACAGGAAGGGCGCGGTGACGATGGTCGGGCCGGCGTCGAAGGTGAAACCGTCGATCTTGTGCTGGTAGGCGCGGCCGCCGGGCGCGTCGAGGCGCTCCAGCACCTTGACCGCGTAGCCGCGGGCGCCGAGACGGATCGCGGCGGCCAGACCGCCAAAACCGGAGCCGATCACAAGCGCGACGGGTTTGCGCTGACTCGAGACGCTGGTCATGTTTTCATTCCTGAACCGTCAACATAAGCTGACACTAGCTGCGACATTTCACGAGAACAAGGCTAATTGTGGCCTTGTTCCGCGCGGGTTTCAGACACGAGGCTCCAGGCGTCGAGGATCGCCGCGCACACGCCTTGCGGGTCTTCCTCGTGGACGATGTGGCCGCCCTGGAAGTGCACGATTTTCGGATTGGGCAGCAGCCGGACGACCCTGTTTGCCTGTCTGGGACGAATGTACCCGTCCTTGTCCCCGATGATCAGCAGCGTCGGCGTCATGATACGCCTGATGTCGTCGGGAACGCGCGTCAGATCCCAGTTCGACACCATCTGGATCGCGGCGGAGCAATGCGCGGGCGAGGTGAACAGGCGCGTGTAGAGATCGAGGCCGTGTTCGTCGATTTTAGACCCCATGTCCCGGATCAGCGTGGCGATCTGGGCGCGGTTGGCGGTCCAGGCGAACAGCCGCCCCGCCAGCGGGTTCATGTGAACAATGCGCGCCAGCATCGGAAAAATATGGCCGGCGACGCCCTCGAACGGGAAGAAGGCGCCGTTGATGCAGACGAACAGCGTGGGCGCCAGGCGCCGCTCCGCGATCAGCCGCGCCAAAATCACCGCGCCCGCGGAATGGCCGATCACCAGTTGCGGCTGACAGTCGAGCTTTGCCAGAAGGGATTCGAGCGCCTGGGCCTGCCCCTTGAGGGTCATGTCCAGCTTGCCGTCGGGACGGGTGAAGGCGTGGCCCGGCAGGTCGGGCGCGACGATGTGAAAATTTCGGGCGAGCAGCGGCCCGATGTGGCGCCAGGAATGGTTCGCCCCGGCGGCGCCGTGGACGAGCAGCGCGGTCGGCGCGGCTCCGGCTTCCGGGCCATATTCCTGGACATGCCAGCGATAGCCGCCGGCGCGAATGAAGCGACTCGACTCGCGCAGCGGCCAATCCGCTCCGTCGATGTCGAAGTCGAGCGGGTTCATTGTGGCAGCGCTCCGCGGACGACGGCGTTGATCACCGCCGCGTCGGCGCGCGGCAGTTTGACGTAGCGGCCTTGCATGGCGCCCGCCAGCACGCGCACCGGCGCGTCCGGGCCGGAGCCGCCGCCTTGCGTGGTGTCGATGGCGAGCACGGAGAATTGCGCGGCGGCGATGCGCTTGGCGGCGTCGAGCGCGTCCTCCATGGCGCGCGGGCGCCCCGATCCGCCGTCGCGGCAAATGTTGGCGCGGCCGTCGGTCATCAGCACGATCAGCGGGGTCTGGCCTTTGCGCCGCGCCTGGTCGGCGACCGCCGCCGCGACATCGAGACCGGCCGCGACGGGGGTGCCGCCGCCGCCGGGAAGCCCGGTCAGCGCGCGCTTCGCCCGCGCCGTAGAGCGGGTCGGCGGCAGCACGATCTCTCCGGCTCGGCCGCGAAAGGCGACCAGGGCGATATTGTCGCGGCGGGCGTAGCAATCGGCGAGCAGCATTTCGATGGCGCCCTTGACCTCGGCGAGACGGGTCATAGCCAGAGAACCTGACGCGTCCACGACAAAGATCGTGGTCGCGCCTTTCTTCTGGCGGTGGCGGCGAATGCGAAAATCTTCGGGTTTGACGATGACCCGGCGCGAATCCATTTCTTCCGGCTTCAGCCGCAGTTTGCGCCAGGGCGCGGCGGCGCGCAGGGTGGCGACCAGCGCCAGGCGGCCTTTCGACAGCGAGCCGGGACGGGCGTCGAGCGGGCGGCCGCGTTGCAGCGAATAGATTTCCTCGCCCGATTTGCCGTCCTTGGCGCTGGAGCGACGGTTGCGCGGCGCGCCCGCCGCCAGCGCGGCCAGCAGGCCCGGGGGCAGGGCGGCGCGCACGGCTTCAAGAATCTGCTCTTCGAGCTCGCGCGGCGTGTTGTCCTCGCCCTTTTGCTCCGGCGGTTCGTCGGGCGGCGTCTCCTCCGGCGGGGGCGGCGGCGGTTCGTCCGAGTCCTGCTCCTCCGGGGGCGCGGGCATTCTTGTCGCGCGCGGGCCAAGCACCAGAGTGGCCGCGAGTTCGATGTCGTCGCGCTCGACCTTGGTCTCGCCGCGCAAAGCCGTGAAGGCGCGGGCGGCGCGCAGGGCGAACAGGACCGCGCGAGGCGAATCCACGCCGAATTGCGCGGCGGTGGCGACGAGAATTTCGATCACCTGGTCGTCGGTTTCGACGCTCGGCAGCAGTTTGCGCGCGGCTTCAAAATCTTCGGGGGTCAGGGCCGGCGGCTCGATGTCGCGCCAGCCGATATGTTCGAGATCGATCCAAAACCCCAGGCGCTCCGCCAGCGCGGCGGGGGTGGCCTCGTCGTCCTGGCCTTCGTCGAGCGCGATAATGCCGACATGGGCCGGCAGGATCGCCGACAGGCCGTCGCGTTGCAGCGCGACCTCGCCCATGTCGAGCGCCTGCGAAAGACGGGCGGCGACGCCGGCTGAAATGCGCTCGGCCATCACGATGGCCAGCACGCCGCCATGGGAGGCGGCGAGCACGCCGGTCTCGGCGATGGGCTTTCCCGCGCGCAGCGTCGCGGCGACGTCGAGCCCGCCAATGAGGCGGTCGTCGGCGATGTCGGCGGGGGCGCGCGACAGGCGCATCGGCGCCAGCGCCCCGGCGACGCGGGTCATCAGTTCGTCGCGCGCGGGACCGGCGCCGGCGCGCACCAGCAGGCCGGAGCCCAGCGGATCCACGGCGAAGACGGCGGCGGCGAGGCTCGCGCGCCGCCAGGGCGTCGAAACCGCGTCCGACACGCTCATTTTGCGAACACTTCCTGGATCGCGCGTTCGACGCGCGTCGCCGAGCCGGAATCGTCGAGCGGATTGCGGCGCAAGCGGTGGCTCAGCACCATCGGCGCGACGCGCTTCAGTTCGGCATCGCCGACCTTCGGAACGTCCTCCAGCGCGGCATAGGCGCGCGCGGCGCGAATGAGGGTCAATTCGCCGCGCAGACCGTCGGAGCCGAGCGCGACGCACAGCCGCGCCGCGCGTTCGAGCACCGCATCCCCGGTCTCGACCGTGGTGACCCGCTCGCGGGCGTGGACGATCTTGGTGCGCAGCTTCTTCTCGGCGTTGGCCCAGTGCTTGTGGAACGCCTCGGGGTCGCGGTCATAGGCGTCGCGGCGGCGGATGACCTCCATGCGGGTCGGAATGTCCTGCGGCGTGCGCACTTCCAGCGCCAGACCGAAGCGGTCGAGCATTTGCGGGCGCAACTCGCCTTCTTCCGGGTTGCCGGAGCCGATCAGCACGAAGCGCGCGGGATGGCTGAGGCTGAGGCCCTCGCGCTCCACCAGATTCAGGCCGGAGGCGGCGACGTCGAGCAGAAGGTCGACGAGATGGTCTTCCAGAAGGTTGACTTCGTCGATGTAGAGGAAGCCGCGATTGGCGCGGGCGAGCAGGCCGGGTTCAAAATGTTTTTCGCCGGCGGCCAGGGCGCGCTCCAGGTTGAGCGCGCCGACGACGCGGTCCTCGGTCGCGCCGAGCGGCAGATCGACCACGGGCGCGCTGCGCATCTCCGTCTTGGTCTTGCCGCTGCCGTTGCAGGCGCCGCAGAGCTTGGCCTGTTTGTCCGGCGCGCAATTGTAGGGGCAGCCGGAGACGACCTTGATTTTCGGCAGCAGCGCCGCCAGCGCGCGCACGGCCGTGGATTTGCCGGTGCCGCGGTCGCCGAAGGCGAGGACGCCGCCAACGGACGGGTCGGTCGCTGCGATCATGAAAGCGAGCCGCATATCGTCCTGACCGACGATCGCGGAGAAGGGGAAAGGATTGACCATGTTTTGCAGTGCCCTGTTCGGGGAGCTATATGTCACTCCAGAGTGACGCTTGGCAATTGATTTCCATCAAGACAAGTTGACACATCCGGGGCTTTTGCCGGCGACATTACGCCGCGCAGTTCTCGATCGCCGCCAGCAGGCGGTCGCGATCCAGATGGCGTCCGACCGCGATGATGCGCGGCTCCTGCGGGCGGCGCGGCGTGAACGGAGTCATGCGCGCGCGGCTGCCGCTGATCTCGAAGGCGATCCAGTGCGCGCGCGTGCGCATTGCGCCCTTGACCTCCTCGACCTCGCCGAAGGCGCCAGCGGCGACCAGCTCCAGCACCTGCGCGACATGGCGCGCGTCGCAGATGTTGGGCAGGCGCGCGGTCCAGCTCTCCTCGCGCTCGGCGAAATTTTCGAGCGCGACCAGCTCGCCCTCGATCAGGCCGGAAAAATCCTCGCGGCGCGAAATCGGACCCCACAGGGCGTTGGCGTTGAGGGGGGCGACCAGGAACCAGTGCTCGGCGACGGCGAGCGCCATCAGCGTGCCCAGCATGGTGTAGCCGGTCGCCTCGAACGGGGTCGTGGCGTCATTGGCCGCCCAAATCAGCCAGACCGTGATGACCGTCGAAATCGTCACCGAGAACGGGAAGAACATGTTCATCGGGCGGCGCGTCATGTAGCTGGCGAGATAGCGCAGATGATCGGGAATCATCTCCTCGCCGAGATTGGGCACGCCGAAGAACACGTTCAGCTTGGCGCTGGTGTGCATCCACCACAGCGTCGCGTAGGTCCAAAAGCCGAGCTGGTTGGGCTGGTTGTGGGTGAGGGCGAGCAGGATGACGGCGCCGATCAGCGCGAACAGCTCGTGGTAGAGGCCGGTGCGCGCGCCCGCGATGAACCGGGCGAGGCCGCGCAGTTCGGGCGGGCAGGGGTCGCGTTGCGGGCCGGTGATATAGCCCATGTAGAAACTCATGATCTGCCAGCCCCAGCAGATCAGGCCGTAGGAAAACGCGCCATAGGCGGAGCCGACGCTGAGGTGGTCGGATGTGGCGACGAGGCCCCACAGGGCGGCGGCGACGAGAAGCGTCGCTGCGCCCATCGTGTAGGGAAACGTCTTCGCCGGCAGGCTGTCGAGATAGAAAATGATGCCTGTGGAGCCCCACCATAGCGCGAGCGTCGCGAGAATCGGCAGACCGAAATCGTGCAAGTTCGCCGCTCCTTACAAGGCTGGCTCGAGGCGAAGTGTTTTCGGCGCATGCCCGTTGGGCCGCGCCGCGTGAAGGGGGCTGCTGGAGGTTGACCGACTCAAGGCGCCGTCGCCTTCTTCGCAGGGAAAATTCCGGCGAAAAACTCGGCCTGGTTCGGGCCGAAGGCGTCGAGATCGATGCGCCGCCCGGTGGTTTCGTCGGTCAGGGACATGGTCCCGTTCGACCAGCGGGTGAGATTGAACGGGGTTTCCGCGCCCAGGCCGCTGCGGTTGCGGGCGCGGGCGAACCCTCTCATCATGCTGCGCACAAAACCGTTGGCGCCGGGCGCGATCTTCACCAGCACCGCGCCGTCCGACGCATTGGTGATGACGATGCCGCCGTCGTCCTGGTCGACGAAGTGGAGAAGCATGGTCTGCAACGGCTGCGCCGCGGGCATGTGGACAGTGCCGACATCCGAGGTGCGCGCGTAATAGGTCGCGGAAAGGGCGAAGGCGATCAACGCCCCCGCCGCTATCAGAACGCCGCGTGGAATGTTCTGGTCGTGATGACCGCCCTTTTTGACCTGCGCGGTCTCACCCATCGTTGTCCTCCCTGCTTCAGGCTGTCGCCGGAAGCTCCGGTCCGGCGAGGTCGGCCTGCGCCGCTTCGCCTTCCGATTGCGCTTGTTCTTGCACGAACGCTTGCAACGCTGTTCCAAGCGTTTCGGCGACTTCGCGCGCCTGCGGCACGCTCCGCAAAGTCGGTTCGGGATCGACGAACCGCCAGGGGCGCGCGCTCGGCCAAAGCGCAATATAGGACACATGCTGTCCCGGGGCCAGAGTGATCGTGACGTCGCCGGTGTCGTCGCCGAAGGCGCGAACATTGGCCGCCGTGATCTGGGAGAACGGAAGATTGATGAAGATTTGCAAGGCGATGCCGCTCTTGATGACAAGGCGGCGCTCGGTGATCACATAAAGCGTGGTGCGCGCCGCGAGCCATGCGAGCAGGCCGAGGATCGCGAGAGCCGCCGCGCCGAGGCCCAGCGTGCCCAAGGCGGCCGCCACGGCCGCGTAGGTCCCCTCGCCCAGCGCGGAGAACGTCGTCCACGCCGTGGCGAGCGCGAACCAGATGACCACCCAGTCCGCGCGATAGGCCCGTCGCCAGAGACTTTTGGTCTCTGGACGACCAAACCAGAGAACCCGCTCCCCAGGCGGAATGTCCGAGGGGAGCAGCTTCTCGAGGTTGACTAGTTTCACAGGAAGGGCTCCGCCCGATCCGGAGTGGCGTAGAGCGTGCCGGCGCCGAAGTAGGCGGCGATCTTTTCTTCTTCCTGCATGGTGACGGAGTCCGAAGTCCTGGTCTTCGGCACGCCGGCGAATTGCGACGAGGTCAGCGCGTTGATCTTGACGATCTTCTTGCCGCGGTAGACATCGACGAAGCACACCGGCGCGAGGATCACGCCGCCGGCGTCAAGCGCCAGTTCAAAATAACGCACCTGGCTCTCACCGCGGTCGACCCACAGGTCCTTGACCGTGCCGGCCGACTTGCCGTCGGCGCCGATGACCTTGAAGCCGACCGGGCTCTTCTGCTGCGCCGGAACGGCGAAGTGGGTGGCGACGCGCAGCGGCGCGACGAGATTCTGGCCTTCAAGGGTCTTGGCGGTGACGTCCGGACGGACGTTCCACGAGCCCGGGCCGACGCCGGCCGCCAGCGGGTTGCCGTTCGGCTCGATCGGGGCGCCGGGGAAGGTGTCGAACTGCGTGCCGTTCACCGGACGGTCGTCGCCCTTGCAGGTCGGGGCCTGGACGTTGGAGCCATCGGGCATGCGGAAGGTCTTGGCTTCCGGAATGTAGAGGAAACCGCGATCCTTCATCTTGCCGGTGGCGTCGTTCACCAGCGGATAGCCTTCGCGGCGGTCTTCCTGGCGAAGATACCAGACCAGACAAGCGAAGAATAACCAGAACGCCCATATTGCGAATTGCGCCACATCGAGATGGCCTATTGAGCTCGCGTGAACCATGGCATGCCTCCGGGGTTAAAAGCCTAGTGATGGGGACCCGCCCAGGCAAGTCTCCTGGACAGGTTGGGTGTTTCTGCGCGACAGCGGCCCGACCGCAACGATCGAAGCGAGCAGCAGAAGGATTTCGATCCCGTAGACCGCAACATAACCGGTTACGGGATCGGTGAGGGCCTCGCCGAGCGCGCCGCTCACCGCGAGCGCGCCCACCGTGTCATTGATCAAACCGCTGGCGGCGATGGCGAGACCCGCCGCCGTCGCCTGCGCGGCGCCCCAGGCGCCGAGCGCGAGCCCGCGCGCTTCCGGCTTGGAGAAGGCCATGCTGGCCGTGAGGCCGCCATGGGCGAACAGGCCGCCGCCGAAGCCGATCAGCCCGACGCCCATGCCAAACACGGCGCCCGATTCCATCGGGGCGGCGACCATCACGAAGGTGAAGGCGATGACGCCGATCAGAGCGCCAAGCCCCGCGACCCGGTGCGGATCGGCGCCGCGGTTCAGGCGCCGCGCCGCCACGACCAGGCCAAGCCCGCTGCCGAACGCCAGCATGGCGGTGAGGGCGGTGGTGGCGCTGACCGGAAGGTGAAGGATCTTGCCGCCATAGGGCTCGAGCAGAATGTCCTGCATCGAGAAGCCGGCGGTGCCGAGCGCGATGGCGACCAGACGGCGGCGCGCGCGCGCCTCGTTGGCGAACAGCCGCCAAGCCTTTAGAAAACCGACGCGCTCCGAAACCGTCGCGGTGCTGTAGCGCGGCTCCTGCTTCCACAGGGCGATGACATTGAGAACCAGCGTCAGCAGGGCGGCGCTCTGGATCACCTGAATCAGCCGGATCTGGCTGAAGTGGCGCAGGGCGAGGCCGAAGACGAAGGCGCTGACCACCATGCCCACCAGCATCGCGGCGCACAGCAGCGCGACGACTTTTGGACGCGCGCGCTCCGGCGCGAGATCGGTGGCGAGGGCGAGGCCGATGGTTTGGACTGTGTGCAGGCCGGCGCCGACCAGCAGGAAGGCGAGCGCCGCCGCCGCTTGCCCGACCCACATCGGCATGGTGGTGTCGCCCGACAGCAGCACCAGCGCGAAGGGCATGATGGCGAAGCCGCCGAACTGGGCGAGCGTGCCGAACCAGATGAAGGGCGCGCGGCGCCAGCCCAGAACAGAGGTGTAGCGGTCGGACCGGAAGCCGATCACCGTGCGCAGCGGCGCCGAGAGCAGCGGCAGGGCGAGCATCAGCGCCACGATCCAGGAGGGCACGCCGAGTTCGACGATCATCACGCGGTTGAGCGTGCCGATCATCAACACCGCAGCCATGCCGACGGTGACCTGGAACAGCGAAAGCCGCAGCAGACGTCCCATCGGCAACTCGGCCGTCCCCGCATCCGCGAAGGGCAGGCGGCGAAGCGTGTGGATGAGGACGGCGCTGAACTCGCTCATGCGGGACGGGCCTCCAAAGCTTCGGAAATGTAGAAACCGCGCGAGACGCGATAGGAACGGGTCAGGCGCCAGTTTTGCAAACCGGGCCGCTGCTGCATTTCGCGCTCAAGCGCGGCCTGCGAGATCGGCGCGATCGCGGGCGAACGGTCGCCGCGCGGGAAAAATTTGCCGACCGCGTGCATGATGGTTAGCGGAATGGTGCGCGGCGCGATGGTGAAGATCATTGCCTGCGAGGTGCGGGCGGCCAGAGTCTCTAGCGCCTTGGCGATGTCGGCGCCTTCGTAGTGGATCAGGCTGTCCATCGCCACGACATAGTCAAAAGCGCCGAGTTCGGGCGAAAGATAGTCGCCGACGCGCCAGTCGATGTGCTCGGCGAAAGGTTCGCTCGCCGAACGCTCCTTGGCCAGATTGACCAGGGTGGGGGAGATGTCGATGGCGACCACATCGGCGCCGCGCCGGGCCGCCTCGACGGCGAGCGCGCCCGAGCCGCAGCCGGCGTCGAGAATGCGCATGCCCTTCGGGTCCGCCGGCAGCCAGGACAGCAGGTTGGCGCGCATGTCTTCGCGCCCGGCGCGCACGGTGGCGCGAACCGAGCCGACGGGTTCGTCGGAGGTCAGACGGCGCCACGCTTCGACCGCTGTGCGGTCGAAGTAGGTGCGCAACTCCTCGCGCTTGGTGTCGTAGCTCACTTCGGCCATCAATCGAAACCCAGGAATTCGAAGAGTTCGCGGTCCTTCATCGGCGTGGCTTCAATCGGCTCCACGCCCTGCCAGAGCTTTTCGGCAAGGTCCATATATTCCTGGCGCACCTGAAGGACTTCGGGAGTCTCTTCCATCTCGAACAGGGTGCATTTCTTCAGGCGGCTGCGCCGGACGGCGTCGACGTCGCGGATATGCGCCACGCGCTTCAGGCCGGTGCGCGCGCAAAAACCGTCGATCTGGTCGGTGTTGGCGCTGCGGTTGGCGATCACGCCGCCGAGGCGGACATCGTAGTTCTTGGCCTTGGCGTTGATCGCGGTGGCGATGCGGTTGGCGGCGAAGATCGAGTCGAAATCGTTGGCGGTGACGATCAGCGCGCGGTCGGCGTGCTGGAGCGGCGAGGCGAAGCCGCCGCAGACGACGTCGCCGAGCACGTCGAACACCACGACATCGGTGTCGTCGAGCAGGCGATGCTCCTTCAGCAGTTTCACCGTCTGGCCGACGACGAAACCGCCGCAGCCGGTGCCGGCCGGCGGGCCGCCCGCCTCGACGCACATCACGCCGTTATAGCCTTCCATCATATAGTCTTCGACGCGCAGCTCCTCGATGTGGAAGCGCACGGATTCCAGCGCGTCGATCACGGTCGGGGCGAGGCACTTGGTCAGCGTGAATGTCGAATCGTGCTTGGGATCGCAGCCGATCTGCAGCACGCGCTTTCCAAGCTTGGAAAAGGCGACCGACAGGTTCGACGACGTCGTGCTCTTTCCGATGCCGCCCTTGCCGTAGATGGCAAACACTTTTGCCGTGTCGATCCTGATCTCCGGGTCGAGTTCAACCTGCACGGATCCTGGGGGCTGGGCATTCCGGATCACGGTGTTCATGCAACCTCCGCAACAACGCCTTCGAGGCGATCTTCCAACTCGTCACCGGCGTTCTGCAATGCCGCGAGCATCTCTGGGTCGGGCTTCCAGTAACCACGTTCATGCGCTTCGAGCAACCGGGTGGCGATCTTCGCCGTTGCCGCAGGGTTGAGCGCAGCCAAGCGGTCGCGCATCTCCTTGTCGGTGACATAGGTCTGCGTCAGGCGCTGGTAGACCCAGGGCTCGACCTGGCCGGTGGTGGCGGACCAGCCCATCGTGTTGGTGACATGGGTCTCGATCTGGCGGACGCCCTCAAAACCGTGCTTGAGCAGGCCCTCGTACCATTTCGGATTGAGCATGCGGGTGCGGGTTTCGAGAGCCACTTGCTCGTTGAGCGTGCGCACCACGCCCTCGCCCTTGGTCTGGTCGCCGATATAGACCGGCGCGGTCTCGCCCTTGGCCCGCTTCACCGCGCGGCTGACGCCGCCCAGCGTGTCGAAATAATTGTCGACCGTGGTGACGCCGAGTTCGACCGAATCGAGGTTTTGGTAAGCGAGATCGACGCTCTGCAACACGCTCTTGAGCAGTTCCGGCTTTTGCGCCGGCGTGCCCGAGCGGCCATACGCAAAACCCTTGCGGCGCGTGTAGGTCTCGGCGAGTTCGTCCTCGTTTTCCCAGTTGCCGCTCTCGACGAGGTTGTTGACGTTCGAGCCATACGCGCCGTCGGCGTTGCCGAATACGCGCAGGGACGCCTCTTCGATGTCGACATTGTGCGCGGCCATGAAGTCCAGCGCGTGTTTTCTGACGAAATTGCGCTCGACCGGCTCGTCGGCGCTGGCCGCGAGGAAGCAGGCTTCGGCGAGCATCTTGATCTGTAGCGGCAAAAGGTCGCGGAAGATGCCGGAGAGCGAAATCACCACATCGACGCGCGGACGGCCGAGTTCTTCCAGCGGGATCAGCGTGGCGCCGGCGAGGCGGCCATACGAATCGAAGCGCGGGGCGGCGCCCATTAGGGCCAGGGCTTGCGCGATCGGCGCGCCCTCGGTCTTGAGGTTGTCCGTGCCCCACAGCACCAGGGCGATGGTTTCGGGGAACGGGTTGCCGTCGAGCAGGTAGCGGTCGAGCAGGCGCTGCGCCTGTTTCGCGCCGTCTTGAATCGCATAGGCGCTCGGGATGCGGAAGGGATCGAAACCGTGCAGGTTGCGGCCCGTCGGCAGGATTTCCGGCATGCGCAGCAGGTCGCCGCCCGGCGCGGGACGCACGAACTTGCCGTCGAGCGCGCGGAGGATGCCGGCGATCTCGTAATCCTGCGCCAGGTAATCGGCGGAGGGTTTCAGGATGCGCAGCGCTTCGCGGGTCGCCTCGTCGCGGGTGATGGAATCGACCGGCTTGCCTTCGACCAGCGCCGCCACATCCTCGCGCTTCAACTGCACGCCCTGGGTGGCGTCGGCCATGGAGGTGAGCATGTCCACGCGTTCTTCCGCCGACATCGGCGAGCCCACGATATGGAGGCCATGCGGGATCAGCGTGTATTCGAGTTCGAGCACGGAATCGCCGAGCGCGAGAATTGTGGCTTCGGAGTCCTCCGCCGTCCAAAGCGGTTCGGCCTTGGCGAGATCGAGTTCGCTGGCCTGCGCCTGGATGATTTCGGCGAGTTCCTTGCGCTCCTGGTCGGCGTCGGGGCCGCAGGCGCGATAGCGGTCCAGAGTCGCCCTGAGGTCGAGCAGGCCGCGATAGAGCCCGGCGTTGGCGACCGGGGGCGTCAGGTAGCTGATCAGCGTCGCATAGGCGCGGCGCTTGGCGATCGCGCCTTCGGACGGGTTGTTCGAGGCGTAGAGATAGAAATTGGGGAGGTCGCCGATCAGGCGGTCCGGCCAGCACGCGCCGGACATGCCGGTCTGCTTGCCGGGCATGAATTCCAGCGCGCCATGGGTGCCGAAATGCAGGACCGCGTCGGCGCCGAAATCTTCCTTCATCCAGCGGCAGAAGGCGGAGAAGGCGTGAGTCGGCGAGAACCCGTGCTCGAACAGCAGGCGCATCGGGTCGCCTTCATAGCCCATCGAGGGCTGGATGCCGACGAACACATTGCCGAAGCGTTCGCCGAGCACGTGGAGCGTCGCGCCATCGGTGTTCTGGCGGCCGGGCGCCGGGCCCCACTGCGCCTCGATCTGCTTGAGCCAGCGTTCGCGGCGGACGTGGTCGTCCACCGGGATGCGGGCGTGGACATTGGCGACCGCGCCGTAATTGGCGGAATTGCCCTTGATGATGGACTCGCGCAGCGCATCGACCGTCGCCGGCGGCGTCACCGCATAGCCGGCCTCCTTCATCGCCAACATCACGCGATGCAGCGACTCGAACACGGAGAGATAGGCGGCCGTGCCGGTGTTGCCGGCGTTCGGCGGGAAGTTGAAGATGACGATGGCGATTTTGCGTTGCGCGCGCTCGGAGCGGCGCAGCACGGCGAGCCTTTCGATGCGGGCCGCCAGCGCATGGGCGCGCTCGGGGCAGACGTGCATGTCGCGCAGGCTTTCCGTTTCCGGGAAGCAGCAGCCGTCCTCGCAGCCGCCGCAGATCGCGCCGCCGCGCGCGCGGCCGCCGAACACCGCCGGGCCGGTGGAGCCGTCGAGTTCGGGGATCGCCACCATGATGGTCGATTCCACCGGCAGCAGGCCGCGATCCGATTCCTTCCACTGCTCCAGCGTCTGGAATTCGACGGGATGCGCCGCGATATAGGGCGCGTCGAGTCGGACAAGAATTTCTTCCGCCGCCTTGGCGTCATTATAGGCGGGGCCGCCGACAAGACTAAAACCCATCAGCGAGGCCATGGCGTCGATGGTCGAGCGGCCATCCTTCATGAAGAATTTTTCGATGGCCGGGCGGGCGTCGAGGCCGGCGGCGAAGGCCGGGATGACGCGCAGACCGCGTTCTTCCAGAGCCTTGATCATGCCGTCGTAATGGCCAGTGTTTCCCGCCAGAACGTAGGAGCGCATGATCAGCAGGCCGACCGTGGCCTTGGCGTCTTTCTTGGCGGGCAGTTTGTCCACGGATTCGGCGACGCGGCCGGGGATGTCGGGGTGATAGACGCCGTTTTCCGGATATTCCTTCGGCGGCGCCACCTTGATGTGGCCGCGCAGCTGCTTTCTCGGGCCGTCCGCATAGCGGTCGACCAGCGCGCGCACCAGGTTTTCCATGTTCTCTTCGGAGCCGGCGAGCCAGTATTGAAGAGTCAGGAAATAGACGCGGACGTCCTGGGCGGTGCCGGGAATGAAGCGCAGCAGTTTTGGAATCCGGCGCAGCATCGACATCTGGCTGGCGCCAGCGGATTCGCTGGGGGTCTTGTTGCCGCGCAGCTTCTTCAGCAGCGCCATCAGCCCGCTGGCCGGCGCGCTCATGTCGAATTTGCCCATCTTGGTGAGTTTTGTGACCTCACCCGCCGACATGGCGCAGACCATGGCGTCGCAATGGTCGCGGCGCTCCATCAGGGCCGGCAGCAGCGGCTTAAAATGCTCTTCCAGGAACAGCATGATGCTGACGACAATGTCGGCTTCGGCGATGTCGTCGAGGCAGGCTTGCAGTTTTTCCGGGTCGGAGCTGAACTCGGACGCCGCGTGAACCGTGAGCTGCAGGCCGGGGATCTCTTTCGCCAAGGCGACGCGCGCGCGGTCCGTCGCGCTGGCGACATGCGAATCCATCGTGACGATGACGAATTTCACGGAAGCTTCCTCAGCGGCCGTAATGGGCTTTTGCATCATACAAAGTTCCCACACTAATGGTCGTAAGACCACGCTCACGCGCGTACTTTTCGGTGTTTCCGCGGGCCTTGCCGCGAACGAAGAACGGAATCTTCTTCAGTTCCTTGGTCGCCTCGTCCGTCCATTGCGGCTCGACGGGCGAGGACGCGGCGGCGGCCGTGGGGGCCGCAGCGACAGGTTGTTCCGCCGCCGTCGGGATCGGGGCGGGCGCCGGGGCGCTGGAGACGCCGAGATGCGACGCGTGCTCGTGGAACTCGGAATCCTCGCGGAACATGCCGAGCAGATGTTCTTCAAGGCCCATCATCAGCGGATGGACCCAGGAATCGAAAATGACGTTCGCGCCCTCGAAACCCATTTGCGGGGCGTAGCGCGCCGGGAAATCCTGGACGTGCGTCGGGGCCGAAATCACCGCGCAGGGCAGGCGCAGCCGCTTCGAAATGTGGCGCTCCATCTGCGTGCCGAGCACCAGTTCCGGATGCGCGTCGGCGATGGCCTTTTCGACGTCGAGATAGTCGTCGGTGATCAGCGCCTCGATGTTGTGCAGCTTTGCGCGCTCGCGCACCTCGCGGGCGAATTCACGCGAATAGGTGCCCAGGCCGACGACGTCAAAACCGATTTCCTCGCGGGCGATTCTTTCCGCCGCGAGCACGTGCGTGCCGTCGCCGAAGATGAAGACGCGCTTGCCCGTCAGATAGGTCGAGTCGACGGAACGCGACCACCACGGAAGATTGGAGGTCGGCAGTTCTGCGGTTTCGGGCAGATTGGCGATTTTTCGCACCTCGGCGATGAAGTCGCGGGTGGCGCCGATGCCGATCGGCACGGTTTTCGTATAGGGCTGGCCGTGCGCCTTCTCCAGATATTGCGCGGCCGGCAGCGCAACTTCCGGATAAAGCACCACGTTGAAGTCCGCGTCGCCGAGGCGCGTCAGATCGTCGGGCGTCGCCCCCATCGGCGCGGTGACATTGACGTCCACGCCGAGCGCGTTGAGCAGTTTTGTAATTTCGATGATGTCATCGCGGTGACGGAAGCCGAGCGCCGTCGGGCCGAGCAGGTTGGCCAGCGGGCGCGCGCGCGCCGGACGCTCGCGGCGTTCGCCGGCGAGGCCGCGCGCGAGGCGATAGAGCGTTTCCGCCGCGCCCCAATTCTCCTTGCGCGAATAGGCGGAGAGTTCGAGCGGAATGACGGGGCAGGGCAGACCAAGCGTTTTGGCAAGGCCGCCGGGATCGTCCTGGATCAGTTCGGCGGTGCAGGAGGCGCCGACGATGATCGCACGGGGATGGTGGCGCTCATAGGCGGCGCGCGCGGCGTCCTTGAACACTTCAGCCGTATCCGTGCCGAGGTCGCGGGCCTGGAACGTCGTATAGGTGACCGGCGGGCGCTCGGCGCGGCGCTCGATCATCGTGAACAGCAGGTCGGCATAAGTATCCCCCTGCGGCGCATGCAGGACGAAATGCAGACCCTTCATGCCGGTCGCCACGCGCATGGCGCCAATGTGGGGCGGACCCTCGTAGGTCCAGAGCGTCAGTTGCATGACTAGACCTCCAGACGCGACCGCCGCGCCAGCGGCCGGGTGAAGAGTTCGGCGAGGTCGCCAGCTTGATCATAGCCCTGAATGGGGGTGAACAGCAATTCGATGGCCCATTTGGTGGTGAGGCCCTCGGCCTCCAGAGGATTGGCGAGACCCAGGCCGCAGACGGTGATGTCGGGACGAGCGGCGCGGCAGCGATCAAGCTGCGCATCGACGTCCGAGCCTTCGTTCAGACGGACCTCCGGCGGCAGCAGCGCCAGTTCTTCCGCCATCAGCGAACGATGCAGGTAAGGCGTTGAAACATCAATCGGTTTCATGCCCACTTCGCGCGCCAGAAACCGCGCCAGCGGGATCTCGAGCTGCGAGTCCGGGAAGAAGAAAATCGTCTTGCCCGAGAGCTTTTCGCGTTGCCGCGCCAGCGTCATTTGCGCGCGGGCGAGACCGGGCGCGATGGCCGCCTCGAAGTTTTCGGAGGGGACATTAAAGGTGTCCGCTGCGGCCTTTAGCCACAGGGTCGTGCCTTCGGCGCCGAGCGGATAGGCCGCGGCGATCCGCCGCGCGCCGCGCGCCTCCAAGGCGCGCGTCGTCTCGGCGAGGAAGGGCTGCGCCAGGATGAAGCGGGTGTTCGGCCCGACGGCGGGCATGGAATCGGCGCGGCGCGCCGGCAGGAAGCGGGCGTCAATGCCCATTTCCTTGAACAGGACCGCGAACTGGTCCTCGACAACGTCCGCGAGCGCGCCGACCACCATCAGCGACGGCGCTGCGGTTGCCGGCTCGGCCGGAAGGCCGGGGACGAGCGCGGCCAGACAGGCGTCCTCGCCCTCGGTAAAAGTCTTCTCGATGCCGCTGCCGGAATAGCTGATGACGCGGGCGTTCGGCGCGTGCTTGGCGTTGAGGCGCTGCGCGGCGCGGACGAGGTCGATCTTGATGACCTCGGAGGGGCAGGAGCCCACCAGAAACAGCAGCTTGATGTCCGGGCGGCGCTCCAGCAGCCGGCCGACGACGCTGTCGAGCTCGTCATGGACGTCGGCGAGGCCGGCGAGGTCGCGCTGGTCGAGAATCGCCGTGGCGAAGCGCGGCTCGGCGAAAATCATCACGCCGGCGGCGGACTGGATCAGATGCGCGCAGGTGCGCGAGCCCACGACGAGGAAGAAGGCGTCCTGGATCTTGCGGTGCAGCCAGACAATGCCGGTGAGGCCGCAGAACACCGAACGCTGGCCGCGTTCGTGGTGGACGGTCGGGCCGTCGGCGGGCGTGCGAATCGAAACACTCTCGTTCATGGCGCGGCTTCCGCGGCGGCTTGGGGAGCGGCCTCGGCGGCGGCCTGCGGGGACGCGGCCTGAGCGGCGGCCCGGTCGTCGGCCTGCTGCTGGAGGCGCGCGGCGCGCAGCTTCAAGAGGAACTGCCCGGCGTTGATCACATAGGTGGCGTAGGCCGCGAGCGCGATCATCATCTGCCCGCGCGTGTCGGTAAATCCGGTCAGCAGGGCGACGATATAGGCGGTGTGCAGCGCGATCACGGCGAAGCTGAACACGTCCTCCCAGAAGAAAGGCTCGGCGAACAGATAGACGCCGAACACCACCTTCTCCCAGATCGCGCCGGTGATCATGATGGTGTAAAGGACGAGAGTCTTCACGACGATCGACGCCGTCGCAATCTCCTGTCCGTGGCCGGTCATGAGATAACGGATGACGAGCGCGAGCGAGACGAGGAAGACGAGGAACTGAAGCGGAGCGAGGATTCCCTGCACCAGGGTCCAGACAGTGGCGTCGCGACGCGCACGTTGCTCGGGACTATAGAGCGCTTTCGACGTCGCGCTGGTCGTCCGTTGACCGATCATATTGTTTTCCCTGGGCCGACAGGCGTTTAGGCCGCCATGGCCGGAGCCATGGCTGGTGAGGCGATCCTAGGGCGGGGGGGCAAAAAATGTCAAGATAAATTGACGTAAAGCAAAAAATACATTTAAGTATGGAGAGGGCGCGCGGGGGTCGCGGGCCTGGGGTGGCGAGGACCTGCGCTCGCCACGACGGACGGCGCTGTGGCGGTCTCGGAATTTGTGGGGCGGCATGTACCAGCCGGGCGCGTTCCCTGTGAGAATCGCCAGCGACCTCTCCGGCGCGGGAGCGTCCACGCTGCGGCGCGGCGCGCGCGCCAAGGTCGGCAATGGCGTGATCTGCGCCGAGGCGCGGCCGGCGCGCGGCCATCGCGCCCCGCCGTCCTGCGACGAATTGACCGCCCTGGCGAAACTGCTGGTGACCGGACGCGACGATGCGTTTCGCGCGGAGATTTATGGACGGCTCACCGCGGGCGCGCCGCTTTCCGTCATGATGGACATTCTCGCGCCGGTGGCGCGCGAAATCGGCTGTTTCTGGGACAGGGACGAGAGCGATCTCATCGACGTGCAGCGCGCGACCGGCGTGCTCAAGCGGCTGATCGGCGAAATCGCCCTGCGCGTCACCGCCCAGACGCTGGCGAAACCTCCTTCCATTCTCTTGCAGGTCGCCCCTGGAGAGCGGCATACGCTCGGCGTCCAGATGGCCGAATCCGTCTTTTGCGCAATGGGTTGGCGGGTGGCCAGGGGCGAGGCGCGGGGCTTCCGCGCCGACCTCGGGCGCGAATGGCGCGATTTTCTCGGTTTTTCCTTGAGTTGCGACCGCCACGTCGACGCCTTGGCCCAGGCGGTCGCCGAAGCGCGCGCGGCCTCGCGCAACCCAAAGCTGCTTGTCGTCGTCGGAGGTCCCGTTTTCTGCCGGAAGCCCGACCTCGCCAGACAAATTGGCGCCGATTTCTGTGTGTGCGCGTCCGAGATGCCTGTGCAACCCCAAGATGCATTGTTAAATGGACCACCTCGTCATACCTTTTTCACACGCGCGGCTGAGCTCGGCTTCGGTCAGCCGGAACAGGAATGAAACCGTGAGCGACCGCTCGTCGGCTTTCCCTCCCAAGGGACGATTCTCAGACGCGAGGCAGCATCTTGGCGGCGTGGACGCGGTCACGGCGGGCGCCCTGATTGCGGCCTCCGCCGATGTGTCCATCGTCATGGACAAGGATGGCGCGGTTCTCGACATCGCCTTCGCCGAGCCCGGACTCGCCAAGGAGGTTGGCGGCGCCTGGGTGGGACGGCGCTGGATCGATCTGGTCACCAGCGAAACCCGCCCCAAGATCGACGACCTCTTGAGCGAGGCCAATCCAAGCCAGCCCACGCGCTGGCGTCAGGTCAATCATCCCTCCGCGCTTGGCGGCGCCGACGTGCCCGTGCGCTATTGCGCGATCCGCGTCGAAACCGAGCAGCGCGTGGTGGCGGTGGGCCGCGACATGCGCGCGCTGGCGGCGCTGCAACAGCGCCTCGCCGACGCCCAGCAGGACATGGAGCGCGAATATGCGCGCATCCGCGACGCCGAAAAGCGTTACCGCCTGCTGTTCCAGCTCTCCGCCGAGCCCGTCGCCATCATCGACGCCAACACCCAGCGCATCGTCGAGGTCAATCCGGCGGCGGCCACGCTGTTTGGCGTCGATCCCCGGCGCATCCCCGGTTCGCCCTTCGTCGACCTTTTCGACGCGCGCAGCAAGCAGGCCATCCAGTCGTTTGTCGCCGCCGCGCGGCTGGCGCCGCGCGTCGACAATGTCATGGTCGAGACCGCGCAGCAGAACGTGCGCGTGCTGATCTCGGGCTCGCTGTTCCGGCAGGACAGCGCCGCGCATCTGCTGGTGCTGTTCTCGCGAGTCGAAGGCGCCGGCGGCGCGCGCAGCGAGCAGGAGACCAACCTGCTGCAGATGGTCGTCGCCATGCCCGAGGCTTTCGTCGTGGTGAGCGGCGACTTGCGCGTCGTCAGCGCCAACGCCGCTTTCCTCGACCTCGCCCAGGTCGGCGTGGAGGCGCAGGCCAGGGGCGAAAAGATCGAGCGCTGGCTCGGCCGGCCCTCCATCGATGTCGGCATCCTCTTCGCCAATCTGCGCGCCCATGGCGCGGTGCGACATTTTTCCACAATCATGCGCGGCGAACTCGGTTCGACCGAGGATGTCGAGGTCGCCGGCGTGCTGCTTCCCGGCGCCGGCGAGCCGAGCTATGGCCTCACGGTGCGGGCGGTGGGCTGGCGTCCCGGCAGCGAGCGGCTGGGCGGGCGCGAATTGCCGCGCACGGTCGAGCATTTCATCGATCTCGTCGGCCGCGTTCCCCTGAAGAACCTGGTGCGCGAGACCACGGACCTCATTGAAAGGCTGTGCATCGAGGCGGCGCTGGAGCTGACCAACGACAATCGCGCCGCCGCTGCCGAAATGCTCGGCTTGAGCCGCCAGGGTTTTTACGCCAAACTGCGCCGCTATGGCCTTGGCGATCTCGGCGACGACGACCATTCCGACGACGAGGCGTGACCTGGAAATGGGGGGCTGGATCGCATTGCGCTCTCAGTCCCGCTCCTTCGCCAAGGACCAAGGCGATGCGTTCCGGTTCCCTCGTAGTGGTGCGCGCGGGGCAGGCAGCGGGTCGGGGACAGGAACGAATTGCGCGTCCAGTCTTCGCCCCCAAGCGGCGCCTTTTTCGCGCGCAATTCGATCCGGTCCCCAAAGCGCGGAAAGCGTAAATGTTGCTTGACACTTTTGAGTGTCAAGTCTAGCGTTTTTTCCATGTCAAAGCCTCAATTGCCAGAACCCTCAGCCGTCCTGGAACTGCTGAAACCCGTCACCTGGTTCGCCCCGATGTGGGCCTATATGTGCGGCGTCGTGTCGTCCGGCGTGCCGATCCGCTGGGGCGCGGCCATGCTCGGCGCCGTGCTCGCGGGGCCGCTGGTCTGCGCCACCAGCCAGGCCGTCAACGACTGGTACGACCGTCACGTCGACGCCATCAACGAGCCGAACCGTCCCATTCCTTCCGGTCGCATTCCCGGCGAATGGGGCTTTTATATCGGTGTCATCTGGTCGGTGCTGTCGCTGATCGTCGCCACCGCGCTCGGCACCTCGGTGCTTCTGGCCGCGATCTTCGGCCTCGCTTTGGCTTGGGCCTATAGCGCGCCGCCGTGGCGGCTGAAGCTTAACGGCTGGTACGGCAATGCGGCCGTGGCGATCTGCTACGAGGGCGTTCCGTGGTTCACCGGCGCCGCCGCCATGGCCGGCGCCTTCCCGAGCAATTCCATCATTCTGTTCGCGCTGCTCTACAGCTTCGGCGCCCACGGCATCATGACCTTGAACGATTTCAAGGCCATCGAGGGCGACAAGGTGATGGGCGTGCGCTCGCTGCCGGTCCAGCTCGGGGTGGAAAAGGCCGTGCGGCTCGCCTGTGTGGTCATGGCTGCGCCGCAGCTCGTCGCCATCTATCTGCTCTGGCATTGGGGTCATCCGTTCTACGCCTTCCTCATTGTCGGCCTGTTCATCGGCCAGCTCGTGCTGATGGCGCGGCTGCTCAAGGACCCGCGCGGCCAGGCGGCTTATTACAACGCCACGGGAACCACCCTCTACGTGCTGGGCATGCTGGTCAGCGCCTTCGCGCTGCGCGCCGGATGAGGTCTCAATGAGCGCCACGGTCATATCGCTGCATCCTCCGCACCTGACCTGGGCGGGGATCCTGAGGCTGGGCCTCGTCCAGACCTCGCTCGGCGCGATCGTGGTGCTGATGACCGCGGCGATCAACCGCGTCATGGTGGTCGAGCTGGCGCTGCCGGCGGTGATCCCCGGCCTGCTCGTCGCCCTCTTTCATGGCGTGCAGGTGATGCGCCCCGCCTGGGGCCACAAGTCCGACGTCGCGGGACGGCGCACGCCTTGGATCGTCGGCGGCATGGCGGCGCTTGCGATCGGCGGCGTGCTCGCCGCCTCGGGCGCGGCGCTGGCGGGAACCGACCGGACCCAGGGGCTCGCCGTCGCGGCGCTCGGCTTCCTGCTGGTCGGCTGCGGCGCCGGCGCGGCCGGCACCAATGTGCTGGCGACGCTCGCCGCGCGCGTCGCGCCGCAACGGCGCGCCGCCGCCGCCACCCTCGTCTGGGTGATGATGATCGTCGGTTTTGCGGTCACGGCGCCGCTCGCCGGCCATTTCCTCGATCCCTATTCGGGCGCGCGGCTGATCGCCGTGACCTCCGTCGTCTGCGTCAGCGCTTTCGTCATCGCCAGTCTCGCCGTGTTGGGCGTCGAGGCCAATTCCGTGGCGAAGCCCGCGCATGAGCGCCGCTCCGCCTCGTTCCGCGACGCTTTTCGCGAAGTCTGGTCCGAGCCGGCGGCGCGCCGCTTCACCGTCTTCATCTTCGTCTCCATGCTCGCCTATAGCGCGCAGGAGCTCTTGGTCGAGCCGTTCGCCGGCCTCGCCTTCAACATGCCTCCGGGCGTGACGACGAAACTCGCGGGCCTCCAGCATGGCGGCGTGCTGCTCGGCATGATCGTGGTCGCCATCGGCGCGTCGGCGATCGGCGGGCCGCGCCTCGGCAACCTGAAACTCTGGATCGTCGGCGGCTGCCTTTTCGCGGCGGTCTCGCTGGTGGCGGTGGCGCTCACGGGGCTGCTGCACTCGGATCCCACGCCGCTGCGCGTGGCGATCTTCGCGCTGGGCGTCGGCGATGGCATTTACGCGGCCTCGGCGATCGGGGCGATGATGGGACTCGCCAGCCGGGGCGCGGAATCGCGCGAGGGCGTGCGCATGGGGCTTTGGGGCGCGGCGCAAGCCTTGGCCCTGGGCGCCGGCGGTTTGATCGGCGCCGCCCTGGTGGACATCTCCCGCTGGGCGCTGGGCTCGGCGCTGATGGCCTATGGCGCGGTGTTCGTCTTCGAGGCCGTCGCCTTTGTCGCCGCCGCGCTGCTGGCGACCCGCATCGAGCGGGAGGCCACACAACCTCTCGCGCAAACCGTGGAATTCGGAAGCGCGCCCACAGGCGCTTAGGACAGTTCAAAACAAGGAGAGACCCATGTCAGCTCAGGATCGCTACGACGTCGTCGTAGTCGGGGGCGGACCGGCTGGCGCGACGGCTGCGCAGGATCTGGCCAAGGCCGGTCGCAAAGTTGCGCTGCTCGACAAGGCCGGACGTATCAAGCCGTGCGGCGGCGCCATTCCGCCCCGCGCCATTCGCGACTTCGACATTCCCCAGCACCTGCTGAAATGCCGGGTCAACATGGCGACCATGATTTCGCCCACCAACAAGCGCGTCGACATGCCCATCGACGGCGGCTATGTCGGCATGGTCGACCGGCTCGAATTCGACGAATTCCTGCGCGTGCGCGCGGCTGAATCCGGCGCCACCCGCGTGACCGGAACTTTTTCGCGGATCACCCGCGAGAACGGCGACACGCTCGTGCATTATTGCCCGAAGGATTCGGTCGCCGAGGAAACCCTGCGCACCAAATTGGTGATCGGCGCCGACGGCGCCCTGAGCAAGGTCGGCCGCCAGGAGATTCCCGGCGCTGAAAAAGTGCCGATGGTGTTCGCCTATCACGAGATCGTCGAGACGCCCGCCGAAAATCAGAACCGTTGCGAAATCTACTATCGCGGCACGCTGTCGCCCGATTTCTACGCCTGGGTGTTCCCGCACGGCCCGACCATGAGCGTCGGCGTCGGCTCCGCGCACAAGGGCTTTTCGCTGCGCGGCGCGGTCGCCGACCTGCGCGCGGAAACGGATCTGGGACCGCTGAAAACCATTCGCGGCGAAGGCGCCCCCATTCCGCTCAAGCCTCTGAAGCGTTGGGATAATGGCCGCGACGTGGTGCTGGCTGGCGACGCCGCCGGCACGGTCGCGCCCGCGTCCGGCGAGGGCATCTATTACGCCCTGCTCGGCGGCCGTCTCGCGGCCGAGGCCTGCGAAGAGGTTTTGAAGACCGGCGACGTCAAGGCCCTTGGGCTGGCGCGCAAGCGCTTCATGAAGGACCACGGCCGCGTGTTCTGGGTGCTCGGCCTGCTGCAGCGCTTCTTCTATTCCAGCGATCGCGCCCGCGAGAGTTTCGTCAAAATCTGCCTCGACCCCGACGTGCAGCGGCTGACTTGGGAATCCTACATGAACAAGGAATATCCCAAGCGGAACTTTGTCGCCCAGATGCGCATTTTCTTCAAGGACGTGGCGCATCTGCTGAGACTCGCCTGACCCATGATGCAAACCTTTTGGGCTCATCTGACAGAAATCGCGGTGGCTGCGGCCGCCGTGCTTTTCGTCGCGGTGATCGGCGGCCTCACGACCAACACCGGGCCCTGGTACAAGAACCTGCGATTCCCGGCGGCCAAGCCGCCGGACTGGGCGTTCGGGCCGGGCTGGGCCTTGATCTTCGCCCTGATCGCGACGGCGGGCGTGATCGCCTGGAATGACGCGCCCGACGCCGCGACCCGCTCCGCGCTTCTGGCCCTGTTTGCGATCAACGCCGTGTTCAATCTGGCGTGGAGCCCGCTCTATTTCACCTTGCGGCGGCCCGACTGGGCGCTCATCGAACTCGTTCCGTTCTGGCTTTCGGTGCTGGCGCTGATTCTGTTCTGCTCTGGCTTTTCGCCGCGCGCCGCCTGGCTGCTGAGCCCCTATCTCGCCTGGGTGAGTTTTGCCGGATGGCTGAACTGGCGGGTCGTGCGCCTGAATGCGCCTTTTGGTCGCAGGGTGGCCTGAATGACGACCGCCTGGTTCGACCCGCGCTATATCGATCTCGCGCTCGTATTGATCGTTGTCGAAGGCGTCGCGCTGCTGGTTTATCGCGCCAAGACAGGAAAAGGACCGGCGCCGCGCGGACTTATCGCAAATTTTGCCGCCGGCGCCTGTCTGTTGCTTGTCGCCCGCGCGTTGCTCACCGGCGCGGGCGGTCTCGCCACGCTCGCGGCGCTGACCGGGGCGCTTGTCGCGCATGTCGTTGATCTTGCACTGCGTTGGGAGAGCGGATCGCGCGCTGCGGGGGGCGATCGACCCAAGGGGTGAGGCGGAATGTCGCACTTTCGACCGGCCGATCAAACAAGCGTGACCGTCCGTGAGGCCTCCGTACGAAGCGCAATGTTCTAAATCAAAGACTTGACCAAAAGCAGGTGTTACCTGTGCGCCTGACAATTCGTCCTGTGGGCATTGACGCTTGTCATTTGGGCTTTACTCGCGTGAGGTTTTTGGGCTTTATAGCCCCGCTAGCCCTCATCGACTGGCTCTACGGACTTGCCCATCGGTGCTGTTAACCGGGAGGGGTTAATGGGTTTTGCAGGATTTGCCTTGAACGCTCGCGATCATCATCACGCGGGCATTGTGCAAATGAGTGATGCAAGCAAGATAGCGGTGGTTAAGCCGCAACTGGTTGAGTCTCAAAGCGCTCGTCTGGAAAAGGTCGTCAACGAACACCTCGGCCCGAAACTCGCGAGCCTTCATCAGAAATGGCTGGTTCCGGCGTTCCCCTTCGAGGCGGACGCCGAGATCATCAATGAATTCGCGCGCCTTGTGGTGCAGCCGGACGGAACGGCCGCCGAGCAATTCTTCCTTCGCAAGCGCGACGAAGGCATGAGCATGGCGGCTCTGTTCGAGACGCTGCTCACGCCTGCGGCGCGACGCCTTGGAGACTGCTGGTACGAGGACGAGTGTGATTTCGTCGACGTCACCCTGGGCGTCATGCGGTTGCGCGCTCTGCTCGAAACCTGCGTGCGGGTTTCCGGCGCTCCGGCGGCCCCCGGCCGCAACGCGCTGCTGATCTCCGCGCCTAAGGAGCGGCATTTCTTCGGTCTCGAAGTGGTTTCGGCCTTCCTGGCGTCTTCGGGTTGGGACACCACCCTTTCGCTCGGCCAATCCGCCGCCGCCTACGCCCGGATCGCGGAATCCCAATGGTTCTCGGTGCTTGGCGTCACCGTGGCCGACGAGGCGCATCTCGACGGCGCCGCGCGCGCCATCGAGGCGGTGCGGCGGCGCTCCGCCAACCCGTCGATTTCCGTGATCGTCGGCGGCTGGGCCCTGCGCGGCCGTCCCGATCTCGCCGCGCGCATCGGCGGCGACGCCATGGCTGAGGACGGACCCGGCGCGCTGCTGCTCGCCAACCGCTTCTTCTTCGATCAGGCGGCCGCCGCCTGATCACGGAATGTGTTCACGTGCTTTTGCGCGCGTCTCGGTTGAGGCGCGCGTTTTTTTTCGGGAGCGGGCGGCAGAGCATTTTCGAGCGAAGTGGATGCCGGTTCGCGTGAAGAAAATGCGCGAAAACAAAAAGCGCATTTTCGAGCGAAGTGGATGCCCGTTCGCGTGACGACAACGTTTCAAAGCAAAATGCTGGAGGCCGTTCGGGGAACGGGCTCTAGTCCGAGGCGGCGCCGAGAAAAATCGCGTCCGCGTGTTCCTCCAGATAATGTCGGAACCAGTAGGTGTAGGCCTGGGGATTGCGGGCGACGTCCTCGATCAACCGCTCGCGCGAAAACCAGCCGCAGTCCATGACCTCGTCCGGGTTGGGACGCGGCTCGCCGTCGAATTGGCCGTGGAACATGTGCACGACCTCGTCCTCGACGAGGCCCGCGCCGACATCCGCCCGGTAATGGGTGATGCACAGGAAATTCAGCCGGCAATCGACGCCAAGCTCCTCCCTGAGCCGCCGCGCCGCGGCTTCCGCCACCTCTTCGCCGACGCGCGGATGGGTGCAGCAGGTGTTGGTCCACAGGCCGCCGGAGTGGTATTTCCTCAAGGCGCGGCGTTGCAGCAGCATTTCCCCGCGCGCGTTGGTGACGCAAACGGAAATCGCCCGATGCCTCAGGCCGAGCCGGTGTGCTTCAATCTTGCCGAGCGTCCCGACCGCGCGGTCCTCGGCGTCGACGAGGATCA
Source organism: Rhodoblastus acidophilus (assembly GCF_009720655.1). Lineage (GTDB taxonomy): Bacteria > Pseudomonadota > Alphaproteobacteria > Rhizobiales > Beijerinckiaceae > Rhodoblastus > Rhodoblastus acidophilus_A. The sequence goes on along the minus strand of NZ_WNKS01000002.1, from coordinate 132,567 downwards.
CGGTTTCGCGGTCGTCGTTCATCTCTGGTCCCAGGTTGCCTTTACGGGCTAGACGATTTCTTGTCCCAAATCAATTGAAAGTGACAGCTATTGTCACCCTGCGCGCAGCAGCTGGTTTCGCGCGCCTGCGTGGCGGGCGAGACCAGGGCGCGAAACAGGGTTTCGAACACCGCCGCGTGCCAGACGCAGGCGGGCGCTTCGGCGTGAAGGCCCTCACAGAGCGGATTGTTGCGGATGACCGCCTCGACGCCCGAGCCGACCGTATAGGAAAAACCGTCGGCGCCGCCAAAGGTCCAGGCGTTGGCGGAGATCGCGCGCATCAGGACGGACGCGGCGAGCCGCGCCGGCAGCAGTTTGAGCACAACCTGCGCGGGACGCGGGATGCGGACGGCCAAGAGATATTCGGCGGTGAGGCGCCCGGCGAGCGCGAGCGCCGCTTCGGCGCGTGGCGCGGGCAACACGTCGCGAAGGCCGACATGCAGGCGGGCGGCTTCGCTTGCCGGAATCATGGAAGAGGGGGGGGAGTCGATCCAGGCGCTGCGGTCCGCTTGCGCGAACAGGCGCTCCATCGCCTCGGTTTCGCCGAGCGTTTTGAGCGCGGCGACCAGTTGAATAACGGCGTTCGGGCCGATGTGGCCCGAACGCTCAATTTCGTTTGGATGCGGCATCAATCAGACGCGCATGCCGATGCGCGCGTCCTTGCCAGACTTGGCCGCTTCCTCGGCGCGGCGGGCCAGCGTGGCCTCGTCGATGCCTTCGGAGTCCTCGTCCGACAGTTGCTGATCGCCGCCGCCGCAGGCCTTGATGTCCAGAGCCGGGGCCGCAACCGCCGCCTTTTCAACATGCTTGCGCGAGTTCTCGGCGGCCGCCTTCCAGTCGCCGGTGGTGGCGGCGTCCATCTTGCGCGACTCGTCGAAGTGGAAGTCCACGGTCTTTTTCGACTGCGGACCCCAATAGCCGACCTTGCCGAGGTCGTAGAACTTGCGTTGGAAGCCGGCCTTCAGGAAGGCCTTGAGGCAGCCGAGCAGATAGCGCCGGCGCATGCCCGACCCCGACCACGGGTAGGAGAACAACGCTTTCTTGGCATAGAAGCGACGGTAGTTGTTCATCACGTGGTCGAGCAGCTCGCCACGCTCCAAGGCCAAGGGCTTCATGATCGGCGTGACGAAATTGTACTTCTCGAAGTCGAACACCTCGACCTTGTCCTGCAACTCCTGGAAGAGCGGCGTGAACGGCCAGGGGGTGTACATCGACCAGTTGGCAAGATCGGGCTTCCAATCCTGCGTCATCTTGTAGGTCTCTTCGAGCGTCTCGGCGGTCTCGTTCTCGAGGCCGACGATGAACTGCGCTTCGACGACCATGCCGTTCTTGCGCAGCAGCTCGATGGCGCGCTTGTTGTCGTTGACCTTGGTTTCCTTGTTGAACAGGTCAAGCTTCAACTGGGCGGCGGCTTCGGTGCCGAGCGAGACGTGGAGCAGGCCGGCCTTGCGATAGAGCGGCAGCAACTCTTCGTCGCGGAGAATGTCGGTGACGCGGGTATTGATGCCCCACTGGACCTTGTCCGGCAGGCCGCGCGCGATCAGCTCCTCGCAGAACTGAATGAATTTCTTGCGATTTATGGTCGGCTCTTCGTCAGCGAGGATGAAGAAGCGGACGTCGTGCTTCTCGTAGAGGCGCTGGATTTCGTCCGCCACCTTCTTCGGGTCGCGAACGCGGTAGTCGCGCCAGAACTTCCACTGCGAGCAGAACGAGCAGGTGAAGGGACAGCCGCGCGCCATGTTGGGGATGGCGACTCGGCAGTTCAGCGGGATGTACTGGTACTTGTTCCAGTCCAGGATATCCCAGTCGGGATCGATCCCGTCGAGATCCTTGACGGTCGGCGCCGCTTCGGTGGCGACGATCTGCGACGCACCGTCGGCGGCCTTGTCGATATAGGCGATGCCCTTGACCGACTTGCGGGTCTCGTTCCAGTCGCCGGCTCCGAAGGCGCGCAGCACCTCGACGAGGATCTCTTCGCCTTCGCCGCGCACGACCGCGTCGACCCAGGGCGCTTCCGCAAGCACCTGCTTGAACATGAAGGTCGCGTGGACGCCGCCGAGCAGCGTCAGGGCGTCGGGGCAAACTTCCTTGGCGATCTTGAGGCTGTTTTCGGCCTTGTAGATCGAGGGCGTGATCGAGGTGCAGCCGATGACGTCAGGCTTCGCCTCGCGGATGCCACGCGCGAGAGTCTCGTCGTCGATGTCGTCGGTCTGCGCATCGATGAACACGCACTCGTGTCCGGCGTTGCGGACGGCGCCGGCGAGATAGGCGGCCCAGGCGGGCGGCCACGTGCCGGCGATTTCGGCGCCGCCGGAATGATAATTGGGGTGGATCAGCAGGAGGCGCATGGGACACCCCATCTTGAGTTGTACGGGATTGTTGACACTGGGATTGTAAAGCTCAATTTACATTTGTCAATCGAGGCATAGTGTTTACGACGGTCTCGATTGTCAAAACGTCAATCCGAGGCGGAGCGCGCGCTGCGGAGGTTTTGCCGGCCTTTGGACTGCGCACGACATCTCGTCGCTGATCGGCCGGGAAAATCCCGGGAGCGTGACTCCGCTTCCGCTGCTGCATTACCTCGGGAAGCCTGCGCAGGCAAGAGCGAAGTCAGGCCGACGCCTTCACGAAGGCGCGCGTCGCCGCGATCCAGTTTTTGGCGCGACGTTCCGGGTCGGGCGCGGCGGCGACGTCGCTGATGACCGCGAGGCTGTCGGCTCCTGCGGCGAACACCGTCCCTGCGTCTTCAAGACGCAGGCCGCCGATGGCGATCAGGGGCCGCTCGCCGAGGCGGTTTTTCCATTCGCGCAGGTTTTGGAGGCCTTGCGGCGCGCGTTCGAATTTCTTCGACGCCGTGGCGAAGATGGGTTGCAGGGCGATACAATCGGCGTCGAGCGCGAGGGCGGTCTCCAGCTCCTCCTCGGTTTCGGTGGAGAGGCCCAGGGTCAGGCCGGCGGCGCGGATCGCCTTGATGTCGGCCGATTGCAAATCCTCCTGGCCCAGGTGGATGTGCGCGCAGCCCAGGTCCCTGGCGAGGCGCCAATGGTCGTTGACCACCAGTTGCGCGCCATGGGCGTCGCACAGGTTTTTTGCGCGCAAAATTTCGGCGCGCAGCGCGGGCTCCGGCATTTCCTTGATGCGCAATTGCACCAGTTTCACGCCCCAGGCGAGGGCGCGTTCGATGGCCGCGGCGCTGTCCAGAATCAGGTAGAAGGGGTCGATCTGCATGGCTGAGGCCTATCGAATTTGGGACCGTTTTATGAGCACATCTTGCGCATTGACCGACGCCGCCTGTCGTCTGCTCGACGACCTGCGACAAAAGCGCCCGCTGGTGCAGAATGTCACCAATTACGTCGCGATGGACCTGTCCGCCAATGCGCTGCTGGCGATCGGCGCCTCGCCGGCCATGGTCCATGCGCCGGAGGAGGCGGGCGAATTCGCCGCGCTCTCCGATGCCGTGGTCATTAATATCGGCACGCTTTCGAAAACGTTTGTGGCGGGCATGATGGAGGCCGCGAGGGTTGCGGGCGCCAGTTCGAAACCTTGGGTGCTTGATCCCGTGGGGGCGGGCGCGACAAAATATCGCAATGAGACGATCGCCGAACTGCTCGCTTTGAAACCGACGGTCATTCGCGGCAATGCGTCCGAAATCATCGCGGTCGCGCGCGTCGCCGGGTTTTTTCACGAGGCGGCGGCGGGCAAGGGGGTCGACAGTCTGCATGGGACCGAGGCGGCGCTGGAGCCGGCTTTGGCTCTGGCGCGGGGCTTGGGCTGCGTGGTGGCCGCGACCGGCGCCGTCGATCTGGTCACCGATGGCGCGCGCGTCGCCCGCATCGCCAATGGCGCGCCGATCATGGCGCAGGTGACCGCGAGCGGCTGCGCCCTGTCGGGGATTTTGGGGGCTTTTGTCGCGCTCACGCCGGATTTTTTTGCCGCGACGGTCGCGGCGCTTGGGATTTATGGCGTCGCCGGCGAAATCGCGGCGGCGGGCTGCGCGGGGCCGGGAAGTTTCAGAGTCGCGCTGCTCGACCAATTGGCCGGCGTCGGCGGCGAGGCGCTGCGGGCGCGGCTCAAGCTGTCTCAGTCGGCCGTGGAGATATGAGCGATGCGCGGCGCGTCGGCGGCATCGAGAAAGAACGAGGGCGGCACGTTCAGTTCGTCGGAAAGTTGCTGAAGCAGTTGGGCGCCGATCCCACCCGACCCGCTTTCGAAAGCCTCTATTCGGCCGGGGCTCACGCCCAGAGCCTCGGCGAGATTGTCTCGGCTTTTCCCCATCAACATGCGGAGCATGCGGATCCGGCGGCCAACCTCTTCGTTCATGTGTTCACCGCGTTTTTCAGAATCGACATTTGAAACGCCGCCTCCAACGCTCGAAGTCGCTCGCCACGCCCGCCCGCGCCATTTGACGCCAATAAGCGTTGATTTTGCCCAGAGTCTCGTCGCCCCGCATCCCCCATTTGGGGACTGCGGGCGCGCGGGTTCTCGCCTCGAACCCAGCGGTCCCGCAAGCTTGAGCCTTCCAAAGTATGCGTTGCGTCAGTTCGGCTAAACTTGGCGTAATGCCCGGAAATTGCAGAGGGGGCGCGGGTTGAACGAGCGATTTGTGACGGCGGTCGAGGCCATCTACAACGCCGCGCCCAATCCCGCCTCCTGGCCTGAGGCGCTGCAGGCGATGGCGGATTGTTTCAACGATGTCGGCGCCGTCTTGCTGTGGCATCGCGACGACGGCAGTTTCGGCGTGATCGCTTCTCCCGGACTGGCCGAAGCGCAAAAAGATTATGCGGAAAACGGCTGGTCGTTGCGGGACACCCGCAGCATTCGCGCGATAGAGCAATCGTACTGGGTGCGGACCGACGTGGTCTGCGACCGCGACGTCATCTCCGAACAGGAAATGAACAAGGATCCTTTTTATCGCGACTTCCTGGCCCGCTACGGACTGAAATGGTGCGCCGCCGTCGGCGTTTCACCCGACCCGCAAGTGGCGGCGGCGGTCAGCATTCAGAGGGTGAGCGGGAAGCCGGCGTATAGCGACGCGGAGATCGAAATGCTCGGCAAGCTCGGCCGCCATGTCGAAAGCGCGCTGCGCCTGAGCCTGCGTCTGCTTGACGCCGAACTGGTCAAGGACAGTCTTGGCGAGGCGTTCAACCGGGTCAATATCGGCATATTCGTGCTGGACTCGCTCAGCCGCGTCATCTTCTCCAATCTCGCCGGACGGGATTTGTCCGACGCGGGCCTGTCCGTCGTCGACGCGCGGCTGCAGGCGCCCTCGGGCGCGGAACAGAAGGCGCTTCAGGCCGCCATCGCCGCCACATTGCGCACGGCCGCGCCGGACCTCGCGGCGCCGCCCAAGCCGATCCTGATCCAACGGGAAAACAGCCGCACCCTGGTCGTCTATGTCATGCCCGTGTCGAACGCGCCCGACCCCCGCCAGGCTTTTCTGACCCATGCGCGCGCCATCGTCCTGGCGATCGATCCGGACGCCGACGCGCCCGCCGATCCCGCCGTCGTTCGCGATCTCCTGGGATTGACGCTCGGCGAGGCCCGTATCGCCGCCCTCGTCGGCCATGGAATGGCGCCGAAGGACGCCGCCGGACGGTTGGGCGTCACGGAGGAAACCGCGCGCACCGTGCTCAAGCGCGTGTTCGCCAAGGTCGGGGTGTCAAGGCAAAGCGAATTGTCGACGCTGCTGTCGAAGCTGGTGCTCAGATAACCGCGATCGCTCCGCAAGCGCGCCTGCGCGCCGATTGTTGAACAGCAGGCCGTCGCGGCGTAGTCTGCTCCCAGCGGTGATGAGGCCGAGCGATCTCATCATGGCTCCATCTGATCGCCTGAGGGACCTGGCTATGCAAAAAGGACAATCGCCGGGGCGCGGCATGGACTGGCGACGGCCGCATCATTCGCCGCTGTTCTGGATCGGGGCCGCGCTGTTTCTCGCCGCCATGGCGATTTACCTGTGGTCGCAAGACCTGTCGACGCTCCCACAAGTTTGACGCGGGACGGCGCCGCGCGCGAGACGCCTTCGGGCGAAGGGAATGTCTGGGGATGACAAAAATGGGCTGTGGTTTTTCCGGCGGGCGCCCGGCGGACCTCATTTGGGATAGGCGATGACCATGCGGCCGCAATCCGAAACAAGCCGCGCCGCGCGCCTCGACGGCCGGGGCCGGCTGCGCGAGGCGACCCGGGCGGCGCACGAACGCCTGCACGGCCAGAGACTTCTGGCGCCGCTGGGGGACGGGTCCATCGGTTTGCCCGCCTATCGCGCGCTGCTGGGGCGCCTTTACGGGTTTCACGCGCCGCTGGAGGGGCTTGTGGCGGCGAGCCCCTGGGCCGACCGCTCGGATGCGGCCTTGCTGGCGCCGCGCGCGCCGCGCTTACGTAAAGACTTGATCGAACTCGGCGCCGAGGCTGCTGATCTGGAGCGCCTGCCCATGGTTGCGGCGTCCGATCTGCCCGATTTGGGGGATTACGGCCGTTTTGTCGGCTGTCTCTATGTGCGCGCGGGCTCGACGCTCGGCGCGCGCCTGCTGTCCAAGGCGCTCGATCCGCTGTTGGGAGCTGGCAATTCTTTGGGACGCGGGTTTTTGGCCGGCGGCGACGGGGCCGACCTGCAATGGCGCGCGTGCTGCGCCGCCATCGACGGCGCGACGGCGGCGGGGGATTGGGACGCCATGCTCTCCGGCGCCGATGAGACATTTTCGGCGCTGGAGGCTTGGTTGGACGCGGCCTGAGGTTCTCAGCGCCGCTGAAAGCGCCGTGGGCCGCCCTCGCCCTTCGAGACGCCTGCTGCGCAGGCTCCTCAGGGTGAGGGCTCCTTTTACCCTCTACACCGCCTCGGCGAGGCCGAGGCGCGAGAGTTCGTCGCGCATCAGGTCTTGCGAGACCGCGCCGCCGAAGACGAAGTCCGCCGTTTGCCGCGCTAGCGACGGCGCCAGCAAAAATCCGTGACGGAACAGGCCGTTGATGAAAATGGTGCGGCCCTCGACGATGATGCGCGGCAAATTGTCGTGGAAGGCGGGGCGCAGGTCCGAGCCCATTTCCGAAATTTCCGCCTCCGCCAGCGCCGGGTGGATGGCGTGGGCGGCGTTGACCAGATCGACAATCGAGCGCGCGGTGACGCGGCGGCGCTCCTCGTTCTCGATCTGGGTGGCGCCGATCATGAAATTGGCGTCGGGACGCGGCACGACATAGACGGGGTGGCGAGGGTGCAGCAGGCGGATCGGGCGCGACAGCGCGATGTCGCGCGTGTTCAAAACCATCATCTCGCCTTTGACGCCGCGTAGCCCCTTGAGCCGGTCGCGCGCCGCAAAACCGCGGCAGTCCACGGTCCAGTCGGCTTCGCCCTCGACGTCCCCGGCGTCCATGCCGAAGCGGAAGCGGGCGTTGGACATGGCGGTCAGCCGCCGCGCGATCGTGTCGAGCGCGACGCGCGGATCGAGATGGGCTTCCTTCGGGAAGAACAGCGCGCGGGAAAAACGGCCGGCGAGGTCGGGTTCGAGTTCGGCGAGGCGGTTGCCGCCGATTTCCTCGAACTCGGCGGTGCGGCGGGCGAACTGGCGCAAATCCGCCTGATCGCGCGGCGTCGCCACCACCAGGGAGCCGCGCGTTTCAGCGACCGGGACGGTGCGGGTCCAGTAGACCAGCGCCTCCATGCCGAGGCGGGCGACCAGCGGTTCCGCCGAGTCCAGCTCGCACCAGGGCGCGACCATGCCGCCCGCGTACCAGGAGCAACCGCGACCCGGCGCCTCCTCGCGCTCGACGATCTCGACCTCCGCGCCGCGCCGCGCGAATTCATAGGCCGCCGTCAAGCCGGCGACGCCGGCTCCAATAATTCTGATGCGCATCCGCGCCTCCTCCACATGTGGGTCAGGGCGACGGGCGGATTTGGTTCGCGCGCGAAAAAAGGGAAAAGGACTCCCGGCGAACGCCATCCCTCCGCCGGCATGATCCGGATCAGGTTTTGGGGATCGCCGCGCCGCGCGAAAATTGTTGTTTTTCCGCGCCAGCGGCCTCTCAGCTTTTTGGCAAAGCTCTCCCTGGCCAAGCACATGGTTTCCCGGTCAGGGCGCGCCGTCAAGGGTCGGAGTCAAAACTGCGACGAAGCGCCGCGAAAAAATCAGCAGCAGGGCGCGTCCTTGCGGCACGCCGCGCAATGCGAGGATTCGATCACGGGAATGCGGGCGCCGCCCGAGGGGCTTTTGCGCGCGACCTCGCAGCCGGGATCGCCATCGAAGAAATCGCGGATCTGGCCGCGACCCAGCGTCTTGGCCTGGTGAAGCGCGATATCGGCGAAGCAGACGATTTTTTCGATGTGGTCGTCGGCGGTGGGAAAGATCGTGGCCGAGCCGATCGCCGCGATCACCGAGGCTTCCGCGCGCCGCGAGTCGTTTTCGAGCATGGCCGCCAGCTTTTCGGCGAGCCGCATCGCATCGCCCCGGTCGGCCTTCGGCGCGGCGATCGCAAAAATGTCGCCGCCGTAATGGACCATGAACTTGCCATCGCGATCAGCCTCGCGGGCGATCGTGTCGCCCACGGCGACCAGCAGGCCGCGATCGGCTTCGCTGGACGCGCGCCCCTGTCCGACATCGATCAGCAGCAGCGAAATCGGCGCGCCGGCGCTTTCCGCCTTGCGCCAGGAGCGCACCAGGCCATCATCGAATTTCCGCCGCCGGCCCATGGAGGCGAAGCGGGTGAGAATCGGCCGGCGGTCGTGCGGCGCGTCGCCCGCCACGCCGTCGACGAAGCGCGCGAGGCGGTCGATATCCTGGATGGTGACGCGGTCGTTGACGATCCGCACCCCCTGGTCGGCGAGGTGGACCAGCGAGCGCGAAAAACTTTCGAGCTTGGCGCCGACGAAGCGGGCGATCAGCGTCTTGCTGAAGGGAAGGGAAAAATTTTGGGGTTGGCCCGTCAGTTCCGCCTGCTGGAGCAGGAAACCGGCGATCCGCTGCGGCACCGAGCGGGTCTTGAGCTGCTCGACCTGTTCGACGAGCCCCTTGTTGGCGGCGGCGGACAGGGAAAGCAGGGTGAAGGCCAGTTCCGGGCGGCGCAGGATGGCGTTTCGCAAGGTTTGCGCGTCGAGCCGCGCGACCCGCGCCGAGGAGACGGCTTCGGCGATCACGTGATGGCGACCGTCCGCGAACATCGACGGTTCGAAATAGATTTGGCATGCGGTGAGGACGCCGATGACCTCATGGTCATGGCTCGCCGTCTCGCGGCACAGCTTTAGGCATCCCGACAGCACGACGAACAGCCCGTCCGCCGCTTCACCCTGCCAGAACACCATTTCTCCGCGCCGGTACTCGCGGACCGAGCCCGAGGCCGCCAGCAGGCTGCACAGGTCTGGCCCCAGAAGCTGGAACAGGGGAGAGCGCAATGCGGCGCTCAGCTCTCGCGACTCCATGGTCAAAAGCCTTCCGCCAGGACATAATGAACGTATATTACCACGCTTTAGACGAAACACAGTTTGACTATGGTCAAATAATGGCGTTCTCAAGACCTTGGGGCAGGCTGCGCGGATCATCCGGTCGCTGCTCCGCAGCGGACGGGAACGCATTGCCCCAACGGCGGAGCCCCGTCCGGAGGCCTTCTGGGCGCAATGCGATCCAGTCCTCCGGGAGGAATCCTTGTCGTCCGAACGAAACAGCCCTGGCGTGCTCGCGATCCTCAGCGCCCTCATGGGCTTCGCCTCGATTTCCACCGATCTCTATCTTCCGGCGCTGCCCGCCATGGCGGAGGCGCTGCGCGCGGGGTCCGGGGAGATGGAATGGACGATTTCCGGCTTTTTGGTCGGCTTCAGCCTCGGCCAGCTCGTCTGGGGGCCGGTCGGCGACCGATATGGCCGGCGCGGTCCGGTCGCCGTGGGGCTCGTGATCTTCGCGCTCGGCTCGGGCGGCTGCGCTTTGGCGTCCAGCGCCGGGCAGATTGTTTTTTGGCGGGTGGTGCAGGCTGTGGGGGCCTGCGCCGCCGTCGTCCTGTCGCGCGCCATGGTCCGCGACCTCTATCAGGGCGAGAAATCGGCGCAGATGATGTCGACGCTGATGACGGTGATGGCCGTGGCGCCGCTGGTCGGGCCGCTCGCGGGCGCGCAGATTTTGGCTTTCGCCTCGTGGCGCGCCATTTTTTGGGTGCTCGTCGCCGTCGCCGTTTTCACGCTCGCGGCGCTGACTGTCTTGCCCGAAACGTTTCCATTGGAGCGGCGCAGCAAAGAGTCTTTGGGCGCGGCGTTCAGGGGCTATGGCCAGCTCGTGCGCGACAGGCGCATCCTTGGCTTCGCCGCGACCATCTCGTGTTTCTATGTTGGCGTGTTCGCCTATCTCGCCGGCGCGCCCTTCGCCTACATTACGTACTACGGCGTTCCGCCCGGCTGGTTCGGCTTGTTGTTCGGCGCGGCGATCCTCGCCATCATGGCCGCCAACATGCTCAACGTCCGGCTCGCGCCCGTTTACGGCAGCGCGCGGCTGCTGCGGGTCGGGGGGCTTTTTGCGGGCGGCGCCGGGCTTGCCCTGGCGTTTGCCGGGTTGACGGGGGCCGGGGGGCTCGTGGGGTTGGTCGCGCCGCTGCTGGTTTTCAACGGCGCCAGCGGGCTGATCGTCGCCAATGCGCTCGCCGGGGCGCTTTCCCTGCGTCCCGAGCGCGCCGGGGCGGTGTCGGCGCTGGTCGGGGCGCTGCATTATGGCGCGGGCATTTTGGGCTCCGGGGTGGTCGGCGTGCTCGCCAACGGAACGCCGGGGCCCATGAGTGTGATGGTCGCGGCGGCGGGCGTGGGGACCGCGCTTTGCGCCTGGACTTTGGTTCCGGCGCATCCTGCTAAGGAATAAGAGCAAAATGTCTCTTGTTGAGGCGCATTGCTGAAAAAAATGACTTGGGACAATGGGGCGGATGATCGTGCTTGGTAAGGATCATGCCGCACTTCGTGTCCAATAAAAGCTGACAGGAACGTCCATGGCTCACATCAAATTCTACTCCGGCGAGGAAGTCCCGCTGGAGATGCACAAGGTTCGCATCGTCCAGAAGCTGAGCCTGCCGCACATCGAGCGCCGCCTGGAGGCTCTGAACGAAGCCGGCAACAACACGTTCCTGCTGAAGAATACCGACATCTATCTCGACATGCTGACCGATTCCGGCGTCAACGCCATGAGCGACAAGCAGCTCGCGGCGATGATGGAATCCGACGACAGCTATGCGGGCTCGTCGACCTTCACCAAGCTGGAAAACAAGATCCGCGACATTTTCGGCACGGACTATTTCTTGCCCGTGCACCAGGGTCGCGCGGCGGAAAACGTTCTGGCGAAAGTGTTCGTGCGGCCGGGGCAGGTCGTGCCGATGAATTATCATTTCACCACCACCAAGGCGCATATCTGCGTCAACGGCGGCTCGGTGGACGAAATCATCATCGATGAGGGCCTGGAGGTCACCAGCTCCAATCCGTTCAAGGGCAATATGGACATCGCCAAGCTCGAGGCGATCATTCAAAAACGCGGCGCCGAAAACATCGCCTTCGTCCGAGTCGAGACCGGAACAAACCTGATCGGCGGGCAGCCGCATTCGCTGGAAAACCTGCGGCAGGTCAGCAATGTCTGCAACAAATACGGCGTGCTGCTGGTGCTCGACGCCAGTCTGCTGGCGGACAACCTCTATTTCATCAAGACGCGCGAAGACGCCTGCAAACAGATGAGCGTGCGGGAAATCACCCGCGCCATCGCCGATCTCTGCGACATCATCTATTTCTCGGCGCGCAAACTCGGGTGCGCGCGCGGCGGCGGCATTTGCACGCGCAGCCGCGATCTGTTCATGAAGATGCGCGAACTCGTCACGTTGTACGAAGGTTTTCTCACCTACGGCGGCATGTCCGTGCGCGAAATCGAGGCGATCACGGTCGGCCTTGAGGAAACCATGGACGACGACATGATTTCCCAGGGGCCGCAGTTCATCGCCTATATGGTGAACGAACTGGACCGCAAGGGCGTGCCGGTGATCACGCCTCCGGGGGGGCTGGGCGTGCATCTCGACGCCAAGCGTTTTATTCCGCATGTGCCGCAGACCGAATATTCGGCGGGCGCGCTGGCCTCCGCTTTGTTCCTGGTCAGCGGCGTGCGCGGCATGGAGCGCGGCTCGGTGTCTGAGCAGCGCGACGATGACGGCAACGAGGTTTATTCCAACATGGAATTGCTGCGGCTCGCCGTTCCGCGCCGCGTCTTCACCATGTCGCAGCTGAAATACGCCATTGACCGCATCGTCTGGCTGTATGAAAACCGCGCGCTGATCGGCGGGTTGAAGTTCGTCGAGGAGCCCAAAATGCTGCGGTTCTTCTTCGGCAAGCTCGCGCCGACCAGCGACTGGCAGCACAAGCTGGTGGCGAAGTTCCGGTCGGATTTGGGCGACAGCCTGTAAGGTTTTGGGAGGCCGCCGCGCGCGCGGCGGCCTTTCGTTGCTGACGTAAAATTTCGGGAATGAGAGAATGAGCTTTGGCGAACGGGTGGGCCGCGCCTTGGCCCCTCGCAAGGATGTGCTGGCGACCCTCAGGCGCGAAAGTTTCTTGTTGGTCCCGGTGGCGACTTGCGCCGCTTTCCTGAGTTTTGGTCCCTTCCTGCTCGCGGATTTGCACCATCCGCTGAAGCTTGGCCTCGTCTTCCTGTGGCTGTTTGGCGTGATCCTGGCGTCGTCGCTTGGCGTGGTGCGCCATGCCGAGCATCTTGCCCTGCTTCTGGGAGAGCCTTACGGCACGCTGATCCTGACCTTGGCGGTCACCGCCATCGAGGTGATGAGCATCTCCGCCATCATGCTGCACGGGGACAACAATCCGACGCTGGTGCGCGACACCCTGGTCGCGGTGATCATGATCATCCTCAACGGGATGGTTGGGTTGTCGCTGCTGCTGGGCGCGCTCAGGCACCGCGAGCAGCACTATAATCTTCAGGGGGCGAACGCCTATCTCGGCGTGATCATTCCCCTGGCGGTGATGACGCTGGTCATGCCCAACTATACCACGACGACGGTGGGCCCAACCCTTTCGACCGCACAGGAGCGCTTCCTGGCGCTGATGGCCGTGGCGCTCTACGTTGCCTTCCTCATGGTGCAGACCGGCCGGCACCGCGGCTATTTCACTGGCCCTGGCCAGATTGAACACCATGGCGAGGGCGAGCCGGCGGGGAACCGCTCCATCGCCTTCCACGCGGCCATGCTCGCCGCCTTCATGCTTCCCGTCGTGTATCTTGCCGAAAAACTCGCCCATCCCGTCGATTACCTGATCGAGACCCTGGGCGCGCCCGCCGCGCTGGGCGGCGTCACGATCGCGATCCTGGTGGCGACGCCGGAGGCGATTGGCGCCACAAAGGCGGCGGTCCGCAACCAGATGCAACGCTCCATCAATATTTTTCTCGGGTCCGTGCTGTCGACGATCGGACTCACCGTTCCCGCCATGCTGGTCGTGAGCGCCTGGACCGGCCACAACATCGTGCTGGGCGTCGAGCACTCCGATTTCGTCCTGCTGTTGCTGACGCTGGGGGTGAGCGTCGTCACCTTCGCCAGCGGGCACACGAATATTTTGCAGGGGATGGTGCACCTGCTGCTGTTCATGGCGTTTGCGCTGCTTATTTTTCAGGGGTGAGGGGGATTGGGGAGGGGGCTGCTCGTTTGTCTGACAGTAGGCCAAGGTTGCTTCATGAACGCGATCTGGTTCGAGGACACGCTACGATAATGGCGAGGTTATTCGAAGGCGACGCGCTCGACTCGCCTGACGACCGTCTCTTACTGAGCTCAGGCGGGCATCAGCGCGGTCTTGACGGAAACAATGGGTGATCGCTGCTTGATCTCGGAGCAGCAAGAAGCATTTTTTGTACCCGGGTCTTGCCCAATAATGATATGGAGCCAACGATTTCTGGCTCAGAGGATTTTTCGCAATGGATAAGACCGCCTTTGAAGCCGAACCGGACGTGATCCGTGTAAGGATTGCTGTTAGCGACAGGTCTGACCACGGACAGATAACCGTAGTGACGTTCGAGACTTCTCCTACCACTCAATTTCAGTTCTCGACCGCTGCGGACGCTACTCACAGGTATTTAATCGACGATTGCGCGAAGGAGGCAATAAACGCGGTCAAAGCTGCCAACACGGTCCGTGCAGACGATTGGTTTGAGAATCTTGTTGCGGACATATGCGTCAGGCTGGAGGCACGTGGGCTCGGAGTCGACAGGCTTCCAGCTGCTGACGTTGAGCTTAAGTTCGAAATCGACTTGCGCAGCGGCGTTCTGGTCGGCCGTTCGCAAGCGCTGCACCCCTTCGCGAAAGCAGACGATGCGATCACTAGAGGCGTCAGAGAAGCCATCTCAAAAGCTTTCGATCCTGCCGTCGAAACGTTACTCAAGGCTTTAAAAGTACAAATCTCTGCCGGGGAGCATGCTGAGGCGGCACGCTTAATCACCGAAAACGAGAACGCCCACTTGGCGATCTTGTCTCGGCACAATGGCCTTTTGGATACGATTTGCCAAATAGATCGATCCAAACTGACGCAGGAACTGCGAATTGCACTACAGCGCGTGCTGATTACCTTTGCGGGGAATCAGTCAAGAGAGGAGCTTGTCGGCGACGACGCCGAAGACCTCTTGCGCGAAGATATCGGGCTGGATCACGAGGCTCGCATTTATCTGCAAACATTTATCGGCGTTGCCGCGATAAGGCGTGGCCGCGACGAATATGCAATTTCGACATGGCGTGGCTTGTTGCGCACTCCCGGTCAAATCACTGCGCGTCAACGGGGATGGATTTGGCGCAACCTGAGTATGGCGCTGGGCAACGATGAGCCTGAGGCAATCCGAGCGGCTGAAAATGCCATCGACGCCTTTCTTGAAGCTGGGGACAAGCGGGAAGCGGCGAAAAGCATTAACCAGCTCTCGGTTCTTCTAGAGAAGACAGAACCGAAAAATGCTCTTCAACAATATGACCGGATGCTCACCGTTATTTCGCGTAACGGTGTAATGGATGATGAGATTTGCGCAAATATATTTCACGCGAAAGCGCTTAAACAGCTTGATTCTGGTGACCCGGGTGAGGCGTTGCAGTCTGCCAAAGCGGCAATCAAAGTTCGCGAAGGATTGATTGGCGTTGAAGAAGCTCTTCTGTCATCGATGCATCTTGCGGCTATATGCGCATTGAACGTCGGGCTCGAACACGAGCACCTACAAATTGACGCTGCAATTAAGCAATTGGAAAGCCAATTAAAATCCGGTCATTTTAAAATTGCCCGAAGAGTTCAGTCTTTGCTCGTCTGCTATAAAGAGGATGAGGCGCGCGAACTATTGCGCGAGGTCGAAGGCAAAAGTGATGAGCTTTTTGCTGGAGTTTCTATTGCTGCCGCGATAAAAAATCCTAATCTCACTCCAATCCAACGTATAGGCAAACTCGAGGCCACGTTGAGGGAGCTTGAACAACGCAAAGTGCATGAGGATACCAAGTATCCTGCTAGATTAGCTATCGCACAAATATTGCGCGACGAAGGAGAGTGGCTACGAGCTGCGAAGTGGTACTACAAAATTCTAGAATGCAGTCATATGAATATATTAGTCAAGCAACTATTAATAGATACATTATGGCAAGCAAAGGAATGGGGTTCGGCTGCGACCTTCATCAAGCAGGAGTTGGATGCTGTTGGAGATAGGCCAGGCTTGCTATACGCGTATGGAATATCCCTTTACGAGGATGGAAGGTATAGCGATGCCGTGAAAGCATTGCACGACGCACTTCGCTTGGCAGACAGAAATGAAACGCTTCAAGAAAAAATCAGAGCCCTTCGCGATCAGGCATTGGATCGCGGCGGAACAATTATGCCAAGAACAACTCCGATTTCGCCCGACGCACCGGTGACGTTGGATTACATCGGTGGAGTGCTGTCTGCTTTCCGCGACTTTATCTCCGGCAGCGAAAGGATGGGTTTTTGGCATAAGTCCGACAAAGCAAAAGATTACGAGTGGATTTCATCACCGGAGCGACATGGCCAAAAACTTTTGCGTGCGTTCGCGAAAGGTCACTTTCTGGACCGAGTCGACGAGTTCGAAGAACTTTGGACCGGTGCCGGACGCTTGGACGTGCTTTTAAAGTTTGCTGGGGGGCTCTCGATCATTATTGAACTGAAAATGTGCGGGTTTAGATATTCGAGTAATTATGCTGCGAGCGGCGAGACGCAAATTCGACATTACATGCGCAGCCGAAATGTGCACGTCGGATTCCTGATAGTTTTTGATGCACGGCTCCAGCAGAATGGCGAGAAGTTGTTAGTGGGTGCGACGAATAGCCAAGATACGATCGATGAAATTCTAATCGACGTACGACCCCGGGTTACGTGATACAGCGTGCGACGGCGCAAACACGCAATAATGTCAAGCTCCATCGGCAGGTTAAGGGCCGTTGTTACATCGCGAGAAGATATCAACACATTGGTGCTGCACTGGTCCTTGCCCGAGCATCGCTTGCATGGTAACTCCCCGCCAATTCAGAGGAAGTCGCCTCGTTGCGTTGGTTTTGTTTTGGCTCTGCCTTTTTGCTCGCGACAGCGCGTTTTTCGAAATATTCTATTTCTGGTTGAAATTGAGCCGCGCAAAACCGCTCAAGACTGACGAATTTGTGCAAAAAACATGCGATTTTTGACGAAAAACACGCGATTTTCGCGTCTGCACCTTGCAGGTTGTGCGGCGGCGCTGGAAGGTGAACGGTGTTCGACGCGTTCCTGTTGGGTGCGTAGGCTGCGGAAAATCGCTTTATAACAGAGGGTTGTGGTGAAACGCGCTTTCGCCTCCCCGTTTCACGTGAAACAAAACATGAACATTATTCCGACATATTGATGGTTTTGGCGGATTTTGCCGTTTTCACTTTTTGGAAAAACTGCGTCTTGCAGCTCTTTGGCGCTGGCCAAGCGGAGGCGTGGATTGCTTCGCTCCGCTCGCAATGACGGCATCCAGACCCGTCGGGCGATGCTTCGGGCGCAGGGCGACGCCGCGAAAGAATGGAATCTCGCGCTCTGCAAGACCCCCTCATCCGGCGCTGACGCGTCCCCTTCTCCCGCAAGGGGAGAAGGACGGCTCCGGGATAACGCCAAAGTCCCCCTCACCCCCGCCCTCTCCCCGCTTGCGGGGCGAGGGAGCAGTAGCGTGGAGTTGCTGGGGCGTCTTACTCCGCTGGCGTCTTCGAAAATTCTTTTTGCATCACTGCTAGGTCGATGCCGTCGACGAGCGCCGTGCTCAGGCCGTCGTCGAAGGGGAAGGGGAGGCGTTCGCCGGTCAGCGCGTAGCCGCAGCGCTCATAATAGGCGATCAGTTCGGTGCGCAGGCCGATCACCGTCATGGTCATGCGCGTCACGCCCCACAGGCGCCGGGCCGTCGCTTCCGCCTGCTCCATGAACCAGCGCCCTAAGCCGCGTCCCTGCAAGCCGGGGCGCACGACGAACATGCCGAGATAGCCGAGGTTTTCCCCGGCCTTTTGCAACTGCACCGAGCCGATCAGGGTTTTGTCGTCGAAGCAGAGCAGAAAAATTGTGTCCGGCTCCGCCATGAGTTTCGAAAGCCCGGGTTCGTCGATGCGGCGGCCTTCCAAAAGATGCGCTTCGGTCGTCCAGCCATTCGCGCTGCCGCCGCGATAGGCCGAGTTGATCAGGGCGGTGACGGCGGGGACGTCGGCGGCCTGCGCGGGACGCAGGATCAGGTCGTCAAGGGAATGCGGAACCATCGGCGCTTCTCGCAATGTACAAGGCAAGCGCACGTATTTACGCGCGCGAAAAAAAGTCGCCAAATGTTTTTCGTCGGCGAAAAAGAGAGTTTTGCTTGCCCCGCGCGGGCGACCCCTGTATCTGCGCGGTCCCTTGCCGTCGTTGGGCGGCGCCCCACCCGAGGATTTTTGCTCTTGAAAAACCCGACCGCCATCGGCGTCGATTTCGGGACGACCAACAGCGTCGTCGCCCTCGCGGACGCCTCCGGCGATGTCTTGGTGCGGCGCTTTGACACGCCCAACGGGTCCGTGGACGCCTATCGCTCCGCGCTGCTGTTTTTTCGCGAGGGGCGGCCGCCGCGCGCGCAGGTCACGCATGTGTCCGGGCCGGCGGCGCTCGACCGGGCGCTGGACGTGCATGGCGAACACCGGTTTTTGCAGTCGCTGAAAACCTATGTGTCCAGCCCGGTGTTTTCGGACACGCGGCTGTTTGGAAAAAAGTTTTTGATCGAGGATTTGATCGGCGTTTTTCTCGCCGACATTCTGCCGGCTGAGTTGCGCGGCCTGCCCATCGTCTCCGGGCGGCCCGTGGTGTTCGCGGGCGAGCGGCCGGACGAGGCGCTGGCGCTGGAGCGGCTGAGCGCCGCTTATCGCAATGCCGGCGTGGAAAAGGTGGATTTCGCCTATGAGCCGTTTGGCGCCGCCTATACCTATGGGCGCACGCTGACCCGGCCTGAAACCGTGCTGGTCGCCGACTTCGGCGGCGGCACCAGCGATTTTTCGGTGATGCGCTTCGATCCCGGCGGCGGGACGCTGAAGGCGGACGCGCTGTCCCACGCGGGTGTGGGCATCGCCGGCGACACCTTCGACTTCCGCCTGATCGACAATCTGGTGTCGCCGCGACTCGGGCGGAATTCGGCCTATCGCTCGTTCCAAAAGCGCCTGCCGATGCCGGCGCGCTATTACGCCGCCTTCGCCCAATGGCACAAATTGTCGCTGCTCAAGAGCGCCGACACGATGGCGGAGTTGCGCCGACTCGCCAAGGACGCGGAAAACCCGGAGGAGATCGAGAGCCTGATCGAGATCATCGACCACGATCTCGGCTACGAGCTTTATCTCGCGGTGAGCCGGTTGAAGGCGGAGCTTTCGGCCCGTGAGGCCGCGCCGTTCCGGTTCTCCGCCGCCGGGCTTGAGATCGACGAGGTCGTCGCGCGGCAAAGTTTTGAGGACTGGATCGCGGAGGACGTGGCGAGCCTGGAGGCGACCATCGATCTGGCGCTTCAACGCGCGGGCGCCGGGGCCGATGACATCGACGCCGTGTTCATGACCGGCGGCACGTCCTATGTGCCCGCCGTGCGTCAATTGTTCGCAGGGCGTTTCGGCGCGCAAAAACTTCGGTTCGGCGACGCTTTTTCCTCGGTGGCAGCGGGACTTGCGCTGGTTGCCGCGGATCGGGTGCGTTGAAAGTCGCAATCGACGGGCAAGCTGTTCTGTGACAGAGACTTGGGTGCAGCCAGGGACTCTGCGTCCCTCGGATTGCGCCGGACAAGACAATGACAGCCGATCACGACACTTTTTTGTCGCGCGCGCCGCTGTTCGTGGCCATGGGGCCGGAGCTCGCGCGCTCGACCGTTCAGAAGCACACACCCCGCTTTTACGAGCGGGGCGAAGAGATTTTTTGCGAGGGCGAGGCCGCCGATTCCTTCTTTTTTCTGATCGAAGGCTGGGTCAAGGTTTTTCGCCGGGGGGACGAGGGCGAGCAGGTCGTGGCCATTTTCTCGGCTGGAGACACGTTCGGCGAAGCCGCCATGTTCGTCGGCGGGCATTATCCGGCCTCGGCGCAAGCCGTGTCGCCCGCGCGCGTGCTGCAGATCGACGGCGCCGCGCTGCGCCGGGTTCTTCTTGAGAATCCGCAGGTCGCCTTCAGCATGCTGGCGTCGTTCTCGGACCATTTGAAACATCTGGTCGCGCAGATCGACCGGCTCAAGGCGCGCTCCGATGCGGAGCGGATCGCCGATTTCCTGCTGGCCCAGACCAAGGAAACCTCGGGCGCCGTGACCATCGCGCTGCCCTATGAGAAACCCCTGATCGCCAGCCGTCTCGGCATGAAGCCGGAGACTTTTTCCCGCGCCCTCGTCCGGCTGAGGGACCACGGGGTCAAGGTCTGTCGCGACGATGTGCTGATCAACGATGTTGGCGCGTTGTCGCGCTTTGCCGCGCGCCCGCCCGGGGCCGAGGCGCGGTCAGGCGGGTAATAAGTTTTCGCCGATCGCGAAGCGATCTTGCGGAAGCCGTATCAGAAATTCATGCGAACCGGCATCCCCTTCGCTCGAAAACGCTCTAAGCAAACATTCGTTGGTCGCCCAACGAATGTTTGCTCAGGTTCCTTTGTTTTCGCAGGATTTTCATCCGAAAACCGGGGGCCGCTTTTCGGAAATCCTGCTTAGGGCATGCGCGCCTCTCGCGTTTCCCGCGCCGCCGCCGCCTCGGCCATGCGGTGCGACAGTTCGTTGACCCGCCAGTCGAGGCCGGGCTTTTTCGCCGTGCCGTCCGCTTTGAGCGTGTGGACGATGCGCCGATCGTCGAAGCAATAGCTCGCTCCCGCGTGGGCGAGCTGGTTTTCGTGGCAGGCGCCGGCGAGCAGCGCCTCCTCGCGTTGCGCATAGAGCGCCTGCGCGGATGACACCAGCCAGCCGCCGAAGCCGAGCAGCGCCAGCGCCGCCACGGTCATTTGTTTGGATTCGTCCCGCAATCCCGAGGTCGCCCGCGCCCAGAAGGACGGGGGGCGCGGTTGCGCGACGGCGACGGGCCGCGAAGGCGCCGACCGCATGGGAAGCGGCATGATTTCGGGCCGCCGCTCCCGCTTCTGCTCCGCCTGCTTCAGGCGCTTGACGACGTTTTCATAGTCAAAGTCACTGGTGTGGAGGATTTTTTTGCCGCTCATGCTCGTACCGCAACCATTAGGGATGGCGGCAGACTGGCTCGCAAGTTTTTAAAAATAGCCCGAGAGCCGCGTTGGCATTTGTCGGGTAAATCTCGCTTAAATCCGAGGTTTCTTGTCGTCCTCAACGAAAACCGCCACCGCGCGGCCCGCGACGCCAGCGTCCACGGTCGGGTCGGGCGCGCCATCCTCGGTCGCGGTGTCGAGCGCGCGTCGCCAGTTTTTCCCGGCGCGCGGCGGCAGCGGACAGGCGACAAACGTCGTTCCAGCGTTGAGCAGCAGCGCCGCGCGGGACGCGCCAACGCTGAAGAC
This sequence comes from Rhodoblastus acidophilus, assembly GCF_009720655.1. GTDB lineage: Bacteria > Pseudomonadota > Alphaproteobacteria > Rhizobiales > Beijerinckiaceae > Rhodoblastus > Rhodoblastus acidophilus_A. The sequence goes on along the minus strand of NZ_WNKS01000002.1, from coordinate 111,584 downwards.
GGCGGCGAGGAAATGACGATCGTCCCAGGCGTCCGGCGTCAGCGGCGCGCCGTCCTCGCCGAGCCATTGGACATCCGGCGGCGCGTCGCCCCGCGCCTCGCCGGTCAGGAAATTCTCGTCGGTGAAGGCCGGCGTGGCGCGGCGGAGCGCCAGCGCGCGGGCGGCGAAGGCGAGCAGGCGCGGATCGGCCCGCTCCCAGTCGATCCAGGAGACCTCATTGTCCTGCGCATAGGCGTTGTTGTTGCCGTTCTGGCTGTGGCCGAATTCCGCGCCCATCGACAGCATCGGCGCGCCACGGGAAAAGATCAGCGTGGCCAGCAGGGCTCTTTGGTCGCGCCGGCGCGCCGCTTTGATGGATTCGTCGCGCGTCGGGCCTTCGACGCCATTGTTCCAGGAATGGTTGCAGTCGGTCCCGTCGCGATTGTTCTCGCCATTGGCCTCGTTGTGCTTGCGCGCATAGGAGACGAGATCCGCCAGCGAGAAGCCGTCATGGGCGGTGATGAAATTGATCGAGCGCGACGGCGGTTTTTTCCCGGCGAACAGGTCGGCCGAGCCGGCGACGCGGGTCGCCAGTTCGCCTCTCATGCCGGCATCGCCGCGCCAGAATTTTCGAACCGCGTCGCGGAACCTGTCGTTCCACTCGCCCCAGTTGGCGGCGAATTGGCCGATCTGGTAGCCGCCGGGACCGATGTCCCAGGGTTCCGCGATGAGTTTCAGCTCGCGCAACGCGGGGTCCTGGGCGATGGCGGTCAGCAGGGGGGCGTGGGGATCGAAGCCGCTGGCGCGGCGCCCGAGCGTGGTCATCAGGTCGAAGCGAAAACCGTCGACGCCGCCAAAAATCGCCCAGGCGCGCAGGGCGTCCATCGCCAGCCGCACCACGGCTGGATGGTCCGCGCGCAAAATATTGCCGCAGCCGGCGTCGTTGATGTAGGCGGCGGGATTTTCGGGGCTCAGGCGGTAATAGGCGGGGTTGTCGAGGCCGCGCAGCGAGACGGTCGGGCCGTCGCCGTCGCCTTCGCAACTGTGGTTGAGCACCACGTCGATCAGCACTTCCAGCCCCTCCGCCTGCAGGGCGGCGACGGCGGCGCGCACCTCGGCCCAGCCGCCCGGCGCGAGGCGCGGGTCCGGGGCGAGCGGGGCGATGGGGTTGTAGCCCCAGTAATTGGTGAGACCGAGCTCTTGCAGGTGGCGCTCGTCGAGCCAGGCGGCGCAGGGCAGCAGTTCGACCGTCGTGACGCCAAGTCCTTTGAGGTGTGCGATGGCGGCGGGATGGGCGAGGCCGGCGAACGTCCCGCGCGCCGCTTCCGGCAGGTTTTTTAGCCTGCGGGTGAAGCCGCGCACGTGCAGTTCGTAAATGATTGTGTCGCGCCACGGGATTTTGGGGCGGCGCGCCGGCGCCGGCTCGGGCGCGCAGGCGCGCGCCTTGGGGGCGTGGGGACCGCTGTCGTCCCCGGAGGCCAGAAAGTAGGACTCGTGCAGGCGCGGCGCGTCGCGCAGTTCCAGGGCGAAGGGATCGAGCAGCAGTTTTCGCGGGTCGAAATACAGTCCGCGCTCCGGCGCGAACGGGCCATGGGCGCGAAAACCGTAGAGGGCGCCGGCTTGCAGGCCGGGAACAAAACCATGGAACACCGGGCCCGTGCGTCCGGGCAGGCGCAGGCGGGCGGTTTCATGCTTGCCGGTGGCGTCGAACAGGCAGAGGTCGATGCTTTCGGCCGTCTGCGAAAAAACCGCGACATTGGCGCCGCCCGCGACGAGCCGCAGGCCCAAGGGCTCCGGCGCGCCGGCCAGGATTTTCATGGCGCGGGTTGCGCCAGGGCGCGGAAGATTTCGGCGTAATGTTTGGCCGGATGAGTCCAGCTGACATCGGTTTTCATGCCGTTGGTCTGGAGCTTCTTCCAGAGTTTTTTCTGGCGGAACAGGTCCGAGCCGCGCCGCAGCGCGCCCGAAAGGGCTTCGGAGGTCGCCGGCGCGAATTGCAGGCCGGTGGCGCAGCCCGCCTGCAGCGCCATCTCGTTGGCGTCGATGACGGTGTCGGCGAGGCCGCCGACGCGCGCCACGATCGGCGCCGCGCCATAGCGCAGCGCGCAAAGCTGGGTGAGGCCGCAGGGCTCGAACCGCGAGGGCACGAGGATGGCGTCGGCGCCGGCCTGCACGAGATGGGCGAGCTTTTCCTCATAGCCGAAATAAACGCCGACGCGCCCGTCATGGGTCTGCGCCGCCTCCTGGAAGGCGGCCTCCAGCCCGGGATCGCCGGACGCCAGCAGGGCCAGTTGGGCGTCGCAGGCCTCGAGCGCCGGCAGGCAGCCGAGCAGCAGATCGAGACCCTTTTGCCAGGAGAGGCGGCTGACCACGCCGACCAGAAACGTCTTGTCGTCGCGGGCGAGGCCGAAGCGTTCCTGCAGCGCCTTCTTGTTGGCGGCGCGCCCGGTCAGGCTTTTCGCCGAATAGGGATGCGCGATCAGCGGATCGGTCTCGGGGTTCCACACATGGGTGTCGATCCCGTTCAAAATGCCGGACAGGTCCGCCGCGCGCGTGCGCAACAGCCCGTCGAGCCCCATGCCCGCGTGCGTCGTCTGGATTTCCTGCGCATAGGTGGGGGACACCGTGGTGATGCGGTCGGAGAGCAGCAAGCCGGCCTTCAAGAAACCGACGCCGCCGTAATATTCGACGCCCTCGATGGAAAAAGCCTGGGGCGGCAGGCCGAGCTGGCCAAAAATCTCCGGCGGGAACTGGCCCTGGAAGGCGAGATTGTGGACGGTGATGACGCTGCCGGGGCGCGGGCCCTCGCTGTAATGCAGATAGGCGGCGGTGAGGCCCGCCTGCCAGTCGTGGGCGTGGACCACCTGCGGGACGAAGGCCGGCACAAGGCCTTGGCCGATCAGCGCGCCGACCTTGGCGAGCGCGGCGAAGCGCAGCGCGTTGTCGCCGAAATCCTTGCCGTCGGCCGCCGCATAGGGGCCGCCCTCGCGCATGTAAAAGCTTGGGGAGTCGAGCACGAACAGGGTGAGCGCGCCCACTTTCGCGGCGAGAAGTTTTGCCGGGGCTCCGAACAGATCGTCAAAGGCGGCGACCTCCTCGGCCTTTTTCAGCGCCGCCATCACCGGGCGATAGCCGGGGATCAGGCTGCGCACCGCCACGCCCTCTGCCTCCAGGGCGGCGGGCAGGGCGCCCGCGACATCGGCGAGGCCGCCGGTCTTGATCAGCGGAAAAATCTCGGAGGCGACCGAGAGAACGTTCAGGCTTTTCATGTCAGGCGGTCGATCATCGGTTGGGTGATGAGGCAGATGCCGCCTTCGCTGCGGCGGAAGCGCTCGGCGTCGAGTTCGGGGTCCTCGCCCACCACCAGCCCCTCGGGAATGGTGACGGCGGCGTCGATGATCACCTTGGTCAGCCGCGCGGAGCGGCCGACGTTGACATCCGGCAGGATCACGCAGCCGTTGGCGCTGGCGAAGGAGTTCACCCGCACATTGCTGAACAGCAGCGTTTCGCGCAGCGAGGCGCCGGAGACGATGCAACCGCCCGACACCAGCGACGACACCGCCTGTCCGCGCCGCCCTTCGAGGTCGTGGACGAATTTGGCCGGCGGAGTCAGTTCGGAATAGGTCCAGATCGGCCAGTCGCGGTCGTAGATGTCGAGTTCCGGGGTGACGCCGGTGAGGTCGATGTTGGCGGACCAATAGGCGTCGAGCGTGCCGACATCGCGCCAATAGGCGGTCGTCTCCTTTTCCGAGCGCACGCAGGAATCGGAGAACCGATGCGCGACCGCCTTGCCGTTCTTGACGATGTAGGGGATCAGGTCCTTGCCGAAATCGTGGCTCGAATTCGGGTCGGCGGCGTCCTTCGCCAGCAGGTCGAACAGGAATTTGGTGTCGAAGACATAGATGCCCATGCTGGCGAGGCAGGTGTCGTCCGAGCCGGGAATGGTTGGAGGGTCCTTTGACTTTTCGACAAAGCTGGTGATGCGGCGGTTCTGGTCAATGCCCATCACGCCAAAGCCGGTCGCCTCGGCCCTGGGGACTTCGAGGCAGCCGACGGTGACGTCGGCGCGCGCGTCCACATGCTGTTGCAGCATGAGCTCGTAGTCCATCTTGTAGATATGATCGCCGGCGAGAATGACGATATATTCGGGATGATAGTCGAGCACGATGTCGGCGTTCTGGTAGACGGCGTCGGCGGTGCCGACATACCATTTGTCCTCGGAGACGCGCTGCGAGGCCGGCAGGATGTCAAAGCTTTCGTTTCGCTCGGCGCGTAAAAACGTCCAGCCGCGCTGAAGGTGGCGGATCAGGCTGTGCGCCTTGTACTGGGTGGCCACGGCGATGCGGCGGATGCCGGAATTCAGCGCGTTGGAGAGGGCGAAGTCGATGATGCGCGTCTTGCCGCCGAAATAGACGGCGGGCTTGGCGCGGCGGTCGGTCAGCTCCATCAGGCGGGAGCCGCGCCCGCCGGCGAGCACATAGGCCATGGCCTGGCGGGCGAGCGGGGCGTGAGACTGGGCCGGCATATGGTTTTCCTTGCGATTTGGGCCGGGAATAGGAGCTTGCTGTTACATTGGCATGAATCCGGTCAATCCGGATCAAGAATCAGCATCAGCGCGGCCAGGGGCGGCGCATTGACCCGCGCGGAAGCGGCAAAATTCCTGTGCGGATGAGGGTGGGCCGTGACGCCGCCGAGATTGCCCTGGCCGGAGCCGCCATAGAGCGCGGCGTCGGTGTTGAGGATTTCACGCCAGCGCCCGGCCTGGGGCAGGCCGATCAGATAGTCCGGGCGCGGCACCGGGGTGAAGTTGACCACGAAAGCCACGGTCGGCGCGCCGGGGCTGCGGCGCACCCAGGACAGCACGGAATTTTCGGCGTCGTCGGCGTCGATCCATTGAAAACCGTCGCCCTCGCAGTCGCGGCCGTGCAGCGCCGGATGCTCGCGATAAAGCCGGTTGAGGTCGCCAACCAGCCGCGACAGGCCTTGATGGGGCGCATATTGCAGCAGATGCCAGTCCAGCGCGCGGGTCTCGGTCCATTCGCTGGTCTGGCCGAACTCCTGGCCCATGAACAAAAGCTTTTTGCCCGGATGCGCCCACATATAGGCCAGAAAGGCGCGGGCGTTGGCGAAGCGCTGCCATTCGTCGCCCGGCATCTTGCCGATCAGCGGCCCCTTGCCGTGAACGACCTCGTCGTGGGAGATCGGCAGGATGAAATTTTCGGAGAAGGCGTAGAGCAGGCTGAAGGTGAGCCATTGATGGCTCCAGCGGCGGTAGACCGGGTCCTTGCTGATGTAGCGCAAGGTGTCGTTCATCCAGCCCATGTTCCATTTGAAGCCGAAGCCGAGGCCCCCGGCGTAAACCGGCGCCGACACGCCCGGCCAGGCGGTGGACTCCTCGGCGATCATCATCGCGCCGGGATAGCGCGCGTAGACCAGTTCGTTCACCCGTTGCAGGAAGGCGACCGCATCGAAATTCTCGTTGCCGCCGCGCTCATTGGGCAGCCATTCCCCCGGTTTGCGCGAATAGTCGAGATAGAGCATGGAGGCGACCGCATCGACGCGCAGCCCGTCGATGTGGAACTGCTCGAACCAGTAGAGCGCGTTGACGGCCAAGAAATTCGCGACCTCGCGGCGGCCGAAATCGTAGATGGCGGTGTTCCAGTCGGGGTGGAACCCCCGGCGCGGATCGGCGTGCTCGTAGAGCGCGGCGCCGTCGAAATAAGCGAGGCCGTGGGCGTCCACGGGGAAATGCGCGGGCACCCAGTCAAGGATGACGCCCAGGCCCTCGCGGTGGGCGCGGTCGACAAAACGCCTGAAACCGTCGGGATCGCCGAAGCGCGAGGTGGGGGCGAAGAGGCCGATCGGCTGGTAGCCCCAGGAGGCGTCGAGCGGATGTTCGGAGACCGGCAGCAGTTCGAGGTGGGTAAAACCCATGTCCCGCGCGTAGGGAATGAGGCTGTCCGCGAGTTCGTCGTAGCTGAGGAAGCGGCCATCGGCTTCCACGGGGTCGTGCGCGCGTCGCCACGAGCCGAGATGGACCTCGTAGATCGACATGGGCGCGCGGCGCGCGTCGGTTTTTTCGCGCGCGCTCAGCCAGTCGGCGTCGCCCCAGGCGAAGGCGGGGTCGCTGGTGACAAGGCTGGCGGTTGAGGGGCGCAATTGCTGCTGCTGGCCGAACGGGTCGGCTTTCAACGGCAGGATGTGCCCTGTCGCGCCGAGAATTTCGTATTTGTAGAACACGCCGGGCGCGAGTTCGGGAACGAAAATCTCCCACAGGCCGGAATCGATGCGCTTGCGCATGGCGTGGCGGCGGCCGTCCCATTGGTTGAAGTCGCCGACCACGGAAACGCGCTGGGCCTGCGGCGCCCAGACGGAAAAGTGCACGCCGGCGACGCCCTCATGGGTGAGGGCGTGGGCGCCGAGGCGCTCATAGAGTTGCAGATGCGCGCCCTCGACCAGCAGATGGTCGTCGAGCGGGCCGAGCAGCGGGCCGAAGCGATAGGGGTCGTCCCATTCCCAGGCGCCGGAAGAGTTTTCCGCGCGCAGCCGATAGGCGACGGGGCTGGGCCTTTCGGTCACGCCTTCAAAGAAATCCTTGCCGCGCGATGACAGCGCAATGGTTTCGCCGCCCTCGATCAGCGCGGTGACTTTTTTCGCGCCGGGGACGAGCGCGCGGATGCTCGTACCGCCCGGGACGGCGTGGGGACCGAGCACGGCGAAGGGGTTTCCGTGGCTCCCGTTGGCGAGCGCGGCGATTTCGTCTTTATGGACGCGATGGTCCTTCGCGCTTTTTTCCGCGCTTTTTTCCGCGCCTTGGGCGCGCTTGGGGGTCTTGCTCATGTCGGTCAGGCCTTCGGCCTGTTCACCGGAACCTTCCAGATTTCTTCGGCATATTCCGCGATGGTGCGGTCCGAGGAGAACCAGCCGGTGCGCGCCGTGTTGAGAATGGCGGCGCGCTGCCAGGACTTGCGATCGCGCCAGCGCCGCGCCACGGCGTTCTGCGCGGCGCGATAGGCGACGAAGTCGGCGCACACCAGGAAATAATCGTGGTAGGTCAGGGAATCGACCAGCCCCTGGTAGCGGTGGCGGTCGTCGTGCGAGAAGGCGCCGCCGGCGATGCTTTCCAGCACCTCGCGCAATTCAGGCGAGGCCTCGATGATCTCGCGCATGTCGATGCCGCGCGCGCGGCGGGCGGCGACTTCGTCCGCCTTGAGACCGAAGATGAAAATGTTGTCGTCGCCGACGCGCTCCTTGATCTCGACATTGGCGCCGTCGAGCGTGCCGATGGTGAGCGCGCCATTGAGCGCCATCTTCATGTTGCCGGTGCCCGAGGCCTCCATGCCGGCGGTGGAAATTTGTTCAGAGAGGTCGGCGGCGGGAATGATCACCTCGGCCAGGCTGACATTGTAGTTCGGCAGGAACACCACTTTCAGCTGGTCGCGCACCGTCGGATCGTTGTTGACCACGCGCGCCACGTCATTGGCGAGTTTGATGATCAGCTTGGCCTGCTGGTAGCTCGCCGCCGCCTTGCCGGCGAAGATTTTTACGCGCGGCGCCACGTCGCGCATCGGTTGCGCGCGGATTTCGTTGTAGAGCGCGATCGTATCCAAAATGTTCAGCAGCTGGCGCTTGTATTCGTGGATGCGCTTGATCTGCACGTCGAACAGGGCGTTGGGATTCACCTTGATCAGCATGCGGTCGGCGATGATGCGGGCGAGATTTTCCTTGTTGGCCTGCTTGGCCGCCGCCCAGCGCGCCTGAAAGTTCAGGTCGTCGGCATAGGGTTCGAGCTTTTTCAGGACGGAGGGGTCGTCCAGAACCTCCTTGCCCAGCGTCTCCACCAGAAGTTTGGTCAGTTGCGGGTTGGCCTCGAACAGCCATCGCCGGAAAGTCACGCCATTGGTCTTGTTGCAGATGCGCTCGGGAAAAATGTCGTGGAGGTCGCGGAAAACCGTTTCCTTCACCAGTTCCGAATGCAGCGCCGACACGCCGTTGACCTTGTGCGATCCCAGGAACGCCAGCGGCCCCATGCGCACGTGGCGGCCGTGATGCTCGTCGATCAGCGACACCGCGGCGAGTTTTCGCGGATCGTCGACGCCCTTTTCGCGCAGCGCGTCGAGGTGCAGCGCGTTGATCAGATAGATGATCTGCATGTGGCGCGGCAGCAGCCGCTCCATCAGCGGCGCCGGCCAGGTTTCCAGCGCTTCCGGCAGGAGGGTGTGGTTGGTGTAGGAGAAGGTGGCGACCGTGATTTCCCAGGCGCGTTTCCATTCGACGCCGTGGACGTCGACCAGCAGGCGCATCAGTTCGGCGACGCCGATCGCCGGATGGGTGTCGTTGAGCTGGATGGCCGCCTTGTCCGAGAGGGTGTTGATGTCGCCGTTCTGCTCGAGATGGCGGCGCACCAGATCCTGCAACGAGGCGGCGGCGAAAAAATATTCCTGCCGCAGCCGCAATTCCTGGCCCGCGGGCGTGGAATCGCTGGGGTACAAAACTTTGGAGATGGATTCGGCGCGGACCTGATCGGACAGCGCGCCGACGTAATCGCCCTGGTTGAACTTGTCGAGGCGAATCGGGTCGGGCGCGCGCGCCGACCACAGACGCAGCGTGTTGACATGCTTGCCGCCCCAGCCGACCACCGGGGTGTCGAAGGCGACGGCCTCGACGATTTCCGCCGGGCGCCAGACCTGCGCCATCCCGTTGTTGCGCGCGACGCTTTCGACCGAGCCGCCGAAACCGATCTCGTAATGGACCTCCGGGCGCTGGAACTCCCAGGGGTTGCCGAATTCCAGCCAATCCTCGGGATATTCGTGCTGCCAGCCGTCGGCGATGGTCTGGCGGAACAGGCCGTGGTCGTAGCGGATGCCATAGCCGTGGGCGGCGATGCCGAGCGTCGCCATGCTTTCCATGAAACAGGCGGCGAGGCGGCCGAGGCCGCCATTGCCGAGCGCCGCGTCGGGCTCGATCTCGCGCAGCTTGTCGAGATCGACGTCGAGGCTCGCCAGCGCCGCGCGCATCGGCTCGACCAGGCCGAGATTGGTGAGCGAATCGATCAGCAGGCGGCCAATGAGGAATTCCAGCGAGAGATAGTAAACCCGGCGCCGGCTCTCGCGGTAATTGGCGCGCACGGTGATCATCCAATTGTCCACCATGCGGTCGCGCGTGGCGAGGGCCACGGCGATGAACCAGTCGCGCTCGCTGGCGGCGTTGCGGTCCTTGCCGACGGAATAGGCGAGTTTTTCGAGCACGGCCTCGCGCAGGGCGGAGGCGGCCGATTCATCATTGAAAGCCTCGTCCTCCGGGGCGTCGTTGGGACGGTCGGCGGCGGCTGCTATGGTTTCGGTCATGTGGCGTCCTGGCGGCGAAGGGGCGATTTGCGGCCATGGTACGACCCCGGCCGGCGGATTGCCAGCGCCGCGCGGTCATTTTGTCGGCGCGCTCAAGCCTTGTTTTTACTTACTCCAGCCTCACCAGCACGCTGTCGCTCGCGCCATTGGCGTCGATCACCGAGACGCGCGCGAAACCGGCGCCGTCCGGCGTCCAGCGGGCTTCGTGGCGGGCGGCGGCTTGCTGGATCGGCGCGCCGTTGACCGTCCAGGTGAAGGGCGGGGCGCCGCCCTGCGCCTTCAAGGTCAGGTCGCTCTTGTCCCGTCCTTGGCTCAGCCCGAGATCGATGCGCGCGCCTTCCGGCGGAAAGAAAATTTTCAGGGGATTGGCGTGAGTCGCGGCCATGGTTTTCGCGCCATGGCGCAAATGGCGCAGCGGCGGGGGCAGGTCGGCGCTGTTGCGGGCTTGCAAAACGTTTTCGGGACGGGGAACGGGCTCGTTGGCGCCGCCGAGCCTTGCAAAAGCGTCGAACAGGATCGGCGCGGCGACCTGCCGGCCGATGAGGCCGGGAACCGGGCCATTGTCGGCGCGACCGACCCAGACGCCAATGGTGTGGGCGCGATCGAACCCGATGGCGAGCGCGTCGCGGTAGCCGTAGGAGGTGCCGGTCTTGAAGGCGATGCGGCCGGCGGCGCCGTTGTCGGGCGGCGGGGCGCCGCGCAAAATGTCGGCGATCTGCCAGGCGCTTGCGGGCTCGGTAAGGCGACGGTTTTCCGCTTTTGGGGGATCGTCGAGATTTTCGATGAGATCGGGCGCGACGCCGTCGCGGGCGAAAGCGGCATAGGCGCGGGTCAGGTCGATCAGCCGTGCGCCGACGCCGCCGAGGCCGATGGCGAGGCCGACGTCGGAGTCTTTTGGAAGCTTGAGGTGCAGGCCGGCGCTGCGCAGGCGGGCGAGCAGGCGGGCCGGGCCGACGGCGTTGAGCAATTGCGCGGCGGGCAGGTTGAGCGAGAATTGCAGCGCTTTTCGCGCGGTGACCGTCCCGTGAAACGTGTCGTCGAAATTGACCGGGCGCCAGAGGCCGTAGCGCGCCGGGGAATCATCCAGAAGGGTTTCGGGATGGGCGAGGCCCTCGGCGAAGGCAGTGGCGTAGATGAAGGGTTTGAGCGTCGAGCCGGGTGAGCGCAGCGCGCGCGCCATGTCGAGGGCGCCGGCGCGGTCCTTGGAAAAATAATCGGCGCCGCCGACATGGGCGAGCACGTGGCCGTTGTGGTTGTCGATGACGATGATCGCGGTGGTGAGTTTGGGGCCGAGGCGCTCGCATTTGCGCCGGGCCAGCTCCTCCAGGCTTTTTTGCAGGCGCGCGTCATAGGCGAGACGAAGGACGCGGCGGTCCGGATGCGCTTTGACGAGCTGGTCGGTGACCTGGGCGGCGAGGTTGGGAAAATCTTTGCGCTTGAGCGGCGGCGGCTCCGCCTTGGCGCGTCGGGCGTCTTCCGCCGTGATGACGTGGGCGGCGAGCGCACGGTCGATCACGCGGTCGCGGGCGGCCTGGGCGCGGGCCGGGGCGTGGTCGGGGCGGCGGGCCTCCGGCGCCTGGGGCAGGGCGACCAGCAGCGCGGCCTCGCCCGTGCTCAGGCGGCGCGGCTCCTTGCCGAAATAGGCGAGGCTTGCCGCGCGCAGGCCCTCGACATTGCCGCCATAGGGGGCGAGCGCCAGATAGATTTCGAAAATCTGCTTTTTGGAGAAGCGCGCCTCCAGCTGTTTGGCGCGGTAGATTTGCTTGAGTTTGGCTGCAAGGGTGTGGGGGGCGCGGGGTTCGAGCAGGCGCGCGGCCTGCATGGTCAGGGTCGAGGCGCCGGAGAGCGCGCGGCCATGCGTGGCGTATTGCCAGAGCGCGCGGGCGAGGGCCCGGACATCGACGCCGGAATGGTTTTCGTAGCGCTTGTCTTCGTAAGCCTTGAGCAGGGTGAAGAATTTGGGATCGACTTCTTCCGCCTTGGCCGGCAGACGCCAGCGGCCATCCGGCGCGGCGAAGGCGCGCAGCAGAACGCCGTTACGGTCGAGGGCGAAGGTCGAGGCGGTTTGCAGGGCGGAGAGGTCGGGCGGACCCATGCGGCGCTGGAGTTCGTTGACGCTCCAGGGGATTGTGAGGCCGAGCACGAGGACGGCTGCTGCTGCTTTGAGGTAGCGCGGGTCGCGCGTCGAACAGCCGTGGACCGCCCCCGCCCTTCGAGACGGCTCCTGCGGAGCCTCCTCAGGGTGAGGGCTACTGGTTGGTTCCATCACTCAGCCTATGAGTAGACCTCATGGTGAGGAGGACGCCGTAGGCGTCCGTCTCGAACCACGAGGCGGTCCACGTCTCTCACTTCTTCGCGCCTTCGACCACCACCTCGCCAAACCCGGTGCGGCCGAAGCGCTCGGGACGATACATGTCCTCGATCAGCGCCGGGGGCTGCACGTAGCGGCCGGGGCTCACCGCGCGGACGATATAGGCCACGGTGAACGTGGCCTTTTCCGCGCCCGAGCGCTCGAACGAGGCGACGAGACGGTCGTCCTTATACTCGGTGTGGCTCGGCTCGACATCCGCCTTGACCCAATTCAAACCCTCGGTCGAGCCGCCGTCGTAGAGCGCGGGATTGTCGATCTCCAGGCCCGCGGGCAGGCGGTCTTCAAGCACGAGGCGGGCGAAGGCGGCTTCCGTCTCCACCACTTTGACTGTCGCCACCAGACGCTCGTTCTGGGCGATGTGCTGGGGATCGGCGGGCGAGCCGTCCATGTGGAACAGGCCTCGCTCCAGCGCATAGCCGCGACTTTCCGCCGGCTCCGGCGTCGTCGGGCGTCCGGAAATGTCGATGCCGATGCGCAGCGGCTTGTCGTTGGCGTTGGTGATGGTCACGGGTTTTTTCGACAAAACCGCGTCCTCGTAGCGGGCGCTGAACGGGCCTTGCGTGGCCGCGCCGTCCACGGTGATTTTCAGATTCTGCGCCTGCGCCGCCGTCGCCTGCGCCGCCAGCACCAGCCAGCTTTGCTCCTGGGTCGAGCCCTCATGCAGTTTGACGCTCTCGCCATCGACGAATTTGGCCGCCTTGATCAACACCGATTGGTCGGCGGCGCCTTCCGCGCCCAGCGCCAACAGGCCCGCGCCGTCGCGCAGCGATGAGCCGAAGTCTGGGCGCGAGTAGGTGGAGGACTTGGCGTTGTTCAGGGTTTCCGCAGCGGCGAGGAAGACGCGCGACGCCCGCGCCTTGTCGCCGAGCAGGGCGGCGGCGCCGGCGAGCTGCGCCCGCGCCAGCGGTGTGACGAAAACATCGAGTTTCGCGTCGGTGAGATAGCGCAGATCGCCGCTGATCGGGCGGCCGTTGCGCGCCAGGACATAGATCGCATAGGCGAGCGGGGCGCTCTTGTCGGCGTCGACCTCCGTGGTGTTGACGACATAGTTGCGCAGGCGATCCAGCGCGAGGTCCATGGCCTTTTGCGGGACCTCATAGGAATTTTCGCGCGCGCGGGTCAAGAAATCGCTGACATAGGCGTTGAGCCAGATGTCCTCGGGGCCGCTCGCCGACCACAGGCCGAACGAGCCGGAGGAATCCTGCCGCGCCAGCAGGGTTTTGATCGCCGCGTTGACGCGGGTGGGAATGTCCTCCGAGAAGGCGTAGTGGCGGGCTTGCGTGAGCTTGTTGACATAGAGCAGCGGCAAAGCGCGGCTCACCGTCTGCTCGGAACAGGAATAGGGATAGACGTCGAGCCGGTGCAGCAGGGCGGCCGCGTCTATGCCGGCGAGCGGGGAGACGCTCACCGCCACCGCGCCCGTGCCGGGCAAAAAGTCGGCGAGCAGGGCGTTGGTGATGGTCAGGCTCTCGCCCGGCGCGATTTCGCGGATGTCGCGCCGCACCACGGGAGAGGTTCCCGGCTCCACTTGCAGCGGCAGGGTTTGCGTGACGGAAAAATTCGGGCCGGCAAGCGACACCTGCACGGAGCCCGCGCCGATCTTTTCCGCGCGCAGCGGAATGTCGAGCGTGGTCGCCGCCTTGGCCGCGAGTTTGAGCGTGCGATGCAGATCGCCGGCGACGCCGCCTTGCGGCTGCACGTCGATGCGATAGTCGCCGGCCGCGCCCTCGACATTGTCGATGCGCAGGTTGAGCCGCGACTGGTCGTTCAGCGCCAGGAAGCGGGGCAGGCTGGCTTGCACCACCACGGGATCGCGCACGATCACGTCGGCGGAGGCCGAACCCGCCGCCTTCTTCGTCCAGGCGACGGCGGTGAGCCGCACCGTGCCGTTGAAGGCGGGCATGTCGAACGAAACCTGCGCCTTGCCGTCCGGCCCGACTTTTATCAGGCCGGAATAGAGGGCGAGCGGCTCCTGGGTCGGTTTTTCCACGCCCGCCTCGGGGCCGCCGGAATCGCCGCCGCTGCGGATCGCGCCGCGCGTTCCCTGAAGACCGTCGATGAGGAGGCCGTAGAGGTCGCGCACCTCCGCCGTCAGTAGCTTTTGGCCGTAGAAATAGCTGCGCGGGTCGGGGGTCTGGTAGCGCGTGAGATTCAAGATGCCGAGATCAACGGCGGAGACCGTGACATAGGCCTCATCGCCTGCTGACAGGCCGCTGATGACCAGCGGGACGGTCAGTTTTTCGCGTGGGCTGGCCTTGGGCGGCGCCTTGATCGCCACGTCGAGCTTGTGCGCCGGCGCGTCAATGGCGAACCAGGCGACACCGATGGCGCGGCCGGGATTGCGCTGCGCCGCCTTGTCGAGCGGGCGATGGGCCAGCGCCACCGCATAGGCCCCGGCGCCCCAGTCGGCGCCAACCGGCAATTTGATTTCGTTCTCGCCTTTTTTCAGGTCGGCCAGCACCGTGGCGTGGGTCTTGTCGCCGATAATGGCGAGGGTCGCCTTGCTGTCGGCGCGCGCGGTGATTTTCGCCGTCAGCGTTTCGCCGCTCGCATAGGCGGATTTGTCGAGCGTGAGGTCGAGAAGGTCGGGCGTCGGGGCCTTGGCCTCGCTCGACCAGCCGGAGTCGAAGCTGACGGAGGTCTGTGCGTCCTTGGGGTCATCGCCGCGCAGGTCGAGCCGATAGCGGCCGAGACCGACCATGGCGGCGATTTTCGCCGGCTGGTCCTTCGCCAGATCGACAAGGCCCGATGCGATTTTTGACGTGGAGTTGATCTGTTCAAAGGTCCAGCGGCCATCCTGCTTGTACCACTGATAATCGTTGTTCACGCGGTACAGCGTCCACTGCACGTTCTTCTGCGCCTTGCGTTTTCCGTCGGGGCCGATGGCGATGACGTCAAATGTCGCCTGGGCGCCTTCGCTGAGCGTGCCAAAGGTTTTTTTCACACCGATCAAGCTGGTGTTCGGCAGCAGCGGCACAAAAACCTGACGCTCGATGGCGCGGCCGCCGGTTTCGCCGGCGCGCAGGGTGATCTTGGCTTCGAGCGGCCGGGTCGCCTGGGCTTCCGGCAGGGCGATTTCGACGCTGGCCTTGCCCTCGTCGTCCGTTTCGGCGTCGGTCTCGATGTCGTTCTTGATGTTGGAAAATTCTTCGTCGGTCGTTCCCGCCTCATAACCGGCGAGGGCGGGCAGGCCGTGGTCCCTAGCCTGGCTGATTTCGACCTCGCCGGAAATGTTCAGGCCGGCGCCGGGCGCGCCGTAGAGATAGCGCAGGGTCGCGTCGACAGTGATGGTTTCGCCCGGCTTGGCGTTGGCGGCTTTCGCCGCGAGCGTCATGTCCATGCGCTCGGGGATATAATCTTCCACCAGGAACGAGGTTTCGCCCAGCGCCGGGCTTTTGGGGTCAACAAAGGCCTCCACCGTCCAGCCGCCCGAATTGGCGGTGGCCGGCAGTTTGAACGACAGGCTGCGCCCGCCGAGGCCCTGATCGGTGGTGGTGGTGCGCAAAAATTCGACGCCGTCGGGGCGCTTGACCACCAGGGTCACCGGCGTCTGGGCGACGGCGGTCCCTTGGGCGTCGCGCAACAGGGCGGTGAGGAAAACCGTTTCGTTGGAGCGATAGACCCCGCGCTCGGCATAGACAAAGGCGTCGAGTTTCGCCGGGGCGGCGCGGCCCTTCACGCCGCGGTCGGCGAGGTCGAAGGCGCTTTGTTGCAGATCCAAAAAGTTGGCGTCGGCCTTGCCGTCATTCGCCACGATCAGGCCGGGGGCGAGCCCGCCTTCGCCGCGCGACAGGCCGGGGTCGAAGCGCGCCGCCCCCTGCGCGTCGGTTTTCGCCGTCGCCAGCACCTCATTGTTTTTGGCCAGCAGGCGCACCTCCACGCCCGGTTTCGGCGCGGCGTCGGCGAGTGAGCGCACCAGCACCGTGACGCCGTCGGGCGCGCTCAGCGCGGTGAGGCCGAGGTCGGAGACCACAAACCATTGCGTCGCCCGCGTGTCGTAGCTTTCGTCGCCGCCGAGATCGTCGGCGGCCCGCGCGCTCATCACATAGACGCCCGGCTGCGGCGTTCCCAACGCCTCCATCACCGGGAAGTCGGTGACCACATCCTTGTTCAACTCGGACTTGGCTTCGAGCGTCCCGCTCCAGATTTTCGTTCCATCGGCATTGCCGAGCTGTTGCAGCCGGTAACTGCTGAGTTGGCTTAAAAAATCCTCGGAGCGGATGGTCGGCAACAGGTTGCGGTCGCCGACTCTAAATATGTCGACGTTGATTTTTTGGGTGTTGACCGAGACGATCGGCAGGCCCTCGGGGCCGACGCGCGGCAGCACGTAATTGCGGCCGGTGAAGCGCGCGCTGGGGCTGCGGTCGCGGATGTAGAGATCGTAATTTTGCGGGTGGAGCAGGTCCTCGCCGACCTGCGAGGGCAGGCCGGCGCGCAGGGTCACGGCGTAATGCTCGCCATGCCTCAGGTTTTCCACGCAAAGCTGCTGGCTGTCCTGCGAAATGGCCGGAGAGGTCTGGCCGGCGACGGTGATGAACGGGGTGAAATCGGTGCGGGTCCTCAAAAGGTCTTCGGAAAATTGGAAGCAGGCGCGCGGATTGGCCGATTCGTTGTCGATTGTGTATTTGAGAACGCGAAAACCGTGCTTCTCGCGCATGTCTTCGTAGAGCTTGCGCCGTTCGGGGTCGTCATGCGCCTTGAGGGCGAGCGCGTTGACGTTCAGCGCGTCGCGCCAGGACTCGCGCGACGCATAGACCTGGCCGATCAGGGCGAGGGCGTTGGCCTCGTCGGCGCCGTTTTTGGCTTTCTGGTAGGCCAGCCAGGCCGCCGCCTGGGCCAGATCCTTCTGCGTGCTTTCGTCGAGGTCTTTTCGCGAGGCGGCCGACAACTCCGCGCGCCCGAGCGTCAGCCAGAGGGACGAATCGTCGGGGGTGGCGGCGGCCAGGGCTTCGAGCAGCGTGATCTGGCGCGGCAGGTCGTTGCGCAGCGCGGCTTCGGTGAACTGGCGGCGCAGTTCGGCGGGGGGTGCGCCGGCGCGCAGCGCCTTGGTGTCGTCCTGCGCCTTTTGCGCGAGCTGGTCGCCCTGCGAGGCGAGGTCGTCGTTCACGTAAATTTTTGCCGGCGGCGTTTTTGGCGCTTTTGGCGGCGCGGCCAGGGCTGAACTGACGGCGAGGATTAAAACGGCGGCAAGGCGAAGGCTGAAAATCGGGCGCATGGACGCTCCCTTTCAGGAAAAGCGGACCATTATTTCCCTCAGCCGGCCCATGGGCAAGCGAATCCTGCGTTCACGCTTTCGAGACATCGGGGGCGGATTCGTCCTCGTCTTGCAGCGCCAGCCGCTCGATCAGGCGGCGCCGGGCGCGGTTGACGCGGCTTTTGATGGTGCCGACCGCGACGCCGCAGATTTCCGCGGCCTCCTCGTAGGAAAAGCCCGAGGCGCCGATCAGGACCAGGGCTTCGCGCTGGTCGGCGGGCAGCAGGTCCAACTCGGCCTTGAAATCGGTGAAATCGAGATGCGACATCTGGTCGGGCATGGCGACCAGCCGCGCCGCCGCCTCGCCGTCGACATCCTGCACTTCGCGCCGCGCCTTGCGGTACTGGCTGAAGAATGTGTTGCGCATGATGGTGAACAGCCAGGCGCGCATGTTGGCGCCATAGGTGAACGAATCGGCGTTGGCCCAGGCCTTGACCAGCGTGTCCTGGACCAGATCGTCGGCGCGGTCGGATATGCCCGCCAAGGACAGGGCGAAGGCGCGCAATGACGGAATTTCCGACAGAAGCTGCTCTTTCAGTCCGTGCGCCTTGCTGTTGTTCATGCAGGGTCGGCCTTGTCCTCGGCCAGGTTTCCGACGCTTTCCAGCTCGCCGTTTTCAAGCTGGTCCAACAGCAGCTTGAAGCGGTCCGGCACCGGCTCGCGAACGGCGGAATCGTAGAATTCCCGAAGCTTGCGGCCGATATGAGCCTGCAACAGCGGCTCCAAGCCGATTTCCGCGCGGTTGTCTTTGCTGTCGTCCGTCATGGGCCAAATGTCGGTTTGCGACCTGTGCGTCGCGAGTGGCTTTTGTGCAGAACGCGCCCGGGGCGAATTCGTTCCGGGGCGCGCGCTGGCGGGGTGATGCAGTCTAACCTATATCTCGCTGCCTGTATTGGTGTATTGTCTTTCCGGAGGCAGAGGACTCGGAATGTCGGCGGCCAAGGTTATTGTCGAGCAAATGCCTCACTTGCGGCGCTATGCGCGCGCTATGAGCGGTTCGCAGGCGGCGGGGGACGCGGCCGTCGAAGCCATGCTGAAACAGCTGCTGGCCTCGCCCGGACTGTTCAATCCGGAGGCGGACGGGCGCGAGGAGTGCTTCCGGCTGTTCTCGCTGTTTTGGAACGCGCGCATGCCGCAGTCGGTCGCCAGCGAACCGGCTTCGGCCGCGCCCGACCGCCGCATCGAGGCGCTGGCGCCGGTGGCGCGACAGGTTTTCCTGCTGACGGCGGTCGAGGAGTTCACGCCGGGCCAGGCGGCGCGCATTCTCGATGTCCCCAAGGACAAGATCGCCGCCCTGATCGCGGAGGTCGGCCGCGCGCTGACCGCGCAGGTGGCGTCGAAGGTGGCGATCATCGAGGACGAGCCGATGATCGCCATGGACCTCGAATCGATTGTCTCCAGCCTCGGCCATCAGGTGGTCGGGCCGGCCCGCACCCACAGCGAGGCGGTGGCGCTGGCGCAGGCCGAGCATCCGGGGCTGGTTCTGGCCGACGTCCGACTCGCCGACGGCAGTTCGGGGCTGGAGGCGGTGAACGAAATTCTGGAGAGCTGCGCCACGCCGGTGATTTTCATCACCGCATTTCCGGAAAGCCTGCTCACCGGCGAGCGGCCCGAGCCCACCTTCCTGATTTCAAAACCGTTTCGCGCGGAGACGGTGAAGGCTCTGGTCAGTCAGGCCTTGTTCTTCGACGAGCAGGCGCGGCCAGCGCAGCGGCGGACGGCGTAAGCCCCCCTCATCCGGGGTACCCCTCATCCGGCGCGCTTTGCGCGCCACCTTCTCCCGCAAGGGGAGAAGGAAGGCGCGCCCGAGATACGGGACAACCTTCCGGCGCACAAGGCGGAGCGTTTATTTCGCCGCGTCGCCTTAGTGTGAGAACAGCACTGGCAGGGTCATGTGCTTGAGCAGATAGCGCGAGCCGCTGCCGCGTGCGAAAAGCGGGTAACGAAAACCGCCGAAAGCGCCCATCACCAGCAGGTCCGCGCCATGGTCGGCGGCGCGGTTGAGCAGCGCGTCCATCAGGCCGATCTCGCCCAGAACGATCTGCTCGGTCTTCGCCTGCAGCCCATGGGCGTCGAGGTGGGCGGCCGCGAGCGCCAGCGATTGCCTGCGATAGGCCATCGCCTGCTCGTCGCCGGCCTTGGACAGGCTGACGATCAGCGATTCCGTCTTTTCGACGACCATCGGGATGGCGTCGGCGAAGGCGCGGGCGCAGCAGCGCGAATCCGACCAGGCGAACACCGCCCGCGCGCCAACGCTGTCAAAGCCCCCGGCATAGGGGACGATCAGAACCGGCCGGCCGGATTGCACGATGATCTGTTCGAGCAGGTCGGGCGGGATCAGCGAATTGTCGGGCATGCGCTGCCCGAGCACGACAAGGTCGAAATGCCTGGAATAGTCGACGAATTGCGGCGTCAGATCCTCTTCCGCGCCGCGATTGAGGTCCTGGTAATGCGCGTCGACGCCCTCGGTCGCCCTGGCGAATGTGGCGCGGGCGATTTCCGCGGCCTCCCGGTACGCCTTCGGCGGCCATTCCGCGGCGACGCCGACCCGGTGAGGCTCCGCGATCTGCGAGAACAGGCCGGTCAGGCGCGCGCCCGTGCGCCGCGCCAGTTCGACCGTGAGCTTGAGCCGGGCCTCGCAGCGCGGGCTGGCGGTGAGATGGATGAGGATCGAGCGCAAAGCCATGGGATCAAACCAATTCTTGCAGGAAGGGATTATGGCGGCGTTCCTCGCCGATGGCGCCCATCGGCCCATGGCCGGGAATGAAGGCCATGGAATCGTCGAGCGTCAGGATTTGCGCGGCGATCGAGCGCAGGAACAGCGCATGATCGCCGCCGGGCAGATCGGTGCGGCCGATCGAGCCCTGGAACAGCACGTCGCCGACGACGCAAAAATTCATCGGCGTGTTGATGAACAGCACGCTTCCCGGCGTGTGGCCGGGGCAATGGCGGACGTCGAAGCTGGCGTCGCCAAAAGTCACCACGTCACCCTGCGCAAGCCAGCGGTCGGGCGTCACATTGCGGCAGGGGAAGCCGAACATGGCGGCGGCCGTCTCCTGATTGTCGAGCAGGAACTTGTCGCCGAGATGCGGCCCCTCGATCGGCGTGCCGAGCTTGTCGCGCAAGTCGGCCGCGCCTCCGGCATGATCGGCGTGGCCGTGGGTGAGGAGAATTTTTTCCACCTGCGCGCCCGTCTGCGCGATGGCGCGCAGGATCAGCGGCACGTCGCCGCCGGGATCGACCACCGCGGCCTTGTTGCTGTTCTCGCAAATCAGCAGGGAGCAGTTTTGCTGGAATGGCGTCACGGGAATGATGGCGACCTTGATTTGCGTCATGAACTCCCCCGCGCCGACTGTCCCATTGCGATCATAGTCGCGCTTCGGGGCGACGCAATGCCGACGGCCTGTAATTCTCCCCCTGCCGATGTGGCAAAATTGACGGCATTTGGGGAAAACGCCCTTGCTGCTGCTTTTGTCTCACGGAAAGGGCGTGGACGCCGGGACTTTTTATTCATAAGTTCTTGAATTCGGCCCGGCGTTAACAAAAAAATCATGTCCGCCGGCGGGGGGAATGGCCAAGGTCCGAGACAGGCCCGCATGTCGGAGCGTGAAGATGAATCGTTTTGCCTATCAGTTCTATGAAATGGCGCAGTTGGCCATGGCGCCGGCGCGAGCCATTTCAGACCTCACCCGCTTGACCTTCAAGAATCCGGTCAACCCCCTGGCTTATACGCCGATGGGCCGCAACATCGCGGCCTCCGCCGAATTGTTCGAGCGCGTCACCCGCCGCTATGGCAAGCCGGCCTTCGGCATCGACAGCGTCTTCGTCAATGGCGAGGAGGTCGCCGTGGGCGAGGAGGTCGTGCTGGTCAAGCCGTTCTGCCACCTGCTGCATTTCACCAGGGACTTGCCCGCCGGTTCGGCGCCGCAATCGCGGCTGCTGATCGTCGCGCCCATGTCGGGCCATTACGCCACGCTGTTGCGCGGCACGGTCGAGCAATTTTTGCAGACGCACGACGTCTACATCACCGATTGGGTGGACGCGCGCATCGTGCCGCTGAGCCTGGGAAAATTCGACCTCGACGACTACATCGATTACGTCGCCGAGATCTGCGAATATCTCAGCACGGCGGAGGAAACGCCGTTCCATGTGCTGGCGGTGTGCCAGCCGTCGGTGCCGGTGCTGGCGGCAGTCGCGCGGATGGAGGCGGAGGACAGCCCGCATGTGCCGGCGTCGATGACGCTGAAGGGCGGGCCGATCGACACGCGGCGCAGCCCGACGGCGGTGAACAAGCTCGCTGAAAAGCGCGGCCCCGCCTGGTTCCGGCGCAATTGCATCCATGTGCTGCCCTTCCCCTATCCGGGCGTGGGCCGCTCGGTCTATCCGGGTTTCATGCAACTCTCCGGCTTCATGGCGATGAATTTTGATCGCCACGTCAACGCCCATTTGGAGATGTTCAATCATCTGGTCGAAGGCGACGGCGATTCGGCGGAAAAACATCGCGAGTTCTATGACGAATATTTGGCCGTGATGGACCTGACCGCCGAATTCTACCTGCAAACCATCGACACCGTGTTCGTGCATCACGCCCTGCCCAAGGGCGAGATGATGCACAAGGGCGAAAAGGTCGATCTGGCGGCGATCCGCCGCGTCGGGCTGCTGACCGTCGAGGGCGAGAAGGACGATATTTCGGGCGTGGGTCAGACCCAGGCCGCGCAGGACCTGTGCTCCAGCATCCCCGAAGCGATCCGGCATCACCATTTGCAGCAGGATGTCGGCCATTACGGCGTGTTCAACGGCTCGCGCTTCCGCAAGCATATCGCCCCGAAAGTGTGCGCCTTCCACAAGGCCGTGGAAGAGGCGAAGCTGTTTCCGGCTTGATCCTTCGGGATCAGGCTGGGGCGCTTAGCTCAATTTCGGCGAGACAAATATTGGCGCTGTCCTGAGGGCGTCGAGGCTCTAGATTCTTGTTTTGACGCATTTTCTTCACGCGAACCGGCATCCGCTTCGCTTGAAAATGCTTTAACGCCCCGGCCCCTCACCTTAACCCTCTCCCCGCAAGCGGGGAGAGGGGACGCGGCCCCGGCCGCGTCCGCCGAAAAAACCCGGCGCGATCTCAAGACTCCGCCCTGGCGCGTCCGCGCCATTGCGCCAGCAAGGCCCGCAGCGCCGCTGGCTTCAGCGGCTTGTTGAGCACCACAATGTCCTTGCCGTCGGCGCGCGCGCGCATGTCTTCGGAACGGTCCGCCGTGATCAGCGCGGCCGGCAGTTGCGGTCCGAATTTCCAGCGCAGCGCCACAATGGCGTCGACGCCGTCGCCTTCGTCGAGATGGTAATCGGCGAAAACCGCGTCGGGCGTGAAGCGCAGCCGCGCCAGCTGCGCGATGGCGTCGCGCTGGCTGCCGGCGGCCACCACCTTGCAGCCCCAGCCGGACAGAAGGGTTTTCATGCCATCGACAATCTGCGGATCGTTGTCGACGGCCACCACCACCATGCCGGCCAATGGCCCCGTTCCCGTCGGCGCCGGCGCGGGATCGGCTGCGCCCGCCGCCGGGCGCGGCGGCGCCTGGGCGCGAATGGCGGTGACGGAAAACACCGAGCCTTTTCCAGGGCGCGAGCGCAACCCGACCTTGTGGCCGAGCACGCGCGCCAGACGCTCGACAATGGACAGGCCGAGGCCGAGGCCGGGCGCCACGCCCGCGCCGGCGTCGAGCCGCTGGAATTCTTGGAAGACGGCCTTTTGCTTGTCCGGGGGGATGCCGATGCCGGTGTCCCAGACCTCGATCCGCAACCGGCCGCGCACGCGCCGCGCGCCGACCAGAACGCGGCCTTTTTTCGTATATTTCAGCGCGTTGGAGATGAGATTCTGCAACAGCCGGCGCAGCAGCTTCTTGTCCGAGCGCACAGCCAGCGAACAAGGCGCGAACACCAGCTCCAGCTCCCTCTTGCGGGCGAGTGGCGCGAATTCGATCCTGAGCTGGCGAAACAGGTCTTCGACCGGCACGTTGGCGGGCTCGACCCTCATGGCGCCGGCGTCGAGCCGCGACATTTCCAGCAGCGCCGAAAAAATGTCCTCGACCGCTTCAAGAGAGGCGTCGACGTTTTGGGCGAGGCCGGCGATTTCCTCGGACGGCGCCCCGGCTTCGGCGCGCTGCTGCATGGCGGCGGCGTAGAGCCGCGCGGCGTTCAGCGGCTGCAGGATGTCGTGGCCGGCGGCCGCGAGGAAGCGGGTTTTCGAGATATTGGCCTGCTCGGCCTCGGCCTTGGCGCGGCCCAGTTCGTCGTTCACCCGGGTGAGCTGCTCGGTGCGTTCGCGCACGCGCCGCTCCAGCGTTTCGTTGGCCGCTTCGAGCGCCTGTTCGGCCTGCTGCTGCGCGGTGACGTCGGTATAGGTGACGACGAGGCCGCCGTCGGGCATGCGCGCGCCGCGCGTCTCGATCACCCGGCCCGTCGAGGCCAGGGCGACGCGGAACGGTTCGGCGGCCGTGAGCCGCTCCAGCCGCGTCGCCACCTGCTCGTCGATGGGACCCGGTCCGTACAGGCCGCGCTCGGCGTTGCTGCGCAGGATATCGTCCAGCGCCACGCCGAAATGGGTCAGATCCGGCGAAAGCTCGAACATTTCGCGGAATTCGCGATTCCAGCAGGTCAGCCGCAGGTCGGCGTCGAACACCGAAATGCCCTGCCGCGCGAAATCCAGGGCATATTGCAGCATGTCCCTGTTGTTGAGCAGAGCGGCGGAGGCCTCGTCCACCAACCGCAGCGCGGCGGAGCTGGAGAGATTCCGCCGGCGTAGCAGCAGCGACAGGACCAAACGCGACGAGGCCGCGCCGATGGCCGAGGCCAAAAGGTGTTCGGCGATGCGCAGCAGGTGGATGTCGGCTTCCCGTTCGGGATCGTAGCTCTGTCCGCGCGTGGCGAAATAGCTCACAAAAGCCTCGCGGGTGCGTTCCTCGCCGAGGTAGCGGGCGACAGCCGTCTCGACCTCGGAGGCGGGCACCGACGAGCGCCACAGCCGGAACGCCTGCGCCATGGGCGCGTTGGTCGCGCCAACAAAAATGTCGGCCTGGAGCCGTTCGATGGGACGAGGCCGGCGCGCCAGCGAAAACACCACATAGGCGAGCGCATTGCCGGCGAGGCTCCACAGCGCGCCATGGGCGAGCGTGGACAATTGCAGGTGATAAAGCTCCGCCGAGGGGGCGAAGGCCGCGTCGAGCGAGGGGGCCAGCAGCGCATAGGCCCAGATCGCCACGCCGGTGATCAGCCCGGCGATGGCGCCGAGCGCCGTGCCGCGCCGCCAGAACAGGGCGCCGACAAAGGCGGGGCCAAGCTGCGCGACGCAGGCGAAGGACAGCACGCCGAGCGAGGCCAGCAGCACCTCGCCGGCGGCGCGATAATAGAAATAGGAAATCGCGAGAATGAGCACGATCGCCAGCCGACGCGCCAGCAGCAGGCGGGCGCCGGTGTCGCCGCCGTTCAGCGACGCGCGCCGGCGCGCCAGGCGCAGCATCACCGGCAGCACGAGATCGTTGGTCACCATGACCGACAGGGCGACGGATTCGACCACGACCATGGCGGTCGCCGCGGACAGGCCGCCGATCATGGCGAGGAGGGTGACAAAACCCTGGCCCGCCGAGATCGGCAGCGCGATCACCGAGAGATCGCGGTTGAAGGCGTTGGGAAAGGTGAGCAGGCCGGCGATGGCCAGCGGCACCACGAACAGGTTGATGGCGACGAGATAGAGCGGGAAGACGAAGGCGGCGGTGCGGATGTCGTCCTCGTCGTGGTTCTCGACGATGGCGACATGGAATTGGCGCGGCAGGAACAGCATGGCGCCGCCGGACAACAGCGTGAGCGTCGCCCACACCCAGGGGTCGGGCGGCGCGGAGATCACGTCGTGAATTTTTGGGTCGGTCCCGGCGCGGCGGAACAGGTCGCCAATGCCGTCATACATGCCCCAGACGACGAAGGCGCCGACCGCCAGGAAAGCGAGCAGTTTGACCGTGGATTCCGCGGCGATGGTCAGCATCAGGCCGCTCTGGCGCTCGCCCACCGCGATCCGCCGCGTGCCGAAGGCCATGGCGAACAGGGCGAGCAAAACAACGCTTCCGGCCGACAGCGGGTCGACGAGTGCGGCGGACGGCTGGGCGAAGGGTTCCGATTGGCCAAGGCCGATGGCGAGCGTGGTGGCGATGGCGCGGATTTGCAACGCGATGTAAGGGGTGACGCCGAGAACGGAAATGGCGGCGGTGACGGCGGCCACCGCCTGCGACTTGCCATAGCGCGCCGCGAGGAAGTCGGCGATGGAGGTGGTGTTCTGGGCGGTGGCGAGGCGCGCCACCCGCGCCACCAGCGGCCAGCCGAAGCCGAACATCAGCATCGGGCCGATGTAGATTGGCAGGAAATCCAGGCCGTTGGAGGAGGCGACGCCGACCGAACCGAAAAACGTCCACGATGTGCAGTAGACGCCGAGGCCGAGCGCATAAATGGTTTTGCGCCAGGGATCGCGCGCCAGCGTCGCGCTCTTGCGGTCGCCGTAGATCGCGAGGGCGAGCAGTCCCAGCAGATAGAGCGCGATGACGATCGCGCCGATCATCCGGTCAGGCATGGCGCGGCGCCGGGCGTTTTACGGGCGGGTTCTGGCGCAGAACGGCCTCCTCACTTTTCGAGCGCGTGTTCTGGAGGCGCGAGCATAACGCGTCAGTCATTCAACGTCATGTCGTCGTGGCCGGGGCCACGCGGCGCGTTCACGCGACCTGCTCCAGACCATGTTTCTCGCGGCGCGGCGTTGGATGCCCGGGACAAGCCCGGGCATGACGTGCATGGATTTGGCTCGAATGACGCCCGCCGAACACACGCGCAAAAAACAAAAGAGCCGGCGCGAGGCCGGCTCTTAGTCTTCGGAAATTCCGCTTATTCCGCAGCGCGCTTCATTTGCGGATAGGAGCAATCCTGCTTCTTTTGCGGGTAGGTGCAATCGGCGTCGTTGGCGAACGGCGATTCGATGTCGCTGGCCTCGGTGAAGGACAGGCCCAGCGTCGTCCACACATCGACCATGGCCTCGACCAGATGGGTGATGTGGGCGTCGCCGTGATGCGGCGTGGGGGTGATGCGCAGACGCTCGGCGCCGCGCGGCACGGTCGGATAGTTGATCGGCTGGATGTAGATGTTGTGGCGCTCCAGCAGCATGTCGCTCGCCGCCTTGCACAGTTCGGCGTTGCCGACGAACACCGGGACGATGTGCGAGGTGTTGGTCATCACCGGCAGGCCGGCGCGCATCAGGGCGTGCTTGGTCAGCCAGGACTGGCGCTGGTGCGCCATGCGCAGCTCGGGGCGCTCCTTGGCGATCTTCACCGAGGTCAGCGCCGCCATGCACACGGCCGGGGGCAGGGCGGTGGAGAAGATGAAGCTCGGCGCGAAGGAGCGCACGGCGTCGCAGATCGCCGCGGAGGCCGCGATATAGCCGCCGACCACGCCAAAGCCCTTGGCGAGCGTCGCCTCGATCACGTCGATGCGGTGCATCTGGCCTTCGCGCTCGCAGACGCCGGCGCCGCGCTCGCCATACATCGCCACCGCATGGACCTCGTCGATATAGGTCATGGCGTTGTATTTCTCGGCGAGATCGCAGATTTCCTTGATCGGCGAAATGTCGCCGTCCATGGAATACAGGCTCTCGAAAACGATCAGCTTGTTGCGCTCCAGCGGCTCGGCGGCGAGCAGTTCTTCAAGGTGCGCGACGTCATTGTGGCGCCAGATCTTGCGCTCGGCCGAGGAGCGGCGCACGCCCTCGATCATCGAATTGTGGTTGAGCGCGTCGGACAGGATCAGGCAGTTCGGCAGCAGGTCGGCGATGGTCGAGATCGCCGCGAGGTTCGAAATCCAGCCGGAGTTGAAGACCAGCGCGGCCTCCTTCTGGTGGAGGTCGGCGATTTCCTTTTCAAGCATGACCAGCGGGTGGCTGGTGCCGGAAATGTTGCGGGTGCCGCCGGCGCCGGCGCCCCAGGTCTTGGCGGCGGTGGCCATGGCCTTGGTCACCTCGGGGTGAACGCCCTGGCCGAGATAGTCGTTGGAGCACCAGATGGTGACGTCGCGGGCGGGACCATTGTCGGGACGCCATATGGCGTTAGGGAACCGGTCCGTGTCGCGCTCAAGGTTGGCGAACACGCGATAACGCTTTTCGGATTTCAGCTGGCCGATCGCATTCTCGAAAATTTCGCTATAGTGCATCGTGTTAAACCTTCTGGTCCGCACCGGCTCGCTCTGCCGCGGTCGATCTCGAGATCACCATTCCGGCTCGGTCGTCCTTGGCCAAGCCAAAAATTCCCATTGCCCTCGAAGAGGGGGGTCATACGCCATCAAGCGACGCCTCACAATGACAGACACATCCAGGAAGGAGCTGTCGGGGGCAGTCTGCTTAACGCGGCGTCAAACAATCATGTCTGGCGCCCATTTTCTTTGCGCCAGATCATCATTGGACGATTTCCCAAGCTTTGCAAGGGCGGGGCGCGCGGGGGCGTCGTGTCTGTGTCAAGATGACTTGACGCGGCGATATGTTCGTTTCGGTTGACACGCGGCCCCAGGCGCCGCCGCGCGCCGATTCGACGAAAGTGCGAGCAAATTGAGCCCCATGCCTTTACCGAAAAGTCTCTGGTCACAGGCGGGCGAAATGGGCTACATCATCTTGAAAATACAATTCGGCGCGGTCGAGAGAATTGGCGGAAGTTGGGTCATTCGGTCGCTAGACTGCTAAATCTGTTGAGGGGGCGTCGCGAAAGACTTGAAAAAAAATCTTGGCGATCGTATGGACAAAATTTCCTTGACAGTCTTTAGTATGAGACGCAAACCGATGTGAATGGACTCGGGCGCCCAGGCGCTGGGAGGCAGTGTGAATCAGCAGATTACGCGCATTATCATCGCCGACGACCATCCGCTCGTGCGTGGCGCGCTCAAACAGGCCGTTGCCGCCGCTGTCGCCGGCGCCGAATTGGTGGAATGCGGCAGTCTCGACGATGTGACCAAGGCGCTTGACGCCTGTGGCGACGCCGATCTGGTGCTGCTCGACCTCGCCATGCCCGGCGTGCGCGGATTTTCCGGGCTGCTGGTTTTGCGCGCGCAATATCCCGGGACGCCGGTGGTTGTCGTGTCGGGCAATGAAGAACGCGGCGTCATCCGCATGTGCATCGATTTCGGCGCCTCCGGCTTCATTCCCAAGAGCACGGATATGGAGACGATGCAGGCCGCCATCCGGGCTGTGCTGGCCGGCGATGTATGGGCGCCCGCCGACGTCGATCTCTCCAGCTCGGCGGACCGCGACATGGCCGACAGCGTCCGCCGCCTCGCCTCGCTGACGCCGCAGCAGGTGCGGGTGCTGATGATGCTGTCCGAAGGCCTGCTCAACAAGCAGATCGCCTATGAGCTTTCGGTGTCGGAAGCCACGGTCAAGGCGCATGTCTCCGCCATCTTGCAAAAACTTGGCGTCGAGAGCCGCACCCAGGCGGTGATCGCCGCCGCGCGGATCGAGGCGTTCTCCGGCGCCATGAACGGCGCCAACGGCCTCGCGGCGGACGGCCCTCATTAAATATTAGGTCTTTGCCGGCGCGGCCTCTGGCGCCGCGTCGCCGCGCCCCCATGTTTGAGCCGTTGTGTTCTGGAGGCTAGGCGGTTCGCGGTGTCGGCAATAGAAAAATCGGTGTTTTGCGCCGTGACGCTTTTTTTCGCCCTGGGCGTCGCCGCGCGCGCGGAAACGCCGGCGCCTGTCCCGCCGCCGCCGGGGACCGAGAACGGCCGCTTTTCCATGACGCCGGTCGCCAACGGCTTTTTGCGCCTGGACACGCGGACGGGGCAAACCTCCTTGTGCGCCTTGAGCGGCGATCAGGTTCAGTGCCGCGCCGGCGCCGACGAGCGCGCCGCGCTTGAGACCGAAATCGCGCGGCTGACCCGGGAAAACGCCGCGCTGAAGGCCGGGTCGCCCGCCGCGGCCGCCTCCGCGCCGGATGAGGAGGAGCGCCGGTTCAACCGCGCGCTGGACCGCACCGAAACATTCGTGCGCCGCATGCTGCGGCTGTTCCGCGAAACGGAAAAGCCCACATCACCCTCGCTTTGAATTTTTGCCACTGTTCAGGACTTCACGCCATGACCGACGAAAGACACCCCTTCGCGCCCCGGCCGGCCGATCTCGAGGCGACGCGCGCCTCCGGTCTCGAGCGCTTCCTTGGCGGCTCGCCCGCCGTCGTGCTGGCGCGGCTGATCTTCCTGTCGCTGCTGGTCGGGTTCTTCCTCGTCTGGCTCGACATCCGCCCGATGGAGGTTTTGTGGGGGGTGCGGCATGTGTTCGAGCGGCTTTGGGCCGCCGGATTCGACGCCGTTCGCGAGGTCGGAACCTATGTTGCGGCGGGCGCCGCGCTTGTCGTTCCGGTCTGGCTGATCCTGCGGCTGTTCAGCATGAAACCGCGTGGTTAGATTGTTTGACCACGGGGACTGCGTTTTCCGCATGGCTGGCCTGCGGTTTAAAAAATTGCGGAAGGGCAAAGGCTAAGGCATAGACAGAGGCACACCACGTACGGGCAAGTGTCCTCCCCACTTCGCCCCAGTGGCGCCAACTACCCGCCTTCTTTGGCAAACCGGACGCGAAAGCGTCCGGTTTTTTTTGCCTTTCGTCACAGGCATGCTTTTTTGATTTGGCTCCTTGCCGCGCGGCGACGCTTGCGCCACTTATCGAGCCGAATGACTCAAGAAGGATTGGCGAATGACAAAGGCGCTTCTCGGCATTATCGGCGGCTCCGGGGTCTATGACCTGCCCGGTCTTACGGACATCAGGGAGGAGAAGATTGCTTCGCCCTGGGGCGAGCCGTCGGACGCGCTGCGCTTCGGCCGGATTGGCGCGACGGAAGCCGTGTTCCTGCCGCGCCATGGACGCGGCCACCGTCTGTCGCCGTCCGGCATTAACTACCGCGCCAACATCGACGCCTTGAAGCGGGTCGGCGTCACCGACGTGATCTCGGTGTCCGCCTGCGGTTCGTTCCGCGAGGAATTGCCGCCCGGCATGTTCGTCGCCGTCGACCAGTTTGTTGACCGCACCTTTGGCCGGCAGAGCTCGTTCTTCGGCAATGGCTGCGTCGCCCATGTCTCCATGGCCCATCCGATCGCGCCGCTGCTGCAGCACCGCATCATCGCCGCCGCCCATGCGGAGAACATCGACATCGTCAAGGGCGGGACCTACGTCTGCATGGAGGGGCCGCAATTCTCCTCCAAGGCGGAATCGCTCGGCTACAAGGCGGCCGGCTTCTCCGTGATCGGCATGACCGCGCTGCCCGAGGCCAAGCTCGCCCGCGAGGCGGAAATGTCCTATGCGACGCTGGCCATGGTCACCGATTTCGACTGCTGGCATGACGAGATCGCGGCGGTGGAAGTGTCCGACATCCTGGCGATCGCCAAGTCCAATGCCGACAAGGCGGCGCGTCTGGTGGCGCGGCTGATGGCGGATTTCCCGGCCGAGCACCAGCCCTGTCCGATCGGTTCGGACCGGGCGCTCGACTATGCGCTGGTGACGTCGCGCGACGCGCGCGATCCCGAACTGCTGAAAAAGCTCGACGCGATTTTGGCGCGCGTGAACGCAAAATAACAAAGACGAAGCGAGTCTTGCGGGGACAGGAACAAATCGCGCTTCGCGCAATTTGATCCCGTCCCCGCTCGCCGTGCTTGCGTTTCGAGGGCTGCGCGACTAAGAACCCCGCTTCGCGCTCGTTTCCGACACCCCTGGAGGCGTGGGCGCGATTTTCAAACAAGGATGAACCCATGGCCGAGATCAAGACCCTCGCCGCCACGGTTCGCAGCGGGACCGGCAAGGGGGCCGCCCGCAGCGTTCGTCGTGAAGGCAATATTCCCGGAGTGATTTATGGCGGCGGCGAAGCCCCGATGCCGATCACCCTCAATTACCGCGAGCTCAACAAGCTGATCTACGCGGGCCACTTCCTGACGACGATTTTCGAAATCGACATCGACGGCAAGAAGGAACGCGCCATTCCGCGCGACTATCAGCTCGATGTCGTGCGCGACACCCCGATGCACGTCGACTTCCTGCGCCTCAAGGCCGGTTCGCGCATCAAGGTCGGGGTGCCCGTGCATTTCGCCAACCAGGAAGCGGCGCCCGGCATCAAGCGCGGCGGTTCGCTGAACATCGTGCTGCACACGGTGGAGCTGATGGTTCCCGCCGACAACATTCCGGAATCGATCACCGTCGATCTGACCGGCCTGAATTTTAACGATTCCGTGCACATCCAGGCCATCGCGCTGCCGGCGAACTGCACGCCGGTCGACCGTTCGAACTTCACCATCGTCACCATCGCCCCGCCGCCCGGCGGCGCCGCGGCGGCCGAGGAGGAAGCGGCGGCGGCTGCGGCCGCGGCGGCTCCGGCCAAGGGCAAGAAGTAAGCTTTTGCTTCGAAAACCGCCCGCTTGCGAAAGCGGGCGGTTTTTTCGTTTGTGACGCCACCACGGGCGTCATGCCCGGGCTCGTCCCGGGCATCCACGCCGAAACGCGAGGGACAATCCTGCGTCAGTTCGCGTGGCGTCGCCGCGTGGATGGCCGGGACAAGCCCGGCCATGACGACATGAAGACGCTTGGCGTGCGGGATCGTCTCGTAATTGTCGACCGGAGACTTTCGATGCTCCTCTTCGTTGGCTTGGGCAATCCCGGCCGGGAATACGCCGGTCATCGCCACAATATCGGCTTCATGGCCGTGGACGCGCTGGCGCGCGCCTGCGACGCGGGGCCGTGGCGGAAGAAATTTCAGGGCGACATCGCCGAGGCGCGGCTTGGGACCGAGCGCGCCATCCTTCTGAAGCCCCAGACCTACATGAACGAAAGCGGTCGATCCGTGGCGGAGGCCGCGCGCTTCCACAAGATCGAGCTGGACCAGATTTTCGTCTTCCACGACGAACTCGATCTCGCGCCGGGAAAAATGCGGGTCAAGACCGGGGGCGGCGACGCCGGGCATAATGGCCTGCGCTCCATCACCGCCCATATGGGGCCGAACTACCGGCGCATTCGCTTGGGGATCGGCCATCCCGGCGACAAGGCGCGCGTCCATTCCTATGTGCTCGGCGATTTCGCCAAGGCTGAACAGGGCTGGGTTGAGGCCCTGTGCGACGCCATGGCCCGCAACATCGCTTTGCTCGCCAAGGGCGACGAATCCCATTTCCAGAGCAAGGCGCATCTCGCCATGGAGACCGCCGGGTTCGGCGCCGTCGCGCCGGTGGGCAAGTCTCCCTCCGCTTGAGCGGGGTCGCCGATCGGCGTACACCGGATCGGCATGAACGATCGCAATCACAATTCGAAAAAACCTCCGGCGCCGCCCGCGGCGGAACGGCGCGAGCCCCTGCCGGGGCGCAATCCCAAACCGCCCGCCGACGATCCCGCCGCCCGCGCAAGACTCGACGCGATCATGGCGAGCCCGTCCTACCGGATCGCCATCGAGGACGGAGATTTTCTCGAAAGCCCGGCCGCGCGCGGCGCCCGCCTGCAACTCGATTTCCTCAAGGCCGAGGACGGCTTGCGCAATGCCGGCATCGACCGCTGCGTGGTCGTGTTCGGCTCGACCCGCCTGTGCGAGCCGGCGCAGGCGAAGCGGCGCGCTGAGGCCGCGCGGCGCGCCCTGGAGATCGTCCAAGAGAGCGCACAAGAGAGCGCGCAAGAGAGCGCACAGGGCAAGCGCGCCGCTGAATTCGCGCTCAAGGCGGCTGAAAACGTTCTGGCGCTCAGCCGCTATTACGATGTCGCCCGCGATTTCGGCCGGCTGGCGTCGCTCACCGACCCCGGCGGCGCCGGAAAAATGCGGATCATGACCGGCGGCGGCCCCGGCATTATGGAGGCCGCCAATCGCGGCGCCTTCGACGCCGGCGGGCAGAGCGTCGGCCTCAACATTCATCTGCCGCACGAGCAGTACCCGAATCCGTATATCACGCCGGGTCTGTGCTTCCAGTTTCACTATTTCGCCATGCGCAAGATGCATTTTTTGCAACGTGCGGTGGCGCTGGTCGCCTTTCCCGGGGGATACGGCACATTCGACGAGCTTTTCGAGGTGCTCACCCTGTCGCAGACGCGAACCACAAAACCCATCCCCATCGTGCTGGTCGGCGAGGCTTTTTGGCGCGGCGCCGTCAACTTCGATTTTCTCGCGGAGCAGGGGGTGATCGACCCCGAGGACCGCGAACTCTTCTGGTTCGCCGAGACGGGCCAGGAGATTTTGGACGCCATCAAGCGCTGGGAGCGCGGCAAATCATGAAACTTGCTTTTTACGGCGCCGATCGCGGCGTCACCGGTTCCTGCCACCTGCTCGAGACCGCGGGCAAAAAAATTCTGGTCGATTGCGGGCTCTACCAGGGCGGGCGGCCGGCGGTCGAGGAAAACGCCGGCGCCTTCGGTTTTGACGCGCGCGACATTGATTTTGTCCTGCTCACCCATGCGCATCTCGACCATTGCGGGCGGCTGCCGCTGCTCGACAAGCGCGGCTTTCGCGGCGAGATCATTTCGACCGCCGCGACGCGGGATCTCACCCGCCTGGTCCTGCTCGACGCCGCCCATTTGCAGGAGGAGGAGGCGCGCGCCCATGCGCGGCGCGCCGAGCGCCGGGGCGAGAGCGAGGCGCCGGCGCCGCTTTACGGGCTGATCGATGCGCTGAACGTGTTCGATCGCTTCGGCCGCGCGGCGGATTATGAAAACCGCATGGACCTGGCGCCCGGCGTCGCCGTCACCTTTTATGACGCCGGCCATATTCTTGGCTCCGCCAGCGTGCTGGTCGAGGCGGAAGGCAAAAGAATCCTGTTTTCCGGCGATATCGGCAATTCCGGCCGTCCGCTGCTGCGCGATCCCGTCGTTGCCGGCGGCGTCGATGTCGCGGTGATGGAAAGCACCTATGGCGACCGCGACCATCGCGCGCTGGAGCCGACGCTGGAAGAATTTTACGCGGCCCTCAACGAAAGTTTTCGCCGCGGCGGCAATGTCGTGATCCCCACCTTCGCGCTGGAGCGGGCGCAGGAACTCTTGTTCTACATGCGCCAGGGGATCGAGCGGAACAAGCTTCCGGCAGCGCTGCCGGTGTTCCTGGATTCGCCGATGGCGATTTCGGCGACGGAGATTTTTCGAAAACACCCGGAATGCTGCGACGGCGAGACCTCGGCGCTGCTGGCGAAGGGCATCGACCCCTTCGGCCTGCCGCGCCTGCATTTTACCCGCGACGCTTCCGAATCCATCGCGCTGAACAGCGTGCGCGGCGGCGCCGTGATCATGGCCGGCGCCGGCATGTGCAATGGCGGGCGGGTGCGCCACCATTTGCGCCACAATCTCGGCCGTCCCGACGCGAGCGTCATTTTCGTCGGCTTCGCCGCCAAGGGCACGCTGGCCCGGCAGATCATCGACGGCGCGCGAAAAATTACCCTGTTCGGCGACGAGATTTTTGTGCGCGCGCGACTCCATACGATCAACGGGTTTTCGGCCCACGCCGGACAGGCCGAACTGGTCGCCTGGCATAAGAAGGCGTCGCCCGCGCGCACGTTTCTGGTCCACGGCGAGGAGGAGGCGATGGCCGCGCTCGCCGGCCTGCTCCCCGGGCCGGTGGAGCGGCCGGAATTTTCGCAAAGTTTTGTGCTGTGAGCGCGCCGCTCGCGCGCGCCTCTCTTGACGATCCGGTTTTTCTGCAAAATATCGCAGAGGTGGCGCGGCGCGCCAGCGGAGTTTTGCTTTGCGGGTTTTCATACTCCTTGTCTTGATCCTGGCGGCTGCGGAGGCGCGCGCCGAGGCCGGCTTGCGCGAGCAGGTCTGCGGCATGATCGAAAAAGCGGCGGCGGCGCAAAAGCTGCCGGTCGCCTTCCTGACCCGGCTCATCTGGCAGGAGAGCGCGTTCCGCTCGCAGGCTGTCTCGCCCAAGGGCGCGCAGGGCATCGCGCAGTTCATGCCGGGCACGGCCGCCGAGCGTGGGCTCGCCGACCCCTTCGACCCCGAGCAGGCCATCCCCAAGGCGGCGGAATTTTTGTCCGACTTGCGGGCGCGCTTCGGCAATCTCGGCCTTGCGGCGGCGGCCTATAACGGCGGCCCGAACCGCGTGGCGGCGTGGCTGGCGGGAACCGGGGGCCTGCCGTTCGAGACGCGCAATTATGTCGAACTCATCACCCGGCACGCCGTCGAGGACTGGCAGGACAAGAAGGAAGCCGAAAAGATCAAGCTGCCCGAGGGCACGTGCCTGGAGGTCGCTGGCCGGATCGTCAGGGACGAGCCGCGCCAGTTCGCGGGGTCCGCGATGATGGCCCCCTGGGGCGTGCAGATCGCCGGTTCGTTCAATCGCGGCGCGGCTTTGGCCGCCTATACGCGGGCGCGAAAGGCTTTTGGCGCGCTCACCGGCGAGCCCATGATTTTGGGACGGCGCGCGCCGGGGCGCGGATTCGCCCGGTTCTGGGCGGTGCGGGCGCCGGCGCCGAGCCGTGCGGCGGCGGAGGCCCTGTGCGCGAAAATCCACGTCGCCGGAGGCGCCTGCGCGGTTTTGAAGACCTGACGCGGGTTTACAAACGTCGCGATTGCGCACAAATGTCTTGATAAACGGGCCGCGGGAGCGGAGCATTTATCTATGTCCAAGTCGAAACCTCTTCAGTTCAAGTCGAAACGTCTTCAGTCCCTGGCGATTCTCGCTTGTCTCGGCGCCTTTGTCGCGCCCGCGAACGCCCAATTCTTCTTTTTCGAACCGCAACCGGAGCCCAGGCCCGAGCCGCGGGTGATGCAGAAGCCGAAGCCGCAGCCCCGGCAGGCCCGGCGCGACGATGACGACGATCCCGGCGTGGTCGATCTCCAAAGCTCCTCGCTTTACCGGGAGCCCGGCGTTTACCGGGAGCGTGGCGTTTATCGGGATCGCGACGTTTACCGGGATCGGGAATTGGACTTGCCGCGCGGGTCGCGCGGCGGCGATGGCGCCAGTGGCGGCGCCAATTACGCGGCTCTTCCTCCCGACGCCGACCCGAATTATTCGACGCCCGTCGATCTCGACAACAAGGTCAATTTCAAGCTGACGACGCAGAAAATGGTGCCCGATCCGACCGGCGAGGTGGCCGGGACGGTGACGATCAACACCCGCCAGCGCAAGCTTTATTATTCGCTCGGCGACGGGCAGGCGGTGAGCTATTCCATCGCGGTCGGAAAATCCGGCTTCGCCTG
Source organism: Rhodoblastus acidophilus (assembly GCF_009720655.1). Lineage (GTDB taxonomy): Bacteria > Pseudomonadota > Alphaproteobacteria > Rhizobiales > Beijerinckiaceae > Rhodoblastus > Rhodoblastus acidophilus_A. Next base: position 75,438 of record NZ_WNKS01000002.1, on the reverse strand, counting down.
GAAGGGGCAGGCCACCATCGGGCGAAAAGCGTTCTGGCCGGGCTGGACGCCGCCCAAGGAAATGCTGGAGCGCCGCCCCGACCTGCCCGAACATATGGACGGCGCGCTGAACAATCCGCTCGGCGCCCGCGCGCTCTATCTGTTCCAGGGCAAGACCGACACCTTGTTCCGCATCCACGGCACCAACGAGCCGAAGAGCATCGGCACGGCGTCGTCGTCCGGTTGCATTCGCATGCACAACGCCGACGTGATCGACCTCTATGGACGGGTGGCCGCCGGGACCAAGGTTGTGGTGATGTGACGCCCATATTTTTGCGCGCGGCGCCCGACACGAGCGCGCGCCGATCAAAGGTCGAATAAGGCCTTGCGGCAAAACGGGCTATTCATCGGCCTGTCACAAACGGCAGGACTTGTCCCTCATGAAGCTCGCGACGGCCTCTCTCCTCGGCCTGCTGGCCCTTTTTCCGAGTCACGCGGCCTGGGCCGGCAAGACTGACATCACCCTGCTGCTGGTCTGCGACACCTATTCGATGGGGGCCCTGGACGGGCGCGGCGGCTACGCCAAAATCGCCAGCGTCGCTTCCGCCGAGCGGGCGCGCCATCAAAACCTGCTGTTCATTCATGCCGGCGACGCCTATTCGCCGACGCTGATGTCGGGTTTTGATCAGGGCGACAATGTCGTCGACCTGCTCAATCTGCTGAAGCCCGACCTGTTCGTTCCCGGCAATCACGAATATGATTTCGGCCCGAAAGCGTTTCGCCGGCATGTCGCCGAGTCGCATTTCCCCATCCTCGCGGCCAATCTCAGCGAGGCCGACGGCGCCCCCGTCAAAGGGGTGGGGACCAGCAAGCTGTTGAGCTTCGGCGAGGTCAAGATCGGCGTGGTCGGGCTGACGGCGCAGGATTCGCCACAAAAATCCACGCCCGGCGACCTGCGTTTCGCCGACACGGTCGAGACCTTGAAAACCGAAGCCGCGCGCCTGCGCGCCGAGGGCGCCGATTTGATCGTCGCCGTCGCCCATGCCGATCGCGACATCGACCGGAAAATCGTCGAGAGCCGCGCCGCCGATGTGTTGTTGTCCGGTGACGACCACGATCTCTGGCTGGAATATGACGGCCGCACCGTCGCCGCCGAAGCCAAGCAGGACGGCGAATTTTTGATCGCCATCGACCTGAGCGTCGATGTGACGGCCGGCGACAGGCGCAAGGTGGCGTGGCGGCCGAATTTTCGCATCATCGATACCGTGGCGACCGAACCCGACGCCGCCCTCGCCCGGCGGGTCGCCGAATATGACCTCGTCCTGTCGAAGGAACTCGATGTCCCGCTGGGCGTGACCCGCACCGCCTTCGACAGCCGCAGCATCACCGTGCGCGGCGGCGAGGCGGCGATCGGCGATCTGTTCGCCGACGCCATCCGCGCCTCGACCGGAGCCGACGTGGCCCTGCTCAACGGCGGCTCGTTCCGCGCGGGAAAAAGCTACGCCGCCGGCGAGGCCATCACCCGCCGCGACGTGCTGACGGAACTGCCGTTCGGCAACAAGACGCTGGTGCTGGAAATGAGCGGGCGCGACCTGCGCGAGGCCCTGGAATTTGGCTTTTCCAATCTGGAAAAGGTCAGCGGCGCCTTCCCGCAGGTGTCCGGTTTGACGCTGGTGGTGGACCGCGCCGCGCCCCCCGGCGCGCGGCTGTCCTCGATCAAAGTGGGCGCTGAAGAGCTCGACGACTCCAAACGCTACAAGGTCGCGACCAATGATTTTCTCTATCGCGGCGGCGACGGCTACACCATGCTGGCCAAGGCCCGGCTGCTGGTCGACGCGCGTTCGGCGAAGCTGATCGCCAATGACGTGATGGTGTTCTTGCGCGCCCAGGGCGAGGTGGCCCCGGCCGTATCCGGGCGGATCAGCCTTCGTTAGAGAGCATTTTCGAGCGAAGTGGATGCCGGTTCGCGTGAAAAAAATGCGTCAAAACAAGATGCTGGAGCCCGCTCGGTGAACGGGAGTTCACCGAGTGGGCTCTAGCTCTGGCCGGGCCGCAGCCGGTAAAAAATGTGGCGGCCGATCACGTCCATCTTTTTCAGCGTCCGCGCCCAGCGCGGGCGCACGTAATTGGCGTGATAATGGGTTGACGTCCCCACCGCCGCCAGCCAGCTGCGGCCTTCTAGCGCGTCGTCGGCGATGCGCTGCGCCTGCGCCCAGGACTCCGCGTCGTGGACGCGCAAGCTGCGCCCCTCGCAGGCGAAGGAGAACTGGCAGGCCTTGTAATGGCTGCGATTCTGGAACACCACGCCGCAGATCGACGAAGGATAGAGTCCGGAGGTCATGCGGTTGAGCACGACTTGCGCCACCGCAGCTTGCCCCGTTTCCGGTTCGCCGCGCGCCTCGAAATAGATCGCCTGCGCCAGGCAGCGTTTTTCCGCTTCGAGCTTTTCCGGCGCGATCATCGTCAGGATGTTGCGCCCTTCGCGCGCGACCAGGCTCGGGCTCGACAGAGCGCCGCCGATGAAACGCGGATCGCCGGCGGGACTGAGCGCGTCGGCCAGCACCTCCACCGGGGTGTCGCCGGCGTCGTAGGGGGTGGTCGAGGCGAGCGATTCCGCGCGGCCCGGCGCGGGGGTGGCGCCCTGCGCGTCGCGTTCGGCAATGGCGGCGGGACGCATGGTGGAGCCGCCGCCCTCTTGGCCGGGGGTCACCGGATTTTCGCCGGCCGCCCAGGGCTCGAACGCGGCGACCGTGTCCGGGCCGGGCGCCGGACCGTCGGCCGCGACAAAACTTGACGCCAGACCGGAGCGGTCCGTGGTGAAGGTGAGCAGTTCGGCGCTGACGCGCGCGATGCCGTCGTGCTGGCGCAGCCGGCCGCTGAGCGAGGGGCGCAGGCCAACGAGCGGATCGCCCTTGTGGCTGCGGTCGATCTCCGGAAAATTTCTGGCGTTCTTCTTGAGGTCGGGGCGCGGCTCCATCTCGTCGGGCGCGTCGGGGTAGGCGGTGGGCGCGCCGGTATAGAGCCGGGCTTCGCGCAACATGCCGCGCCCCGAGGAGGGGGAAAACCCGCTTGTGTCGAACACGCCGGGCAGGGGCTCGAACTCCCGGGGCATGACGGCGGCGTGCAGCGAGGCGCCGCGGCGGGAGGCGCCGGACGGCAATTCCTGGTTGGCCTCGGCGGTGAAGGACACAAGGAGCCCGGCGGCTCCCAGCCAGGGCGCGGCGACGCTCATCGCCCAGCTTAAACGCTCAACACCCATAAGCAATCCGTCGACGCTATCGGCCAAGGCCGCGACAAACTTTTGCGGAAGTTTCATCCCGCCAAATAGTTATCGCGGGTTAGGCTTGAGAGCGGGTTACCAGGGGGAGGGGGGCGGCGTGCCAGATTGGGACGGGGCTGCATTGACGCCTGGACACGAGCCGATAGAGTCTTTCCACCTAATTCAGGGAGGCACTTCATGCGCATTGCCAGATGGGGCAACAGCCTCGCGGTTCGCCTGCCCGCTGCCTTGGTCGAGGCGCTCGACCTGAAGGCAGGGGAGGAAATCGAAGTTTATGTTACGAGATCCCGCGCGTCCAACGTAGCGCAGGCGCTAGACCGTGACGAGGTATTCGCGCGCCTGCGCGCCTTTCGCGAGAGGCTGCCGGCCGGTTTTCGATTTGACCGGGAGGAGGCGCAACAATCACATACTGCTAAGCACACCAAAACGTAGAATTGTGGAAAACGATATGCGAGTCTTGCCTGAGTTCGCGCTCTGTTCTAGGAACAAAAAATATGTACGATGCTCGGGCTGTTTCAAATTTCTTTATCAATCGCTCGATCGCAACGGCTCGCCCGATAACTGCGATGACTTTGCTGAAAATTCTGTATTTCGCCCATGCTTGGTACCTTGTGAAATATGGGTTTCCTCTAGTTGCGCAACATTTTGAGGCGTGGCAGCATGGTCCTGTGAATCGGGTTGTTTACGAGCAAATAAAGGGGCTAGGGTCAAAACCGGTTAGCAGGAAGCTTGTTTCTTTCAGTGCGAAGGAATGCGCGTTTGTAGAGACAAAATCCGAATTCTCTGAAGAAATATGTGAATTTCTCAGCAACATTTTCGACTATTATTCACAGTTTCATGCGTTCAAGCTTTCCGATCTAACTCACATCGAAGGGTCTCCTTGGGACAAAATTTGGAGCTTAGCTGAACAACGTGCGGTTCCGGGTATGATTATACCAAACGACACAATAAAAAAATGGTTCGAAGAGGGGGGGGCGCTTCATGAGGCAGGCGGCACAAAGACGTGAAAAGGTTTCACAACATGGACAACCTTCCGACTCCATCAGTACCAGACTTAGCGCGCGCACACGGTGAAACCAAGGACGAATTGATCTCCTGGTTCCTTGCGTTCTACGAGGATATGGGCGCGCCGTTTAATTACCTGACGAGCGTTCGTGCGATCAAACAGAGTTACCGTGGTTTGCATTCGTTGCCCGTGTTATTGTCTAGTTGCGCGCGAGAAGTTACCAAGCAAGGTCGAAAATCAAACGAAGACGTAATCAAGCTTGGTGCTCCGGTCGCTTTCGGTCGTAGCACGCAGGTCTTTGATCTATCTCCACGTAAATTTCGTTTCGGACGAGACTTTTCTTCGGGTTACCGTGTGCCGTTCTTCTTTGTGGAGAGTGGGACTGTTAAATTATTTTTTATTCAACCGCGAAAAAGTTTCAGTCTAACAATTGATCAATTATGCATGGTTGCATCTATTCACAAGAGATTTTTGCTAGATCAAGAATTTTTTGGCAACGACGTCGATATTGAATATTTGGATTTGAGCGCTAACCCCACTACGAATGAGCGGGACAAGAAGGTTTACTCGCTACGAGATTTTGTTCTCTGGCCGGAAGATCGGTTAAGTGAGCGCCTAACTAAAATTGCGGATGCTCTTACTTTTGTCCGTGAGAGCGGAATAATTCGCCCAAGAAGGCGTATTGAGCGTAGGGTGGACCCAGAACTGCCGCTTTTCTAATAACGTTTTCGGTATCTTGATGGAAAGCCCTCGCGCTATTTAGCGCGAGGGCTACTGTGTACTCAATCCTCCATGTCGAAGGCGCCGCGGTCCACCCCGCCGCCCATGAGAATCTGGCGCTTGCCCGCGTGGTTGGCGGGGCCGACAACCCCTTCCTTCTCCATGCGCTCCACCAGCGACGCCGCCTTGTTGTAGCCGACCTGCAAGCGGCGCTGCACGTAGGAGGTCGAGCATTTTTTGTCGCGCAGCACCACCGCCACCGCGCGGTCGTAGAGGTCGGCGCCGTCCTCGTCGCCCACGGGCAGCGGCGCGGCGTCTTCTTCGTCCCCGTCGTCTTCGGCGGTCACGCCGTCAAGATATTCCGGCGCGCCCTGCGTTTTCAGATGCGCCACCACGCGCTCGACCTCGGTGTCCGAAACGAACGGGCCGTGGACGCGGACGATGCGGCCGCCGCCGGCCATGTAGAGCATGTCGCCCTGGCCCAAAAGCTGCTCCGCGCCCATCTCGCCCAGTATCGTGCGGCTGTCGATTTTCGACGTCACCTGGAACGAGATGCGGGTCGGGAAATTCGCCTTGATCGTGCCGGTGATCACGTCGACCGACGGACGCTGCGTCGCCATGATCAGGTGGATGCCCGCCGCGCGCGCCATTTGCGCCAGACGCTGGATCGCGCCTTCGATTTCCTTGCCCGCGACCATCATCAGGTCGGCCATTTCGTCGACGATGACGACGATATAGGGCAGGGTGGACAGGTCCATCTGCTCCTGCTCGTAAATCGCCTCGCCGGTCTCGCGGTCGAACCCGGTCTGCACCGTGCGGGTGATCACTTCTCCCTTTGCGGTTGCCTCGGTGACGCGGGCGTTAAACCCGTCGATGTTGCGGACGCCGAGTTTCGACATTTTCTTGTAGCGGTCCTCCATCTCGCGGACCGCCCATTTGAGCGCCACGACCGCCTTTTTCGGGTCGGTGACGACGGGGGTGAGCAGGTGGGGGATGCCGTCGTAAACCGACAGCTCCAGCATTTTCGGGTCGACCATGATCAGCCGGCAGTCCTGCGGCTTGAGCTTGTAGAGCAGCGACAGGATCATGGTGTTGATGGCGACCGATTTGCCCGAGCCGGTGGTGCCCGCGACCAGCAGATGCGGCATTTTGGCGAGATCGACGATCACCGGCTCGCCGCCGATGGTTTTGCCCAAGGCGATGGCGAGGCGGTGTTTTGAGTCGGAAAAATCCGGGGAGGCGATGAGCTCGCGCAAATAAACGGTTTCGCGGCGCGGATTGGGCAGTTCGATGCCGATGGCGTTGCGGCCGGGCACCACGGCGACGCGCGCGGAAACCGCCGACATGGAGCGGGCGATGTCGTCGGCCAAGCCGATGACGCGCGAGGATTTTATGCCCGGGGCGGGTTCGAATTCATACAGGGTCACGACCGGGCCGGGGTGCGCGTTCAAAACATCGCCGCGCACGCCAAAATCCTCCAGGGTTTTTTCCAGCGCGTCGGCGTTGACCTCCAGCACTTCGTCCTCGGATTCCTCAAAGGCCGGGGCGGGCGGCTCCGTCAGCATATCGATTTCGATCGGGTCGTAATCCTCGCCGAGCGGGTCGATCCGCTGCAAAAAACCGCCGCGCGGGGTCGGCGCCGGTTTGCCAACGATGATCATTTTGGGCGCGGCCGGCTCTTTGGGGGCGGCCGGCTCCTCTGGCGCCGGTTGTCCCGCGGCCTTGACGCGCACGCGGATTTTCGCCGGCTTGGCTTCCGGCGCCTCCGCCGTGGCGGCGGTCGGCTCGGGCGCGGCGACGGGCGCGGGCTCAACGGGCGGCGTGACGAACGGCGCGGGCGCGGCGGCGACGCGGACCGGCGCGGCATAGCCGGTCTGCAACGCGAAACGGGCGCCCATGGCGGTGAAGGGCGAAAATGCGGGCGGCTCGGCGGCGGTCTGGACGGGCGCGGGCGCCGGTTCCACAGCGGGGTGCGGCATTGATTCGGCGACCGGTTCGGGCGCGGCTTCGGGTTCCGGCTGCGGATCCCTGGCGCGCGAGCGCGCCTGGAACACCGCGTCCGGGGTCCGCGAAAAACGCACGCGCGGGCCATCCTCCGATTCGTCCGGTTTGCCCGAGCGCATGGCGCGCGCGATGGCCTGCTTGGCCTCCTCCATGCGGCGCGCGTCTTCCTCGATGCGCCGCGCCTCCTCTTCCGCGCGCAGGCGCGCCGCTTCGGCGACGCGGCGCGATTCTTCCTCGATGGCGCGGGCTTTCGCCTCCTCCTCGTCGCGGCGGCGCTGGAGGAAGGCTTCGGGCGTGCGGGTGAAGCGGACGCGATTCGGGTCGGCGCTCCAGACTTCCGGCGCGACCTGCGGGGCGGCGGGCGATTCGGGTTCGGCCCAGTCGCCGCGCAGCATCTGCTGCGACTTCTGGCTCGCCGCCGCTTCCCGCTCGGCGGCGCCGGGCGCGACCGGCGCGGGCGAATCGACGAGGATGTCGCGGCTGCGGGGCAGGCGCACATAGGGTTGATAAGGCGAGGGCTGGTCGTCGAAATCGAAGCTGCGATCGTAAGCGCCGACCTGCTGAAGGTCGAGGTCGTCATGGCCGTAATAGGCGCGCTGGGCGAGAAGCGGGACACTTCTGTCGCGCCGGCTGGCTCCAAACAAACGCGCCAGCCATTGATCGAGAATCGTGAACATGGGGAAACCTGCAGAACGCTACCGAACCGGGGCCGACAATGAGGCCGTCACGGTTAAGGAGCGGTTTCGTCAATCGCGGCTTTGCTGTGACCAATCGGTAACTTGCCTGCAAAGCCGGCATGAAACATGGTGAAAAAAAAGGGGACCGCCTTGCAGCCGGCTGAGTTCAAGAACACCACCCTGTCCCGCCTGGGCTCGGCGGACAGATTTTTTCGCACGACTTCGTTCAAGCTGGCGCTGGCCTATGTCGTGATTGTCGGGGTGGGGTTTACACTGGCGCTGAGCCGGGTCGGCGAGAACGTCCGCGAACTCATCGACCAGCAGATCGGCCAGACGCTCGAAGCCGAGCTCAAGGGGCTGAACGACCAGTACCAGGAGGGCGGCCTCAACCAGCTGGTCAATGTGGTGCAGCGGCGCTCGACGGCGCCCGGCGCCTCGATCTATCTCGTCACCGCGCCCAACGGGGCCGCCGTCGCTGGCAATGTGCAGGAATTGCCGCCGGGGGTGCTCGACCAGACCGCGCCGGCGGCGGTGGCGATCAGCTACGAGCGTCCGGGCGAGCCCAATGTGCGGCGCCGCGCCTTGGCGCGCGTGTTCGTCCTGCCCGGAAATTTCCGCCTGCTGGTCGGCTATGATCTCGAGGACCGGGATCGGCTCGGCAGCATTTTGGGCTCCGCCCTGATGGGATCGCTGCCCTGGCTGCTGTCGATCGGGGCGTTCGGCGGTTTTCTGGTGGCGCGGCGGCTGTTGCAGCGCGTGGACGCCATGAGCGCCAAGGCGGCGACCCTGTTGCAGGCGGACCTCACCGGGCGCCTGCCGCTGTCCGGCGCGGGCGATGAAATCGACCGGCTCGCGCACAATCTCAACGCCATGCTCGACCGCATCGCCCGACTGGTGGAGGGGATCAAGCAAGTGTCCGACAATATCGCCCATGACCTGCGCACGCCGCTGACGCGGCTGCGCAACAATGCGGAACACGCCTTGTTCGCCAGAGACGGCGATTCGGCGGCCCGGCCGGCGGCGCTGGAGCAGGCGCTGGAAAAGGTGATCGAGGAGGCCGATGGTCTTATCCGCATCTTTAATGCGCTGCTGTTGATCGCGCGCGCGGAAGCTTCGTCGTCGTCGTCCGAAGGTTTTGCCGAACTCGACGGCGCCGCGCTCGCCGCCGACGTGGCTGAGCTCTACGAGCCCTCGGCGGAGGAGCGCGGCGTGACCCTGAAAGTGGAGGCGCCAGAGGCGGAAAAATTCCGCGGCCATCGCGAACTGGTCAGCCAGGCGCTCGCCAATCTGATCGACAACGCCCTGAAATATGGCGAGCCGACCTTGCCCGGTGAGTTGGGCGAGGTGACCGTGGCGGTCGGCGGCGACGCCCGCTTCATCGAGATCGCCGTGGGGGATCGCGGCCCCGGCATTCCCGCCGCCGATCGCGAGCGCGTTCTGGAGCGTTTTGTCCGGCTGGAGGCGTCGCGCTCGCGTCCCGGATCGGGCCTCGGCCTGTCGCTCGCCGCCGCCGTGGCGCGGTTGCATGGCGGAACGCTTCGGGTCGAGGACAATGCGCCGGGCTTGAAAGTCACCCTGCGTCTGCCTCGGGAGGCCTCGCAATGAGCGGCTTGGCTCTGCCGCGTCCGGCGCACAAGCGGACAGCGCGGGCGCGGCTTGACGAATTTTTGGCTGAAGCGCCCGACTTGGAGGCCCTGCCGCAATGGGCTGATTTCGCGCCGCTGGCGCTCGGGCTGGCCGACCAGTCGCCGTTTTTGTGGGGCTTGATCAAGCGCGATCCCGAGCGGTTGAAACGCATTTTGGGGGCTGAACCGGAGGCTGCGCTGGACGCGGCTCTGGCGACGCTTGGTGAATGCGATTCGGAAGAGTGTTCCGAAGCGCGCGCCATGACCGTTCTGCGCAAGGCCAAACAGGAATCCGCTTTGCTCATCGCCCTGGCCGATCTTGGCGGCGTCTTTGATCAGGTGGCGACCACGTGGGCGCTATCGCGCGCCGCCGATGCGCTGGTCGCGGCGGCCTTGCGGACCGCTCTGCGACTGGCGGGTTCGAAACTGAATTGGGACGGGGCTGAGCCCGACGAGCGGCGCTGCGGCCTTACCGTCCTGGCGCTGGGAAAGCATGGCGCGCGCGAGCTGAATTATTCCTCCGACGTCGATTTGGTGGTGTTTTTTGACGGGGCCTCGCCGGTTCTGGACGCGGGGCAGGGGGTGAAGGCCAATGCCGTGCGGATCACTCAGCACATTGTCAAACTGCTGAATGAACGCACCGGCGACGGTTATGTTTTACGCGTCGATCTTCGCTTGCGGCCCGATCCGGGCTCGACGGCGGTCGCGGTGTCGCTGGACGCGGCGCGGCATTATTACGAAACGCTGGGGCAGAACTGGGAGCGCGCCGCTTTTATCAAAGCGCGGCCGGTGGCGGGCGACATTTCGTTGGGCGTGAGTTTTCTCGAAGAACTTTCGCCGTTCATCTGGCGCAAATATTTTGACTACGCCGCCATCGCCGACGTGCACGCGATGAAGCGGCAGATTCATGCGGTGAAAGGCCATGCGGAAATCGCCGTCGCCGGGCATGACGTGAAATTGGGGCGCGGCGGCATTCGCGAGATCGAATTTTTCGTGCAGACGCAGCAGCTGATCTTTGGCGGTCGGCGCAAGCAGTTGCGGGGCTCGCGCACGCTGGACATGCTGCGGCAGCTTGAGGCGGACCAGTGGATCACCCCGCAGGCGGCGGACGAACTCAGCGAAGCCTATGATTTTTTGCGCGGGGTCGAACATCGCCTGCAAATGCTCAACGATCACCAGACGCAGCGCCTGCCCGCCGATGACGAGGCGCTGAAGGCGTTTGCCTTGTTCTGCGGATTTGGCGGCGTCGCCGGCTTTTCCACCGCTTTGACCAAGCGGCTGCGCGCGGTCGAAAGACATTACGCCCGGCTGTTCGAGGACGCGCCGGGGCTGGATTCGCGCGCCGGCAGTCTGGTGTTCACCGGCTCCGCCGACGATCCCGAGACCTTGAATACGCTGCGCGAAATGGGGTTTCGCGATCCGGCGCGGGCGGCCGAGACCGTGCGCGGCTGGCATTTTGGCCGACGCGCGGCGGTGCGCAGCGCCCGCGCCCGCGAGGTCTTGACCGAACTCATCCCCGCTTTGCTCAACGCCTTCGCCAAATCGGGCGACGCCGATTGCGCCATCGCCGCCATGGATCAGGCCATGGAGCGAATGCCGGCGGCTGTAGAACTGTTCTCGCTGCTGAAATCGCACGAGGCGATGCGGCAATTGTTCGCCGACATTCTGGGGGGCGCGCCGCGTCTCGCGGAAGTGGTGGCGCAGATGCCGAACACGCTTGATGCCGCCATTGACCAGGGCTTGTCGGCCATTGTCGGCGATGAGGCCGATTATGTGCGCCGGCTCGCCGGTTTTCACGTCAGCGGCTCCAGCCTCGAAGATTTTTTGGACATCGCCCGCACCTTCGCCGTGGAAGAGAAGTTTTTGATCGGCCTGCGGCTGTTCGCGGAGCTGATCGAGCCGGAGCAGGCGGGGCGCTCTTATTCGGCCCTTGCCAGCGCGCTGATCCAGGCCTGTCTGGAGCGGGTCGAGGCGATTTTTGTCGAGGAGCACGGGCGGCCGCCGGGCGGTCGGTTTTGCGTGCTGGGTTTTGGCAAGCTCGGCTCGCGCGAGATGACCGCGACCTCCGATCTCGATCTGGTGGTCGTCTATGATTTCGATCCTGAGCGCGCGGAGTCGGATGGGCCTAAGCCGCTGCACGCTTCCGTTTATTATGGGCGATTGACGCAGCGGCTGATCGCGGCGCTTTCGGCGCCGACGCGACGTGGAAAGCTTTTCGCCGTGGACATGCGGTTGCGCCCTTCAGGCAACCAGGGGCCGGTGGCGGCGCGGCTCTCGACGTTTCGAACCTACCACGCCGAACAGGCGGAAATCTGGGAGCATATGGCGCTGACGCGGGCGCGTCCCATCGCCGGCGACGCCAGCCTGTGCGAGGAGGTGCGCGGGATCATCGAGGCGACCTTGTTCGTGAAGCGCGATTTTTCGGCGCTGGCGAAGGAGGCGCGGGAGATGCGCGCGCTGATCGCCAAGGAGAAAGGGTTTGGCGGTCCCTGGGATTTGAAACTCGCGCCGGGCGGGCTGCTCGACATCGAATTCGTCGCGCAGGTTTTGGCCTTGGGGCATGGTTTTGACGCGCGCGGTTTGCGGGTGCAGGGCACGGCGGAAATTTTGGCCGCCGCGTCCGGAAACGTGTTGGAGGCCGAGGCTGTGGCGACGCTGGGCGAGGCGCTCGCCCTGTTCTCCAAGGTGACGCAATGGCTGCGGCTGAGCCTCGGCGAAGGCAGTGATCCCGCGTCGGCGGCGGAGGGGGTGAAGCGGCGGCTGGCGATCGCGGCGGGCTCGCCGGATTTTGCCCGGTTGGAGCGGGAGTTGGGGGAACGTCGGAAAGAGGTGCGGCGGATTTTTGAGGAGGTGATGGGGGCTTAGTATCCTGAGTGCGCTGGTCGTTCGGCGTCGCGCGTGCCAGGTTACATGTAACCTCTCGGAGCATGGTCATGTCAACGACGCCCTCGCCCAAGTCGTCACGGCTGAAAGTCAGCAAGCATCGCGCCCGTCTGCGCGCCCTGGGTTTGCGGCCGATCCAGATTCGGGCGCCGGACGTTCGCGCGCCCGCGTTCCGGCGCGAGGCCCATCGGCAGTCCCTCGCGGTTTCGGCGAGCGCCCATGCGCGTGACGACGAGGCGTTTATTGACGCGGTCTCCGATTGGAAGGACGAATGAAGTGGGGCGAGGTCTGGACAGTGACTGGGGGCGGCGATTACGCCGGCAAGCCGCGTCCTGTCGTGATCGTGCAGGTCGACAGTTTTGGTGCGACCGACTCCATCACCATCTGCGCCTTCACGACCGACGAGACGGAGGCACCATGAAGGGGTGAGCGTCGGCTGGCGGTGGCGGCGGGCTCGCCGGATTTTTCCCGGCTGGAGCGGGATTTGGGCGAGCGGCGGAAAGAGGTGCGACGGATTTTTGAGGAGGTGATGGGCGCGTAAGGCGCGGTTTCGCGCTCGGAGAATCTCTTTCCCTGTTGCGCGAGACGCTCAAAGTGAGTGAGGAGTTGGTGTAGCTCGCGCGCGAGGTCCCCATATCAGCATTTCAAGCGGGCGTTGACCGTTAAACCTGCATTCATGCGCGTAAGAGGGGAGGGGATTATCCCAAAGCCTGGGCATTTTGTCACTTTGCATCCTCCAGTCACTATGTCTCCTCTTGTGCAGCCGCTCTCATTGTGGCATGGATGAAAAATGATGAGTGCGCCCTCCGATTCTCACAGGGTTCTCCTGACCGCCGGCGACGTAAAGAAGCTGGAGGACGAATATGCGCGCATGACCGCTGAGATCGCGGATATCGAGGCGCGGAGGAAGGAGATTGAATCACGTCGCGATGAGATCAATGATCGCCTGGGGAAGATTCGTGAGTTGATGACGGCGCTCGGACTTGCAGACCGCTTGACGGTGGCGCAGTCCTTTGGGCCCTCCCCTCGCGGCGACCCGGCCTCTGGTGATATTTCTGACCCATCAGAAGTAGGGGAAAGCCATCGCAGCCCTTGGATCAAGGAGATTCTTAATCACCTCAAATCCGCCCCTTATGAGTCCATGACATCGGCAGAACTGCGGGAGCACGTGGAATGCGGCGAATTGGCTAACCTGCTAAAGGTTTCCGACAAGGGCTACTATCACGCTATCGGCCGTCTCGCGCGTCAAGGGATCATCACTAAGGAGAACAATCGGCTTTTTACGGTAGCTGGGCTGGAGAAATACAAAGCTGACGGATCCCCAGCCTTACCGCACGGCGCAGTATCCCAGCGCAAATCTCCGATGGCTGATGAGATCATTGCATTTATCGAAGTCAGTGGTGGTTCTGCCCGCGCTGGAGAAATCGTGAGTCATCTTCTCACTGTCGAGCCATTTGCCGGTCCCGTACGCCGCAACAAAAGCTCAGCCTACAATGTGCTCGCGCGCTTGGTCGATCGAGGGCATCTGGAGAGGCTTGAGGGAGCCGTTTATAAAGTTCCCGAAACGAATGAGGCCTCCGCAAATGCGGAGGCCACACACTATCCCTTAATGGGGAACAAGACCGGCGCTGATTAGATGCCGGAGGAAGCGAGCCAGGGTGGTCCAACATCCTATGGTGATGCGGTGGCTCTCTCCCACCTATCACCGGCTCACATAGATGATCAGGGGTAAGCCCCTGATCTGCCCCCTTCCAAAAGGGGCCTTCCGACTCCCTTCCACAAGGGGTACGGAACGACGGCGCGCTCGAGTCCATTCCGAGCACGCCGTCGCGCATTTTTTATCATGCCAGCCAAAAGTCATCAAGAGTCACGCTACGAACTCCTGTTCCGGCGTCAGCGGGCGGCACCTCATCCGGCGCTGCGCGCCACCTTCTCCCGCAAGGGGAGAAGGAAGCGACCCCAATGCTGGGCATCGCTCACGATGGTCAGGTCAAATCCCAGCGGCTCCGCGACGAGCAACGAAAATTCAACTTCTAATTGTGATCGTTGAGTCGGAATCGGTGAAAATTTGCGCGATTCTTGCGAATTTCGTGTCAAAACTTGTCAAAAAACGTCGATTTTCGCGCATGCACGTCGTCGGTTGCATACAAGATGTGGGGCGGCGGCTCTCGGACGTGCAAGCGGATATCGTGTTGTCAGAACAAGGGGTTGAGATGGTCTGAGCGTTAAAAAATGTTTCACGTGAAAACAAAACAAGAACAAAATCGTGTGGCGGCTGCGTTTTCACCCCGAAAATTTGCGCGCGGCGGGTTCACTTTTCGCCGCGCGCAGGGCCTCGCCCCGCTTCAGGCTGGCTCTCTGCCGCTGAAGGCATTATGTAAGCGGCGCCCCCGCCTTCGGAGTTCCGCGCGTTGTACGATATTTCCGGTCTGTTTCCGGCAAACGAAAGTTCTACCGTCTCCGTCGAGCGCGGCGTCGCGGAATTGCGCGCCGGGCGGCCCGTCGTGCTGGCCGAGGGCGCGCAAAAATTTTTGGTCTATCCCGCCGAGCAATTGGATGAGCACGCGGCGGACGTTCTGGACAGGATTGGTGGGGCGCGGCTGATCCTCACCATGCAGCGGCTCGGACGGCTGGGCGTCGAGCGCGACGGGCCGGGTCTGATCGCTCTGCAAAAAATCGACATCGAGCGCATCACCGCGCTGATCCTCGATGAGGACGCGCGCATCGACGCGCCCGTGTCCAATCCGGTTCCGGCGGAGGAGGCGGCGCTCGATCTGCTGCGTCTCGCGCATCTGCTGCCCGCCGCGATCCTGATCAAACTGGATGCGCCGGTCGCGGGGCTGAACGAGGTCGCCGGCGCCGACATTCGCGCCTTTCGCGCGCGAAAAATCACGTCGTTGCGGCTGATCGGGCGGGCGCCGGTGCCGCTGGAAGGCGCCCCGAATTCCGAGATCGCCGTGTTTCGCGGCGGCGAGGGGTTGCGCGACCAGGCGGCGGTGATTGTCGGCGACCCCGATCTGTCCGGCCCCGTGCATGTGCGGCTGCATTCGGCCTGTCTGACCGGCGATTTGTTCGGCTCGCTCAAATGCGATTGCGGCGACCAGTTGCGCCACACCGCCAAATTCATGGCCGAGAATGGCGGCGGCGTCATCCTCTATCTGGACCAGGAGGGGCGCGGCAACGGGCTCGCCAACAAGGTGCGCGCCTATGGCTTGCAGGCCAAGGGGCATGACACCTATGACGCCGACGAAATTTTGGGGTTCGGGCTCGACCAGCGCCGTTTCGGCTATGCCGCGCGCATGCTCGACCTGCTGGGCGTCACCCGGGTGCGGCTGATGACCAACAATCCGAAAAAGATCGAGGCGTTGCGCGCCGCCGGGCTGGAGGTCAGCGACCAGCGCATCCAGGGGCGGCCGACGCCGGAAAACATCCATTATCTCGCCACCAAGCGCGACAGGGCAGGTCATTTTCTTGATGTCGACGTTCCCCCCTCCGCCGAAAACTGAGCCCTTTGGGGTTTTCTTCGCCTCGATCCTCATTTTCTGCGCCGCCAGCCTTTATCTGTGCTGGCCGTGGGTGTCGGGACAGGTCACCATTCCCTGGGACGCCAAGGCGCATTTCCAGCCGCAACTCTCCTTCCTCGCCCATTCCCTGCATCGCGACGCGGCGCCCTGGTGGACGCCCAACGTGTTTGCCGGCATGCCGCAGATCGCCGATCCGCAGAGCCTGATCTTCGCGCCGCTCTATCTGGCGCTGGCGGTCTTGGTCCCGGAGCCGAATTTCCAGCAGGCCGATGGCGTCGCCTTCCTGATGCTGACCCTTGGGGGCATCGGCTGGATGCTCTATTTCCGTGACCAGGGGTGGCGCGCGGCGGGCGGACTGGTGGCGGCGCTCGCCTTTGCTTATGGCGGCTCGGCGGCCTGGCGCATCCAGCACACCGGGCAGATCCTGAGTTTTGCGTGGTTTCCGCTGGCGTTCTGGGCGCTCAGCCGGGCGCTCGACCGCTCGTCCTTCGCTTGGGGCGGGGTCGCCGGTCTGTTCGCCGGTTTGATGGCGCTCGGCCGCGACCAGATCGGCTGGCTGTTCTGTCTGACGCTCGCCGCCTTCGTCGTCTATCGGCTTTTCAGCCCGCCGCCCGAAAGCCCGAGCTTCGGCCGGCGACTGGCCGGCATGCTGAAGCCGCTCGCGGGCGGCGCGCTGGTCGGCCTGATCGTCGTCGGCCCGGCGCTGGTCTGGACCGTGCAACTCGCCGAACAGTCCAACCGCTCGGAAATCACTCTGGAAGGCGCCTTCATCGGCTCCCTGCATCCGGCCTCGCTGCTGACCGCCGTTGTCGCCAATCTCTACGACATTCACGGGCCGTTGTCGGCCTTTTGGGGGCCGCCTTCTCCCGGTTGGGGCGAAACCCACCTCTATATCGCCCGCAACATGACGGAGGTCTATTTCGGCGCGCTGCCGGTCGCGGCCTTGCTGGTTTACGGCCTGGGGCGCGGCTGGGCGTTGCGTCGTCCGGCCGTGTTCTTCCTCGGCGCGCTGCTCGCGATGATCGTCTATGCGCTCGGCAAGTACACGCCGGTGTTCGCCGCCTTGTTCGATCTGCCCGGCGCCAGCCTGTTCCGCCGCCCGGCCGACGCCACGTTCCAGATCGGCGCCTTCGCCGCCGTGCTGGGCGGCTTCTGCGTTTCCGAATATTTGGGCGCTGGCGCGCCAGAGCGGCGCGCGCCGCTGGGGTTTGCCCTGCTCGGCGCCGTGCTGCTCGCCTGCGTCGGCGTTGCGCTCGCCAAGGGACATGCGGAGGCGCTGGGAGCGATCGGTTTTGCGCTGCTGTGCTTCGCCCTGGCGTTCGGCGGGCTTTTTGTCGCGCGACGCCTGCCGGGGCGGCCGGTGTTGGGCCTGCTGCTGATCGCTCTGCCGCTCACCTTCGATCTCTCGATCAACAATGCGCCGAACCAGTCCACGGCGCTGCCGCCGCAAACCTACGACGTGCTGCGCGAGGCGACCGGCAACGAGACGATTCGCTTCCTGAAGGACAAGCTCGCGGAGAATGGCCCCGACCGTCGCGATCGCGTGGAATTGGCCGCCATCGACTTCCATTGGCCCAACGCCGGGCTGACCCATGGCTTTGACATGAGCCTTGGCTACAACCCGATCCGCCTGCAAACGTTTATCGACGTCACCCGCGCCAACGACCATGTCGCCGTGCCGGAGCAGCGGGTGTTTTCGCCGGCCTTTCCCTCCTACAAATCGCCGATGGCCAATCTGTTCGGCTTGCGCTGGATCGCCACCGGCGTTCCCGTCGAGCAGATCGACAAGAATCTGAAGCCGGGCGATCTGCCGCTGGTGAAGCAGACCGCCGACGCCTTCATCTATGAGAACAAGGACGCGCTGCCGCGCGTGCTGGCGCCGGGGCGGGCTGTTGTCGCCGATTTCGCCGCGCTGGCGGACAAGGGCGGCGTGCCCGACCTCGATTATCGCAAGACCGTGCTGCTGGATCGGGCGGATTGCGCGCGGTTGGGCCTGTGCCAGGCGCAGCCGGGCGGCGAGGCGGGCGAAGCGCGAATCGTCGCTTACGAAAACACTTTTGTGGATGTGGACGTGACGGCGCCGGCGGGCGGCGGTTTTGTGGTCCTCAACGACGTCTGGCAGAACTGGCAGGCGGTTTATGTCGATGGCGTCGAGGCGGAGCTTTTGAAGGCGAACATGATGTTCCGGGCGGCAAAACTTTCGCCGGGCGCGCACAGGGTGCGGTTTCAGTTTGAGCCGTTGCGGGCGTTCCGGCGGGTTTGGCCGGCAAAGGGCTAACGTGGACCGCCTTCGCCCTTCGAGACGGCCCCTGAGGGGGCCTCCTCAGGGTGAGGGCTATGGGTTGATGCGTGGTGTGAGGCTCAGCCCGCCTTCTTGCACAGTTGCGCCAACACCTCCGGCGGCATGACCGCGCAATTGGCCGTGGTCGGAAAGGCCCCCCGCTTGACGTCGGCGACATAGGCGGCCGTCGCGGATTCCATGGCGGAGCCGACTTCGGCGTAGCGCTTGTTGTGCCGAAAGTTGCGCTCCGTGTAGCCGAGCACGTCCGGGAAGACGAGGACCTGGCCATCGGTTCCCGGCCCCGCGCCGATGCCGATCGTCGCCGCCTTGATCTCCTTGCTGATGATCCCGGCGAGTTCGGCCGGCACCAGCTCCAGCACCAGCATATAGACGCCGGCGTCATCGAGCGTCTTCGCCTCGGCGCGCAGGCGTTGCGCTTCCGCGATCGTCTTGCCGTGGACGCGGCGCTCGCCGGTCTGGGGCTCGTAGCCGATGTGGCCGCAGACCGGCACGCCCGCGCCGATCAGCGCGCGCACCATGTCGGCATGCGCGCCCTCGAATTTGACCGCGTCGGCGCCGGCCTTCTGCAGCGCCAGGCCGCTCTGCACCGCCTGTTCCGGCGTGTCATAGGTGGCGAAGGGGAGATCCGCGAAAATAAAAGTGTCCGGGGCGCCGCGGCGGACGGCGGCGGTGTGGTGGATCATGTCGGCCAGCGTCACCTCGCGCTCGCTGGCGTAGCCCAGAATGTTCACGCCGACGCTGTCGCCGACCAGGATGGCGTCGATTTCAGCCGCTTGCTGCGCCCGCGCCTGGGGGGCGTCATAGGCGGTCATGGTGGCGATCTTCTCGCCCTGTTTCTTCATTTCGGCGAATCTGGCAAGCAGGCGCATGGCGTCTCGTGGGGTTGGTGCCCTTGTCGGGGGCGCGAGTTCTCTAGTCAAAGGGCCGGGGAAGGTCCATATGGCTTTCGTTGGCTGGCCGCCCTGTGGATAGCGGCGACAATTTTTCGCGCGCCTTGCATGCGGCATCAGGCGATTCCATGTGAGTTAGGCGAGCAATCTGACCGAAACATGAAATTCACGCCCTCCTTTCTCGACGAAATCCGGGCGCGCCTTCCCATGTCGGAGGTCGCGGGCCAGCGCGTGCGGCTGAAGAAACAGGGGCGGGAATGGCGCGGCCTGTCCCCGTTCACCGCGGAAAAAACCCCCTCTTTTTATGTGAACGACCAGAAGGGCCAATTTTTCGATTTCTCCGCCGGCAAGAATGGCGACATCTTTGAATTCGTCATGGAGACCCAAGGCCTGCCCTTTCCCGAGGCGGTGGAGCAGCTCGCCGGTCTCGCCGGCCTCTCCCTGCCGGTGGAGACGGTGGAAAGCGCCGCCGCCGAGAAGAAACGCGCGACTCACCTGGAAGCGCTCGAATTCGCCGCCGAATTTTTCGAAAAAGTTCTGCGCGGGAGCGCGGGGGCTAGGGCGCGCGCCTATCTCGCCGAGCGCGGCGTTTCAGAAGAGGCGCGCAAGAAATTCCGGCTCGGCTATGCGCCCAACGAGCGGTTTGCGCTGCGCGATTATCTGGCCGGAAAAGGCTGCGACGCCGAGGTGATGAAGGAGGCGGGTCTGCTCACCCATGGCGAAGGCATCGCCGTGCCCTACGATTTCTTTCGCGACCGCGTGATGTTCCCGATTTGCGATCGCGCCGGAAAAGTCATCGCCTTCGGCGGGCGGGCGATGAGCAAGGAGGTTCAGCCCAAATACAAGAATTCGGCGGAGACGCCGCTGTTCCACAAGGGTTTTAACCTCTACAACCTGCATGTCGCGCGCAAGGCGGCGCATGAGCGGGGAACCGTGATCGCCGTCGAAGGCTATGTCGATGTCATCGCCCTGAGCATGGTGGGAATCGACAATGTCGTGGCCGGGCTCGGCACGGCGCTGACGCCGGACCAATGCGAACTGCTTTGGAAGATGGCCGAGGAGCCGATCCTGTGTTTCGACGGCGACCGCGCTGGACGAAAGGCGGCGTTTCGCGCCGTCGAAACCGCGCTGCCGCTGATCGGGCCCGGAAAAAGCCTGCGTTTCGCGCTGCTGCCCGAGGGGCAGGACCCCGACGATCTCGCCCGCGCCGGCGGCGCCGCGGCGCTGGAGGCGGTGTTGGGCGCGGCAAAACCCATGTCGGAAATGATTTTTGCCCGCGAAGCCGAGGCGCAGCCGCTGGATACGCCCGAGCGTCGCGCCGCCTTCGAGCGGCGGCTGCGCGACTGCGCCGGGCAGATCCGCGACGAGGTGCTGCGCCGCCACTATCTCGACGATTTTCGAAACCGGCAGTTCCAGCTGTTCGGCCGCGCCCGGCGCGAGCCTTTCGTTCCCCGACGGGGCGGCGGCGGGGCGCAGCGCCCGGGTGCGCGCGCGCCGATCGCCAGCTCCGCCCTGCTGCAATCGAGCCTGCTCTCGGCGCCCAGGGAGTCGCCGGCGCCGCGCGAAACGCTCATTCTCGCCCTGCTGGTCAATCATCCCAATCTGATCGTCCGCCACGCCGAGGATCTTGCGCGGCTGGATTTCGCGGGCGCGGCGGGGGCGAAATTGCGTGACGCGCTGCTGGGACTCGCCGAGCCCGACATGTCTCCTGAAACCCTGAGAGAAAAGCTCGACGTTCGGGGATTTGGCGGTTTTTTTGAAAGCGTCGCCGGCAACGCCACACTTTCGACATTGTGGTGCGTAAGGCCAAGCGCCCACGAAAATGACGCGGATGAGGTTTTGCGGCAGGCTCTGGCCTTGCATCGCAAGCAGCGCGCGCTAAATAGGGAATTGCGGCAGGCGGAGACGGCGCTGGCGAGCGAGCCGAGCGACTCCAATTTCGCTGTTCTGGCTGATATCAAGGCGCAACTTTCGGCCCTTGAGGGCGTGGAGGCGACGATTGAAGGCTTCGGCGCATCCTCGGGACGGGAAGACAAAAATGTCTGAGGCCGCGCCTCTCGCCGCGCGGAAAAGATTGGTTAAGCGGTCCTTAAAACTTTCCGCGCAACCTGAAGACAGGGGCGACTCAGCGTTTGCTGGGGCGCCGATGATGAATTCTTGAGCTTGTCCGCGTTTCTCTGATCGAGGAGCGCGAGCAGGCTCGATTGGCGCTTTCGGCGCCCGCCTGCGGCGTCCGCCGTCGGGCCACGTAAGTTCTGGAGTCGCCATATGGCCAAAAAAGACGACGCGAAACCCGAGGGCGAGGCCGTTGCCGATGTTGCCGACAGCCCCTTGCTGGATCTGTCGGACGCCGCCGTCAAGCGCATGATCAAGACCGCGAAGAAACGCGGTTTCGTCACTTACGCCGAGTTGAACGCCGTCCTGCCGTCGGAGGAGGTGTCCTCCGACCAGATCGAGGACGTCTATGCGATGCTCAATGAAATGAGCATCAATGTCATTGAGGGCGACGACGCCGAAGAGGCCGAGGAGGAGGCCGCCGCCGAGGAGGAGGAGCCCGAATCCGGCGAACTGACCGAGGCCGCGCCAGCATCCCGCGCCGTCGCCACCCGCAACTCCGAGCCCGCCGACCGCACCGACGATCCCGTGCGCATGTATCTGCGCGAAATGGGCTCGGTGGAGCTTCTTTCGCGCGAGGGCGAAATCGCCATCGCCAAGCGCATCGAGGCAGGCCGCGAGGCGATGATCGCCGGCCTGTGCGAGTCGCCGCTGACCTTCCAGGCCATCATCATCTGGCGTGACGAACTGGTCGACAGCAAGGTTTTGCTGCGCGAGATCATCGATCTCGAAGCAACCTACGCCGGCCCCGAGGGCAAGGGCGGCGCGACCGGCGAGGAAGAATCGGAAGAGGAGGGGGAAGCCCCGGCCACCGCGCCGCGCAATCCGCCCGCCGGGCTCGAGGACGAGCCGCCGATCCAGGCCGAGAATTTTGACGAAGAAGACGATATGGAGAATTCCGTATCGCTCTCCGCCATGGAAACCGAGCTGAAGCCGAAGGTTCTGGAAACCTTTGACCGCGTCGCCGACGCGTACAAAAAACTGCGGCGGCTGCAGGACCAGAATGTCGAGAACAAGCTCAAGAACGAGCAGCTGACGCCGGCCCAGGAGCGCAAGTACAAGACGCTCAAGAAGGAAATCGTCACCGACGTCAAGTCGCTGTCGCTCAACCAGAACCGCATCGATGCGCTGGTCGAGCAGCTCTATGACATCAACCGCCGCCTGATCGGTCTGGAGACCAAGCTGTTGCGCCTGGCCGAAAGCTTTGGCGTCGCGCGCGACGATTTTTTCAGAAACTATCATGGCGCTGAGCTTGACCCGAAATGGGTGCTGCGCATCTCGAAGTTGGGCGCGCGCGGCTGGCGGGAGCTGGTGGCGTCGTCCAAGGACGAGATTCACGAGCTGCGCAGCGAAATTCATGCGCTGGCGACGGAAACCGGCCTGGAGATCCAGGAATTCCGCAAAATCGTCCACATGGTGCAGAAGGGCGAGCGCGAAGCCCGTCAGGCCAAGAAGGAAATGGTCGAGGCGAACCTGCGTCTCGTCATCTCCATCGCCAAGAAATACACCAATCGCGGCCTGCAATTCCTCGACCTGATCCAGGAAGGCAATATCGGCCTGATGAAAGCGGTGGACAAGTTCGAGTATCGGCGCGGCTACAAGTTCTCGACCTATGCGACCTGGTGGATTCGTCAGGCGATCACCCGCAGCATTGCGGATCAGGCAAGAACCATCCGCATTCCCGTGCACATGATCGAGACGATCAACAAGATCGTTCGGACCTCGCGCCAGATGCTGCACGAGATCGGCCGCGAGCCGACGCCGGAAGAATTGGCGGAAAAGCTCGCCATGCCCTTGGAAAAGGTTCGAAAAGTTCTGAAGATCGCCAAAGAGCCGATCTCGCTGGAAACCCCGATCGGCGACGAGGAGGATTCGCACCTCGGCGATTTCATCGAGGACAAGAATGCGATCCTGCCGATCGACGCGGCGATCCAGTCGAACCTGCGCGAGACGACCACGCGTGTCCTGGCGTCGCTGACCCCGCGCGAAGAACGCGTGCTGCGCATGCGTTTCGGCATCGGCATGAACACCGACCACACGCTTGAGGAAGTCGGGCAACAATTCTCGGTGACGCGCGAACGCATTCGCCAGATCGAGGCGAAGGCGCTCAGAAAACTCAAGCACCCCAGCCGCAGCAGAAAGCTGCGGTCGTTCCTCGACAATTAATTAATATTGACGCCCGCCGGTCGCCCGCGTCTGGCGGGCGGCGCGGTTCGGGGCAAATGCATTGACCCGGAGATATTGTTCATGAATGTGACGAAAGCCGTCGTTGAAAGGGCCGACATACTCAGGCGTGATTGGAATGACGACGAGGACTATTACCGGCACGCGGAAGAATGGGTGAACACGTGCTGGGATTTGGAGTCCAGATTCCCTTTTCGTGAGATGTTCAACCGCCTGGACTCCTCGGTCATCGTCGAACTGGCCTGCGGGCGCGGCCGGCACAGCTGGCAGATGCGGGATTGGCCGAACCAGAAGATTTTGGTCGATCTGGTCCCCGATAACATCGCTTTTTGCCGCAAACGCTTCGCCGGACTGACGAATTTCCAGTTTATTGTCAACAATGGCATCGACCTGCGCGAGATCGCGGATGGCGCCGTCACGGCCGTGTTCTGTTATGACGCGATGGTGCATTTCGACCACGAGATCGTTTACGCCTATTTGAGGGAGTTCAAGAGAATCCTGCGTCCCGGCGGAATGGCCCTGCTGCACCACTCGAATTACCCGCACAATCCCGGAGGCGACTACAAAGGCAACCCACACTGGCGCTGCTTCATGCCTGCTGGCCTGTTCAGGGATTACGCGATCAAGACTGGGCTTGAAGTGGTGGAGCAGCGGTGTTTCGCCTGGGGCGACGTCGCCGACATCGATTGCCTGAGTCTCGTCGCCAAGCCGGAGAGCCCCGAGGTCGCGCCCAAGCGTCGCCGCTGGCGGGATCGGCTTCCCTGGCGCAGGGGAAGGCGTTAGCGCCGCGCCGCCTGGGGAGCGACAAAGCCCACATCGATCCGCAGGCCGACCGGCAGTCTCACCTCAGGGTCAAGGTCGATCATCGCCTGCAAAACCTTCATGTCGACCTTTTCCGAGGGGCGACCGGTCTGAACCGCCTTGGCGCCCAGGCGTTGCGCGATGCGCGCCACCGTTCCCCCGAATTTTTTCCCCGGATAAGCGTCGGCGGTGACCTCGACCCTTTGTCCCACGGCGATCCGGCCGATGTCGGTTTCGTCCACCTCCGCGCGCACCCGCAGCCGGCTGAGATCGCCGACAATGGCGATGGGCGTGGGGTCGATATTTGTCACGGCCTCGCCGGCGTTGCGCTGGCGACGCAGCAGCGTCCCGGCGATGGGCGAGCGGATGGTGAATTTCTCCAGCTGCGCCTCGGCGAAGGTGGTTTCCGCCTTCAGGCGCTCGACCACGGCGCGGGCGGCGGCGATGTCTTCCACGCGGGCGCCCGCTTCGATCACGGCGACGCGCTCCGCCATGGCCGTCCGCCGCATTTTCAGGGACCCCAGTGCCGAACTTGATTGGTCCAGCGCCGCCTGCGACGCGGCGCCGCTGGCGCGCAGCGGCTTCTTCCGGTCGTAGTCGAGCTGCGCCAATTGCAATTCGGCGTCGAGCTGCTCCAGCAGCGCCTTCGCCTCGCGCCGCTCCTCGGGGCGGGCCCCGTTCAGAAGTTTTTCGAGCTGCGCCTGCGCTTCGGCGAGCTGCGCGCGCGTCGCCGCCACCCGCGCCGCCTGTTCGCCGTTCACGATGATGGCGATCGGCTGATTTGCGGCGACCGCATCATTCTCCTCCACCAAAACCTTGTCGATGATCCCGATCACCTGCGAGGCGATCTGGCGCTCCTCGCCGAGCGGTTCGACAAGGCCTGGGGCCGCCGCCGCATAGGGGTCCGCGCGACTCTGAACCGTCGAAAAGGCCAGCGCCAGCGCCGCCAGCGCCAAAAAATGTTTCATGACGCCTCC
The DNA here is from genome assembly GCF_009720655.1 of Rhodoblastus acidophilus. Taxonomy (GTDB): domain Bacteria; phylum Pseudomonadota; class Alphaproteobacteria; order Rhizobiales; family Beijerinckiaceae; genus Rhodoblastus; species Rhodoblastus acidophilus_A. Next base: position 50,471 of record NZ_WNKS01000002.1, on the reverse strand, counting down.
GGCGTGTTGACGATCCAGCCGTCCTCGATGCGGACGATGCGGTCGGCGAGCGACAGGATGCGCGGGTCATGGGTGACGATCACCACGGCGCGGCCCTGCTCGTGGGCGAGACGGCGGAACAGCTCCATGGCGCCCAGCCCGCCTTGCGCGTCGAGCGCGGCGGTGGGCTCGTCGGCCATCAGGATTTCCGGATCGCCGGCAAGGGCCCGGGCGATGGCGACGCGCTGTTTCTGGCCGCCGCTCATCGCATTGGGAAACGCGTCGAGCTTTTCGCCCAGCCCAACCTGGCGCAACAAGGCGCGGGCCTTCTCCCGGCCCTCGCGCAAGTCGGCGCGGGCGAGATCGAAAGCCACGAGAACGTTTTCGGTCGCGGTCAGCATCGGGAACAGATTGTAGCTCTGGAAGATGAAGCCGAACCGCTTCAGCCGCAGGGCGCCGCGCTCCTCCTCGCTCAGCTGCGCGATGGGTTTTTCACGCAGGAAAACCTCGCCGGACGTCGGGGTGAGCAGCGCGCCCAGAATGTGCAGGAGCGTGGTCTTGCCGCTCCCCGAAGGCCCCATCAGCAGCAGGACCTCGCCGCCGCGAATGTCGAGATCGATCGCATGCAGCGCGGTGAAGGCGGTCTCGCCCGTTCCGAAAACATGGCCGACGCCAACGGCCCGGATGACCGGCGCGCGGGGCCCGTTCATCGGAAAACCTCGGTCGGGTTGATTTTCGTGATTTTTCGCAGGGAGATGATCGAGGCCAGCACGCACATCGCCTCCATCACGCCGCCGATGCCCAGGATCAGCCAAAGCGGCGCTTCCGGCGGGGCGCTGGCTTCGCGGCTGAGCCAGACGACGGTCAAGACGCCGGCCATGCCAAACACATAGCCTATGGCGCCGCCTATCAGCGCTTGCGTGATGACGATGCGATAGAGATAGGAGCGGCTCCCGCCCATGGCGCGCAGCGTCGCATATTCCGGCAGGCGGTCCATGGTGCTGGCGTAAAGGGTTTGGGCGGCGATGACGACGCCGACGAACAGGGCGAGAATCGACGACGACACGATGGTCAGGCCCGCGCCGGTCGAAAACAGCCAGTAATTGCTGCTGCGGCTGGAAAATTCCGGCGTCGTCATCACATCGACGTCGGGCATGTGGGCGGCGAGGCGCGCGCGCACCGTCTCGACCGGGGCGCCCGGGGCGACGCGGATCGGCACATAAGTGATCGCCTTGTCGGGGTTTCGCAGGCTGACGGCGACGGACCGCGCCTTGCGCAGCGAGGTGAAGACGTAAGGCGACTGGGTGAAGGTGCGCACGCCCTTGGTGAAGCCGACCACACGCACGCGATGGTCGTTGATTTCAAAAGTCTGGCCGATGCGGTCGACGCCGAGTTTCTTCGCGTAAAGCGTGTCGACGATGACGCCGTCGGGCGTGAGCAGCGCGTCCCGGGGTTTTAGGCCATCGACCAGATTCCAGGGCAGGCCCATCAGCGCGTCGGGCTCGACGCCGACGACAAAAATGGTCTCGCGCACGCCATTGGGCTTCTTCCAGATGCCGAAGTTCAACAGATAGGGCTCGGCGCTCGCCACGCCCTCCGTGGCGAGCGCCTGGAAGCGGCGGCGTTCTTCCAGCGGCGTGGCGAGATCGACGGTCTTGATGCCGTGCGCGGCGATCCAGAGATCGGCGCCGCCATGATCGACGAGATTTGCGGTGGTGTGGGTGAAGTTGACGAGCATGCCGAGCTGGATGCCGGTCAGCAGGGTCGCAAAGGCGATCCCGATCACAGTCACGGCCAAGCGCATGCGATCGTGGGCGAGATTGCGCCAGGCGATCAGTCCGGTCAGGTCGGTCCGCCATAGGCGCACGGACGGCCGGGCGGCCAGAATTTTTGAGGCAAGCGCCTCATCCCGAGACAAGCGGCTTCCCTTCAGTTGCGCACCAAGAGCGTATACAGGCATTTGACACTGTCAACATCCACGGGGGACGGGACGCTCGGCAGATCATAACCCTTGCGCACACAGGACGATTTGCGCGCACCTTGTTGTCGGCCCTGAACGTCCCTGGCGAATTTGCGAACTTTCCCATGGCGCCGGCGACGCAGGCGCCCTAGATTACAGAGGCGGCGCTGCGGGGTGCGTGAGGATATTTCCCCGGGGCCTTACGATCCCCTAGGGAGCTGTCCCTGTTCTTGTCCGTGGACTTGGGCACACGGCGCCCACCTACTTTGTAGGTACCCGGGATCCGTCCCACGGCTTTTGTGGCCCGCACTCTTTTTTGCGCCTCGCCGCATGCGGCAGGACTGTTTTACGTTTTCGGGTTCAATGCCAACACACGCACGTCATGCCCGGCCTTGTGCCGGGTATCCACGCCGAGCCGCAGGGGAATGTTTTACGGCAGTTCGTGCAGCGGCGCCGCTTGGATGGCCGGGACAAGCCCGGCCATGACGATACGTCGCCTTATCTCTTTTGAGATGTTCGCGTGATTGTGGAGCCGGAGCCCTGCCAAGACAGCCCTGCGCAGGCGGATAGAGGGGACGAAAAGGCCGAGTTGCGCGAGCGGTTCAAAGGAATTCGCGCCTCGATCCCCGCCGACATGGCCGAGGCCGCCGCGCTGGCCATTGCGGAGACCGCGCCGCCTTTTCTTGTCGCCCTGGCTGAAAAAGCCGGCGTCGCGCCTTTCGAAACCCCCGTCGCCCTCTATCGCGCCTTGCCGGGCGAACTCGACTGTTCAGACCTGCTCGCCCTTCTCGCGGCGCTCGGTTTTCCCACCCTTCTGCCTTGTGCGGCGGCCAAAGCCACGCCGCTGACCTTTCGGCTGTGGCGCCCCGGCGATGCGCTGGTCGGCGGGCGCTTCGGGCTGAGCGAGCCGGCGCCGGAAGCCGCGCAAATGACGCCCAAAATTCTGCTGGCTCCGCTGCTCGCCTTTGACGACCATGGCGGACGGCTGGGATTTGGCGGCGGATACTATGATGCGACGCTCGCACATCTGCGGGCCGAGAAAACGTTTGTCGTGGCCGGCGGGTTGGCCTTCTCGCGGCAGCACGCCGAAAAACTGCCGATGGAAAAGCACGACGCGCCCCTTGATTTCGTGGTAACCGAAAAAAACATTCTGGATTTTATGGGAGACAGATGCGGCTTCTCTTCATCGGCGACGTGATCGGCCGCGCCGGCCGGACCGCAATTTCGGAACACGTTCCGGTCCTGCGCAACAAGCTCAAGCTGGATTTCGTCGTCGCCAATGGCGAGAACGCCGCCGGTGGATTCGGCCTCACCGAAAACATCGCCCAGGATTTTTTGAACGCCGGGGTGGATTGCGTCACGCTCGGCAACCATTCCTTCGACCAGCGCGAAGCCCTCGTCTTTATCGAACGCGCGCCACACGTGCTGCGCCCGATCAATTATCCGCCGGGCACGCCGGGCCGGGGCGCCTGGCTTTACGAGACCAAGGCCGGCGCCCGCGTGCTCGTGGTCAGCGTGCTCGGCCGCGTGTTCATGGACGCCATGGACGATCCCTTCGCGGCGGTGGAGCGTGAGCTGTCCGCCTGTCCACTGGGGCAGGCCGCCGACGCCATCATCGTCGATCTCCACGCCGAAGCGTCGAGCGAGAAACAGGCGCTGGCCCATTTTGTCGACGGGCGCGCCTCCGTGGCGGTGGGCACGCACACCCATGTGCCCACGGCGGACTGGCGCATCCTGCCGCACGGGACCGCGTTCCAGAGCGACGCCGGCATGACCGGCGACTATGATTCCGTGATCGGCATGGACAAGGACGAGCCCATCCGGCGTTTCATCCGGAAGACGCCGGGCTCGCGGTTCGAGCCGGCCGACGGCCCCGCCACCCTGTGCGGCCTGTTCGTCGAGACCGGACCGGACGGGCTGGCGATACGGGTCGAACCCGTGCGGGTGGGCGGCCTTCTGGCGCAGGCGCTGCCGCAGGTATAGTCTTTTTCTTTCGCGCACGTCATTGCGCCGCAACCAGGGCGCCTTTTCAGGCTCTCCGCGCGCGTTTATAAGGCGCGGTCGATTTTCCGCCCCGGACTATCTCCGCCGGGCGTCTTGCACAGAGATCAGGGACAAAGATGGCCGGCCATAGTCAATTCAAAAACATCATGCACAAGAAGGGGAAGCAGGACGCGATCCGTTCGAAAATCTTCTCCAAGCTGGCCCGCGAAATCACCGTCGCCGCGAAAATGGGCATGCCCGATCCCGCGATGAATCCGCGCCTGCGCCTTGCGGTTCTCGCCGCCCGTGCGGAAAACATGCCCAAGGACAATATTGAGCGCGCCATCAAGAAGGCGGCGGGCGGCGACACCGAAAACTATGACGAGGTGCGTTACGAGGGCTACGCTCCGGGCGGCGTCGCGGTGATCATCGAGGCGCTGACCGACAACCGCAACCGCACGGCCGGCGAAGTGCGCTCCTATTTCACCAAGGCGGGCGGGGCGCTGGCGGAAACCGGCGCGGTCTCCTTCATGTTCGACCATGTCGGCCTGATCCAGTACGACACCAAGGCGGCGAGCGAGGACGCGATGATGGAGGCGGCGATCGAGTCCGGCGCCGAGGACGTCGCCAGCAGCGAGGACGGCCACGAAATCTCCACATCGCTGGAAGATCTGGCCGAAGTGACCAAGGCGCTGGAAGCCAAGTTCGGCGAGCCCAAGTCGTCCAAACTGGTCTGGCGGCCGCAGAACAACATCGCGGTGGACGACGAAGCCGGCGAAAAGATCCTGAAGCTGATCAACGCTCTCGAAGACAATGACGACGTGCAGAACGTTTACGCCAATTTCGAGATTTCCGACGCGCTGATGGCCAAGCTCGGCGGCTGATTTTCTTTTTTGCGCGGCGCGCCCCGGCTCGCCGCGCTTACTCGTCGTTTGACGCGTTGAGATCGGCGAGCGCGATGGTCTCGGACCCGCCGACCTCGCGCAGCGCCATCGCCGCGAGGCGTCGTAGCGCTTCGGCCCGTTCGGGCGCATCAGGCTGTCTTTCCCGCCATGCGTCCAGCGCCGTCAATTCCGGCTCGGCCAGGGTGACGCGAATGTGCGCGTCCATTTCATGCGCTGTCGTTTCCATGCGAGGTCCCTTTCCGCAGGATACGGCGGGCGGCGGCAAAAGTTCCGAGCACCGCTTGGGCCAAGCTTTCAAAAGACGCCCGGCAAGAGCCACCAGCTGCGGTTCCGGTAATCCGCCCATCCCGCGTGCCGCGACAGGCTCGCCTCTTTGATCGCCATGTTCGCGGCGAACAGGACCAGCCAGACGCAGGCCAGGATGACGAAGGCGAGCCAATGCCAGACCATCAGCGCGAAACTGCCGTAGATCATGATCTCGCCGAGATAATTGGGATGGCGGACATAGCGGAACATTCCGTCCGTGATCAGCCCCGGTTTTGCGCGCAGCGTAAAAAATTTCTGGGCGTCCGCCGCGATCATGATCGCGCAGCCGAGGATGCACAGGCTCACGCAGAGGCAGAACCAGGCGTTGACCGGCAAGGGATAGGCGGGCGTCGCATTGGCCGAAATCAGCAGCCAGCCGATGACCCAATACCATCCCAAAACCCCGGCGAACATGTTGATCGCGCCGCCGAGCGTCACCTTGGGCTCCCAGCTCGGGTCGGGGAAGGCGCTGGCCTTGAGCAGCCAGACCAAGCCGTACGCGCCGTGCATGGCGGTGTAAATCCAGGCGGCGACGGTCGCATTGTGGTAATGCCACAGCAGAAACAGATAGACCGGGAAACTCCCCGCCTTCTGAACGTTGATCACCCAGGCGGCTTTCACCACTTTCGGCCCGCCAGGGAAGTTGAAAACAGCGCTATTGGAGAAGGCGCGCGCTTTGAGCGCCCATGAGGGCGCGGCCTGCGGCGGGGCGGCGGTCTGAACCTCGTCAGACATCTCAAGTCTCGGACGACTGGAGTATTGTCAGCAGCGCCCTCATCTTCTTCTGGTAAGCGACCTTGTCGTATTTTCTCAGGACGTCCAGATCGTATTCGAGCCGGTCCAGTCTGCGCAAAGACGACTCGCGTTTGATCGTCGCGACTTTCTCATGCAGTTTGACGATGTCGCTATACGCCTTGTGGCCCTTGAGGTCTTTCACCAGCAGGTGGACGGCCTCCAGCAGCACCCCGATCTGCCTTCCGTAGCTTTCCTCCGCCACGATGGCCTGTTCGATGTCCGGCGCGCGCGAATTGGTCTCGTTGACGATCAGGTTGCCGAACGTCCACCCGGGATTGATGGGCTGCGTCAGTCGCTGCGGTCCCAGCGAAAAGAAGGGGAACAACCAATTGCCGCCATTCGCGCTTGTCGTGTCGCTCATGATCGCCTCCATCCGCGCCTGATCTTCGGATATTTTTACGGGTGCGAACAGAGGTTGGCGACCGCAAGCGGTCGCCAGATCGTTTTCGGTCACGCCTTGTTGTCGACCCCGGCGGATGCAAAGGTCGCCATGTCGCGGTGGCAGGCGACGGCCGCCTTGACGACGCCGATCGCCATCGCCGCGCCCGAGCCTTCGCCGAGCCGCATCCCCAGGTTGAGAAGGGGCTTCTTGCCGAACCGGCGCAAAACCTCGGCGTGCGCGCCCTCGGGGGAAAGGTGGCCGGCGAGACAATGGTCCAGCGCGGAGGCGTCGATGGCGTGCAGCACGGCGGCGGCGGCGCAGGCGACATAGCCGTCGAGCAGGACGGGGATGCGCTCCATGCGCGCCGCCAGAATGCCGCCGGCCATGGCCGCGATCTCGCGTCCGCCGAGGCGGCGCAGCACTTCCCACGGGGTGGTGAGGTGGGGTTTGTGCAGGGCGACGGCGCGCTCGACGACCGCGGCCTTGCGCTTCAAACCCTCGTCGTCGAGGCCGGTGCCGCGTCCGACCCAGTCGGACGCCTTGCCGCCATAGAGCGCGTGATAGATGGCGGCGGCGGAGGTCGTGTTGCCGATGCCCATTTCGCCAAAGGCCAGCAGGTCGGCGCCGCCGGCGATGGACTCCATGCCGAAGGCGACGGTGCCGGCGCATTCGCGCGTCTCCAGCGCGGGCGCTTCAGTGAAATCCTTGGTGGGGATTTGCAGCGCCAGCTCAAACACTTTCAGGCCGGCGCCCCAGGTCGCGCAGATCTGGTTGACCGCAGCGCCGCCCGCCGAGAAGTTTTTGAGCATCTGCTCGGTAACGCTGGCGGGGAAGGGAGATACGCCTTGTTTGGTCACGCCGTGATTGCCGGCGAACACGACCACCGTGGGGCGTTCGACGGTCGGCATTTCCTTGTCCTGCCAGGCGGCCAAATGCTCGACGATCTCTTCCAGACGGCCCAGCGCGCCCGGTGGTTTCGTCAACTGCGCGTCGCGGGCGCGCACCGCCGCAACGGCTTGCGCCGACGGCTCCGGCATCTGCTTGATGAGGATGTTGAAGGCGTCGAAGGGATGTTCGCTGGAATGATCGTGAGACATGGGAGCTTTCGCGAGAGTTGCACTCTGGCGGTGCTCTTAGACCATGAATGCGAGGAGGGGAAATCGCTCTGGCGCAAGCCGGCGCCGGGATCACCGCTCGCCGCAGGAGTCCAGCGCCAGCGCCACCGCGGCGGCGCGCGCCTCGCGCAGCGCCTCGATGTTTGTCGGCGGCGCGTCGATTTCGCGACAGGCGCGCAGCGCCGCGTCGATCAGCCGCGCCTTGGGGTAGGGCGCGCCGGCGCGGCCGGGATAGGCGCGATAGTCGCAGGCGCAGACGCTCAGAAAATGGTCGAACCGCTCCGGCGCGTCGAACGCGCCGTTGCGCTCCAGCAGCATGGCGAGCGGCCCCGCGCGCATGCGCGAGATTTTGTGCGCGCGTTCGCATTCGTGGAGGGCCTGCATGGCGAGTTCGCGGCAGTCCTGCGGCGCGTCGAGGCGCTCGGCGAGAGCGAGCAGGCGCGGCGCGCCGCGTTCGACGTGGCGGTAATGCGCGGGCAAATGTTCCCGGGGCGAATCGGATTTGCCTACGTCCTTGACCAGCAGCGCGAAGCGCACGGCGAGCGGCGCGGAGATTTTCGCGGCTTCGTCGAGGGCGGCTTCGATGAGGTCGCCGAGATCGACGCTGGCGGGTTCGGCGGCGATTTGCGGCACGCCGTAAAGCGCGGCAACCTCGGGCAGCAACTGCTCCAGCGCCCCGATGTCATGGAGGTAATGCAGCATGCGTCCGGGCGCGCGGCCCATCAGCGCGCGCGAAAACTCCGGCCACAGATTTTCGGGCGGGATGTCGAGCAGGAATCCGGCTTCGGCCTGTCGCGCCAGCAGGTCGAGTTCTTCAGGGTCGGGCGCCGCGCCTTCCGCCAGCAAGGCGACATGCCGGATCAGTCCGAGGCCGGGATCGAATTGCGCGAAAATCGACAAGGCCGCCTCCAGGGATCGCTTTGCAGCAAGCCCTGCAAGCGTCTTGCCAGACCTACGCCACTTCCTCGCGAAGCTGACGCGGCAGCGGGAACGAGACATCTTCGGTCGCCGTCGTGACCGTCTCGATGTCCAGCTCGTATTTCTCGGCGAAGGCGTTGAGGATTTCCTCCACCAGCACCTCCGGCGCCGAGGCCCCGGCGGTGACGCCGACGCTGCGGATGTTTTGCAGCTTCGACCAGTCGATATCCTCGGCCCGCAGCACGAGCTGCGACGTCGGACAGCCGCTGCGCTCCGCCACTTCCCGGAGCCGTTGCGAATTGGAGGAATTCGGCGATCCCACCGCAACAAAAGCGTCCACCTTGGCGGCGATGGCTTTGACCGCCGCCTGACGATTGGTGGTGGCGTAACAAATATCCTGCCGGTGCGGCCCGACAATGTCGGGATAACGCGCTTGCAGCGCCGCGACCACAGCGGACATGTCGTCGATCGACAGGGTGGTCTGCGTCACATAGGCGAGATTTTCGCTCGGCGAGAACGGCAGCGCCGCGACATCTTCCGCGCTCTCGACCAGGACGACCGACCCTTCCGGCAATTGGCCCATGGTGCCGACCACTTCCGGGTGGCCCTTGTGTCCGACCAAAATGATCTTCAGGTTGCGGCGATGGTGCAGTTCGGCTTCGAGATGCACCTTCTTCACCAGCGGGCAGGTGGCGTCGATCGCCAGCAGGTCGCGGCGCTCGGCCTCGGCGGGCACGGCCTTCGGCACGCCATGCGCTGAGAACACCACGGGCTGGCCGCCGTCGGGAACCTCGTCGAGCTCCTTGACGAAAATCGCGCCCTTTTTCTTCAGTCCTTCCACGACATAGCGGTTGTGCACGATTTCGTGGCGCACATAGACCGGCGCGCCGAACTGGCGCAGGGCGTGCTCGACGGTGTTGATCGCCCGAACGACGCCCGCGCAAAAACCGCGCGGCGCGCACAGCAGGATTTTCAGGGTCGGCTTCTGGCTCATATCGTCCTCGTGGTTGCCGCTCTTTTCAGCAGCCTTAGGGTCAGTGTCAAGCAGAAGCATGACACATGCAAGCCGCCCCCGTTTCGCCGCGTTCTCGCCTTAAGTCGGTGAGGCGGCGATTCGACCGCGACCAGCGCCCCAAAAAATCATGCACGACCTGACCGGCGAGTCCTTTCTCGTCCCGACTCTCATTCTGCTCGCCTCCGCGGTGATCTTCGCGCCCCTGTTCCGGCTCGCGGGACTGGGCTCCGTCATCGGCTATCTCGCCGCAGGCATGGTGATCGGCCCTTCCGGGCTGGCCCTGGTCGCCGAACCCGGCATGATCCTGAACATTTCGCAGCTTGGCGTGGTCCTGCTGCTGTTCCTGATCGGCCTGTCCCTGAAGCCCGCGCGCCTGAAAGCCATGCGCCGCGACATTGTGGTGCTCGGCGTGACGCAGATGATCGTCACGGCCTTGCCGATCGGGCTGGCCGCTTGGACCCTGCTGGGCCTGAGCCCGTTCGGCGCGCTGGCGACCGGTGTGGCGCTGGCCTTTTCGTCCACGGCGATCGCCATGCAATTGCTGGACGAACGCGGCGACCTGCAGACGCCTTATGGTCGGCGCGCCTTTTCCGTGCTGCTCGCCCAGGACATTGCCGTGGCGCCGCTGCTCGCCGCCATTCCCTTTTTTGGCGGCGGCTCTTCGCTGACCGGCGCGATGCATGATGCGCTGATCGATCTTTCGAAAGCTTTCGCGGCGCTGGCCTTTGTCATCCTCGCGGGACACTGGGCGCTCAACCCGCTGTTTCGCCTGCTGGCGCGCGCGGGGGCGCGCGAAGTCCTCACCGCCGCCGCCCTTCTCATCGTGCTCGGCGCCGCCGTGCTGATGCAGTCGGTCGGCATGTCCATGGCGCTCGGGGCCTTTTTGGCCGGAATCCTGCTGTCCGAATCCAATTTCCGCCACCAGCTCGAAGCCGACATCGAGCCGTTTCGCGGACTGCTGATGGGCCTGTTCTTCATGTCGGTGGGCATGTCCGTGGACCAGAAGCTGGTGGTCGAGCATATCGGTTGGCTGGCCGGCGCCTCCGCCGCGCTGCTCGCGGTGAAGACGGCGATTATGTTCGCCCTGTTCCGCCTCAACGGTTTTGCCAACCGCGAGGCTTTGAGCGCGGCCGGCGTCTTGACCCCGGCGGGCGAGTTCTCCTTCGCTATCTTTCCGCTCGCGGCCCAGACCGCGCTGATCCCCGGCGCCGATTCCAGCTTGCTGTCCGCGCTCGCCGCCATCGCCATGGTCGCCGGGCCCTTCCTCGCCAAGATCACGGACGCGCTCGTTGCCCGCTTCTCGCCGGAGCCCGCGTCGGTGGACGAACCCGAGGCGCCGCCGCCGGTCATCCCGAAGGCGCGGCGCGGAAAAATCCTCGTCGTCGGGTTCGGGCGCTTCGGCCAAATCGCGGTGCAGCCGCTGCTCGCCGAGCGCATCGACGTCACCGTGATCGACACCTCCGTCGAGCGCATCCGCAACGCCGGAAAATTCGGCTTCAAGGTTTATTACGGCGACGGCTGCCGGCTCGACGTGCTGCGCGCCGCCGGCGCCGGCGAGGCCAAGATCATCGCCGTCTGCGTCGGCGATCGAAAGACCGCCAACGCCATCGTCGACCTGTGCCGCGAGCATTTCCCGGTCGCCAAAGTATTCGCGCGGGCCTACGACCGCATCCACGCCATCGACCTGCTCGAACGCGGCGTCGATTTCCAGATGCGCGACACGCTGGAATCGGCCTTCGCCTATGGCGGGGCGGCGCTCTGCGAACTGACCGGCGACGCCGAGCGGGCCCGTGAAGGCGTGGAGGCGGCGCGGACCCGCGACCTCGACCGCCTGGCGATCCAACAGGCCGGCGGTCCGCCGCCGCCCTATCTGCCCCCGGACCGACCTCGTTTTTCGCCGGAACCGCTGGTCAAGCCAGCCGGCAAATCGCGCGGCCTCACCAAGGAAAGTCAAGATATTGTGGAGAGCGGCGATGTGTGACAAAACGCCGCAATTCCGCGTTTTCCGCGCGAAAGCTCGTCAAGTCTTAATTTTGTGTTAATATTCTCACGCCGCGTTCAAGTTCGAACGCCCGCTCTTTCGGCGAGAGACGCAAATGGTTGATGTACCTTCCCCTGCTGAGGCCGCTCCCCCTGCGGAAGCCGCTCCGGCTGTTGAGCCCGCGCCCCCTGTTGAAGCCGCCTCCGGCGCCGCCGTAGAGCCCGCCGCCCCGGCGAGTGCGGAAGCCCCCACGCCCGAGCCCGTCGCCGCTGCGCCAGAGGCGCCAGTCGCCGCCGCGCCCGTCGCCGAGGAACCTGCGACCGCCGCCAAGCCTGCGGCGCTGTCGCCCGGCATCGGCGCCGCGGTCAGCAGCATGATCAATCCGCTGTTCGACTGGATCGGCAAGGCCCTCCTGAAAAAGAAATAAGGGGCTTCGGCTGCGCTGCGCGCGGCTTGCGCGGTCCGCAAGATTGCGCAAATCGCAGCCACGCTTTATCTAAGGGCCAAGGCGCAGGGGCGTCGGCGCTTGCCGGCGCCTTTGCGCGCGTTCGGAGCGCCCGGCGCCGCCTCGCTCCTCCCTTGGAAAAAGTGTCGAAAGAGTTTCATGGCCCGCGACGTCAATGATGAACACGTGATTTCGTCGCGCGACGAATTGGTGGGCTGGTTCGAGGCCGGCTGCAAGCCGAATGGCCCGTTCCGCATCGGAACGGAACACGAAAAAATCCCCTTCTTCCGCATCGATGACCGCCCGGTGCCCTATGGCGGACGGGGCGACTGCGCCTGCGGCATCGGTTCGCTGCTGAACGCGCTGCGCGCCGCGCAGGGCTGGGAGCCGATCGAGGACGAGGGAGTCTTGATCGGCCTTTACGATCCGGTCGGTGGCGGCGCCATTTCGCTCGAACCCGGCGGCCAGTTCGAGTTGTCCGGCGCGCCCTTCGGCAACACCCACGAAACCGCCGCCGAACTGGACGCGCATTTCGCCGCTCTGGCGCCGGCGGCGCAAAGCTGCGGCATCGGCTTTCTCGATCTCGGCATGAGCCCGATGTGGCGCCGCGCGGAAACCCCGGTCATGCCCAAGCAGCGCTACGGCATCATGGCGCGCTACATGCCCAAGGTCGGTTCGCTCGGCCTCGACATGATGTTCCGCACCTCGACGGTGCAGACCAACATCGATTTCGCCTCCGAAGCCGACATGGTGGAAAAGATGCGGCTGGGCCTGAGCCTGCAGCCGCTGATTACGGCCCTGTTCGCGAACTCCCCCTTCACCGACGGCAAGCCAAACGGCTTCCTGTCGATGCGCTCGCTGATTTGGACCGACACCGACGCGGCGCGCACGGGCATGCTGCCTTTCGCCTTCCAGCCGGGGATGGGTTTCGAGGCGTATGTCGACTATGCGCTCGACGTTCCCCTCTACTTCGTCAAGCGCGGCGACGTTTATCACGATGTCGCCGGCGCCTCGTTCCGCGACCTGCTGGCGGGCAAGCTGGCGGCGCTCCCGGGCGAACGCGCGACCATGTCCGACTGGGCCAATCACCTTTCGACGATTTTCCCGGAAGTGCGGTTGAAGCGCTATATCGAGATGCGCGGCGCCGATGTCGGCCCCAAGAGCCATATCCTCGCCCTCACCGCCTTCTGCGCCGGCCTGTTTTACGACGCGCAGGTCAGCGCCGCCGCCTGGGATCTGGTGAAACACTGGAACGACGAGGATCGCGCCGCCTTGCGTTCAAGCGTGCCGCGCGAAGGCCTGGCCGCGAAGGCGGCGGGCGTCAGCCTGCTCGATCTCGCGCGAAAGATTTTGCCGATGATTCGGGAGGGGCTGGAGCGTCGGAGCCGTCTGGACGCATCAGGCCGCAGCGAGGCGATCTATCTGGCGCCTCTGGAGGAGATCGCGGCTTCAGGTGAAAATCTCGCTAGCAGCCGGCTCGCGCTTTATCACGGAGCCTGGAGCGGCGACATCAAGCGCGCCTTTGTCGACTGCGTTTACTGACCGCCAGTAAAATTCATCTGCTTCAGCCGCACATGCTGTTCCGGCGCATAGGCGTTGACCGCGTGCGGTGCGGACTGCGGGCTGGCGCTGGGACCGGGTGGCAGAGGCGCGGCGAACAGGCTGCGCGCGTCGTAGGCCAATCCCGGACGGCTTTCGAGCCGCATGCGGCCATGTTCCTGGGCGAAAGCGGGCGCCCCAAGGCTGGGACAGAGAAGGACGCCGGCGAGCAGGAGGCGGCGCTGGATTGCAATCATGCGAACGGGCTCCATTTCATTGTTACGTTTCAACGCAACAAAGTGGCGACATCATGTCGCGTCCGCCGCGGGGGCGTATCCGGGCAAGCTTCAGTCCCGCTTCACCCGCGCAGATCGCCGAGCACCGCCTGAACCAGGGTGAGCGCCGCCACCGCAGCCGTATCCGCCCGCAGCACGCGCGGCCCCAGGGAAATGCGGGCGACCGGCGCGACATCGCGCAGCCGCGCGCGCTCGGCCTCGTCGAAGCCGCCTTCGGGGCCGATCAGCACCGCGAATTTTTTAAATTCCTCGCCCGCCTGACGCAAAGCCGCGAGCGGATCGGCGATCTCCGCCGCCTCGTCGCAAAAAATCAGCAGCCGGTCCTTTGGCCAGGCGTCGAGCGCGCGGTCGAGCTTTTCCTCCGCGCATACCTCCGCCACGGCGATGATTCCGCATTGCTCCGCGGCCTCGATGGCGTTGGCGCGCAGCCGCTCGAGATTGATCCGGCTCGCCTGGGTGCGGCGCGTGAGCACCGGGCGCAACCGCCGCACCCCCATTTCCACCGCCTTTTGCGCCATATAGTCGAGCCGGGCGTGTTTGAGCGGCGCGAACAGGTAGTCGATGTCGGGCAAGAAATCCTGTTCGCGCGCGCGGGTCTCCACCGTGAGCGCCGCCGTCTTCTTCGCCGCATGGGCGACGGCGCGCCATTCGCCGTCGCGGCCGTTGAAGACGAGGAGGCGCGCGCCCTCGCCCAGGCGCAGCACGTTGAACAGGTAGTTGCTTTGCTCGCGGCTGAGTTCGACGCGGGCGCCCTCGCTCAGGGGGGCGTCGACAAACAGCCGCTGCGAAGTGAAATCGAGACGGGTCATTTCAGGCTCAGCGAAAATTCGACAGGATTGTCCCCGGTCGCGGTCAGCCGCAGCGACCCGCGCGGAACCGTACGGTCCGCCGGATGCCCGGTGACTTCAAGCATAAAATTTTCGCCGTCGCGGCGGCTCTCGACGAAAAAGCCGGCGGGCGACTCGACGACGACGTCGCGCGCCGGCGCGTTCAGGCTCAGGAGCCAGCGCTTGTTGTCGCTCGCGCGAGCGAGCGTGGCGAAGGCGGCGGTTTCCTGCGCGTCCAGCTGGCGCGGAACCTGCGCCAGCGCCGCCGCGACCTCCGGCGAAGCCTCGGCGCGCGGCGGCAATTTCAGGCTCAACGACGCATGCAGGGGGTAGCAGAGTTTTTCGCACACGGAATAGTCCAGGACCAATTCGAGGACGATCGGTTTGTTCGGGTCCTTCGCGCTGAGGCGCAAGGGAAAAATCACCTCGTGCTTGTAGCCGAAGGCCTGCGCGCCACCCTCGTCGTACCGCGTCGGCTGCGGGAACAAAGCTTCTGCCTCGGCGAGATTTTTCGAACTGGCGAAATCGAACATGGGGGCGACGCCGGCCTCGCCCGGATCGCGCCAGTAGGTCAGCGCGTCGCCCCGCAGACGGATGTGCAATCCCGCGTAGCGCGCGTCGCCGATCACCCCGCCCTCGATCAGTTGCGCGTCCGCCGCCGAAGCGGGGGCGAGCCTTTCGAGCGCGGCGGCGTCCTGTCCGGGCGCCAGCAGCGCCACCGCATAAATTATGAGAACAAAAAGAAAGGCCGGGGGTTTTCTTTGCGCGTCCATCCTTTAGCATATCCTTGGGATGCGGCGGCCCCAAACGTTCCGGATCGCAATTCGGCGGCATCAGGAACTGAGGTTCGCGGCTTTTGTGCAAAAGTCTGCGTCCTCACCGCGCGCCGCTCGATGGGAAGCATGACGTGACCGGTACGATTGGCAAAAAATTCCTGGACGGGCAATGCCTGGTGGCCATGCCGGCCCTGCAGGACCAATTCTTCGCCCGCGCCGTGGTCTATATCTGCGCTCACTCGGAAGAGGGCGCCATGGGGTTGATCCTGAATCATCCCTCGCCCGGCGTCAGTCTGCCGGAACTGCTGTTGCAGCTCAAGGTGGTCGACGCGCCCGGCCATGCAAAGCTCAGCCCCCATCTGGAGGTGATGCGGGTGCTCAACGGCGGTCCGGTCGAAACCACGCGCGGCTTCGTCCTGCACTCCGCCGACTATGACGGCGGCGAGTCGACGCTGGCCATCGACCGCGACGTCCACCTGACCGCGACGCTCGACATTTTGCGCGCCATGGCGATGAACGAAGGACCGCGCCAGGCGGTGCTGGCGCTGGGCTATGCCGGTTGGTCCGCGGGGCAATTGGAGAGCGAGATCTTGGCGAACAGCTGGATGGTCTGCCCGGCCGACCCGGCGCTGCTGTTCGACCAGGACCATGAGACCAAATATGAGCGGGCCTTGCACGCCATAGGGGTCGATCTCGGTTTTCTGTCGGAGCAGGCGGGGCACGCGTGATCACGCCACCGGCTCGGCCGCGGCGCCGACCAGCTTGCGCGCGTCCGAAGTCGTAAGAGGCTGGCCGAAGGCAAAGCCCTGCGCATATTCGCAGCCGATCTGCGAGAGTTCGATCACGTCGGATTCATTTTCGGCGCCCTCCGCGATCACTTCCATGCCGAAATCATGGGCGAGCGACACGATCGAGCGCAACATGGCCGCGCGGTCGCCGCCGCCCTCCTGGCGCACGAAAGCGCGGTCGATCTTGATGGAGTCGAAGGGGAAGCGCTGCAGATAGGCGAGCGAGGAATAGCCGGAGCCGAAATCGTCCAGCGACAGCCCCGCGCCGACGTCCTTCAACCGTCCCAGAAGCTGCGAGGTGAATTCAGGATTTTCCATCGCCAGGGTTTCGCTCATCTCCAGCCGGAACGAGCCGGGCGCGAGATGCGCGCGGGTCAGCACATTCTTCACGTCGGTGACGAGGTCGTTGCGCAGAAGCTGCCGCGACGAGACGTTGACGGTGACGAAAATGGGGGGATCGACCACCAGCGCCTTCTGCCAGGCGGCGAGTTCGCGCGCCGCGCGCTGCAGCACGAACAGGCTGAGATCGATGCTGAGGCCGGTGTCTTCCGCGAGCGGCAGGAAATCGCCCTGCTCGATCTTGCCAATGCGCGGGTGCTGCCAACGCAGCATCGTCTCGAAACCGGCGACGGTGCGGTCCTGCAGGCGCACCACCGGCAGGAACAACAGCTTGATCTCGTCGCGGTCGATGGCGCGGCGCAGTTCGCTCTCCAGCGCCTGCTGATTTGACGTCTGCGAGCGCATGGAGGGGCGGAAAACCTCGATGCGGCCGCCGCCGTCGCGTTTGGCGTAGCGCATGGCGATTTCGGCGTCCTTGAGCATGTCCTCGCGCTTGGGATGCCATTGCGGATCGTAAAGCGCGATGCCGATGGAGACGCTGAGGCCGATTTCCCGATTCGCAAATGTCACGGGGGTCGAGAGGGTGCGGCGGATGCGGTCGGCGAGGGCGACGATGGCCTCGGTCTGGTCCTGCGACACCAGGATGATGGCGAACAGGTCGTTGGAAATGCGCGCCAGCGTGTCGCGCGGCTGCAGGATGCGGCCAAGGCGGCGCGCCACAGTGAGCAGGATCGAATCGCCGGCGGAAACCCCGACCGAATCGTTGATCCGCTTGAACCGGTCGATGTCGATGCAAATCACCGTGGGGCGATGGGCCTCGTGGGTCTCGGCGAGCGTCAGCGACATGTCGAGGCGGTCGAAAAAGATTTCGCGGTTGGGCAGGCCCGTCAGATTGTCATGCACCGCGTCGTGCAGCAGCCGCTCCAGCGCGTTTTTCTGGTCGGTGACGTCGGCGAGCGTGCCGACGAGACGCACGACCTGTCCGTCCGGTCCGACCACGGGGCGGGCGCGCAGGCGGAACCAGAAATAATGGCCGTCGGCGGCGTGAAGTCGAAAATCCTGGGCGATGCGTCCGCGCCTCTGCTCGATCACCGTGTCGAGGCAGGCCCGGTAGCGGTCGCGCTCCTGGGGATGCAGGATGTTGATCCAGGATGAGGCCGGTCCCTCCAGTGCGCCGCGCGAAAGACCGAGATGCTCCTCGATTTCGGGGCTGACGTAGATCTGGTCGGAGACCACGTCCCAATCGAAAATGATCTCGTTGGCGCCGGTCAGGGCGAGCGCCTTGCGCTCGACGTCGGTTATGGCGCCATGGGCGACGCCGCCGGCGGCGAAGGCGCTCTGCATGATCGTAAAACCGATCAGCATCACCAGAAGCACGAGACCGCCGAGCAGGGCGGGGGAGGCGAGGTCGTTGTTGATCGAGCCGGTGACGGTAAAGCCCGCCGCCGCCACCCAGACCATGAGCAACAGCCAGGTCGGGATCAGCATCACCGCGCGCTCGATGCCGTGCGTGGCGAGATAAACCACGAGAATGAACCCGACGCCGGCAATGGTGGCCAGCGAAATGCGCGCGACGCCCGAGGCGACAGGCGCGTCATAGACGGCGAGCCCGGCCAGCGCCAGAAGGAAGACGATCCAGACCACCGCGAGTTGCGAGGCGCGGACGTGCCATCGGCTGAGATTGAGATAGGCGAACAGGAAGACCACCAGCGTGGCGGCGAGCACGGTTTCGGCGCCGGCGCGCCAGATGCGGTCGGCGTTGGCCTCGGTGCCGAAGATTTTCGACCAGAAACCGAAGTCGATGCTGACATAGGCCAGCACCGCCCAGGCCAGCGCCGCCGCCGCCGGGAAGATCACCGCGCCCTTGACGACGAAGACGATGGTGAGGAACAGGGCGAGCAGGCCGGCGATGCCGATGACGATGCCCTGATAGAGGGTGAGGCTGTTGGTCTTGTCCTTGTAGGACTCGGGCTCCCACAGGTAGAGCTGCGGCAGTTTCGGCGTCTTCAGCTCGGCGACATAGGTGACGGTGGCGCCGGGGTCCAGGGTCAGCTTGAACACATCGGCGTCGGAATTTTCCTGCTTTTCCGGCGCTTCGCCCTGTGAGGCGGTGATTTCGGTGATGCGCTCGGAGCCGAGGTCGGGCCAGATCACGCCGGAATTCACCATGCGGAAGTGCGGCGCGACGATCAGCCGCTCCATCTGCTCGTCGGTGTCGTTGGTCAGCGCGAACACGATCCACGAGGGACGCGCGCCCTGTTCGCGCGCATGCACCTCGATGCGGCGCACGATGCCGTCCGAGCCCGGCGCGGTCGAGACCTGGATGCGGTCGCCCTGGTTGGAATAGGTTTCGACCCAGCGCGTCAGGTCGATCGCCGAGGCGTCCGGCGGCACGCGGACGGATTCCACCGCTCCAGCCGGAAGCCCGATGGCCAGCCATGCGAAAATCGCCAGAAGAAGCGGGAGAACAAGACGGAACGGGCGCACGTGACCTTGAGCAGAAAGTTTACCGCGGAGAGGTTTAGCCGTTGGGCGACAAGGCGGAACGCCTGCGCCTTGTTCGTGTCGAATGTGTGTCTGCCTAGCCATAGAAGCGGCGAGGCCGCGCGTCCAGAGGCGTGGCGCGCATGCATGAGCTTTCAGCGCATTTTTGTTGGATTTTTAGGGGTCGGCGGCCCCCATGAACTCGCTTTCCAGCAATCCGAACAGCAGATGGTCCTGCCAAGCCCCGTCGATCAGCAGGTAGGCGCGCGCAAAACCCTCGTGCTGGAAGCCGAGCCGCTCCAGCAGGCGGCGGGAGCGCTCGTTGTGCGGCGCGCAGGCGGCTTCCACCCGATGCAGCCGCAAATCGACGAAGGCGTGGCGCAGCGCCGCCCTGACCCCCTTGGACATATACCCCTGTCCGGCGAAGGGCTCGCCCATCCAGTAGCCGAGCGTGCCGCATTGCGCGACGCCGCGCCGCACATTGCCGAGCGTCAGGCCGCCCAGCAGCGCGCTGTCGTCTTCGCGAAACAGCAGGAAAGCGTAAGCCTGATCGTCTTGCCGGTCGCGGTCCTGGCGCAGCAGCCGTCTTCGATAGCCGGCGCGGCTGAGATCGTCGGCGGGCCAGCGCGGCTCCCAAGGCTTCAGAAACGCCCGGCTGTCCGATCGCAGCGTGCGCCACTCCTCGAAATCGCGCTGCAATGCGGGGCGCAAATAAACCCCGTCGCCGGCAATGATCTGCTCGGCGGGTTTTTTGCGGGTAAGCGAGAAGAAACTCATGGCGGGCGGCGACGAAGGTTTTGGTCCACGGCGGGCGCGAACCACGCGAGTCTACACCCCTGCGAGGCGCGCGGCTATGTCCGCCGCAGAGACGGCTTTCTTCACCGCGCCCAAAATGGCGACCGTTGGCGGCGTGCGCAACAGCGATGCGCCGGCTTCGCGCACATTTTCGAGCGTCAGCGCGTCGATTTTCGCGATGACCTCGCTTGTGTCCAGGACGCGACCGAAAATCATGGTCTGCCGCGCGATCTGTTCCGCGCGCGAAGAAGAGTTTTCGAGTGCGGTGAGGAGCGCGACCTTGGTCTGCGCCTTGGCGCGGGCCATGTCGGTTTCGCCGAGATTCTTGGAAGCCTGCGCCAGCACGTCGACGCCAACGGAAATCAGTTCGCGCACGTCGCTCGCCTGGGCGCCGGCCTCGAATCCGAACAGGCCGGCGTCGAGGAAGGACCAGTGGAATGCGGAGACGCCATAGGCGAGGCCGCGCTTTTCCCGCACCTCCTGGAACAGCGGCGAGGCCATGCCGCCGCCGACCGCGTTCGCGAAAATATGCGCGGCGTAATTGCCGGGGTCGGAATAGGACAGGCCGGCAAAGCCGATGACGACCTGCGTCTGCTCCAGCCTTTTGGAGACCAGCGATTCGCCGCCGAGATAGCGGGCGGGGGTCAGTTCGGCGGGTTCGTGGCGCGGCAGGTCCTTGAACAGGGTTTCGGCCTGCGCGCAGATCGCGGCGTGATCGACCGCGCCCGCGGCGGCGATCACGCAATTCTGCGCGGTGTAGTGGCGGTCGAGATAGGTCTTGATCGCGTTGCGCGAAAACCCCTTCACCCCCTGCGCTACGCCAAGGATCGGGCGACCGATCGGCTGGTCCGGGAAGGCGGCGGCGTTGAACAGGTCAAACACCAGGTCTTCCGGCGAATCCTGCAGGGAGGCGATTTCCTGCAGGATCACCTGCTTTTCGCGTTCCAGTTCCTGCGGGTCGAACAGGCTTTGCGTGAGGATGTCGGCGAGCACATCCATCGCCAGCCCGCAGTCCTCGCGAAGAATCTTGGCGTAATAGGCGGTGTTTTCGACCGATGTGGCGGCGTTGAGGTCGCCGCCGACGTTTTCGATGGATTCGGCGATGGCGTGGGCGTCGCGGCGCGCCGTGCCCTTGAACGCCATGTGCTCAAGCAGATGCGACAGGCCATGCTCCGCCGCGCTCTCGTGGCGGGAGCCGGCGGCGAAATAGACGCCGAGCGACGCCGTCTCCAGACCCGGCATGGCGTCGGTGACGACGCGCAGGCCGCACGAAAGTTTTGTCGACTCAATCGCCATTGAGCGTCACGGCGCGGGCGCGCGATTTGATGAAGCTGGCGATTGTCTGCGCGTCGTTCGGCAGGACGTCGAATTTTTCCGGGCGGTCGAACAGGTCGGCGAGATGGGCCGGCAGCGGCGCGGACACGCCGATGGCCGCCTTGACCGCATCGGGGAATTTGGCGGGATGGGCGGTGCCCAGCGCCACCATCGGGGTTTTCGGATCGCGCGCGAGATTTTTCCGCGCGACATTGACCGCGACCGCCGTGTGGGGGTCGAGGATATATTGGCATTCCTTGTAGGTGCGGGCGATTTCCGCCGCCGTGTCGGCCTCGGAGGCGGAGTCGGCGGAGAAGTTTGCGCGGATGGCGGCCAGCGCGGGCGCGGGAATGTCGAAGGCGCCGGATTGCTCCAGGCTCGCCATCAGCGCGCGAATCACCGAGGCGTCACGGCCGACGGCGTCGAACAGCAGCCGCTCGAAATTGGAGGACACCTGAATGTCCATGGACGGCGACGAGGTGGCGTGGACGCCGCGCACTTCGTAACGCCCGGTCTCCAGCGCGCGCGCCAGAATGTCGTTGGAATTGGTGGCGACGATGAGTTTTTCGACCGGCAGCCCCATCTGCTGGGCCATGTAGCCCGCCAGAATATCGCCGAAATTGCCTGTCGGCACCGTGAACGACACGTTTCGGTTAGGCCCGCCCAAGACGGTGGCGGCGGTGAAATAATAGACCATCTGCGCCACGACGCGGGCGAAGTTGATGGAGTTGACGCCGGAAAGGCCGAGTTCTTCGCGCAGCGGCGCGTTGCGAAAAAAGGTTTTCAGGATCGCCTGGGCGTCATCAAAAGTGCCTTCCAGCGCGATGGCGTGGATGTTGGCGTCCGCCACCGTCGTCATCTGCTTGCGCTGCACGTCGGAGACGCGGCCGTGCGGATAGAGAATGAAGACATCGACCTGGTCGAGGCCCCGGAAAGCCTCTATTGCCGCGGCGCCGGTGTCGCCGGAGGTGGCGCCGACAATAGTGGCGCGACGCCCCTGCGCCTTCAAGGCCTTGTCCATGAGGCGGCCGAGCAGTTGCATGGCGACGTCCTTGAACGCCAGCGTCGGGCCGTGGAACAGCTCCAGCACAAACAGATTGTCGTCGATCTGCGCCAGCGGCGTCACCGCCTTGTGGCGGAAGGTCTTGTAGGCGCTCTCCAGCATGGTGCGGAATTCTTCCGGCGCCAGCACGCCGTCGAGAAAGGGCGAGATGACCGCCTGCGCCACGTCCACGTAGGATTTTCCAGCGAATCCGCGCAAAGCCTCGGCCGACAGGCGCGGCATGTTTTCCGGCACATAAAGCCCGCCGTCGGGGGCGAGGCCGGCGAGCAGGGCTTCGGTAAAGGTTTTCGTGGGCGCCTGTCCGCGCGTGGAGATATAGGTCAAGGGGTCCGTTCCGCTGGTTTCGGGCCTTTTAGCCCCTTGCGGGGCCGCTGTCATGCCCGCCCGATCGCGAAATTGATTCGCTCAATCGGGCAATGTCGCGGCTTGACGCCTTTTCAGCGGACCGCGGCTGCAAACCCCGGCGGCGCGTTCAGCCAGGGATAGCCTTTGACCGCCTTGTCGTAGCCGTAGCGGAACAGAGCCCGCATATAGGCGGTGTCGAAATCTTCCTTATGTTCGGCATGGAAGTCGGGGCCGATATAGGCGAGATTGAAGCTGGCGTTGGTGCGGCGCGTCTCCATGTAAATCCGATAGAAATCGCTGATGCCGCTGAAGTTGATCAGTGTCGAGACCGCTTTGCCGCCGACCGACAGGGTTTGCCGCTCCACATCGCTCCACTCGGTGGTCAGTCTCGAATTGCGGATGATATAGGCGGCGCTCTTGCGGCTGTGATGGCCCGCTTCGGCCTGCGCGATGCGCGGGTCGAGCGAGGGCGGAACGAGGAAGGCCTGGCTCGATGCGCCGCCGTCGACATGCATTTCCTGCCAGGCCTCGCCGCCCGCTTCGACGTTGAACATCACAGGCGGGAACGCCGCGGGAATCGAGGCGGACGCCAGCATGATGCGGCGGATCAGGTGCAGGGCGTCCGGCCCGCCGGACGTGGCGATCGCGCCGATGTTCCAGACCACGGGATAGCCGGCGTCGAGATCGGTGGTCTGGATCAGCAGAATACGGCCCTTGCCGTATTCTTCGGCGATCCGCGCCATCATGCGCTCATTGACATATTTGGAGATGGTCGCAAACAGCGGCGCTGTGTCGGACAATGCGTCTTCGGCGAGCGCCGCGGTGACGATGAACCTCCTGGTGAAGATCTGCGCCGGGCCGGTGTTGGTGTAAACGTCGGTGAGCTCGTCGTCGAAATCGGAGCCGAGGAAGGCGAAGGGCGCGATCAGGGAGCCGGTGCTCACGCCGGTCACGAGCTTGAAGGTCGGGCGGTCGCCATGCGCCGTCCAGCCGACCATCACGCCCGCCCCGAAGGCGCCGCCGTCGCCGCCGCCCGACAGGGAAAGCAGATGAGCTTTGGGGAGTTCGCCGCCCGGGGCGACACCGAGATATCTGCTCTCGCGGATGAGCGCGCGTCGTTGCTCTTCCATCATCGGACCCGGCTGGTCCGGGAAGAAGCGGGCATTGGGTATGCCGAGCACGCTCGTTTGCCGCCGCAGATCGGGCGGAACCGCGGCTTTGCGCTCAAGCGTGGCGCAGCTCGCCAGGGCCAGGGCGAACAGCACGAGCAAAGGCTTCGGCGACGGCCACGATATCTTCATCCTGAACAGCCTTTGCGCTCCTCGCCGCCGATGTGCGGCCAAACCTCTTGCCGCCGCAGTCTTGCGTCAGGGCGCCGCGACCAGCGTCACGGTGGTCACGCCCGCCGCGACATTGACGCCGATCTGTCCTTCGACCGACACCGGCTGAAGCGAGAAGGCCCGGCCTGTTCCGCCGACGAGGACATTCGCGCCCAGTCCGACGCCGGCGGTCGCTTCCGCCCCCACGCCCGCGTAAGTTCCCGCAAGCGCGCCGCGCGGCAGGCCGGTGTTCGGCGCCAGCACGGCCCAGATGAGATGTCCGGCCGCCACCCCGCCAAGGGCCACCCCATATTCGTCGATGCGCCCGGTGTAGGCTTCGCCGGGTCCGCCGTTCGCAGGCTTGAACACGCAGCGCAGCGTCTGCTTTTGCGTCAGGATGAGCCCGACGCCGGCGGAGACGTCACAGGACAAGGCGCCGACGACAGTCGATTGCGCCGCGGCCGGAAGCGCGCCGCAGATGCAGGCGAGCGCCAGGGACGAAACAAAAAACTTCTTCGCCATCATCTTACTCTCCAAGCCGATTGATAGCTCATCAAAGTTAAAAAATAGAAGCGACGGGACGCCCGCTGGACCATCTCGCCCATCATCGGTGAGTACACCAAAATAGTAAGGTCCGGCAAGGGCGAGAGAGTTGCTGAAACAGTGTTCGCAACCGTACTTTTGGCAGAGTAATGCCGACTGTTGATGCGCCTGGACGTCACCGAACTGCAATGTGCGGCCTTAACGCCGCCCCAACCGGCCTGATGTTCCGGCGACGAGAGCTTGCCGATGCGGCGGCGAGACGAGAACACGCGTTTCTCGCTTGCGGCGCGGGACCGGCGCCGAAAACTTGACAGGCTCCGTCCGTTTGATAGGCCTGTCCCGCCTGAAGGCGGCTCCTTTCGCTGCGCCGCCCAAGAACTCAGGAGTTTTCATGGCGCGCGAATCGATTCTCCGGGCAGGTCTCATTGCTCTCGGCCTGCTGTTCGGGCTTGTCGCCCCAGCCGCCGCTCAAGGCGTCGCCAAAGGAAAATTCGGCGATTGGGAATTGCGCTGCGAAACGCCGCCCGGCGCCTCGAAGGAGCAATGCGCGCTGATGCAGAGCGTCGCCGCCGACGACAAGCCCAATGTCAATCTCGTGGTCATCGTGCTCAAGACCGCCGACGGCAAGAGCCGGCTGCTGCGCGTGATCGCGCCGCTCGGCGTGCTGCTTCCCTCCGGCCTCGGCCTGAAAGTCGACCAGACCGACATCGGCCGCGCCGGTTTCGTCCGCTGCCTGCCCTCCGGCTGCGTCGCCGAAGTGGTGATGGACGACAAGCTTCTGGAGCAGCTGCGCGGCGGAACCACCGGCACCTTCATCATCTTTCAGACGCCGGAAGAGGGCATTGGCATCCCGCTCGCGCTCACCGGTTTTAAAGACGGCTTTGAAAAGCTGCCTTGACTTTCACCGGCATCGCGGGCCTTTTGGTTGACGTCAGATAAACCTCCGCGGAAGAGTCCGGCGAAAGCCGGCGCCGAAGGCGCAACCGCCCCGGAAACGCTCAGGCCCAAAGGACCGCGTGAGGCATGACGCTCTGGAAAGAGGCGGCTTTGGCCGCCCACCGAAGAGGGTAACCCGGCAATAGCTGGGGAAATCTTTCAGGTTGCGAGACAGAGGGGGCGAAACGCGGATTTTTTGTCCGCGAATCGCCTAGGATGTCCGCATGAACGCTTTGCCCGCACCGACCCCCCTCCACGCCCTGCACCTCGGCCTTGGCGGCCGCATGGTTCCCTTCGCCGGCTACGACCTGCCGGTGAACTATCCCGCCGGCATCATCGCCGAACACAATTGGACCCGCGAAAACGCCGGCCTGTTCGACGTTTCGCATATGGGCCAGGCTTTTCTCATCGGCCCTGGCGCCGCGGCGGCGCTTGAAACCCTGCTGCCCGGCGACCTCCTGGGACTTCCCGCGCGAAAAATCCGCTACAGCCAGTTCACCAACGCCGACGGCGGCATTCTCGACGACCTCATGGTGACCAAACTGAGCGAGGCGGGCGACAGGCTTTTCCTGATCGTCAACGCCGCCTGCAAGGCCCAGGATTTCGCCCATATCCAGAAAAACCTGCCGGACCTCGATCTCGACATCGCCACGCACCGCGCGCTGCTTGCGCTGCAAGGCCCGAAAGCCGCCGTTGCGCTGGAGCGCCATGTCCACGGCGTTTCCGCGCTAAAATTCATGGAGCAGCAGGATTTCGTCTGGCGCGGCGAAATCCTCTTCATCAGCCGCTCCGGCTATACCGGCGAGGATGGTTTCGAAATCTCGGTCCCGGCCGACTACGCCAGCGACCTCGCCGAAACCCTCTTGGCGGAAGAGGAGGTGAAGGCGGTCGGCCTCGGCGCCCGCGATTCGCTGCGGCTCGAAGCCGGGCTGTGCCTCTACGGCCACGACATCGACACCACCACCAGCCCGATCGAAGCGGGGCTGAACTGGTCGATTTCAAAACGCCGCCGCGCGGAAGGCGGCTTTCCCGGCGCCGACCGCATCCGCTGGGAGCTCAGCGACGGGCTTAAGCGTCTGCGCGTCGGCCTGATTCTCGACGGCAAGGCCCCCGCGCGCGAGGGCGCCGAAATCGCCGACGCGTCCGGCGAAATCGTCGGGCGCGTGACCTCCGGCGGTTTTTCGCCCAGCCTGGGAAAACCCATCGCCATGGGCTATGTGCCACCGCGCTTCGCCGCTCCTGGAACCCCGCTATCCCTGATCGTGCGCGGCAAACCGCTGAGCGCGAAAGTCGTCGCCTTCCCCTTCGTTCCCAACCGCTATCACCGCTGAGGTTTTGATGAGCAAGATCCTCTTCACCAAGGACCACGAGTACATTGTCGTCGACGGCGATATCGGCGCTGTCGGCATCACGGATTACGCCCAAGGACAGCTCGGCGATGTCGTCTTCGTCGAGCTCCCGGTGGTCGGCAGGCAGACCAAGCCGGGCGAACAGGCCGGCGTCGTCGAGAGCGTCAAGGCCGCCAGCGACGTGTTTGCGCCCATTTCCGGCGAAGTGGTCGAGGTCAATCCCGCGCTGGAGGAGAATCCCGCGCTGGTCAACGAGGACGCCCAGGGAAAAGGGTGGTTTTACAAGGTGAAAATCGCCGATCCCGCCGAACTCGAAAAACTGTTGGACGAAGCCGCCTACAAGGCGCTGCTGGATTCGCAGGCGTGACCGACGAGGCCCCCGCCTGCCCGCATTGCGGAAAACCCGAATTCTTGTGCGTTTGCGCGCAAGTCGAGCCGCTGAAAACCCGCACCGGTCTGTTGATCCTGCAACACCCGCAAGAGCAGGACCGGCTGCTCGGCACCGCCGGTCTGACGCGGCGGGCGCTGGAAAATTCCGTGCTGAAAGTCGGACTGTCTTGGCCAAGTCTATCGAAAGCCCTGGGGCGCGACGCCGACCCCAGCCAATGGGCGATCCTGCATCTGGGCGCGTCGCGCGCCGCCGATCTGCCGCGCGATCGGGAATTGGTGGCGCTCGACAAGAAGGGGGCCGCGCTGCCGGATCAGGACAAGGCGCTCGGGGGCCTGAAGGGCGTTGTGGTGTTCGACGGCTCGTGGAGCCAGGCGAAAACCCTGTGGTGGCGCAATCCCTGGGTGCTCAAGGCCAAACGCCTTGCGCTGAATCCGCGCAAGAAATCGCTGTACGGCGCTTTGCGCCGGGAGCCGCGCCGCGAAGCCCTTTCAACTCTGGAGGCCGCCGCGCTGGCTTTGAGCCGGCTCGATGGCAAGCCGGACATCGAGACGGTTTTGTTGCAAAAATTCACGCTGATGCTCGACGTTTTTCGCGCGGCGCAGGCTCAGGGGCTTGTTTCGACGGACGGGAAAAAATCAGCGCCGCCGGCCGCCTGATTTCTTTTTCGCAGCGGCTGGGCCAGCTCCAAAAAGCCGGTCCAGCCCATAGGCGCCCGCGAGACCCGCGCCATACGCCAAAAAATTCCAGGGCGAAAACATTTTTCCGAGCATCCAGACGCCAGCCGTGGTCAGGCGGAATACGTCGAGCGCCGGCGTGTGCACGAGTTTTGTAAACTCGATCAGCGTGCAGACGAGCACGGCGATGTACAAAACCTGTTCGCGGGGGCGGGCGCGAAACAGCAGCCCGAAAAAGAAGAAATACATGGCCGCCCACAGCGCCGACCCGCCGAATTTTACCCAGAAGGCGGGCACGCCGTATTTGGGGCCATAGGCGCGCAGCAAAAAACCGGCGGCGATGACGAGGGCGAGCGCGAGCGTGCGTTTGAGCGGAAGCGAGAGGGTCATGCCCCGTTCCTGAGCCATGGCGCTGAGTCGCGCAAGGCTTTTGGCTCACGGGGATTCGTGGTAGAAGCGCCAAAATTTTCCTCGAAATGAAGGATTCCGCATGACGCGGACCGCCGAGGCCATGCCGCAGGGCTTGGCCGCTCTCGACGTTACAAAACCCTCGCTGACGGGGCTGACCCGCGCCGGGCTCGCCGAGTCCCTGCGCGCCATCGGAACGCCGGATCGCGAAATCCGCATGCGCGTGTCCCAGCTCTGGCATTGGATTTATTTCCACGGGGTGCGCGAATTCGACGCCATGCTCAACGTGTCCAAGGTGATGCGCGCCAAATTGGCCGAGCATTTTACGCTGACGCGGCCCGATGTGGTGGAAGAGCAGGTTTCTTCCGACGGCACGCGCAAATGGCTGATCCGCATGCCGCCTGTGGACAAGCTGGACAAGGGCGCGGAAGTGGAATGCGTCTACATTCCCGAAAGCGACCGCGGCACGCTGTGCGTTTCCAGCCAGGTCGGCTGCACGCTCAACTGCACATTTTGCCATACTGGCACCCAAAAACTGGTGCGCAACCTCACCACCCAAGAGATTGTCTCGCAGCTGATCGTGGCGCGGGAGCGCCTGGGCGATTTTTCCGGCCTTTCGCGCCCGGATGACGGCGGTCTGATTCCCTCCGGCGAGGGCGTGCGCGCCGTGTCGAACATCGTGTTCATGGGCATGGGCGAGCCGCTCTACAATTTTGAAAATGTCCGCGACGCCGTCGAAATCTTGTCCGATGGCGATGGCCTGTCGCTGTCCAAACGCCGCATCACCGTCTCGACCTCCGGCGTTGTGCCGGAAATCGGCCGGCTCGGCGAAGAGGCGGGCGCGGCGTTGGCGATTTCGCTGCACGCCGTGCGCGACGACCTGCGCGACAAGCTGGTGCCGCTCAACAAAAAATATCCGATCAAGGAGCTGTTGCAGGCCTGCCGCGACTATCCCGGCGCCTCCAACGCGCGCCGCATCACGTTTGAGTATGTGATGCTCAAGGGGGTCAACGACACGCCATCGGAAGCGCGCGAACTGGTGCGGCTGCTCAAGGGCATCCCGGCCAAGATCAATCTAATCCCCTTCAATCCCTGGCCCGGCGCGCCCTACGAGTGCTCGGACTGGGAGACAATCGAAAAGTTTTCCGACATCGTTTTCAACGCCGGCTACGCCAGCCCCGTCCGCACCCCCCGGGGCCGCGACATCCTCGCCGCCTGCGGGCAGCTGAAGAGCGAAACCGAAAAGTTACGCGCAAGGGCGAGGCTGGCGGCGGAAATGGATTAGGCGCCGACCACCTCCAGCTCAAACGGAATGTTACCGCGCGTCGCGTGGCTGTAGGGGCAAACCTTTTCGTGCGCCTCATCGACGATCTGGCGCAACTGGTCGGTCGGCACGCTTTTCGACTCCACCTTCATTTTGACCGCGATGCCAAAACCGCCGCCATCGCGGGGACCGACATCGACTTTGCACGTCACCTTGGCGTCCGGGATTTTCACCTTGTGCTGCGACGCCACGAAATCCACGGCGCCGCCAAAGCATGCCGCATAGCCGGCGGCAAACAAATGTTCGGGCGTGGTCGTGCCCTCCTTGCCCGGCCCCCCCATGCCTTTGCGCACGCTGAGATCGACCGAGACGGATTTGTCGTCGGTTTCGGAATGACCGTTGCGACCGCCCGTGTTGACGGCGGTGGCGGATTCCAACGTCTTTATGTTTGAAGCGGTCATGGTTTCCTCCGGCTTGGACTACGCGGACAACGCTAAACCGCGCTTCGGGTTTCCTCAATGTCATGGCCTTTGCAACCGCGTCGTCGTTCTATAAAAGTTCCGCTCGCGGGGGATGCGAAATGGCCTGGTCGGCCCAACAGGAAAAAGCGCTTAAGGCGGTGGCGAAATGGGTGGAAGACCCGGGGGCGTCGCAGGTCTTCCGCCTGTTCGGCTATGCCGGTACGGGAAAAACCACGCTTGCGCGCCATCTTGCCGAACAGGTCGATGGCGAGGTGCAGTTCGGCGCCTTTACCGGAAAAGCCGCCTTGGTGTTGCGCTCGAAGGGCTGCGGCGAGGCGCGCACCATCCACTCCATGATTTATCGGCCTCAGGACCTCGATACGGAGGAGCCGAGTTTTGTGCTCAACGAGGAATCGCCGGCGTCTCGCGCCAGCCTGATCGTCATCGACGAATGCTCCATGGTGGATGAGGAGCTTGGCCGCGACCTGCTCTCCTTCGGCAAGAAGGTCCTGGTGCTCGGCGACCCCGCGCAGTTGCCACCGGTCAAGGGCGGCGGGTTTTTCACAGAACAAACCCCTGACATGATGCTGACAGAGGTGCACCGGCAGGCGGCGGACAACCCGATTGTGCGCCTGTCTATGCAAGTGCGCGCCGGCGAGCGGCTCGATTTCGGCGATCACGGCGCGCTCAAGGTGGTGTCGCGGAAAAACATCGACGCCGAACTGGTGAAAAAGGCCGATCAGGTGCTGGTCGGGCTCAACAAGACCCGGCGCGCCTACAACAAGCGTCTGCGCGAGCTTTTTGGCCACACCGGCGCCAGTCCCGAGGTCGGCGAAAAGCTGGTTTGCCTCCGCAACGACAAGACCAAGGGGCTTCTGAACGGTGCGGTGTTCCGGGTGCAGAAATCCTCGGGGTTGCGGCGAGCGCGGCTGCGCATGCTGCTGGTTCCCGAGGAGACGACGGGGTCGAAGGCGATCAGGGTTGGCGTTCTCCCGGCCTTTTTCGAGGGGACCGAGGAAACCTTGCCTTATGCGCAACGGCGCGAATCCGACGAATTCGACTATGGCTACGCGCTCACCGTGCACAAGGCTCAAGGGTCGCAATGGGACGATGTCGTGCTGTTCGACGAAAGCTACGCTTTTCGTGAGAACCGCGAGCGCTGGCTTTATACCGGCGTCACGCGAGCCGCCAAAAACCTGACCGTGGTGATCTGATTTCAGCAAGTCCGGCGAAGTCAACGCGCGGGCGCGCGAAACCATGGAGATGAACGTCGCGGCGATGCAACTGAATGGCGGCCGCGAGCGCCTCTATGCTCAAATTGAGCGCCATGTCGGATGAACGTATTTTCACCGGCGCACCCCTCCGGCCGATCGGGTCCCAAATCGTGGTGTAGCTGACGGTGGGCACGGTCGTTTCCCTGGGCTAGCCGGGATTGGTCAGGTTGCCGCGACGGGCAGGCTGACGAGCGGATCATCGCTCAACGGCGCCATGGTCTCAAGCGTCATGTAGCGGCTTCGTTGCACCGACCATTCATCGTTTGCTTCCAGCAGGATGGCGCCGATCAGGCGAGTGATTGCGTCTTCGTTGGGAACGATGCCGACGACTTCGGTGCGCCGCTTGATCTCGCCATTGAGGCGCTCGATCGGATTTGTCGAATGCAACTTCGTCCGATGCGCCGCCGGAAATGCCATGTAGGCGAGCACGTCCGCTTCGGCCTCGTCCATCAAGGCGGCGAGCTTGGGCGTCTTTGGCCGCAACTGATCGGCGACCTTGCGCCATTGGCCGCGGGCGGCCTCGGCGTCGTCCTGGGCGAAGGCGGTGGCGATGAAGGCCGAGACGACGCGCCGCCCGCTCTTCGTCGCGTGGGCGAGGACATTTCTCATGAAGTGGACGCGGCAGCGCTGCCAGCCGGACGTCAGCACCTTCGACACCGCCGCCTTGATGCCTTCATGGGCGTCGGAGATCACCAGCTTGACCCCGCGCAGCCCCCGTCGGCGCAGTTTGCGCAGAAACTCCGTCCAGAAGGTCTCGGCTTCCGAGGGTCCGATGTCCATAGGGCGTCCGAAGGACGCCCGTCGAAATCGACGGGCTATGGCCCAGCACTTCGCGGCGGCCATCGGCGTTGGCGTCGACCGCGACGATCACCGCCGCCGAGACGATGCGGCCATTGTTGCGGACTTTGACATAGGTGGCGTCGATCCACAGATAGGGCCAGTCGCCTTCGATCGGACGGTCGAGGAAGGCTTTGACCTTGCCGTCGATCTCCTCGCACAGCCGGCTGACCTGGCTCTTGGAAATGCCGCTCATGCCCATCGCTTTGACCCGATCGTCGACCGAGCGCGTCGAGACGCCCTGGATATAGGCTTCCTGGATGACGGCGGTCAGCGCCTTCTCGGCCATCCGGCGCGGCTCAAGAAAACCTGGACAATAGCTGCCTTTCGGCAACTTCGGGATGCGCAGTTCGACCGTGCCGGCCCGCGTCTCCCAGTCCCGCGCGCGATAGCCGTTGCGCTGGGCGAGACGCTCGGCGCTCTTCTCGCCATAGTCGGCGCCGGTCAGCCCGGCGACCTCCATCTCCATCAGCCGCTTGGCGGCAAAGCCGATCATCTCGCGCAGGATATCGGCGTCGGGGGCCTTTTCCACGAGCGCGCGAAGGTTCATCATCTTATTGGTCATCGATGGTTCCTCGGTTGCGTTGGTGTGTCGCAACCCGAACTTAACCGGAGAATCGTCGGTGGCCGCCGAGAGCCGCTCGCTACGGCGCTATGATGGGCGCGCTTCGCAAGCGGCGCCCGCTCTATGTGGCGACCTTGCCCGCGCCCCTGAAGGCGGCGGCGGAAAATCTGGCGGACATCAATCTCGCGACGACGCGCGAGAGCCCCTGCGAGTTGATCGCCGACAAGGGGTATCATTCACGCGACGGACTCAAGGACCTTGTCGACGGCGTCTGGAAGACTCGGATCTCCGAACCCAAGCCGGCCAAGGGCTATTTGCGTTGGCATGGCGACGAGGCGGCGCGCGCCGCCGTTTGCGCCAACCGGGCGCGGCTGAAATCGGGCGTCGGCTGCGCCGCGATACGCCGCCGCGGCGAATTGGTGGAACGCAGCTTCGCCCATGTGCTCGATCGCGGCGGCATGCGCCGCGCCTGGCTGCGCGGGCGCAAAAACGTTCACAAACGCTACCTGATCCATGTCGCCGGATTCAATCTCGGCCTGCTGATGCGGGCGCTGTTCGGCGCCGGGGCGCCAAGGCAGGCGTCCGACGTCAAAAGCGCCCTGCTGTTCGTGGATCAGGCCGACGAAACCTTCGTTTTCGCCATCATGGCCGTGATCGAGGGCCATTGGGCGTGTTGGCTCAACATCATCGCGCCCGAACCGAATTGAGCTGAGAAGACGACTTCAGCCACGGGCGGCTAAGGCTTCAATCAGCGCGCCGTCGACAGAGAAACGCCCGTTCATCAGCTGCTTGACGCACGGTTTCGCGAAAGGCATTGTGAGCTGTTATTTGCATCGTTCAAGGACGTTTCTCTCGTGAATTCAGCTGCTTATGATAGCGTTTCATGGTCGTGCCGTTGCTATGTGGTCGTCACGTCGCACAAGACCAAAGTGAAGGTAAGGTGTGCGGACGGCGTTTTGATGGGAGCCTCTGAAAACTTGGCTAAAACCCATGATTTCTCGGATTTGTATGGCTTCGTGTTTGATCGTGATCCGAGTTTGATCTTGATGGTTTCAGAGCGACCAGTGGCTGAGCTGGTTGTATTACCGCGAATTTTTAGCGGCTCCGCATTCGCCTTACGGTTGTCAAAGCTCGGGCATGAGCGTTGTTTCTTTCAAATGCTTTTTTCGGAACGTTATCTCTCAGCCATAGCGCCCAAAGCGGGCGAACCCGCAAGGCTGGAAATCAATCGGGACGTTGTCCAGGCATGGGAAACGTTCCATCTTCATGAAATCGAAAGCGAATGCATCTCCGAGTTCGCCCGCGGCGTCGCTGAGGAATGGCAGAGGCATAACCGATCATCTTTAACGATCGATGCCTTGCACGACGCACTAGCGGCGCCAAATAGCGCCGTCAGCAAACTATTCGCGACCCAACCATATAAGAATTTCGACATCGAAGATTTAGGTCATATTAGCCAGACTGTTTTGAGTTCTAATACAATGCTGGAGGCGCTCGCCCAGCTCTATCCACGCGACCCCTGGGCGCAAACCGCTCTCCCGCGACTGGCGGAGTGGCGAAGCCGAAGGGCAAACGAGAAAACGGATTCAAGCTCGATCGAATTACTTTCAAGCGCATCTGATTGCATCGATTGCGATCCTGGCGCTCAGCTCTCGGTTCCTTATGCATTGAATGCGCTTGCTCGCAGTCGCATTGAGCCGACAAAAGACATCTGCATCGTCATGACCGCACGAAACGAAGGCCTTCATCTGCTTGAGTGGCTTGCTTGGCATCGCTGCATGGGGATCAGAGATTTCTTTGTTTATAGCAATGATAATAATGATGGGTCCGATGCGTTACTGGAAGCTTTAGCGCGCTGTGGTGTTATCAAGTGGATAAGAAATGAAGGTTGCAAATCAAGGCCTCAATTCAAAGCCTACGGCCACGCATTTTCTGTCGAGCCTTATACACTCGATTTCCGATGGGCTGCTGTGATTGATGCCGACGAGTTCATAATGCTCGATTTTGATAAGTTTGATTCTTTTTCCAAATACTTGGAGTGGCAAGACGAATCCAGCGTCGACGCCATAGCTTTAAATTGGATGTTTTTCGGACCAAACGGTCATCAAACCTGGTTCGATGAACTGACAATTAGCCGTTTTACATCTCGCGCACCCCGAGCTAATCAGCATATCAAAACTATCTCTCGGCCAAGCAGGTTTATACATTCATACTGTCATCACTCCGTGCGATTCATGAATAAACCGAGTCGCGTAGTAAACGATCATAGGATACCTGTAGAGAACAAGAGATCCAAAAACCCGGGCATCTCTGATGTTGCGTTCGCAACAAATGCATGGATAAATCACTACTATATGCGTTCTGTTCAAGAATTTATCTGGAAAAAGGCTAGGGGTTATGGGGATCGTCTGTTTGATCGTGGCGATTTGTTTGGAGGAGCTCACGCATTGAAAGGCAGACTTGCGAAGGAGTTGAAAAACAGTGCGGTCTTTTTAGAAGAGAAAGGCTATGTGCAGGATGATCGTGCGGCGCGCCGGAAGGCCTTGGTGGCGGACGAAGTACGCCTTCTTGCCAGCGATCCTCAAGTCAAACTTGCTTATGGACGCGTCGTCGAAAGCTCGACGCGCGGCGTCCGTAGCGCCATGGAGCTATTTAAGTCTTTGGGTTCCGATATCATTCCGGACGAGCTGAAGCAACAGTGGCTTTCCGCGGCAGGCGAAGCCTAGTGGATAGCCCCGCCAGAACCAGCGATAGCTGACATTCCGCAGACGCCTCATGCGCTTTTCTAAGCGATGTCGGTTCCAGTAGGGATACACTCGGCCGACCGATACTCGTCGACAAGACGCCCGATGAAATCATGCGAAGCGGCATAGGGACAATGTAAGCTCGGTTTGAGGCGGAGATGCACATCAGGGGGGCTGACATGAAAATCAAAGTTTCTTTCCTTGCGCTTCTGTTGTGCGCGACCCCTTCGTTCGCCGATGTGGACGGCGCGAGCGCGGCAACCGGCGCTCCATCGTCTCTGACCCGCGTCGTGAATGTCATGAAAGGCTACGGCGTCCACGCTGCTCCGAAATGCGACGGGGCGACAGACGACTCGCTTGCGATGCAGGCCATCATCACCGCCGCCGCGAGCAACGCGCGAGTGTTGATCCCAAAAGGTGTGGTCTGCCGGGTTCACAATCTGTCGCTGCCGTCAGCCAGTCACCTCACGATCGAGGGCACGCTCAAAGCCCCTGATGGGCCGATGCGTACTGTTGTCAACATCGCCTCAGGCGCTGATGGCGTAACGATAGACGGCAGCGGCGTGATCGATGGAAATAGGGCAAACGCCACCGTTTGGCCGAGGGCAAGCGCCGGAGGAATCAGTTCTGGCCCTGCCGCGTCAAACGTCGTCGTCCGTGACGTTACGATCCAGCACGTCCTGCATTGGCCGTTGAATATCGTCGGCGTATCTGGATGTACGCTCGAACGCATTGTCATGCGCGACGGGCATAACTCCCCGGAAATGGCCGCAGGCACCAATAACTGCTGGGCGCGCCATCTCGACATCGAGGGAATTGACCACGATGGAGCGTGGGTTTTTTACAAAGGCGTGTGGAACTCGGGCATAACTGACAGTATCTTGAAGAACGGGTATGTCTCAGGTATTGCTCTATACAACGATAATGGAGCTCAGAATTTAAGTCACGATATCGTTATTAAGAATAATGAAATATACGGTATGGGTAAGTCGTGTATTGATGCGTCTGTGGGTAGGGG
This sequence comes from Rhodoblastus acidophilus, assembly GCF_009720655.1. GTDB lineage: Bacteria > Pseudomonadota > Alphaproteobacteria > Rhizobiales > Beijerinckiaceae > Rhodoblastus > Rhodoblastus acidophilus_A. The sequence goes on along the minus strand of NZ_WNKS01000002.1, from coordinate 14,338 downwards.
GGGTACAAACAATCACTACCACGTGACGATCACAGGCAACAAGTGCTATGGGAACGACACGCGAGGGACGCATTTGGGTGATTTTAGCCTCAATGCTCTTGAGCGGTCGAAAATTTCTGGCAATTCCTCGACGGCCGTCGGCGGCGCAACAGCCTCTCCGGGGTTTAGGATCGGCGGGACCAGCAGCGAACTTGAAATTACCGAGAACCTGATCCTCAACCCCGGCCCCGGCGGAACGCTAGGCGTCGGGTTCACCTTGGCGACGACTGGGCCACGGATTCGCATCGAAAACAACACCGTTTTGGATAATCAGGCGACGAGGACCACGGCGTACGGTTTCACCGGCGAAGTTCCGCCGAATTCCGTGATCCGCAACAATGCCATCCTCAACACGATCGGCGGCTGTGGCGCGCTGACCGGCCCCGATGCGACGACGGTGTCCAGAATTCATAAGCCATGCACGGCATCCCATCACATGCAATGATACCTAGAACGCCCATGTCGATCGCTTCCTGCTTGAACGGCTCGTAGTCGTTCTTGCGCCACGCCTGCGCGGCCTGCGTCACGTGCGGGTTGGCGTCCTGATCGCCGTTGCGCGTGGCGACGCCGACGCGGTTCTCGAAATCGTCCGTCGATATGTTGGTGCCGGCCTTCTTCATGTTCGAGAAAATCTCATCGTGTGCGGCGAAGGGTAAGCGTCCGGTCAAGCGGTCTTTGACTGGAAGACGTCGCCCCAGGGCAGAAGATCGGCGATTTTCTTGGCCGGATGATCGGCGATGCGGGTGAGGGACATCAAGCGGTCCGGCGCGCAGCGACAAGAAAGGCAGCTTGGCGATGGCCGAAGATTTACTTCGGCCATCGCAGCGCAAGCAGCGCTCAGAACTTGACGGTCATGGCGCCAAAAACGCTGCGCCCTTTCGCCGCGAGAGGCTGGCCCCAGGGCTGCGTGTAGTTGGACTGGATGTAATTGCTGAGGGCGATGCCGCCCAGCGGCTCATAATAAAGCTTGTCGGCCAGGTTTTCGACGCCCAGGTCGAAGCGCAGGTTTTGCCATTCATAGGCCGCGCGCAGGTTCATCACGGCAAAACCGGGGGTCGAGGGCTCCAGGCGCAGCGTTTCGACCTCCGTCTTGGCGGCGACGGCGCGGAGTTCGAAGGCGCCGGTCAACCGGCCGCCGCCGATCGCCACCGCGTCCTCCAGCGCGACTTTCCCGTAAATCGGCATCATGTGGTACAGATAATAACCGTCCGTCCGCTGGCCGTAGACATAGCCCGCCACGCCGGAGACGGAAATGTCGCCGATGGCGGTTTCCGGCAGGAGCAGCGCCCGTCCCGACAGGTCGAAACCGGCGAGTTGGGCGTCGTGGTTGGCGAATTGCAGCAGATTGCCGCCCATCATGCTGGGACCGAGATTGTTGACGTCAATAAAATTCTGGACGTAGGTGTAATAGGGCGTCAGCTTCGCGCTCCAGACTTTTTGGGTCGGGTCGCTCCACTGGCCGGTGACCGACAGCGTGTGCGCGGTTTCCGGTTTGAGGTTGAGATTGCCGACATAGCCGTTGCCATCGCCGAACCAGCCGATCATCGCCGCCGCCATGGAATTGGTCGACCATGCGTAAAGTTCGTAAATGCTGGGGGCGCGCTGTTTGAGCGTATAGCCGAACTCATAGCCGGAGGTCGCGCTCGGGACATAGCGCGCCAGAGCCGTCACATCGAAATTGACGAACGTCTTGGCGTGCTCCTGTGCGTTAAAATAGGTGGAGCTGCCAAAGCCCCCCGGGATTCCGCCGAGTCCGCGCAAATACATCATCGAATAGCCCTGGACGTCCCCGGTGTTCGTCCAGACCGTATCGTTGCGAAGGCCGAGCAAGGTTGACCATTGGCCGGTCCAGCGCCGCTCCCATTCGGCATAGGTGGAGAGCACGTTGCGCTGGGCGTTGTTCAAATTGACGAAGGTTTGGCAGCACATCATCGGCGCCGTACCCGGAACCGGCGGCCACCATTCGTTCATGCGCTGCATGTGCAATTCGTTGCCGACGCGCGCGAGGTCGGTCGGACCGAGGTCGATTTCCGCCTTGACCTTGTAACCGAAATCCTGGCCGTTGACATACATGGGCATGCCGGTGGTCGGCGAGGCGTTGACGCCGCCGTTCTTGTCGGCGAGGTTGTTCATATAGTGCTGGGTGATGTGATAATAGGCGTTGGCCTCCATCCGGCCCCAGCCGAAGCCGCCCTTCCAGGACAGATCGAACGTGTTGGCGTTGTTTCCCATCATGTCCATCCATTGATTGGGAAAACCCTGATAGGGGATGGCCTGATGGGAATAGCGGAACGAGATCAGCTGGTCGTCGTTGCGATAGGACAGGGTGGCCGCGTGCGTGTTGGCGTCGTAAAGCGTCGAGGGGACCGTGGCGCCGCCGCCCGCCGTGTAATTGTTGGATTTGCTCCAGGCGCCGTCATATTGCAGGGCGAAATGCTCCGTCGCCATGTCGATGTGGCCGGCAACGCCAAAGGCGTCGCCATTGGAGCGGTACGAGCCCGAAATCGAACCCGAAACGAGCAGGCCCGGAGCGAATTCAGCCGCCGGCCCTTTGAGCGTCGGCGCGCCCGCGGTGGCGAACACGGGCGGTCGCGGCGTGACCAGGATCGCGCCGCCGATGGCGTCGCCGCCCTTGCTCACGGGCGTGTTGACCGTAAAAACCTCGACCTGCCCAATCGCGCTGGGATCGACATAGGAGAGCGGCGGGTTCATGTGATTGGCGCAAGCCGATGAAATCGGCACGCCGCCGAGCACGACCGTGTTGCGGTCGTCGTTGAGGCCGTGGATCACCGGCAGGCTGGAGACGCCGCCGGCCTGATAGACGCTCACGCCCGCGATATTGCTGAGAATTTCCGCGGTGTCGTTGGTGCGCGGCGTGAAATTGGCGATTTCGCGCGACGTGACGAGGGCGGCGGGTCTGGACAGAGCCGCCGGAGGCGCGGCGGCGGACGGCGCGGCCAGCGGCGCGCCGAGGCGGTCGGACGCGACATTGACGTCGGGCAGGACTTGCGCGTGCGCCGCGACAGGCAGCAGCGACACGCCCGCGAGCAGCAGGGTGGGAAGACGGGTCATGAGTTCAGGCTTTCACAAGCTGACGGAAGGCAGGCGCGCGCGTTTCGCGCGCCCGGTGATCGCGAAAAAGGGAGGTCAGCCTGCGATCGGCGGCGCGCGAGCCTGCGTGGACCCGCCGCGCGCCGGCGTCACGACGCGCCCGGCTGGGAGGAACCAGGCGATGCGGTGAAAATCGGCGGGGCGGACGACGACAGCCGGAACGGCGTAGCCGACCGCCGCCGCGCCGGAGAACACGAATTCGCAAAGACCGCAGGCCGCGCCAGGCGGATGCGACGCGCGTTTCGATTCCGACGCGTGATGCGCGTGCATGGAGCAAGGCGGAGCGACCTCCACTTCCGCCTTCTGCGCCCGACCGATGGCCAGACTCGACCCCACCGGCGCATAAATCTGCACCAGCAACGCCGCTAGAAAGATTGGAAGGACCGCCAGGGTCCGCCGCAGGCTCATGCCACCGCCCCGAATTTAAACAAGCGTTAACATTTGACCGGGATCAAGGTCCACGCCTCGGATCAAGCGGGAAGCATTTAGGGCGCGATTCCCGAACGATGTGACAATTTTGCCGGACTCGTGGGCCGAACGCCCCTTCGCGCCTCTCATCGCCCCGGCAAACCAGCGCGCTCAGTCGCGCGCAAGACCCGCCGCGATCAGGCTCAGCGCACAGGAATCAAGGATATAGACACTCTCCCGACTGGCCGGCTCGATGACGCCGCGCCGTCTCAGCGCAACGAAATTGCGGCTAACTGTTTCAATGACAAGACCGAGGTAGTCGGCGATTTCCTGACGGCAGACAGGAAAATCGAGCGGTTTGTCGAAGTCGAAATCGTCGCCGATCATCTCCATCAAAAAGGTCGCCAGCCGCTCCATCGCCGTCTTGCGCCCCAAGAGCGCGGCGAGATCGCGCAGGCGCTGGATTTCCGCGAGCATGTAGACATCTTCGGCGCCGGGTTGGCGCGCCCGCGCCCGAACGACACAGGACGTGAGCGTCACGGCCGTGCAGTCGTGGCGCTCGCCGACGCAGAACCCGACGACGCGCCCGGGGCCGGCGATGTCAACGATCTGTCGCTGTCCACGAGACAATTCGCGCAGGATCATCGCCGATCCCTCGACGACGTCGAAGACCTGTTCGGCGGCGTCGCCCTGCGCGAAAAGCTTTTCGCGCGGGGCCAGCTGTCGGCTTCCAACCGGCGGCGGCGCGGCAAGGGCGGCGGTTTCTCGCGCGAATGGACTTGGCGCGATGAAGAGTTGCGCGTTGTGTGCATCAAGCAAAGCGAGGCCGGGCGAGCGATCGCCGGCAAGCGAACATGTTTCCACAATAGGCATGACAATCCCACGAGCGAACGGGCGCGGCGAGCGCGCGAAAAAACGCCGCGGCGCGGCGTCGGCTCCGTCGGTCAGGCTTGCGGAGGCCCGCGGGATTGTGGGGAGAGCGCGAAACTCTTCGCTGTGGTCGCAAGGTTGCGGCTGATCGTCAGCCTCACGAAGCGATCAGGCGCGGTCGTAAGAGATGGCGGTTCAGGTATCGCGCCGGGCGCGGCGGTCAGCATGCAGGCGTCGCACACACCCGAACCCGTATGCGCTGGAGCCTTCGAACCGTCGCGATCCGATGGGCTCCCGCCACAAATCGGAACCGCCGCTCCACCGGGCAGACTGAGCGTGGCCACAACTCGAAATGACGGAGTGGCGCTTGAATGGGCATGTGCGAAACCAAGCAGAAGGGCGGTCACGACGTAGAGCGCCGCGATCATCGTTTTCCACTTCAAATTGCGCAAATTGGCCATCACAGGCCCTGTTCCGGATCCAGTACGGTAACGGTGTTAATTGCCCCGGATCAATCCGTCAATCGAACCCGCCGGCGCCGACCAGACGGCCCTCGCAGAAATGAAATGGAGAATTCCATGTATTCGTCAAAATACAGGTCTTGCGGGAGAGTTGCGGCCATTGCGTCGTGACCGCCAACGAATGCTTGCGCCATTGCATCGGCATGGCGATGAAGGATTATTCCATGACCGGTTGCGTCAACACCGCATACCAGGTCGTCGCGGCCTGCGACGCGCTTCAGGCGTTGGCGGCTGTGAACTCTCCGCAGGTCCCGGCTTTCGCCAAGGCAACAGCGGAGATTTGCGCCGCGTGCCAGAAGGAATGCGAGAAATATCCGGCCGAGTGCAAGGATTGCGCCGAGTCCTGCAAGACCTGCGCGGACGAGTGCCGGAAGATTTCAGCCTGATCACGCATCCGGGGCTGGCGCGCAGAACGTCAGCCTGCGCAAGGTCGTGGGTCAGCGTCGCCCGATGCCGACCATCGCCAACAGCTGCGCCTCGTCGCGCGGCAGGCCAGCCTCTCCTTGAAGCAAGCCCTTGTCTCTTAACACCATGCCCAGACGGACGAGAAGCGGCGGCTGCAATTGCGCTTGAGCCAGCACGGAGGGATTTGAGAGCACGTCAGAGGTCTCTCCCTGTGCAATGACGCGTCCCTCGCTGAACAGCGCCGTTTCGTCCGCGAACGCCCAGGCCAGATCGACGTTGTGAGTCGTGAAGACCAGGGTTGTTCCCGCTTCTGACAGGCGTTTCAGCTCGTTGAGCAGGAGCGCCGCGCCTTGGCGATCGAGTCCGGCGGTCGGTTCGTCAAGCAGCAGGATCTCGGGGCGCATGGCGATCGCGCCAGCGATGGCCGCGCGCTTTTTCTGTCCAAACGACAGCATATGGGTCGGACGATCTGCCAAATCCGCGATCTCCAGCGCCGCAAGCGCTTCCCTCACGCGCTGGCGCGTTTCCTCATCGGTCAGCCCGAGGTTGAGCGGACCGAACGAAACATCCTCCGCGACGCTCGCCGCGAAAAGCTGGTCATCGGCGTCCTGAAGAACGAGGCCGACGCGCCGCCGCCACGCGATTAGCGCCTCGCGCCCGTAACCAACCGTCCGCCCGTCGAAACGGATTTCGCCGGAGGCGGGCCGCAGAGTGCCGTTGAGATGCAGGAGCAAGGTGGTTTTGCCGGCGCCGTTGGGACCGAGAATCCCCAGCTTGCGCCCCCGGGACACCGACAGGTCGAGGCCCGCAAGCGCGAGAACGCCGCCGGGATAGGCATATGTGAGGCTCCGCGCCTCCAGAAGCGCGCTCATGCGAAAATCCCCAAAAACGCCGTAGCGCACAGCACGGCCGCGACCTCGCTCACGCCGCGCAGGGTCGTGCCCGGCCGGTCGGACAGGACGCGCATCTCGCCGCGCCAGCCCCGCGCGGCGAGGCCGATCTCCATTCGGCGCGCCCGGTCGAGCGCGCGCGGCAACAAATTGGCGGCGACGAGGCCAAGAGATCGCAGGCGCCTTCCCTTGCTGGCGTGGCCGAGCCGAGCGGCCTGCGCCGCATCCATCGCGGACACCTCGTCCGCCAGGATAAACAGGAAACGGTACATGAGCAAAGCGACCTCGATGATTTCCGCAGGGACGCCGACGCGGCGCGCGCCGGCGAGCAGGTCGCAAGTCGGCGTGGTGAGGGCGAGAAACAGCAGGCAGGTCACGCCGGCGGCCGACCGCGCCGCGAGGGAACCGGCGGCCTCGATCCCGCCCGGCGCGAGGCTGACGCCGTTGAGCTCGATGCGAAGGACCAGCGAAACGACGCCTACGGTCAGGAAGCCGAGCGGCGCGGTCGCGCAGGCGAGCCAGACGCGCGGCGAAACCCGCGCGCCGATGAGCGTCGCCCCCGTCATCACGGCTGTAATCAGCGCCGCCGCCGGCCAGGGTTTGAGCGCCAAGGCCAGCAGCATCATGCCCAGAGCGAGCAGGAGCTTCTCGACGAGCGGTTTTTGGCGCCAGCGGTTGAGATGCGCCTCTCTATCGATCGGCGACATTTTTGCGCGTCGAACGGCGCCCGATCACATAGCCGAGAAATCCCGCCCCGATGGCGGCCTGCAGCGAAAACAGCAGACTTTGAACTTCGTCGGACGGCGGCTTCCACAGCGATTCGAACCATGGCTTGTAGCCGGGCGCCAGTTCGGCGATCGCTTCGACGGCCTTGTCGTCGGAGCCCTTGAAATCTCCGCCGAGGCCGGGAATGACCAGAGGGGCCGCGATCAGCGCGGCGGCGGCGGCGAGCATCAGGATCGTGCGGACCTTGGGCGACATCAGCGCGCCTCCCCGGACAAAACGGCGACCTCATTGGCCTGGCCGGCGCGCCCCGACAGGGCGTTCAGCGCCACCACGGTCAACAAGCCCTCGGCGATGGCGAGCGGGATCTGCGTCACGGCGAAAATGCCGCCGAACTTGACCAGCGCGCCGACAAAACCCGTTTCGCTGTCGGGATAGGCAAAAGCCAGCTGCATCGCGGTTGTGGCATAGGTCGCGATATCTCCCAACGCCGCGGCGAAGAAAACGGAAATGGCGATTGAGGCGCCGAGGCCGCGCAACGCCTTCCAGATGGCGAAGCTGGTCCAGGGGCCGACAATCGCCATGGAGAAGACATTGGCGCCGAGCGTGGTGAGGCCGCCATGCGCCAGCAGCAGCGCCTGGAACAGCAGAATGATCGTTCCGAGCACGGCCATGACCGACGGACCGAAAATGACGGCGCCGAGGCCGACGCCGGTCGGATGTGAGCAGGAGCCGGTGACGCTCGGCAGTTTTAGGGCTGACAGCACGAAGGCGAAGGCGCCTGCCGCGGCCAGGTTGAGCCGCGTCTCGGGCGCCTTGCGCAAAATCCTGCGTAGGGAAACGCCACCCGCGACCACGAAGGGCGTCGAAGCCGCGAACCAGCCGACCGCATGGCCGACGGGCAGGAAACCTTCCATGATATGCATGTCTCACCTCCATAAACGCGCGCCCGGAGCGCCCCGTCCGGGTTGACCGCACCTTTGTGACGGCAGGTCTCCTGGCTTACGGGTCCAATCTCGGCCAGCCTTCCCGGCGATTTTCCCTGGAGGAGAGGGAAACACGCCAGTGGCGGATCGCGGACGATCCAGAACCGATTTCTCGCCGCTTACAGTTGCGGGGACAGCCACGGCTTTTCACCGCGTTCCCTTTTCACCGGCGGGTCTGATCCCGCGCGGAACCGTCATCATCTCGTCTGGACGCATGTCCAGACCTCTCCTGCTTTGCTTCAGGGTTCGGCTCATGTCAATGAAGTCGAGTACTTGCGGTCCTAGGCGTGAGGCAGGCCCCTTGTCCACGTCCGTGCAGACACGCAAGCGTTGCTTGACCGGTCGGCGTGGAACGCTTGGGAAGCTTTGGCGCTCGTTGTTGCCGCTTAACGCGCGCAGGCCTTGATCGGAGAGGCCGGCGTCTGCGACGTATTTTTGACATAGTTCATATATTCTTGCGCTCACTCTCAGGCCAAGCGACTGATTACGCGTTGCGCCAGTATGAGCGTTTACTTAAAAATTCATAACAACGGTCGGTGGCGTTGTCAGTCGCCGGGCGGCTATTTCGGAGCAACAGCACATGGCGCGGGCACGGCTGAACCTGACGAAACAGAAGATTCGGCTGAGCTGGCTGGCTCTGATTGCGGCAGCGCCGGCGCTGGCCGCAGAAGACGCCAAGCCCGTCGAACCCGCTGCGGACGCACTGCCGTCGCTGCTCAACAGCATCCCTGGATCGGCGCCGATCACGGACGCAAAAAAGTACCTCTAGGACAAGGGCGTTTTCGTCCAGCTCAACTACATTGGCGAAGGTCTCGGCAATGTCTCGGGCGGTCTGCGCCAAGGGGCCATCTACGATGGCCGGCCTTCACCGGCGTCAACTTGCCGGGCGGCGGCCTCGGCTATCCGCTCGCCACGCCCGGCGTGCGCGTCAAACTCGGCAATGACAGCGATCCTCTCAACGTGCTCGTCGCGGTGTTCAACGGCAATCCCGCCGGCCAATGCGATCAGGATCCGCAGATCTGCAACCGGTACGGAACGAACTTCCCTTTGCAGAACCCGCCGCTGGTCATGCAGGAAGTGCAATACCGTTACAACCAGGGCAAGGATGACAAGGCGCTGGCAGGGTCGATCAAGGTCGGCGCGTTCCAGAGCTTTCGCAACTTCAACCATTTGCGCTACGACGCCTTGGCGTGCCGATCAGCCTCTCCGCTAGCGGCGTTGGCGCCGTGCTGAAAGGTGACTGGGGTTTTTATAGTGTTCTGGATCAGCAAATCTGGAAGTTGGGCTCCGGCGAGGACGCCGCCAAGGGCGCGGCGCTCTTCTTGCGCGTCGCGGGTGCGCCAAACGATCGTAACACCATCGATTTTTATATCGATGGCGGGTTGAGCTTCTCCGGCCTCGTTCCGGGGCGGTCGGACGACGCGTTTGGCGTCGGCTTGGCCTATGCCCATGTCTCCGATGTCGCGCGCGGCTTCGATCTCGACTCGGGCGAGGCCGTGTTGCGCAGAGCGGAGGCGGCGCTGGAGCTGACCTATCAGGCGCAAATCGTTCCGGGCTGGAGCATCCAGCCCGGACTTCCAATATATCTTCAGCCCCGGCGGGGGCGTCGCCGTCAATGGCGCGCGCGTCAAGGACGCCGCCGTGTTCGGCGTGCGCACGACTATGAATTTCTGAGCCTTGGTCAGACGAGCGCCCGCCGAAAGGCCATCGGCTCTTCTTCGTTTGGAAATGTGTGACGCGACGTGCGTGAACGCTTACCCGCGTCGAACGCATGCTTTAACCTGTCCTGAGAACAGGGGCAGGAGACAGGCATGCAGAGGATTACGGTGACGCTCGATGACGATCTTGTCGAGGAACTCGACCGGTTCCAGCGTGAAAAGGGCTATCAGAACCGCTCGGAAACCCTGCGCGACCTCGCCCGCGCCGGTCTGAGCCAGTGGTCCGCCGAACACGCCAAGGGCGCCTGCGTCGCCGCCCTGGTCTATGTCTATGATCACGAAACCCGGGCGCTGGCGAAACGGCTGGCCAACGCGCAGCATGATCACCACGACTTGTCCGTGACGACGCTGCACGTCCATCTCGATCACGATTCCTGTCTGGAGGTCGCGGTTTTACGCGGCGGAAGCGGCGAAGTCCGGCATTTCGCCGAACATGTGATCGCCGAGCGCGGCGTGCGTCACGGACAGCTGATGGTCATACCCGTCGATGTTTCGAACGAGAGCCATCCCCATGGCGGCGCGCATTCCCATCCGCACAGCCACGCCCATGTGCGCGAGGCGGGCTGACGCCCTCAGGTCGCCTTGGCGTGCGGATGGACGTGATCGTCGTCGGCGCCGTGGATGTGCAGATGATCGTGGGTGTGGACGTGCCGGTGCAGCACCGTGCGTCCGAGTCGTCCCTCCGCCAGTAACAAAGCGCGGGTGGTCAGCCGCGCCAGAAAATCCTGGTCGTGGCTGACGATGACCATGGCCACGTCGAGCGCCGCCAAAATTTCGATCAGCCTGGCGCGGTGGGCTTCGTCCAGCGCGTTGGTGGGTTCGTCGAGCAGCAGGATGTCGGGGCGCATCGCCATGACGCTCGCCAGCGCGACGAGGCGCTTCTCGCCGCCGGACAAGCGATGGGTGATGCGCCGCGACAAAGGGGTCAGGCCCAGGCTGGCCAGTGTGTCCTCGGCGCGGCGCAGGGCGTCCAGCTGCGAGAGGCCAAGGTTGAGCGGCCCGAACGCGACATCCTCGATCACGGTCGGCGAAAACAACTGGTCGTCGGGATCCTGGAACAAAAACCCCGCGCGGGCGCGCACGGCGCGAAAGTCTTTTTCGACGCGGCATTCTTGGCCGAAGGCGTTCAAACGTCCCGCGCTTGGTTTTTCCAGCCCCACCAGCGTGCGCAACAGCGTCGTCTTGCCCGCGCCATTGGCGCCGGCGATGGCGAGCCGCTCGCCGGCGGCTAGCTCCATCGACGCCTCATTGAGCACGAGGCGACCGCCGCGTGAGACGCAGATCGAGTCGAGCTTAAACAGCAGGCTCATGTCAGCCGGTCCAGCGCAACGGCTGCGATGATCGCGACGGCGGCGCCGGCGGCGAAAAGGCCGTCGCTGCGGCCCGGCCGCTCCTCGGCGGCGAGGACGAAACGCCCGGCAAAACCCCGGCAGCGCATGGCTTCGTCAATCCGCTCGGCGCGCTCCAGGGCGCGCACCAGCAACTGGCCGCAAAAAAAGCCGAGCGTGCGAAACGTGTGCAGCGAGGTGGACGCCTTGAACGCGCGCGCGCGCATTGCGTCGTGAAGGCGTAAACCCTCTTCCTTGATCAGAGCCACCCAGCGCGCGGCGAACAGCAGCAGATGCGCGAGTTTTTCCGGGACGCCCAGCCCCGCCAGAGCATGTCCGAACCGCACCGGCTCCATCCCGGCCAGCAGGATCAGCACCGCCAGCGCCGAAAAGTTTACGCGCAAAAAGATTTTGAGCGCGCGATCGAGACCGGGGGCGGAAAGCTCTACGGGGCCGAGCGACAAAGCGGCGGGACCGGGAACGGTCAGCGGCAGCAGGATCAACAGGACCAGTAAAAATCCTTCGGCATGGAGGAGACGTCCGGCGATTTCCTTGGCGCGCAGCTCGCAAAACCACGCGAACGCCACAAGCCCTGCGAGGCCGGCCATCAAGACAAATGGCGAGCGCACGACCAAGGCGGCGACGATCAGGGCCAACGCCGTCACGATCCTCGTGCGCGCGTCAAAACGGTCCAGCCGGGGGCGCGCATCCGCCTCGTCGCGGCAATAGAGCGTTTCAGTCACGGTCGGAGGCCTTGCGGCGGCGCGCCAGACCCCAGAGCCCCATGCCCGCCAAACCCACGATCATGCCGATCCCGCCCATGACATCGTTCAGCCGCACCCGGCCCTCGGCAAGCGTATAGGATTCGATCAGCGGGCGCAGCTGGCGCGCCACGGCTCTGTCCACCTGCGCCTCGACCAGGCTCGCCAGGGCGGCGGAATCGGGTTGCGCGCAGGCGCTGGCGTCCGGCTTGGGCGCGCTCGGGGTCGGCAGAGCGGTCGCGGGCGTTGGCGTTGCGGCGGGAGCGCCTAATCTGTCGGCCGCCAAGAAACCCTCGACCCAATGGCCGTCGCCCGCATCGACCGTCACCGCATAATCCGCGGCGACGGGCGGCGTCCAGCGGAAGGCGCCGTGGTCGTCGGTCTTGCCGCGGTAGATTTCATGGCCGCCGCTGTCCTTGACGATGACCGTGGACCCTTCCGGCCGACCGCCGCCGACAAAAAAGGCGTAGCCGCCGAGCGCGCCGTCCTCGACGGTGAGGAACAGTTTTAGGTGATGCGCGCAGGCGGGGTCGGGCGCCGCCAGCGCGAGCAGCAAAGCGCAAACCGGAAAAACCCGTTTCACGCCGCGCCCTCCGGCTGAGCGGTCAAGCCAAGGCTTTCCGGTTTCACGCGCTTGAGATAGGCGATGACGAAACCGGTGATCACCGCCTCGACCAGCGCCAACGGAATGTAAGTCAGAGCGATCACGCGCAGGCTCGGCAGATAATCCGCCGAGGACAGCGCCAGCGCCGCTGACACGCAAGCGGCCGTTCCCACAACGGTGAAGGCGGTGAAGGCGGCGACGCCGGCGCCGATCGCCGCGGCGCCAAGACCGTGCGCCTTGGCCAGCAGGAGCCGCGCCAGCAGCGCGGCGGCCACGCCGGGAAAGGCGATGTTGACGAGATCGACGCCCAGCGACGTCAGGCCGCCGAAGCCGAACAGGACGGCCTGGAGCAACAGCCCGACGAAGACGGCGGGAATGGCGCGCAGGCCCAGCACAAGCCCCATCAGGCCGGACAGCAGCAGATGCACGCTCGACGGCCCTACGGGAACGGCGACCAGCGAGGCGACGAAGAAGGTCGAAGCCAGGATCGCCGTCTTGGGGATTTCGGACTCGTCCAGACGCTGCAGATCCAGCGCCAGGCCGCCAACGGTCAGAACCGCGCCGCCGATGAGGACCGGAGCGGAAAGCAAGCCGTCGGGAATATGCGCCATGGACGTCTTCCTATTGGGAGCTATGCTGAAATCTGGGTGACGGCGTGAATCAAGCGGCGGATTTGGTTTCGGACGCGGCTTCGATTCCATCACAGAACTTTACGCCGCTGATGATTTTCGGCAACTGATTTTGGCCTTGCAGTCGACGCCAGTTCTTCGACGCCGCCGTCACAAGCTTGAAGACCATCAGCCGCGCGGTATCCGGCGATAAAGCGCCTTTCGTGCGAATGGTGCGATGCCGCACCGTTGAAAATACGCTTTCAATAGGATTTGTGGTGCGCAGATGCGCCCAGTGCTCTGCAGGAAAGTCGAAAAACGCCAGCAGCGCGTCGCGATCCTTCAGCAGGCATTTGACGGCGTCATTGTACTTCGGCGCATATTTCTCGGCGAAGGTCTCCATCGCCGCCTCGGCCTTCGCGCGGCTGGGCGATAGCCAGATTTCGCGCAGATCCTGATGCGCCGCCGGCTGAAACGACTTCGGCAATTTGTTGAGAACATTTCCTGATTTGTGAAACCAGCATCGCTGATGCCGCGTCGTCGGAAAGGCTTCCTCCAGCGCCTTCCAGAAGTCAAGGAAACGCGTAAACTCGACCCATCGCGACAGGCCGTAATTGATGTCCTTGGCGAGATCGGTCTTGGCCGACAGCTTCGCGCGTTGCTCGGTCAGCCAGACGCGCAAGTCCTCGACGAGCGGCGCGATGGTCTCCTTTCGCACGGCGATGCGCTCATGGGGAGGCTTGCCGGTGACCGTCCGCTCGCAGGCGAAGATCTGGTCCATGCGGCGCACCGCCTCGACCGCGATCGGCGCCTTGCCCGTTTTGGCGTGGTCGAACAGTTTGCGCCGCCAATGGGCCCAACAGGCGGCCTCCCTGATGGGCGCGGGCTTGCGCGCCGCCTCGTAAAGCGGGTTGTAGCCGTTATAGGCGTCGGCCTGCATGATCCCGCTCCAACCGGCGAGATGCTGTTGCGGGTGTTCGCCGGCGCGGTTGCGCGAGTATTCGAAGAAAGCCGCCGGCGGGTCCTTGCCGCCGAACGGCCGGTCGTCGCGGACGTAGGTCCATAGCCGGCCGGTCGCGGTCTTGCCTTTGGCCAGCACCGGAACCGTGGTGTCATCGGCATGGATGCGTGCGCCGCGCAGAACGTGGGCTTTCAGCGCAATCAGGATCGGATCGAGCGTGACCACACAGCCGCCGACCCAATCAGCGAGCGTGGAAGTGTCGATCTCGATGCCTTCGCGGGCGTAGGTCGCGGCCTGGCGGTTGAGCGGCTGATGCAGCAGGAACTTCGTTACCGGTACGACGACCGCACATGGCGCCCGCCGCGGTTATCGGCGAAACTGGCAAGGGTCTGAATCCGTTGCGAG